>NZ_CP021080.1:3673037-4285210 GCF_000802245.2 Streptomyces pluripotens
GTGATCAAGTAATTGGAGTCAACCATGTTCAGGTCAAGCGCGACAAGGCGTCGAGGGCATTGTTGAGGGTGATCTGAGGTGCATCGGTGTTGCCTGTAGCGGTGGCCAAGGTGCCGTCAGTCTGACGGAAACACTGAGAGGGCGTTTGATGTGGCAGGATTGCCGCTTATGCCCTAGTAAGTTCCTCGCCAGGTTGGCGTAGCTTCATCCGTTATGCGCTTGGCAAGGTTATCGATCGACGCGACGTGGATCATGGCTTCGGAGCTGGTGGCGAGAGTCTCGTAGTCGCGGGCGAGCCGACGGTGCATCATGATCCAACCGATACTTCGCTCCACTACCCAGCGTCTTTTCAGGACATGAAATCCGCGGGTTCCGGGGTTTTTGTCGACGACTTCGACGTCGATCCCGAGTTTCGCGCCATGCTCGACGACGGCTTTCTTGAAGCCGGTGTCGACCCAGCTCTTGGCGATGGTTGGGTAGGTGCTTTTGGCCTGGTCGAGGAGGCGTATTCCCAGGGCGTTCTCGGAGAGGCTCGCGGCGGTGACGGTTACGGCGAGGATCAGGCCGATCGTGTCGGTGAGGATGCCTCGCTTCCGGCCCACGATCTTCTTCGCGGCGTCCGTTCCCTGGCTGGTCATGGGCACGTTGGTGGAGGTCTTGACGCTCTGGGTGTCGATGACAGAGGCCGTTGGTTCGGGCTTACGACCCTCCTTCACGCGGGCGAGTCCGGTCAGGTCGTAATTGAGCTGGGCGAAGATTCCCTCGTCACGCCAGGCCGCGTAGTAGAAGTAGACGGTGCCGTGGCCGGGGAAGTCGTGCGGGAGGTATTTCCAGGGGATGCCGGTGCGGTTCACGTAGAGAATCGCGTTGAACACGTCGCGGAGTTCAACTTTCGCCGGTTGGCCCGTGGGGCGGCGGTCGAGCCGGGCTTTCCGCCATGCCGTCAGGGTCGGCTCGATCAAGGCCCACCGGGCGTCGGACAGGTCGCTGGGGTACGGCTTCGGCTCGCTCACGCCGTAGCGTTGCCACGAGAGGGCCGGAAGGTACTGTTCCGCTGAACATCGGGAGGTTCTGGTGCATCTTCAAATCAGACGGAATCCCGGTGGCAGAAGCGAGCGAAACGGACGGCGGGGCCTGTACAGCATGAGGCGACGAAGTCCACATATTGGCTAAAGCAGCGCAAATCATGACAGTGATAAAAGCCATTTACCAGAATAGAACTATGTAAACGCCCTCTGAGAGGGCGTTTATGCAGGTTAGGCCCTATATGCGATTCTGGTCCCTGCCCTGCTCTGAGGGCTTTCATCCTATAGGCGCCGAATGGCCTTCTCCAGGGCGGAGGCTTGGCCATCCGTCTCGTTCGCTTCTATACCTGGAAGTCCGTCTGGTTTGACGATGCCACGGAATCGCCTGATGGGCAGCGGAACCGATCCCTCCGGCTCACTCGTGATCACGCTACGCCGTGAGCGAGCGCAAGCCGTACCCCAGCGACCTGTCCGACGCCCGATGGGCCCTGATCGAGCCGACGTTGACCGCCAGCACGGTGCCCGCCTCGGAATCGATGTCGAAGTCGTCAACAGAAACCCGAATACCCGTGGGTTTCACGTCGTGAAAAGGCGCTGGGTGGTCGAGCGGAGTATCGGCTGGATCATGATGCACCGCCGTCTGGCCCGCGACTACGAGACCCTCACCGCCAGCTCCGAAGTCATGATCCACATCGCTTCGATCGACAACCTCACCAAGCCCATAACGGACGCGACCACCCCCACCTGGCGAGGAACCTACTAGGGCGTAAAGGGCGATCCGCCTATTTCAAACGCCCTCTGACGGCAACGATGGCACACAGAGGCCAGGGATCACGAACGCCAGCGATCAGCCCGGAGGAAGGCGGCGCCCCTGCCCAACGAGCTGCCCGATCCTACGGATCAGAAGGTTGCAGGTTCGAATCCTGCCGGGGCGCCAGGTTGATCAGGGCTAAGGTCCCGGAACTCCCAGGTCAGCGAGAGTCCGGGGCCTTCCTCGCCCTGGCGTCTACCACTCTGGCTACAGGTTGCCTACGGCCTCACCGCACCCTCACTGCCGGAGTTGATCTCCTCAACATCCCCTAAGTGATCTTCCTTGTCCGACATCAACAGCGGCGGGTACCGAATGTCGGCAGACGACCGAGCAGGACGCAGCAAGGCCCGTGCGACATCGGCGATACCCCGTGATCGACCTGTCACTTGAATCGCTTGATGCCGTGGGTTACCTGGCTGTCCGGGACGTCACGCCAGGTTGTGTCCCTCGTCGTGGGTAGCCGATCACGGTCCGTCGGCTCCGCTTCGGAGCCGTCCGGTACATGCCGCTGCGGGCCGCCTGGCGATCGCCACCGGCTCCGGCTCGGTGAGCCCCAATAGAGCACCTCCGACGAAGGAAGTTCGGGCCACGCCCTGGGGATTCCACCACCTTGATCGGCTACACCACGAGAAGGGACGCCATCTCACGCCATGGCACGGCTGGCTGCGGCGACCAGTTCGTCAGTCGCTGCGATGGCGGCCTCGCGGTGGGCAGCCAGGGTGGTGTGGTCGGTGGCGTCCCGCAGGTTGAACGCGGCCAGGGCGGCCTGACGAGCTGGACCAGCAAGAGATCGTTCAAGGACGGATACCGCGACCAATGGGCCGGTTACAGCCGAGCGGGTGGCACGGGAGACCGTGCGGGCTGCCTCTACGGCTTCCTCGGTTGCACCGTTCAGGCGCAGGACTTCGCGATGCCACATGGCCCGCCGATGGTCGCCTAGGGCGGCCACCAATTCACCCAGAGCCCTGCGCAGCGCCTCTTCCCGCTGGTCAGCACGGGCAGCGCTCTGAGTGATGCGCGCGCTCTTGATCTGAAGCAATCCGGTCAGAGTTCCCCCAAGCAGTGTGCCGACCACGGCAATAATGCTGGCCCACATCGAGAAGTCCTCCTTGGACAGCAGTAATGAAGTGGGCTGAATTCAGCCGCTCCCGTTCAACTCCGTGTTCAACAAGTGCCGTTCCATAGCCACCCCTCCGAGATCCTGCAGTACAGCAGCGAAGTGCAGCAACCGCAACGACCGTCGTGCCCGTAGTTCGCATCGAGGAGCGCTGCGTGTCCACCTGTGTGACCCGACGGACAGCTGCGGACATGCGCGGACGCCTGCGGACCGTCCCAGCAGGTGAGCGGCACAGCAGCCCAAGGGCGAGTGCCTACTCAAGTTGCTTCGGGACGAAGAGGTTCCGCCACCAAGAAGCTGTGGGAGGGTTACAGTGCGCTGACACGGCTGGAGCCCCGAGGCCAACGGGACCGTTCACTTCCCGTCCTCATCACCGCCGTGCCCTCAACGGGACATCGATCCGGCCCACCGCGCCAGAGGCCAGCGCTCGCCGCTGACAACGCCCTGGCGTCAGCCAGCGTCACCCGGGAAGCTGTGCCAAATGCGTGCCAGATCGTGCGGGGAACCACGGGGAACAGCGGGGGTTGGCCCCGGTGCTGCCAGTACTCCAACACCGTCCGCCGCAGGTCGGCGCAGCATCCAAACCTCCCAAACCCATGGGCAATCGCTGCCGATAGCCTGGGCCCGTGTCGAGAACTCAGGAGGCAGAGGGAGCCCTTCAGCTGAAGTGGGAACTGGTGGGCCACGGTTGGGCACGATGCCACCTAGCTGATGGCTCTCAGGCGGCATCGGTGATCGCCAGTTACTGCACTGACGCGTTGGCAGACCTCGTAGCAGGCACGGGCGAGCTCTTTGGGCAGCGGCGTTCAGCCCGATTCTTCTTCGACGCCGAGCCCCAAGAGCTTCGCTGGGTGCTCCGCGAAACGAATGACGTGATCAACGTGACCATCTATGAGTTCCCCGACATCGCGGTCAGCCCCGACCTTCCGGACTCCGACGGCACGGTGATGTGGCAGTCGGCCCATCCGCGTCCCACGTTCGCTCACGCTGTTTTGACTGCGGCCCACACTGTGCTCAAGGAGCACGACGAGGCCGGCTATCTCGCCAAGTGGGCAATGCATCCCTACCCCGTCGCACTGGTCCAAGACCTCCGCCGGCTGCACGTGCGCGATGACGACTGCGACCTGCCCCACGACCTGTCGTGCCCGTAGGGGCGCGCGTAGCCGTCTCAGTTTCCGTCTCATTCAGCACCGTTCACGGCCGTTCAAGCGAGACCGAAGCCGGTAGCCGCTCCCACGGCCGAACGCCCATGAACGCAGGTGAACGCCCCCATCCGAGGCCCCCGGGACCACCCCCACAGTTGGAAAGCGTGTGGAGAGCAACGTGCAAGCGCCCCAACTCGCTTGACATGGTTGAACCGTCGTGAGGTGATCCACCCACGGTGATCCTTTGGGGAGAAGTCTTGTGTCGTGCATGGCCGTGACGCTTGCTGGCGCTGATTCACCGAGTCAACATCTCCAGCTGGCCGCCTTCACGGCGATGGCAGCGGTCGTCTTCATATGGCTGGGACGGAGGCAACGCCGCACCGGGCGCAGCCTGGTCGCTCCGAACGAGACGGTGAGAGCGGGCGATCGGCTGATCCAACCGCCGCCGCGTAGCCGCGGCTACCGAACCGCGGGGTGCGTATGGATCGGCGTCGGAGGCATCTTCGTCTTGCCGGCGGTGTTCAACATCGTGGCCGCAATCCACGAAATCATGCGCTAAGAGTCCAGGTGGCCCGACCCATTGCGCTGGGATGCCAGCGCACCACAACCGCACCAGATCGAGCGGGGAACAGCGGGGAACCACGGTGAGAAGCCGTATCTCAACCGAACGTGATCCCTTGATTTCTGCTGGTCAGGCATGGTTTTGCTCGGGTTGAGGGAGGGATCGCGACGTCTTGTGTCGGCTTCATGGTCGAGGGGTGCGCGGTGGCGTCGGTGCTGGGAATGCTGGAGGAGCGAGAGGCGGCTGTCCGCGTGCGGGTGGAGGGGTTGCGGGAGGAAGTTGCGCGGTTGGCTGAGGTGCTGGAGGCCGCGGAGATCGAGCTGGACCGGCGGGTGATCGCATGGGAGGAACTACTCGAGGCCCTGGCCGTCTCTGCGGCCGAGTCCACTGCCGTGACCACGGCTGAGGCGGAGGAGGAAGCGGCGCCGTCGCTTGCGCCGGTGCGGGGCTCGACCGTGCCGCCCTGGCAGGAAGGTTTGCCGGTGACGGTTCTGGCGCTGGACTATCAGCAGATTCTGGGCGTGCTGGAACGGCAACGATCCACGGGTCGCGGGCCGCTTCAAGCCAACGAGACACGCTAGCGGCTCCAGAACGACCAAGCACTCGCAGCGTAGAAGAAGAGTGTCCAGGACCGCACCACGGGGAAACTTCAGGTCTGCCAACCGGGCGAACCGCAAACAGCGTCGCTCCACAGGCGTTCGACTCATCTCGCCACTGAGAACGCATAAACCCCGGGATTACTGCACTGGGCCAGACGGAGTAACGCAACAGAGCAATGGCCCTGAGCTCAGTAGAGAATGGAGGTGTGAACGGCACAGATGAGGGGGCAACGGGTTCTCGAAGAATGAGTTTTGAGAGTGTGCACAAGTGGTCCGCCACTCTAGCTGCCGTTGTTGCGCTCGCTTTCTCGATTTACAATTTCGCCGAACTTCAAAAGAAGCCAAAAATCGATGTGACACTTCCTCATCTGTTGCGCACCGGACCGGTAGACAACGGAGTCGTTTTCCAGATTCAGCCGACGGTGTCCACCAGGTTCAAGACTCAGGATGTCGAGGTAATTCGCGATGCGCATCTGCAGCTGACTCCGGTCGGCTCGATTTCATCTCTAAAGAAGCCGATCTTCTACTGGCATGAAACCGGAACGTACGTATACGATTTCTCCTCAGATGAGGTCAATTATCGCTGGACCAGCGACCCTGCACCGTTTGTTGTCAGTCAGGACAAACCTCAGCAGCCCACACTCGCATTCTGGGCGGACAATTGGACCTTTCAACCGGGTCAGTACGAGGGATCGCTTCGGTTGAGTCGATCGGAGAACCATAGTCCTTTGATTGAGAATTTCTGCTTGATCATTTCAAAGGGTGCCGCTAATGAAATTCGCGGTGCAGCGCAACGGCGGATCTTCTTTTTCCGCGATGATCTACCCAAGTTCCACTCCTCTGGTAAATCTCCCCAGTGTTATCGTAGGGAAACGGATTGAGGGCTCTTTCCGGTCAGTGGCCCTCCGGGCCGTTAGTTGCAGTAGGAGTTCGGTCCGGTTGGCCCATGACGGCCGCGGTGCTTCGGGGTGTGGGTCGCCGTGGTCTCGATGAGTCGCTGCGTCCGCCGACGTTGTCGTCACGTGCGGAAGTAAGGAACCGGCCTCGCCAGGGCTTCGGCGATCTGCCAGGCCAACTCCTCGACGACCCGGAGAATAACTCGTTGGGGCCCTCGCATTGCCACGGTGACGAGAGGGCCTGATGGGCCATATGCGGCTCGTCGGAGCAGGCGGGGCGGGTTCGGTCGTACTGCTTGCTTTTGGCGAGGTCAGGAGGGCCGCAGTGAACACGTTCGGCCGCGTCTCTCGGGTTCAGCCGCACGGCCAGCCGCCCTCACCCGCGAGCCCGCCCCCCTGACCCGGGCGTTCCGCTGCAGGACGGCACAGCAACTGCCGCCAGAGGCCCGAGCTTCCCAGGCTGATGGCGTCAGGGGGAGGCGCCTGGAGCATGGCGGGGAACCGTCGTGGGTGGTTCGGGTGTTTTGGCTTCAAGGCGGGTGGTGTTTCTACTCTGGTGTTCTTTCGGAGCCATGTAGGTCGGGGGGATCAAGTGGGTGCTGAGATCGTGCAGTTGGTCGGGCAGGCGGGCCCGGCGGTGACAGCCGCGGTGGGCGCGTACGGGGCGGCCGTGCTGACCCGGGCGCAGGATGCTGCTGCCGAGGCGACGGTCGGTCTGGGGCAGCGGATCCTGCAACTGCTCTGGCGGCGCGGGGACGAGGCGGGCCGGACGGAGTTGGAGCGGGTGGTGGGTGAGGCTGTCGACGAGCGGGACGATGTCTACTCCGCGGCTGTGCTGGGCCGGTTGCTGAGGCGTGCGTTGCAGGAGGATCCCGTGCTGCGGGAGGAACTGTCGGCCCTGTTGCCTGCCCCGGCCGCAGGCGCGGTCAGCGTCACGGCTTCTGGCGAGCGGTCGATCGCCGCGCAGCAGATCGGGACCGCTATCTCTGGTGACGGTCACACCCTGCCGCGGTCGTGAGCACGGACGGGGCCGCGGCCGGGCCGCGGATCGAGGCGAGGGGGGATCGCTCGATCGCCGCCCAGCACATCGGCAACGCCTTCACGGGTGATGTTGTGCTGCCGGCTGAGGTGTTGCAGGCGGCGGAGACCGTCGCTGCGGCGCCGGGTACGTCGAACCTGCCGCCGTCGCCCCTGTGCCTGGGGCGTCAGGACGAACTGGCTTGGCTGCGGCGCGCCCTGGCCGGTCAGTGTGAGGGGGCGATCACGCAGAGCGGGACCGTGCACGGGCTGGGTGGGATCGGCAAGAGCACGCTCGCCCTGCACTACGCCCACTGTCACCGTGGCGACTACACGCTGATCTGGTGGATCAACGCCGCTTCTCCCGACGAGATCGAGTCATCCCTGGCCGGCCTGACCCAGACTCTGGTTCCCGGCTGGGCCGCAACGGCCGGGCGCGGAGCGCAGGTGGCGTGGGCGCGGCAGTGGCTGGCCTGGCATCCGGGCTGGCTGCTCATCTACGACAACGTCGAGGACCCCGACGACATCGGCCCCTATACCGGGGCACTGCACCAGGGGCACCACCTGGCCACCAGCCGCCGCGCCCTCGGCTGGCCCGACACCGCCCCCACCCTGGCCCTGGGCACCCTCCGCCCGGACGACGCCACCACCCTGTTGTGCCGTCTCGTCTTCAAGGACGCCACCCCCACTGCGCGTCAGCGGGCCGCTGCCGATGCGCTGGCCGCTGACCTGGGACACCTTCCGCTGGCGATCAAGCAGGCCGGCGCCTACCTCGCCCAGAACCGTGGCATCAGCCTCGACGCCTATCGCCGGCGTCTGGGCAGCAAACTCGACAGGACCGCCCACGGCCTGGACGCCGAACGCACCCTCGCCCGCGTCTGGAACGTCACCCTCCACGTCCTGGAGCAAGCCGATCCGCTGGCCGTCCAGGTGCTGCACACCGCCGCCTGGCTCGCCCCCGACGACATCCCCCACACCCTGCTCACCCCGCCCGGCACCGACCCGGACGACATCGCGGAAGCCCTCGGCACCCTGGCCGCCTACAGCATGATCACCACCACCGACACCACCCTCAGCATCCACCGCCTGGTCCAAACCGTCCTCCGCGCGCCCCGAACCAGCGACACCCCGCAGCGACCCCGGCACCTCCGAGGACGCGACAGCGCCGAACAAGCAGTCCTCCACAGCCTCACCCCGCCCCCAGGCCAGGACAGTCCCCCTGACAGCCAGTGGGACACCCTCACCCCGCACCTCGTCACCCTCGCCGCCACAGCTCCACCCGGACACCACAACGCCTCCCTCACCGACGCGTACACCACCACTGCCAACCGCCTCCACCGCCAAGGCCACACCGCCCGCACCATCCCTCTGTACGAGGCCACCCTCGCCCAGTACGAGCAGGTCCTGGGCGAGACCCACCCCTCCACCCTGGCCAGCCGCAACAACCTCGCCCACGCCTACCAAGCAGCGGGGGACCTGGGGCGGGCCATCCCTCTGTACGAGGCCACCCTCGCCCAGTACGAGCAGGTCCTGGGCGAGACCCACCCCTCCACCCTGGCCAGCCGCAACAACCTCGCCGGCGCCTACGAATCGGCGGGGGACCTGGGGCGGGCCATCCCTCTGTACGAGGCCACCCTCGCCCAGCGTAAGCAGGTCCTGGGCGTCATCCACCCGAGCACCTTGTTGAGCCGCAACAACCTCGCCCACGCTTACTACGCGGTGGGGGACCTGGGGCGGGCCATCCCCCTGCTGGAGGTCACCCTCGCCCTTCGTGAGCAGGTCTTGGGCGATGCCCACCCCGATACCTTGTTGAGCCGCAACAATCTCGCCGGTGCCTTCTACGCGGTGGGGGACCTGGGGCGGGCTATCCCTCTGTACGAGGCCACTCTCGCCCAGTGCGAGCAGGTCTTGGGCGATGCCCACCCCGATACCTTGTTGAGCCGCAACAATCTCGCCGGTGCCTTCTACGCGGTGGGGGACCTGGGGCGGGCTATCCCTCTGTACGAGGCCACTCTCGCCCAGTGCGAGCAGGTCTTGGGCGATGCCCACCCCGACACCCTGGCCAGCCGCAACAACCTCGCCCACGCTTACTACGCGGTGGGGGACCTGGGGCGGGCCATCCCCCTGCTGGAGGTCACCCTCGCCCTTCGTGAGCAGGTCCTGGGCGATGCCCACCCCGACACCCTGGCCAGCCGCAACAACCTTGCTGCCGCCCTGCAACCGCAGCAGTCGACTACGACCGACAACCGCCCTGAGGGGCCGAATGGCAGCCTCTTCGGCTCTGGTTGACCGAACTCCACAGAGCTACGGATCAGAAGGTTGCAGGTTCGACTCCTGCCGAGTGCGCGCAGTTCAGAAGCCCCTTGGGATCCGGTGAATTCCCGGGGCCTTCTGACATCGACCGCTGACACGTACAGCTGACGTCAACGCGACCAGAAACGCCCCTCCCCCCCGCGGCGAAGGTCAGCCCGTCCACCATCGCCGCACACCGTGGAGCAGATGCGCCGCCCGACTCTTTTGGTCTTGTGCGGATGCGGGCTTGCACAGGCGCGACGAACCTTGACGTACCGCTGCATGCCGTGGATGCGGAACGCATCCGCGAGACCACTGCCCAGGTATCGAGGTGGAGTGCTTATGAGGGTACTGCTGACTGTTCAGATGGACACCGACAAGGCGAACAAGGCGATCAAGGACCAGAAGCTGGCCGCGATCCTGCAATCGGTCGTGGAACCGCTGAACGCGGAGGCGGTGTACTTCGGGACCAAGGACGGGATGCGCACGGGGTTCATCGTCTTCGAGCTTCAGGAGATGACCCGGATCCCGACCATCGCGGAGCCGCTCTTCCAGGAGCTTGGCGCCAAGATCGAGTTCACCCCGGTGATGAACTTCGACGATGTCCACGCCGGTCTACAGGCATACACCTCCGGCTGAGGCAGCGATGTCCTTGCTTGGGACGCCGATGGCGCTCTGCCCGTCGGCGCCCTGAGCGAACGTCGTCGCGGGTGCCGGCAGACCGACTGAGGGGCATGGGCTGTCCCCGGCATCACCCGTGCAGGCTGTCAGCGCGACGGCGTGGTGCTCGCGGCAGCCGTTTCGAACCACACGGACTTTCCCCGTCCGCTGGGTGAGTTGCCCCATGCGGAGGCCAGGGTCTCCACGATGATCAGGCCTCGGCCGTGCTCGGTGTCGGCATCGCCCGTGCCGGAGACAGTGATGGGAGCGGGCACGGGTGGCCGCGGGTCGGAGTCCCGCACCTCCACCCTGATGTGGTTCGGGGACTCCAACAGCCTCACGTCCACGTCGCTGTCGGCGTGGAGGAGGGCGTTGGTGACGAGTTCGGTCGTCATGAGCTTGACGTCGTAGCACATCTCGTCCCGGCCCCAGCGGCGCAACTGTTCCTCTAGGAAACGGCGCACTTGGCCGACACCCTGCAGGTCGTGTCGCTGGACGAACATGCGGCTGACGCGGCGGAGCGTGTCGGCGGGTGCACCGTGGAAGCGGACGAGAAGCAGGGCGATGTCGTCTTCGTGCTCCTCGGCTTCACCCGCGACGTCCATCAGCCGGTCGGCCAGGTCCTCAAGGCGCTGGCCGTGGGCCTGGGACAGCGCATCGCAGAGCATCCGTGTCCCTGTGCCCGGATCCACGGTCCGGGATTGCACGAGCCCATCCGTGTACAGGGCCAGGACCGACCCTGCCGGGAGCGGAATCTCCGTCTGCCGGTAGACCTCCTCCGTTGCGACGCCCAGGGGGAGGCCCACGGTGACGTCCGGTGCCGCGATCCCACCACCCGGAGTGCTCAGCAGCGGTAGGGGGTGTCCGGCGCACGCCAGTTCGGCGGTACCGACTCGCAGGTCGAGCCACAAGCAGCAGCAGGTGGCGAAGTGGGCCGTACCCAGCTCGGTGAGCAGCCGGTTGGTCCGTCCCAGCAGGTCGGCAGGCCGGTGCCCCTCCGCGGCGTAAGCCCGTACCACGCTCCGGATCTGGCCCATGGTCGTCGCGGCGGCGGGACTGTGGCCCTCCACGTCACCGATCACCAGTCCGACGTTGCCGTCGGCGAGGGTCAGCACGTCGTACCAGTCCCCTCCCACCTCGATGCCCGCTGCTGCAGGCACATAGCGAGCGACCGTGTCCAGTTCTCTCATGTGGGGCAGTGTGTGCGGGAGTAGCTCTTGCTGGAGCCCGCGGACCAGGGCGTGTTCAGCTTCGAACTGCCGCGTTCGCCCGAGGGCCTGGCCGAGCAGGCCGGCCATGGCGACCAGCGCGGCCCGCTCCTCGGAAAGGAAGCGGTGTGGGGCGCTGAACGACAGGACCAGGGTGCCTTCCCGATGGCCGGCACTCGTCAACGGCAGCAACGCGCAGGCTCCCCTGCCGTCGGTCAGTGGTCCGAGTCCTGCTTGCGCCACCTCCTCCGCGGTTTCGAGGAATTCCGGATCGCCCAGGGTGAAAAATCGTACGGTGCCACTGTCCGGGCTCCACGGATCTCTCGTGTCGAAATGGTTGACGCCTTGCGGGTAGCCGGAGTAGCCGAGGATCCGCGGCCGGTCGTTGTCGACGGCGCAGATGGCCATTCTCTGGGCTCCGAACGGTTTCATGATGCGTGCGGCAACGATGTCCACGATGTCGTTGAGGCGCATGGTTGCCGTCAGCGCGAATGCGAGCTTGTAGATCTGGTAGAGGAAGGCGGTACCTGAATATCCTGCCGTCGTTGCGCCGTCGACGGGCCTGTCCCCACCGGGCGTGGAAACGGAATGCGAGGCGGAGTCCGTCACCATGTCCGGGAGGAGGAAGAAAGCGGGTGCGCCGGCGGGCGTCGACTGCAATTGCTCATCGTCCAGGTCTTCCAGTTCGCCGACCAGCTCCTTGGCGCGGCTGGTGATGTATTCCCTTTCCCGGGACGAGATCTCCTTCGGCCCGAGCGGCGGCACCCAGATGACGGTCAGGACACCGTACAGGTGCTGGGCGGCGACCAATGGCGTCGACGCGACTGTGAAGGGAAATGGCATGATGGCGTCGATTCGAGCGGGGCCGGCAAGAACGTCCGGGAAAGAGGCGACGGATTGCTTCCGCGTGCGATATGCGATGGCCGCCGTGTACCTGGTGTCATGGATCGATATGCGCTCGATGGTTGTGAACATCGACACGGGGTGCCCCACGGCCACGACGGCTGCCAGAGTCTCTCCATCGTCTGCCGGTACATATGCTATTCCGGTACTCGCGTCCAGATCCTTCACGGCCAACTGCAGTACGGCGGAGAGCACCCTGTCCCGCTTGCTGATGTTCGGCACGCCAGGGGAGTCGGCGGTCCGCTCGCCCCCGTGGTCGGCGTGGCCTGGGGTCGGGGTCCTCGGACGGCCCCTCTCGCGGGTCCTGGACGCAGACGCCTCTTTCATATCGTCCATACTCTCCCCTTTTGGGGTAGCATGCGAGGATTTGCTGTGGCCGGTCACCCGTGACCGGCCATCCTGCGTCGTCGCACTCGGTCCCGGCCGGATCCGTCGCGTCCACTGGGGTGAGAACCTCCACCCCGAAGCCGCGGTGGGGTGCGTCGGGCGGCCTCGGATGCACTCCTGGAGCATCATGATTCATTGCGAAGAATGATATTTCAGACATCGTGTGGACGGGTGAGGGGCAAGGCATACATGTTCGTGGCCGACGGTGTCAGCGGTTCCACGGCTGACGCGCTGATGTATTTCTGGTTCTTCCTGGTCGCCCTGTCCACCGCCTATGTCGCGTACGACGCGTTCACCAAGAATCCCGAACTCACCGTGATGAAGTGGGGCTGGGTGCTGGTGACCGCCTACATCGGCCCCATCGGCGCCGCGCTCTACGTGCTCTCGTGCAAGGAACCCAGGCCGGGCACCCACGAACGGTTTGTGACACCACTGTGGAAACAGGCTTTCGGGTCCACCATCCACTGTGTGGCCGGTGATGCCACCGGCATCGTGATCGCGGCAGTGGCCGCCTCGCTGATCGGTCTTCCGCCCTGGGGTGACAGCCTGGTCGAGTACCTCGTGGGTTTCGGTTTCGGGCTGCTCATCTTCCAGGCGTTGTTCATGCGTGACATGCTCGGCGGCAGCTATCTCCGGGCCGTGCGTTCCACCGTGCTCGCAGAGTGGCTGTCGATGAACTGCGTGATGGGCGCCATGGTGGCTGTGCTCGTGATCATCCGGAGCCATGTGCCGCGCACCGCCGACGTCGCCGATGTCAGCTTCTGGGCCACCTTCTCCCTCGCCGTCCTGGCCGGCCTCGCCTTCAGCTATCCCGTCAACGTCTGGCTGGTGGCCAACCACTTGAAGCACGGGATGGGGACGGTGCGGGTGCTGGGAAAGGGCGGCGACGCGGTCCACGGGGTCATGGCCACGAACGCCTCCGCCGGCAGCGGACCGACCGCGTCGCGGACCGGGGCGGCCACAGAGCAGAAGGCCGCCATGTCCACGACCGCCTCCGCCGGCAGCCCCATGGCCATGCCGCAGACCGAGGTGACCGCGGAGCAGAAGGCCGCCATGGCGACACTGACCGTCGTCTTCCTCGCTGCCGGAGTGCTCCTGGCCGCGATCTTCGGACAGCTCGGCTGACGCCGGCAGCGGTATCCCCCCAGGGCCTGGCACCGGGCTGCTGGCCTCCTCGGCGCCGCCCTTGTCGGACCCAGCACTTACCCTCACCAGTGATGGCACAGGTGTGGACGTGTTCGGGACTGCGCTGGTCGCCTGACGGACCCGTGCTGGTGTGGGCCGGTGGGCGGTGCAGTGCGCTGCCCCGGGGCAAGAGGATCGCCTTCGCGGTGCCGGAGGGGAGTGGGCGCAGGTGCGTGGGGGCACGGGGACACGCCTGCCCGGTGGGGGCCGCAGTATCGGGGCGGAGCCCGGGGGCTCGGTGCGGGGAGTGTGCCCGGCTGGACCGGGCACACTCCGTGGCCGCGGACGCACTGGCCGGTGATCCACGGCCGTACCGGGTGTATCTGGCGTGGTTCGGGCCCGGCATGGTCAAGGTCGGGATCACCGCGGTCGAGCGGGCCGACGCCCGGTTGCTGGAACAGGGGGCCGTGTGTTTCAGCCGGCTCGGTACCGGGCCGCTGATGGCCGCCCGGCGTACCGAGGAGTTGCTGCGGGCCGCCCTCCAGGTGCCGGACCGGATTCCGTACGCCGAGAAGCGGGCGGTGCGGTCGGTACTGCCCAAGACGGCGGCGGAGCGTGCCGTCGAGGTGCGGGAGCTGCACGCACGGGCCGTCGCGCTCAAGGGGTGGCCGGAGTCCCTGCGGCCGGAACCGTGCCAAGTCACTGATCTCATGGGGGTGTTCGGTCTCGACGAAGCTCCCCGGCCCTCCGGAGAGGTCGTGGAGCTGGTCCCGGGTGGCGCGGTGAGCGGTGAGCTGGCAGCGGTCGCCGGGCCCGACCTGCACCTGGCGGTGCACGGACGAGGGGGCGTCGTCCTGGACACCCGGCTGATGACCGGCTGGGAACTGGTGCCGTCGGCCGTGGAAGCAGGACTACGTGCCGTCCCCGTACGGGAGTTCAGGAGGATCCCGGACGGGTTGTTCTGAGCCGCGGCAAGACGCCGGACCGCATGCGCGTGCCGTTGGGCGAGGCCGGTGGGGCGGATGCCCGCCGACGTCGGCGCCGCAACCGGTGGCTGAACAGCCTCCACGACCGGTCGCGGACCAGCAGTCCTGGGTGCGCGCGGAACTGCCGCCGCCGTCGCCAGGGTCATCTTCCCGCTGCCGTCTCCGCCGCACCGTCCCACTATCGTCGCGGTAGAGCCTTCCGCGGCCCGGCGCGGTGCCCATGCCCTTCCCAGCGGCTCCCTGAGAGGCACCTGTGTATTTCTCAGGCAAATCACAGACTCGTGAAAGCGGGTTCTCAGGAGGCCTCGACAAGGTGTCCGCCATGACCACGACCTCGCCCCAGGGGCGCACCGAACTGCTGAGGCCGGACGGGAGCCCCGTCCGAGTGCTTGTGGTGGACGACGAGCTGTCGATCACCGAACTGCTGAGCATGGCTCTCCGCTACGAGGGCTGGCAGATCAGAAGCGCGGGAGACGGACAGGGGGCCGTGCAGACGGCCCGGGAGTTCCGTCCCGACGCCGTCGTGCTCGACATGATGCTGCCGGACATGGACGGGCTGACCGTCCTTGGACGGTTGCGTCGCGACCTGCCGGACGTCCCCGTGCTGTTCCTGACCGCCAAGGACGCGGTGGAGGACCGTATCGCCGGGCTCACCGCCGGCGGTGACGACTACGTCACCAAGCCGTTCAGCCTGGAGGAGGTCGTCGCGCGGTTGCGGGGGCTGATCCGGCGGTCCGGGGCCGCCGACCGGCGGTCCGACTCCGTGCTCGTCGTCGGGGACCTGGCCCTCGACGAGGACAGCCACGAGGTGTCCCGGGCGGGTGAGTCCATTCATCTCACCGCCACGGAGTTCGAGCTGCTGCGCTTCCTCATGCGTAACCCGCGCCGGGTGCTCAGCAAGGCACAGATCCTGGACCGGGTGTGGTCGTACGACTTCGGCGGCCAGGCCAACGTGGTTGAGCTGTACATCTCCTATCTGCGGCGGAAGATCGACGCCGGCCGGCAGCCGATGATCCACACCAGGCGTGGGGCCGGTTATCTGATCAAGCCCGCCGTGTCATGAGCGGACGACGGCGGACGCGGGCGCAGAAGCGACGAGCGGGACAGCCGCGCACCCTGCGGGCCCGGCTCGTCGTCGCGTCGGTGCTGCTGATCGCCCTGGTGTGCGCGGTGATCGGCACCGTGACCACGCTCGCGTTGCGGTCGCATCTGCACGATCAGCTGAAGGGGAAGCTCGACGACGCCTCCACGCGAGCGGCCGGCGGCCGTATGAAGAACCCGGGCGGCCCGGCTCCCGGAGCCCTGGCGGACCCCGGCGCCGAGCCCCAGGCCGACACCACCACGCCGGTCGGGAAGCTCACCCACTTCCTCGCCAGCGCCCCCACGCAGCGCGACACGGTGGCCGCAGTGGAGCGGAACGGCACCATCGTCGGCGCCGCCAGGACGGTGCAGCTGAACAGCAGTGACGGCTTCTACCGAAAGATGGGCACAACCGATCTCACCGCTGCGCAGACGCGGGCGCTCACCAAGGTGCCGAAGGACGACAAGCCGCACACCGTGACGCTTCCCGAGCTCGGGAGCTACCTCGTCCAGCACAAGGTGAGTCGCGACGGCAGGGACGCCTACTTCGTGGGCCTGCCCACCAAGGACGTCGACGACAACATCGACACCCTCATCCTCGTCGAGGTCTGTGTCACCGCTGCCGGACTCCTCGCTGCCTCCCTCGCCGGTACCGTCATCGTCGGCGTCGCCACCCGCCCCCTCCGCAGGGTCGCCGCCACCGCCACCCGTGTCTCCGAACTCCCCCTGCACACCGGCGAGGTGAACCTCAGTGAGCGGGTCCCGGAGACGGAGTGCGACCCGCACACCGAGGTCGGTCAGGTCGGCGCCGCGCTCAACCGCATGCTCGACCACGTTCACGGTGCCCTGCACGCCCGCCAACAGAGCGAGACACGCGTACGGCAGTTCGTGGCTGATGCCAGCCATGAGCTGCGCACGCCGCTGGCCTCCATCCGGGGCTACGCGGAGTTGACCAGACGCGGGCGCGAACAGGTCGGTCCCGACACCCGGCACGCCCTCGGGCGGATCGAGTCCGAGGCGGGCCGCATGACGCTGCTCGTGGAGGACCTGCTGCTGCTCGCCCGGCTCGATGCCGGGCGGCCGCTCCAGTTCGCGCAGACCGATCTCGTCCCGCTCGTCGTGGACACCGTGAGCGACGCCCGCGCGGCCGGCATGGACCACAACTGGCGGCTCGACCTGCCCGACGAACCGGCACCTGTGTCGGCGGACGCGGCGCGGCTGCAGCAAGTGCTGGTCAACCTGCTGGGCAACGCCCGCAACCACACGCCACCGGGAACCACCGTCACCGCGCGGGTACAGCGGGGCGGGCCCTGGTGGTGTGTGGAGGTGGAGGACAACGGGCCGGGGATCCCCCCGGACCTGCTTCCGCACGTCTTCGAGCGGTTCGCCCGGGGGGATTCGGCACGTTCCCGGTCCACCGGGTCCACGGGACTCGGCCTCGCCATCGTGCAGGCCGTGGCCGCCGCGCACGGCGGTGCCGTCACCCTGGACAGCGTTCCCGGCCGCACGGTGTTCACCGTGCACCTGCCCGTGCTTGGCCCGGCCGGCTCCCGAACGGCCCCCGAAACCAGCCGGCAACCGGACTCACAGGCACAGCACAGCACCACCACATGGGTGGAACAGGACGCTTGAGAAGAGTCGGTTCCATGCGAACCGACCTTTCTCCCGGCACCCTGCCGGCGCGGGAGCACCTCCCGGCCGGAGACGCCGGTACGCCTGTTCTGGACGTAGTGATCCCCGTCTACAACGAGGAGAAGGACCTCCAGCCGTGCGTCCGCAGACTGCACGAGCACCTCACACGCACCTTCCCGTACGCGTTCCGCATCACGATCGCGGACAACGCGTCCACGGACACCACCCCATGGGTGGCGGCGCGGCTGGAGGAGGAGATGCCCGAGGTCGCCCACTTCCGTCTGGAGCAGAAGGGCCGCGGGCGTGCCCTGCGAACCGTGTGGTCCGCGTCCGAGGCGCCGGTCCTCGCCTACATGGACGTCGATCTGTCCACCGACCTCAATGCCTTGCTGCCGCTGGTGGCGCCGCTGATCTCCGGGCATTCCGACCTGGCGATCGGTTCCCGGCTCGCACGCACCTCCAGGGTCGTCCGCGGCCCCAAGCGGGAGTTCATCAGCCGGACGTACAACCTGATCCTGCGCGGCTCGCTCCACGCCCGCTTCTCGGACGCGCAGTGCGGCTTCAAGGCCATCCGACGCGATGTGGCGCAGGTGCTGCTGCCGCTGGTGGAGGACACCGGATGGTTCTTCGACACCGAGATGCTGGTGCTCGCCGAGCGGGCAGGGCTGCGGATCCACGAGGTGCCCGTCGACTGGGTCGACGATCCGGACTCGACGGTGCACATCGTGAAGACGGCTACGGATGACCTCAAGGGTGTGTGGCGGGTGGGCAGGGCCCTGGCCACCGGATCGCTGCCGCTGGACCGGCTGGCCCGGCCCTTCGGCGACGATCCGCGCGACCGCGAACTGCTGGACGTGCCCAAGGGGCTGGCCCGCCAACTGGTCGGGTTCTGCGTGGTCGGCGGCCTGTCGACCCTGTTCTACCTGGCGCTCTACAGCCTCTTCCGGCAGTTCTCCGGCTCCCAGGTCGCCAATGCCCTCGCACTGCTGGTCTCCGCCGTGGTCAACACCGCCGCCAACCGCCGGCTCACGTTCGGGGTGCGTGGCCGGGGCGGTGCCGTACGGCACCAGGCACAGGGCCTGGTCGTCTTTGGTATCGGTCTTGCCCTGACCAGCGGCTCGCTGGCCGCCCTCGACGCGGCCAGCGACAACCCCGGGCACTCCACCGAGCTGGCAGTGCTCATCACCGCCAACCTCGCGGCGACCCTGCTGCGGTTCCTGCTCTTCCGCGCCTGGGTCTTCCCGGACCGGGACGAGCCCGGCGCAGACCCGTCGGCGGCCTTCTCCCGCACGTCGTCCCCGTCCTCGCCGGCCTACGACGGCACGACGACGGCGCCGCAGACGCAGACCGAGCCGCTACCACCGCAGCCGCCGTCGTACCAGCCCCGCTCACAGCCCCAGTTCCCCGCACAGCCTCAGTCCCGTTCACGGACCCAGTCCCGCGACCCGTACCGGACCGCCCAGGTCCGCGCGGGCCAGGCCGCGGACGGTCACGGGAGGGACACCACCATGCACCTGCAGCCGATGCACCCGAACGACACCGACCGGGGGGATACCCGATGACGACCCACTACGACCCGCCCAACGCACAACAGAGCGGTCCGACCGTGTGGGGTCCGCCGCAGACGGCTCCCCCGGGGTCGCCCGAGGCCAGTGAGCCGGGGCAGCCGTTCGCGCGCAGACTGTGGCGCGGCCGGCCCGAGGACCCCAGCTGGGAGCGCCCGGCCTTCGTGGGCCTCCTGGCCGCCACTCTTCTGCTCTACCTGTACAACCTCAGTTCCTCCGGCTACGCCAACTCCTTCTACTCGGCGGCCGTCCAGGCGGGCAGCAGGTCCTGGGAGGCGTTCTTCTTCGGTTCGCTGGACGCGGGCAACGCCATCACCGTCGACAAGCCGCCCGCCTCGCTGTGGCCGATGGAGTTGTCGGTCAGGATCTTCGGCCTCAACTCGTGGGCGATCCTGGCTCCCGAGGTGCTGATGGGCGTGGCAACCGTCGCCGTGGTCTATGCCGCCGTGCGCCGCCGGTTCAGCCCTGGAGCCGGTCTGATCGCGGGTGGGGTGCTGGCACTCACTCCCGTCGCGGCGCTGATGTTCCGGTTCAACAACCCGGACGCCATGCTGGCGCTGCTGATGTCGGCGGCCTGCTACCTGGTCGTGCGGGCCCTGGAGGACGGTCGTACGAAGTGGCTGGTGTGGGCCGGTGTGGTGATCGGTTTCGCGTTCCTCACCAAGACGCTGCAGGCCTTCCTGATCCTGCCGGCGCTGGCGATCGTGTACGCGGTGTGCGCGCCGGTGTCGCTGAAGAAGCGCTTCGGGCAGTTGGCGGCAGCGACGCTCGCCCTGGTCGTCTCCGGCGGCTGGTGGGTGGCGATCGTCGAGCTGTGGCCGGCCTCGTCTCGTCCATACATCGGCGGCTCGCAGACCAACAGCTTCCTGGAACTGACCTTCGGCTACAACGGCTTTGGTCGCCTCAGCGGTGACGAGACCGGCAGTGTCGGCGGCGGTGGCCGTGGCGGTGGTGCCGGGAAGTGGGGCGAGACCGGCTGGGACCGGATGTTCGACGCCGAGATCGGCAGCCAGATCTCCTGGCTGCTGCCGGCCGCACTGATCCTGCTCGTCGCCGGTCTGGTGGCCACCCGCAAGCTCAAGCGGACGTCCGTGACCCGGGCCTCGTTCCTGGTATGGGGCGGCTCCCTGCTGATGACCATGGCCGTCTTCAGTTACATGGCGGGCATCTTCCACCAGTACTACACCGTGGCGCTCGCCCCCTACCTGGCGGCCGTGATCGGCATGGGCGCCGGGCTGCTGTGGGAGAAGCGGCGGGAGACCTGGGCGTCGATCATGCTGGCCGCCTCCGTGGTCGCGGCGGCGACGTGGGGGTACATCCTGCTCAACCGCACCCCCGACTACCTGCCGTGGCTGAGGTGGCTGGTGCTGATCGGCGGTCTGGCTGCCGCGCTCGGCCTGATCTTCGCCGGCCGCATCTCCCGCCAGCTTGCGCTGGCCGTGGCGGCGGTGGGTCTCCTGGCTGCGCTGGCCGGGCCGACCGCGTACACCCTCAGCACGCTCCAGCAGGGGCACGGCGGCTCCATTCCCACGGCGGGCCCGGTGGGCGCGAGTGTGATGAGCGGTCGTGGTGGCGGTCCCGGTGGCCCCGGTGGCCCCGGTGGCCCCGGTGGCCGTGGCGGGATGCGCGGTGGCTTCGGCGGTGGCGTGCCGGGCCAGAACGGTCAGGGGCAGCAGGGGCAGCAAGGAGGGCAGGGCCAGGGTCGGCGGAACGGCAACGGCTTCCCGGGCGGTGGCTTCGGCGGTGGCGTGCCGGGCCAGAACGGTCAGGGGCAGCAGGGCCAAGGCCAGAACGGTCAGAACGGTCAGGGGCAGCAGGGGCAGCAAGGAGGGCAGGGCCAGGGTCGGCGGAACGGCAACGGCTTCCCGGGCGGTGGCCCGATGGGCGAAGGCGGCAAGGGCGGCCCCGGTGGTGTCGGCGGCCTGCTGAAGGGCGCGAACGTGTCCTCTGAGGCCAAGAAGCTGCTGGAGACGGACGCGTCGAAGTACACCTGGGTCGCCGCGTCCATCGGCTCCCAGAACGCGGCCAGTTACCAGCTCGCCACCGGTGACCCCGTCATGGCGATCGGCGGTTTCAACGGCACTGACCCGTCCCCGACGCTGGCGCAGTTCAAGAACTACGTGGCCCAGGGGAGGATCCACTACTTCATCGTCGGCGGCGGCATGGGACGTGGTGGCAACAGTGACACATCGTCGCAGATCAGCTCCTGGATCGAGAGCAACTTCAAGAAGGTGACGGTCGGTTCGGCCACCTTCTACGACCTCACGCAGAAGAACACCTGAGGTCGTTGCAGCACCCCGCAGACACTGCTGTACACCGTATAACTCAAGCTATACGGTGTACAGCATGCGTGTTTCCCAGGGCTCGCGCGGGCATCCCCGGCGCTGGCTGATCCTTGGTGTCATCTGCCTCGTGCAGCTCACCGTGCTGCTCGACAACACCGTTCTGAACGTGGCCATCCCCTCACTGAAGCGTGAACTGCACGCGGCCACCTCCGACGTCCAGTGGCTGATCAACGCGTACTCCCTGGTGCAGTCCGGCCTGCTGCTCACTGCCGGCAGCGCCGCCGACCGCTACGGCCGCAAGAAGATGCTGATCGCCGGACTGGTTCTGTTCGGCGCCGGCTCGCTCGTGGCCGGATTCGCCGGCGCCACCGGACAGCTGATCGCCGCCCGGGCCGGAATGGGCATCGGCGGGGCGCTGCTGATGACCACCACACTGGCCGTGGCGGTGCAGATCTTCGCCCCCGAGGAGCAACCGAAGGCGATCGGCATCTGGAGTGCGGTGAACGCGCTGGGTTTCGCGGGCGGCCCGCTGATCGGCGGTCTCGTGCTCGACCACTTCTGGTGGGGCGCGATCTTCCTGGTCAACCTCCCGGTCGTGGTGCTGGGACTCTGTGCGGTCGCTGCCCTCGTACCCGAGTCGAAAACCCCCCGTGCAGAACGCCCGGACCTGCTCGGTGCGCTGTTGTCCACCATCGGCATGACCTCGCTGGTCTACGCGATCATCGCCGGGCCCGGCCACGGCTGGACCTCGGTGCGGGTGCTGGTGACGACCGTGGTGGCGGCGGGGGCGCTGAGCGCCTTCGCGTGGTGGGAGGGCACGGTCACCGAGCCGATGCTCGACCCGCGCTTCTTCCGCGACAGGCACTTCACGGGTGCTGTCGCCGGGGCGGTGCTCATCACCTTCGGCATGGGCGGCGCGCTGTTCCTACTGACCCAGCACCTGCAGTCCGTGCTCGGCTACGGACCATTGGAGGCGGGACTGCGAACCGCTCCGCTGGCCCTGACGGTGGTGGCGCTCAACTTCACCGGCCTGTCGGCCAAGTGGTCGGCGCGATGGGGAACGCCGGTCTCCATCGCGCTCGGGATGCTGCTGATGTCGGCGGGGTTGGTGGCCATCGCGGCGGTCGCCCCCAGCGGCTACGCGGGGACCCTGCTGGGACTGCTGCTGATCGGCGCGGGCTGCGCGATCGCCAACCCGGCCTTGGCGCACGCCATCATGAGCGCCATTCCGCCGCAGAGGGCGGGCGCGGGGGCCGGCATCAACGGAACGGTGGCCGAGTTCGGGAACGGCCTCGGCGTCGCCGTGCTGGGTGCCGTGCTCAGTTCTCGCATCGACTCCGGTCAGCCGTTGTCGGCCGCGCTCGGAGCCGGGCAACTGGTGGGGGCCGTCGCCGTGCTGGCCGGGGGGTTCCTGGCGGCGGGACTGCTCCGGCGGGCGGAGCGGGCGACCGTCGGGTAGCCCGGGGCAGGTACGGGGGCGGATAGGGGTGCGCGTGCGGCTGCGGAAGCTACGCCGCCGACGGTACCGACGTGCGGTGGCCGCGTAGCGAGGCGCCCGGCGCCCCTAAAGTGGGGACACTGGCCGGAGTTTCAGGAGGGTGTGCGCCGATGGGCAAGCAGGGTGCGCGGTCGGCGAAGGGCAGTGTCTGGTTGGAGGACAAGGCACGCAGAGGCGGACGCGGTGGACAGCCCTCCGGGCTCGACCGGGAGCGGATCACCCAGGTGTGCGTTCGGCTGCTGGATACGGAGGGGCTCACGAAGTTCTCCATGCGCCGGCTGGCCGGTGAGCTGAACGTGACCGCGATGTCCCTGTACTGGTACGTGGACACCAAGGACGATCTGCTCGAACTGGCCCTGGACACGGCCTTCGGGGAACTGCGGCTGCCCGACCCGGAGGACCCGGGGGCGGACTGGCGGGAGCAACTGCGGGAACTGGCGACCGAGTACCGGGCCCTGCTGGTGCGTCACCCCTGGGTCTCGCCGCTCGCCGGACGCTACCTCAACATCGGCCCGAACTCGCTCACCTTCTCCCGCGTGGTCCAGCGGGTCGTCCGCCGGGCGGGGCTGCCCGCGCACGGGGTGATGGGGGCGATCTCGGCCGTCTTCCAGTTCGTGTACGGCTACGGCACGATCGAGGGTCACTTCCTGGCCCGGATCGAGGGCACCGGGCTGAGTCCCGAGGAATACTTCAAGCAGGCCGTGACCATGGCGTCCGAGGCCCCGGGCAGTGCTGAGGTCATCGAGGAGTCCAAGGACCTCATGGCAGCTCGTGGCGGTGACACCGTGGCCGAGATGTTGGACCGGGACTTCACCTTCGCGCTGGACTTGCTGATCGCCGGAATCGAGGCGATGGCCGCCCGCGGCTGACTCCTCGACGGGGCGGGCCAGTCGGCCTGCCGGGAGTGTCTGGGAAGCAGGATCCCGTGGTGCAGTTCGGCGGTGATCCGGAGGGCGGTGCGGGTCCCGCCCCGCGGGTCGACGCCGGCACCGGGGAGGGCCAGGCCCAGGTCGACCGGGCGGAGCACGTCGTGCACGGTCCAGCGGTCCGGCCCCGCCGTGGTCAGCCTGGTGGAGGGTAGGCGGCCCACCCTGTCCCGCGTACGGATCCCCGTGTTCGGACCTGTCCCGTCTCCTCCCTGCGAGGACGCGTGAACCGGTCGTGTGGGACGGGCCCGTGACGGCGCGCCGCTCCGTCTGAAGGGCGCGCCGTCATCGGCCGGTGGTTCGCGCTACACGCCGGGATGGGCGAGTTCGATGTCGTGTGCGTCGATCCCGGGGCCGGAGACGGCCAGTGTGGCGGCCACCGGCGGGTAACCCGTGGCGATGACGGTGTAGTCACCGCTGTCCAGGTCGGCGAAGGCGTACGCCCCGTCCGGGCCGGTGGTGGTCGTGCCGGCCACCTTGCCCTCCTGGTCGACCAGCGTCACCCGGGCGTCGGCCAGCGGACCGTGCGGTGCCCTGACCACGCCCTGCAGCCGGGCGCCGGTGTCCAGGTCGGCCTCGACCAGGGTGTCCGTCTTCTCCTGTGCGGCCTGGGCCAGCGCGCCCGACGTCTTCAGCGGGACTTCCTTGATGAACAGGCAGACGACCAGTGCGATCAGCGCGAACGGCGCCGCGTAGAGGAAGACGTCCGCGATGCCGTGGCCGTAGGCGCCCTCCAACCAGTTCCGGACCGGCGCGGGCAGCAGGTCCATGTCGGGCAGCTGGCCGCCCCCCACGGACCGGGCCGCCACGGCCTGCGCCTTGGGGTCGAGGGAGGTGATGGTGTCCTTGGCGTAGTGGCTGATCCGTGTGGCCATCACGGAGCCGAGCACACCGACACCGACCGCGCCGCCGAGGGAGCGGAAGAAGCTGACCACGGACGAGGCTGCGCCGAGTTCCTTGGGGGCGACCTGGTTCTGTGTGGACAGGACCAGGTTCTGCATCATCATGCCGACACCGATGCCCAGCAGCGCCATGTAGAGGGACAGCTGCCAGTACGGGGTGTCGTATCGCATCAGGCCCAGCAGGGACAGGCCCGCGGTGAGGGAGACGCCGCCGGCGACCAGCCAGCCCTTCCAGCGTCCGGTGCTGGTGATGAACCGACCGGAGACCATGGAGGCGACGAACAGGCCGCCGATCATCGGGATGGTCATGACGCCGGACATGGTCGGGGACTTGTCACGGGCCAGCTGGAAGTACTGCGAGAAGAAGACGGTGCCCGAGTACATGCCGACACCGACGAACATGGACGCCAGCGAGGCCAGGGAGATGGTGCGGTTGCGGAACAGACGCAGCGGGATGATCGGCTCGGCGGCCCTGGTCTCGGTGAACACGAAGAGCAACGCCAGGACGATCGTCCCGCCCACCATCGTGTACGTCTGCCACGAGAGCCAGTCGTACTTGTCGTCGGCGAAGGTGACCCAGATCAGCAGCAGTGAGGCGGCGGCGGTGATGAAGAACGCCCCGGTCCAGTCGACCTTGACCTTCCGCCTCGCGACGGGCAGGTGCAGCGTCTTCTGCAGCACGATCAGCGCGATCAGTGCGAAGGGGATGCCGACGAACAGGCAGTAGCGCCAGCCGAGCCAGTCAGTGTCGGTGATGACACCGCCGAGCAGTGGGCCGCCGACCGTCGCGACGGCGAAGGTGGCGCCCGTGTAACCGCTGTACCGGCCCCGCTCCCGCGGGGAGATCATCGCGGCCATGACGACCTGTACCAGAGCCGACAGGCCGCCGGCGCCCAGGCCCTGCACCACACGGGCGCTGATCAGCATCGCCGGGTTCTGTGCGAGACCGGCGATGACGGAGCCGATGATGTAGATGACCAGTGATATCTGGACGAGTGCCTTCTTGCTGACCAGGTCGGCCAGTTTGCCCCACAGGGGCACCGAGGCGGTCATGGACAGCAGCGCCGCGGTGACGACCCAGGTGTAGGCGGACTGGCCGCCACCGAGGTCCTTGATGATCGTCGGTAGCGCGTTGGTGACGATGGTGGAGGAGAGGATGGCGGCGAACAGCCCCAGGAGCAGGCCGGAGAGCGCTTCCATGATCTGCCGGTGCGTCATGGGGGCGTGGCCCGCCGAGGAGCCTCCCCCGTGCTTGGCGTGAGCCCGCACACCGGCTGGTGTGGTCGTTGCCATGGGCTTCCTTTTCACGTGCTAGCGGGTGTACGGGTGTTTTCTTCGGATGCGGGAGTGGGGAGCCGGACCGGGGAGGAGCGGCAGTCGCCGAAGGACGTGCGCAGGCGCGTCATGAGCCGGATCAGCTGGGCGACCTCGTCGTCGGTCCAGTCGGCGAGCCGTTCGGCGAGCAGGCGCGTGGTCCGCCGGTTGAGCTCGGCGAGCTCGTCCAGGCCCTCGGGGGTCAGGCACAGGATGCGCGAGCGCTTGTCCGCGGGGTCCGGGTGCCGTTCGATCCAGCCGTGTGCGGCGACGTGGGCGACATGCCGGCTGGTTACCGACATGTCCACGGCCAGCAGCTCGGCGAGCTTGCTCATCCGCATGTCGCCGTGGCGGCGGAGCAGCGTCAGCACAGCCGCCGAGCCGGCCGGACAGTCGGGCGGCAGGGCGCGGCCCACCTCCCGTTTGACGACTCCGACGGCGCTGAGCTGACGCGCCAGTTCTTCGAATTGCGTCTGCTCGGCCATCACACCTCCCACTTTTGTTGCTTGAGGCAACCATAAGATGTTTGGTTGCTGCAGGCAAATAAATCGGGGGTACTTATGCAAAGATTTGGCAAAGTCGCGTAGGGTAAACGTACATACTCAGGTGGTCCCGGGTGACGTGCGCACGCCTCTGCCCCGATGGCTCCCCGTGGGCCCCCGCTTGGGCCGTCGGGCTGCTCTTCGCTAAGGTCTCGGGGCATGGCTAACACCCAGGGCCCCCAGGGCAATCACGACCCCGCCGGCAGCACCCAGATGTTCCGCGCGTTCGTCGACGAGGCTCCCCAGGGCCAGCAGCAGGCGGCGGCCCCCTCGGGCCCCCGTGTCGGCCTGATCATCGGCATCGTCGTGGCGCTCGTCGTGGTCGCGGGGGTCGCCTGGCTCGCACTCATGTAGAGCCGTTCCCGTCGAACTGCTCCCGCTGCTCCGGTCGGACGGACGCGCCCCGGGGCTCGATGAGGTGCGTGCCGAGCGGCATGCACCAGGCATCGACGCACACCGTCCAGGTCGGTTCCGCCTGCGCACTCGCCGCGATCGGCGCGGGGAGTGCCACGGTCGACTCGACCGTCCCCCCGTCGGTGCCGAGCGCCCCGATGGTGTGCGTCGCGAACGTCACGAGCCCGAACGCGTCGACGTGCCACCGCTGTGGTGAAAGCCGACGGTCACCTTCTGGCACCAGCGTCCACCGGCTGCCCCGGTCGCGGTCGGGCCGCCCCGTCCGGTGTCTTCCGTGCCGCCGACCGTCGTGCAGCCGCCATCCGGCCTGCCGCACCCTCATGCGGTGAGTACCGCACCCAGGCGGGTGACGGTCGCCGGCGCTGCCCACAGGGCGCCTCGACGGCCACGGGTCCGTGCCGCACACGTCCCCTCCGCAGCCCTGCCCGGCCCGGTCGCTCGCAGCGTCGGGCCGGTCTGGCTGGCGGAACGTCAGGAGAGGATCCTCAGTCCGAGATCAGGCCTTCCCGCAGTTGGGCCAGGGTCCGGGTGAGGAGGCGGGAGACGTGCATCTGCGAGATGCCCACCTCCTCGCCGATCTGTGACTGGGTCATGTTGGCGAAGAAGCGCAGCATGATGATGCGCCGCTCGCGGGGCGGGAGCTTGGCCAGCAGTGGCTTGAGGGATTCCCGGTACTCCACGCCCTCCAGCGCGCTGTCCTCGTAGCCGAGCCGGTCAGCCAGGGAGCCCTCGCCGCCGTCGTCCTCGGGGGCGGGGGAGTCCAACGACGAGGCGGTGTAGGCGTTGCCGACCGCGAGGCCGTCGACCACGTCCTCCTCGGAGACGCCGAGCACCGCGGCCAGCTCCGTCACGGTCGGGGAGCGGTCCAACTTCTGGGACAGTTCGTCGCTCGCCTTGGTGAGGGCCAGGCGCAGCTCCTGCAACCGACGTGGGACGCGCACGGACCAGGAGGTGTCCCGGAAGAAGCGTTTGATCTCGCCGACCACGGTCGGCATCGCGAACGTGGGGAACTCCACGCCGCGTTCGCAGTCGAAGCGGTCGATCGCCTTGATCAGGCCGATGGTGCCGACCTGGACGATGTCCTCCATCGGTTCGTTGCGGGAGCGGAAGCGCGCGGCGGCGTACCGGACCAGCGGCAGGTTCAGCTCGATCAGCGTGTCCCGGACGTAGGCCCGCTCCGGACTGTCCTCGTCGAGCACGGCGAGCCGCAGGAACAGGGAGCGGGACAGTGTGCGGGTGTCGATGTCCGCCGAACCCGGCGAGGCCGGACCGGCCTCGGCGGTGGATGCGGCGGTGGGGACGGCGGTGGGGACGGCCGGGGCCGGCACGGCGTCGAGGGCCGGTCCGCCGTCGAGGCGGTCGAGGACATCGGGCTCCTTGGGCGCTGCTTCGCTCTTGGCGGGCGTCAGCACCTTCGAGCTGCCCTGGTCTACGGACATGCCACCCCCTTTGGGTCGCGGGACGGTCGTGGCGGCGCCACCTTTCGAGCAACGCAGCCTTCACCTGAATACCGGAGCCGAAGCCACGGCAAACGCGCTTCCGGAAGAATGTCACATGTCGGCAACACGCTGTAGTGACATGTCGACACCCGTGACGCGAATCCGCCCTGGAAACAAGGGGTCTGACGCACTTTCGGCAGGCAACTTCGGGGAAGTGCCCTGGTGAGCGATTCGCTCGTGACGGTTACCGCTCGTTCGAGTTTGCGATGCAGCGTTGTTCGGGCCGTGCTTCCATGCGCCCGCTATGCATCGGTCGCACGCCTGCTGTGCACCGGGTCGGCGGTCGCTATGCGTCGATCCGATTTGCGGATCGCAGCCGTTGGAAGCTACGCGCGAGTAGCCGCGATACGTGCATCTGGGAGACGCCGAGTTCCGCGCTGATCTGTGACTGGGTGAGATTGCTGTAGTAGCGCAGCAGGAGGATTCGCTGTTCCCGTTCGGGGAGTTGAACGAGGAGATGTCGGACCAGGTCGCGGTGTTCCACCCCGTCCAGGGCCGGGTCCTCGTAGCCGATGCGGTCCAGCAGGCCGGGCAGCCCGTCGCCCTCCTGCGCGGCTTCCAGTGAGGTGGCGTGGTACGAGCGTCCCGCCTCGATGCAGGACAGCACCTCCTCCTCGCTGATCCGCAGCCGCTCGGCGATCTCGGCGGTGGACGGCGAGCGCCCGAAGGCGGTGGTCAGGTCCTCGGTCGCGCTGTTGACCTGTACCCAGAGCTCGTGCAATCGGCGTGGTACGTGGACCGTGCGGACGTTGTCCCGGAAGTACCGTTTGATCTCGCCGACCACGGTCGGCATCGCGAAGGTCGGGAACTGCACACCGCGGTCCGGGTCGAAGCGGTCGATGGCGTTGATCAGACCGATGGTGCCGACCTGGATCACGTCCTCCATCGGTTCGTTGCGGGAGCGGAAGCGGGCGGCCGCGTAGCGCACGAGCGGGAGGTTCGCCTCGATCAGTGCCCCTCGTACCCGGTTGTGCTCCGGCGTGCCCGGCTTGAGCTGCTTCAGTTCGGCGAACAGCACCTGGGTCAGCGCCCGGGTGTCGGCGCCGCGGCGCTTTTCGGGAGCCGGGGGAGTCGGGGCGGGCGCCTCCTCCTGGGGCGGCGCAGTACTGGCCGACACGGTCAACGCCACCTCTTCATCGGTCAATCATCCGTCAAAAGCGGTCATAGCATCACAAGACATGTGCACTGTGTGCAAGCACCGCATAACGTCGTGTTGTGGCCAAACTCTGACAAGTTGGGGTTCAGGATGCAGGAAAGCCCCCCGCCGTTGCGGCGAGGGGCTGCTGTGGCGGAGGGCTCAGAACTCGTAGTCGGCGATCACCCACGTGGCGAACTCGCGCCAGAGCGCTACGCCCGCCTGGTGCGCTGGGTGCTCCAGATAGCGCGTGAGGGCGTCGGTGTCCTCGACCGCCGAGTTGATCGCGAAGTCGTAGGCGATCGGCCGGTCGCTGATGTTCCAGGCGCATTCCCAGAAACGCAGTTCCTCGATCTGCCCGCCGAGCGCCCGGAAGGCCGCCGCGCCGGCCACGACCCGCGGATCGTCGCGTTCGACGCCCTCGTTGAGCTTGAAGAGGACCAGATGGCGGATCATGGGATGTACCTCAGCTCTTCGCTCCGTCGGCGACCCAGGTCATGAAGTCACCGATGGCCTTGGCCGCGTCCGATATGCCCTGGAATACTACCTGGACGTAGTCGGCGGCCTTGGCCGGGTCCGTGATGATCACATACAGCGCGAAGACCACGAGCACGTACACGGCGATCCTCTTGGCGTTCATCGCCACCGTAGCCTCCCCTGTGCCTTGCCCCCGTGGGCCCCTCCTGCCGGCCGTGAGTGTAACCTTCACGCCCCTTTTGCGGCGCCAACGGCCCGCCGGCCCGGGTCTTTTGCCGGGGCTGTGTGAGCTGCTCGGGGGTGGGCGGGGGGGGATGGAGGGCGCTCGGCCCGGTAGGAGCGGTGAGGAATCCGCAGGCCGGGCGCGGGAGTCGGTGCGTGGTGCTGGCGGTCGTACTCCCGGAAGAGGGTGGGTACTTGAGCGCCTTTACCGGCGCAGCCGTCTGGAGGGAGTACGAGAAAGGGCCCCGCCTTGCGACGGGACCCTCCTTCGAGCGGTAGCGGAGGGATTTGAACCCTCGGTGACTTGCGCCACACTCGCTTTCGAGGCGAGCTCCTTCGGCCGCTCGGACACGCTACCGAGAGAGACCCTACAGCAAGGTGGCACCTGGTTCGAAATCGGTTGGCGAGAGCGACTCAGCGTTCTCGGAAGAACTCTGTGAGGAGCTGAGCGCAGTCCGTCGCGAGGACGCCCTCGATGACCTCCGGTCGGTGGTTGAGCCGGCGGTCACGGACCAGGTCCCACAGGGAGCCGGCCGCGCCCGCCTTTTCGTCCCGGGCACCGTAGACCACGCGGTCGACCCTGGACTGCACGATCGCACCCGCGCACATCGTGCACGGCTCCAGAGTGACCACCAGTGTGCAGCCGGCCAGCCGCCACTCCCCGAGCCGGGCCGCTGCCCGCCGGAGCGCGAGCACCTCGGCGTGCGCCGTTGGATCGCCGGTGGCCTCGCGTTCGTTGTGCCCGGTGGCGAGCACCGTGGTGCCGTCCGGGGACAACACCACGGCGCCGACGGGGACGTCTCCGCCGCGGCCAGCCAGCGCGGCCTCGCCCAAGGCCAGCCGCATCGCCGCCCGCCAGTGGTCGCGTACCGGGTCCGGCGGGCCGGCGGCGTCCTGGGCGGTCAGCGGACGGTCTCCAGTACGTCCGAGGCGCCCAGGGCCTCGGCGATCGTGCTCAGCGCGTCCTCGGCGCCCAAGGTGTGCAGCTCCTTCTCGTTGATGCCCAGGTCGTCGAGGATCCGGCTGTCGCCCACCGGGCTGTGCGGCACCGCGTCGGGGTCGGCGCTGTCCTCGTCGCTCTCGGACTCACCGTCCTCCGTGCCGTCGAGGTTCAGGGAATCCAGGTCCGGGCCGTCGTCGGCACCGGGCTCCCGGCCGAGTAGTTCGTCGGTGAGCAGCAGCTCACCGTAGGCGCTGCGTACGGCTGCGGCGGCGTCCGAGACGTAGATGCGAGGGTCGTCCTCGCCGTCCACGCGGACGACACCGAACCAGGCGTCCTCCTGCTCGATCAGGACGAGCACCGTGTCCTCGTCGGGATTGGCTTCCCTGGCCAGGTCAGCCAGATCCGACAGGGTTTCCACATCGTCGAGCTCTGTATCGCTCGCTTCCCACCCGTCTTCGGTGCGCGCGAGCAGTGCGGCGAAGTACACCGTGACTCTCCCACTGGTCAGAGGCGTGCCGGTTGGGGGTCCCCCCGGCGGAGGTACGTGGGCGGACGGAACCTGGGCTCCAAGCCCCGCCCACTCGGAATCGTGGCAGAAACTAGGCGTTCAGGGGGCGTCTTCGGCTCGCTGTGTCTGGCTGTTTCGATGGTGGATCCGTCATCGCCCCACCAGTGCGCTCGTTACCGCCACCTGCGGATCGTACGCGGCTTTGCCAGCCGACTATGCGCACCCAGCGTGCAAACGCCGACGTGGGCGTGGATCTTCCCTAGCGGCAATTGCCCCACTGTGTCCTGCTCAAGGCACCTTTGCCTACCAGCGGAACGTCCTCATGCGCATCGCGTGTCGAAGCCGGGCGGCCTTGGCGCGTCGCGGCTGGACCCGGGCGCGCAGCGCGCGGGCCTCGGCGAGGTCGCGGAGGAACTGGGCGCGGCGCCGGCGCCGCTCGGCATCCGTCTCGGGAGCCGTCGGGCCGGAGCCGGTGGAGTCCGGTGGCCCGGCGTCGCGTATCGCGGGGTCGGCCGGGTCTCTGCTGGTCCCCGGGTTCTCGGTGTTTGCGGTGTCCCTGGTGTGTGCAGCGCCTTCGGCATCCCCGGGCGCGCCCTTGGCAGGGTCAGGCAGGTCAGGCACGTCTCACCACCCCAGTCCATCCCCTCCACTCTCCCTCGAACAGGCGGTTCGAGGGAAGCACCAGGGGGGTGCGGGGCGCAGGTACCGTTAGGGGCATGCGTCTCCACGTCGTCGACCACCCCTTGGTCGCCCACAAGCTCACCACGCTGCGCGACCAGCGCACGGACTCCCCGACCTTCCGCAGGCTCGCCGACGAACTCGTCACCCTGCTCGCCTACGAGGCCACGCGGGACGTGCGCACCGAGGTGGTCGACATCGAGACCCCGGTGGCCGCCACCACCGGGGTCAAGCTGGCCCGCCCGCGCCCGCTGGTCGTGCCGATCCTGCGGGCCGGCCTCGGCATGCTGGACGGCATGGTGCGGCTGCTGCCGACGGCCGAGGTGGGCTTCCTGGGCATGATCCGCAACGAGGAGACCCTGCAGGCCTCCACCTATGCCACGCGCATGCCGGAAGACCTCTCAGGCCGTCAGGTGTACGTCCTCGACCCGATGCTGGCCACGGGCGGCACGCTGGTCGCGGCAATCCGGGAACTGATCAAGCGCGGCGCCGAAGAGGTGACCGCGGTGGTCCTGCTGGCCGCCCCCGAAGGCGTCGAGATCATGGAGCGCGAGCTGGCGGGCACCCCGGTGAAGGTCGTCACGGCGGCGGTGGACGACCACCTCAACGAGCACGGCTACATCGTCCCCGGCCTGGGCGACGCGGGCGACCGGCTGTACGGAGCGGCCGAGTAGACCGCGGCCTGCCCGGTGGGCGGGCAGGCCGCGGTCCAACGACGGCCCCCGGTCACCGGGGGCCGTCGCCCGGGCAGTCCGTCACCGAGCGGTTTTGGCGCCGGGGCGGCAGTCCTTCTTTGTGGTGGTCGTCGGCGCGGGCGCGGTCAGCTTGGCCAGTGCTTGGTCGGCGGTCGCCTGTTTCGTCAGGCCCTTGAAGCCGTCGCCGAGGATCAGATCGAGGGCAGCGCCCTTGCGGCCTGCTTCGGTACGGCGCTCGGCACCGGCGATCTGGGTGGCCAGCACGGGCAGTGAGGTGTTCTGTGCGGAGACGGGGCCGAGGAGAACACCGGTGCCCTTGGTCTTCTTGTCGAACTGCTTGGACGCGTTGCCCACGTCACCGATGGTGAAGCCGCGCTTCTTCAGCTCGGCCGCCGTGTCCCGGGCGAGCCCGGCGCGAGTCGTGGCGTTGTAGACGTTCACGGTGATCTGGCCGGGCTTCGGCAGGTCCTTCAGCTGCGTCGCCGCGGCGGCCTGGTCCGGGCAGTCGGCCTTGGGGCCGGCCGCCGCGGTTTTCCTGCCGCCGGTGAAGACGTCGATGAGCTGCAGGGTGCCCCAGCCGATCAGGCCTAGCACGGTGGCGGATGCCAGTACGGCGGCCACGAGCCTGCCGCGTCGCCGGGGAGGGCGCATCCGAGGGTATTTGTCCCCTGTGATCCGGTACTTGCCGCCCATGCCGGGGGGAGTCAGCATGCTCATGAACGCAGCGTAGTGCTCTTGAGCGGGGATGCCTATTAGATGATCAGTCGACGCCGCTCAGCGGAACCCGAAAGGATCAACGGCACTCGCTGGGTCAGTCGAGTTCGAGCACGCGCGCATGCAGCACCTGGCGCTGCTGCAGGGCCGCACGGACCGCGCGGTGCAGGCCGTCCTCCAGGTACAGATCGCCCTGCCACTTCACGACGTGCGCGAAGAGGTCGCCGTAGAACGTCGAGTCCTCCGCCAGCAGCGTCTCCAGGTCGAGCTGCTGCTTGGTGGTCACGAGCTGATCGAGGCGGACCGGGCGTGGCGCGACGTCCGCCCACTGCCGGGTGCTTTCCCGGCCGTGGTCGGGGTACGGCCGGCCGTTTCCGATGCGCTTGAAGATCACACGGAAAGCCTACCGGTCAAGACCTTCCGGGCGCAGCCATGGCGGCCGAGTGCGGCGCCCAAAAAGAAGCAACAAAGCGGACATGCGCTCTGCTAACGGAAATTGCGGGCCCGGGGTGAGCGACAGCGGAACCGCTGTGTCGGCCGTCGCTCCGAGGCGGACACCTCCCCGCACCCGGGCGGGACGCACGGCTGATCCGGTCCGGTGCGGTTGCCGGCCCGCTCGAACGTACCCACGGTGCCGCGCGGCCGACCGGCCGCACATCCCGGCGAGAAGGACAGGCGTCCCGGGGGGAGTCGGCGCGCGGAGCGCGCCCGCCGGTCACACCGTCCGAGGCACCTGCTGCGCCCGGCCCCGGATGCGGAACGCGGTGACGATCTCCACGATCCCCACCACGACCAGCCAGACGCCCCCGACCAGGGTCAGTACGGCGAGCGACGCGAACGGCGAGTCGATGAGCACGATGCCGGCGGCGAAGGTGAGGACGCCGAGGAAGATCTGCCAGCCCCGGGCAGGCATCCGGGGGTCGGAGGCGGCAGCCAGGGTCTGGGTGATCCCGCGGATCAGCCAGCCGATGCCGATCCACAGGGCGAGCAGCAGGGTCGACTGCATGGGACCGCGGAAGCAGAACAGGCCGAGCAGGATCGACAGGGCGCCGCTGACGAACGCCAGCACGCGCAGCGAGGTCGTCTTGTGCGTGCCGAAGGCGGCCACCAGCTGGAAGACGCCGCTGACCAAGAGGTACAGGCCGAAGAGGACGCCGACCACGGCCAGGGAGGCGCTCGGCCACACCAGCACCAGGACACCGAGGACCAGTGAGGCGGCCCCGGTGAGCAGGACAACCTGCCAGGCGGCCCGGGACAGTGCGTGCAGTGGACCCTCGAACGGCGGTTCGGGCTCGGTGGGCTCGCGGTTGCCGCCCAGTGGCTGCGCACCGTGGACGTGCCGGTCGTCGTACTCACGGCCCCAGTCAGGGCCGCCGATGGGTGCCTCGGTCATGGTCCATGCTGGGATCGGCCGGGTCGGCCGTGCCACCCGGGTGGGCCGCTCGGCGTACCTTCCGCCCGCTCTGGTGCGGCTACCTCGCCGTGGCCTTCGCCGCCTTCGCCGCCGCCTTCATCTCCTGTTTGTGGGCGCGTACCTTGGCCAGTGACTCGGGTCCGGTGATGTCGGCGACGGACCGGAAGGAGTGCTGCTCGCCGTAGGTCCCGGCGGCCTCCCGCCACCCCTCGGGCGTGACGCCGAGCTGCTTGCCGAGCAGGGCGAGGAAGATCTGCGCCTTCTGCTTGCCGAAGCCCGGCAGGGCCTGAAGCCGCTTCAGCAGCTCGGCCCCGTCGCTGACGCCACGCCAGACCGCTTCGGCGTCCCCGTCGTAGTGCCCGACCAGGTACTGGCACAGCTGCTGGACGCGTTTGGCCATCGAGCCCGGGTAGCGGTGCACGGCCGGCTTCTCGGAGAGCAGTGCGGCGAAGGCTTCGGGATCCATTGCGGCGATCTCGTGCGCGTCCAGGTCCGCGGTACCGAGCCGGCCGGCGATCGTCTGCGGCCCCTTGAACGCCCACTCCATCGGTACCTGCTGGTCGAGCAGCATCCCTACCAGCGCGGCGAGGGGGGAGCGCCCGAGCAGTGCATCGGCCGCGGGGTCCTGGGCGAGGTGCAGAGTGACGTCCATGCGTCGATCATCCCGCGTGCCCGCCCCCTCTGCGCGCCGGCCCACCCAGTTCCGGGCACCCAGGGCACGTGTCCTCCTCACCGTCCGGGCATGACGCCGTGGATGCGGGAGAGGGTGAAGACCCGCTCGGCGTCCCGAAGGTGGCACCAGGCTTCGAGGTAAGGGGGGTCGAGCATGAGGCCGCTGAGGGTGCGCACGGTCCGGTTGCCCGAGGACGCGACGTACTCGACGGTGACAGCCTGACCGGCGTCGATGGCATACGCGAGCTGGCGGATGTCGCTGTAGACCAGGCGCTTCGCCCATCCTGCGACGATCTCCTCGGTCTCCGTGGTGAAGGGGCCCCTTCCGTCGGACGAGGCCGGTTCGCAGGTCGTCGGCGGGGCGGCCAGCAGTTGGGCCGCCAAGGTGCTCGGGTCGACGGCGGCGCGCTCTTTCACCGTGCGGTTCGCGGCGATCCCGCCACCGCCCCTCGCGCCGGATCCACGCGGAGCCGGAACGGGAGTGGTGGCCCGCCGGGGCCGGGTCTCCTCGACGCGTACCGTGCCCTCGGCGGTCTCGGCGACGGGGGCGTACCCCTCGGCCCGGAGCGCGGCCAGGGTCGTGTCCAGCGGGCTGCGGCTGACCAGCACCGTGGGCGCCAGCTGTCGTAGTCCGAGCTTGGCGAGCCTGCGGTGGGCGGCGAGCTCGGCCAGGAGGGCTGGCTCGTCGCCGTGCAGGACGCAGGCGGCGGGGGCGATGCGCACGCGTCCGTGGCCGCGTGCGGTGTCAGCGATCAGATAGGACAGCGGCTGTGGCAGTGACCCCGCGGCGACAGCGGTCAGATCAGCTGTGAGCTCCTCGGGGACGCGCCCGGCGTCCAGGGCCCGGCGGACACTGCCGGCGCTGAACCGCCACACCGATGCCGTGCCGCTGGTCTCCCGGTCGGCGACGGAGTCCAGGAGCGAGGCCAGCCGCGCGGAAGGTGTGCCGCTGACGACAGCGGTGAGGTCGGCGCCGATCCGGGCCGTCGCGGTGGCCGAGGGCAGCAGCCGTCGGCATTCGACGTCCAGCCCCTCCGTGTCGCCGGTCCGCAGGTGGATACCGATGGCGGACAGGGCACCGCGCGCCACCACGCCCAGGAGTTCGCCCTCACGGATCACGGCGGCGAACGGCGTTTCCTCCTGGGGCGATGAATCGGCGAGCGGGCGGTGCCAGGCGATCAGGCGGCCCAGATCCGATGTGTCCCGCACGCCTTGCCGTACCGGGAGCAGCGCGGCTGCGGCCAACAGCCCGTGGCGGGCCTGCACACAGCCGTTGCAGGGCGGTGCGCCGACCAGGACGGGGAGCGCCTTGCCGTCTTCGTCGCGTGCCTCGGTAGGGGTGAGCGCCAGGTTCTGCCATGCCGTGAGCAGGACGGCGTACTGTTCCGGGGGGTCCTGTTCCGCCCAGACGTCGTACGCCTTGGTGGGTGCCACGCGATCGCCGTCCCGGTCCAGCAGACCGGCGGCGTAGGCGGTCTCCAGGGTCAGGCGCACCACATTGCCGTCGGCCTGGGCGACCTTGCCGATCCGCGCCAGTTCACGTGCACCGATCCCGCCGGACTTCAGCCGGGTCGGCGCGGTCGCCGAGCAGGCCGAGAGGACCGAGGCGGCATGGGCGGCGAACGCCGTGGCTGCGGCTGATGCCTCGCGGTCCACCTCCGTCGGGGTCACGGACACCAATTCCACGGAAGGCACGAGGGGGTGGAAAGGTGCGTGCCAGCCAGGCCCACGCAGTGCGAGCATCACCTCGGCAGGCATCCGGACCGGACCGTGGCGGTGCCGGTCCTGGATCAGGAGTCCCCGTTCCAGCGCCCATCGAGCGCCCGGTTCGGGGTCCGGGCCCGGATACCCGGACATGATGAACGGCGGTGGTTCTCCCGGCGCAGCCCCCGCCTGGCGTTCGAGCAGGTCCCGGGCCGCCGCAGGGGCCTTGGCGACCAGGGAGCCGATCCGCTCCGGATCGCTGTGGTGTTCCACCAGTGCGGCCAGCCGCTGTGGCTTGGCGCCCGGCGGCTTGACGTCCAGCGCCCTCAGCATGACGCGCAGCTCTTCGGAGGTGGCGCCCGCGAGTAGTTCTCCCAGCGGGGCATCCAGCCCCAGGGGCGTACTCCATGCCTGCCGCAGCGCTGCGACCATGCGGAGCTTCCCCGCGCCGTCCGGCCAGACCAGAGCGTGATCGGCCAGCGTCTCCAGCACGGCCTCCAGGTCACGAGCGGATCCGGGGTCCGCCGCTCCCAGCAGTTCCGCCAGGGCGGCGTGCGACGCGGGCGCACCAAGCGCCGCCAGCGCCTCGGCCACCTGGAGATGCGGCAGCGCGAGCCGCGGCAGGACCAGTGCCACCGACCCCGGGCGCTGAAGGCGGTCGGCGAGTTCCCCCACCGAGCCTGGTTGCGGTGGGAACGCGGCGTCCTGCCGAGTTCCGAGTACGTGCGCCAGACGAGAGGCGCCAAGGCTGCGCAACCACGCCGCCAGTGTTGATCGGGACTTCATGCGCCATGCACCTCGTGAAGCCAGGGGGTCGTGACGGCGGGGCCGGAGCTCGGGCGCCGGATTCAAGGATCGCGTATCCCCGTGACGCGCGGGGACCTTTGAGGGCAGGTTCCCCCTTGGCGGGTGCCGGTGGTTCGCGGGCAGCCGTTCACCTGCGCTCACGGACGGCCGGGCCATGGGAAGGACCCGGCACACGGTCTCGTCCAGAACGACGGTGAACGGGGCTGAATGAGACGGCAGCCGAGTCGGCAGCCGAAACGGCGGCAGTCCTGACCGCTGCGTGGGAGACGGTCCGTGGCTAGTTGCCCGGAATCACCGTTCGTGTGGGGCTAAGCGGCCTTGGGCCGCGCTGCACGTCTGCCCGAGGCGGGCTCCTTCGCGTCCTCGGGTGGCAAGGTTCCGTCTTCTCCGAAGTCAGGGGCTCGGAAGGGGTCGGTCGTCGGAGGCGGCGATGCTGCGGTGGAACAGCGGGGTTGCCCTTCCAGGGCGGAAAACAGCGATGTCGGGTCGATGAGAGGGCTCTCTTTCGTTACGGGTCCCTGAAGGGGCCTGGTGCGCCGTGAGAGGCACGGCGGTCCTACAGCTTGGTCATCTTGGCGTACGGGACCAAGATCCGCACTTGCTCCGATCCGAAATCCACGAGTGCCGCGACTCCGGTCTCGATGCCGATCACTCGGCCGAGGCCGTACATGTCGTGGGTGACCTGATCCCCCACGGCGAAGTGTTTGGGAGCCGGTGCGACGGGGGCCTTGAAGGGGCTGGTAGGCAGATGGCGCTTCGGCGCCGGAGGCTTTGTCATAGCTCAGTATGAGCGTACGCGTTTCCCGTTCGCTGTGGCCGTCGGCACAGATCCGCACGGAAACCCCTGCTTCACCTCGCTGACCTGGGGTTTTCCGAACCCTGGCGAGGCGAAACTGGACCGGACGATTCCGCCGCTGACCGCGCTGGCCCCTGTGTCCGGCACGATTGGGGGACGAAGTGCAGCCGACGTCGGTCAACCACGAGGACGAGCGTGTCGACCGCGGCCCGCGCAGTGGGCGCCGAGCTTCGCGACGAGCGGGATGCTGCCCCCGACGAAGGCACTGATCGCGGCCAGGGCTCTGCTCCGGCGTACCCAGCGCCCCGGCACCTGGCACCGCATCTCCGAGTAGACGCAGGCTCGGGCCGACGCCCAGGCACTGATCACCTGGGACCTGTCAGTGCACTTGACCGTCGCCCGTGCCGACCAGCATGCGGCGGGTACCGCAAGAAGGGGATCTGCGGGCCGAGCTGCTGCGGATCCTCGTACGCCGGTGAGATCAACGACGCGTACACCACCGAGCATCGGGTCCGTCGCACGCTCGGCCCCGTCCTGCAAGGGGCGTTGGGTCAGCAAGAGCTCCTGACGGGGCTTCACGGCCATTGCAGATCATCAACCCGTGGTTTCCCGCTCGGTGGAGCGTTGATGTGCTCTGGGCATTGCGTCGGAGCAACAGGCCGCGCTGGCAGCGAAGTCCGAGACGATCCTGCCGCATCTCGATGAACGTCAGCGTCGCCTGTTGTCGGGAGCGGAGGCGCGGTCGATCGGGCATGGCGGGGCCAGGTTGGTCGCACGGGCCGCCGACGTGCGGGAGGCGACCGCGTTGCTGGGGGTGCGCGAGTTCGAGTCCGGGGAGCCTCCGCTGGGACGCGTCCGGCGGCCGGGCGGCGGACGAAAACGGGTCGTTGACCTGGATCCCGGTCTGCGCGATGCGTTGCTGGCGCTGGTGGAGCCGGATGTGCGCGGGGCCGATGTCGCCGCTGCGCTGGACGACGAAGTCGACGCGCAACCTGGCGGCCGAGCTGACCCGGCAGGGCCACCGGGTCTCGGCCGACACGGTCGGAGTCCTGCTGCGAGAGGAGGGCTTCAGCCTGCAGGGCAACGCCAGGACCATCGAGGGCAGCCGGCACCCGGACCGGGACGGGCAGCCCCTCGGAGTCTGGAACCTCCCGGGGAGGGGCTGCATCTCTCTGTGCGGTGAGGCAGGAGTGGTGGCACGGGGTCCCGCAGGGATGTCTTCACCAGGGGGAAGTCTCATGGCACGGCGGACACTGGCGGTCTCGGTTCTCAGCCTGGTGGTGCTGATGGGTGCCGCTGCCTGTGGCAAAGACCACGACACCGCCACCCAGCCGTCCAAGGGCTTTTCGGACGCTCATCCCGCCGCGTGCGGATCGTCCCAGCTGAGCTGGAAGATGACCCTTCTGCCGGGTAAGCCGCACAATACGCCGACGGCGATGCTCAGCGCCGCGCACAAGGGATCGAAGCCCTGCGCCTTCGACGGTTACCCGGGGCTCGAATTCTGGGTCGGCAAGGGACCGTCGGCCGACGCGAAGCCGAAGAAGTCCACGCCGGTCCATCTGGTGCTGAAGCCGGGCCACAGCATCGAGTTCCCGGTCTTCTACGACGCGGTTGGCTCGCCGTCCGAGAGCTGCGACGTCTTGGCGGAGAACGACCCTCGTATCTCCGTGACGCCACCGCACCGCGCCGCGCACGACTACGGCTCCCTCGTGCAGCTGTCCGACGCGCGGGGGCACCATGTGCGGGCGCAGGTGTGCGGCCCCGACGACCCGCTGTTGGGCGCGCCCCAACTGCACTGAGGTGCCACTGGTTTAACGGGTGTACGCGCGCCCCTGTCGTGCGATCATGGCGGCTGCGACCGCTGACCACGGTCGGTTGACAGCCGCCGCATGGCGGCACGGGGGGAATAGCACCGGGGGTGCTGTGGTGCGCTGTGAGCGCGGCGCAGGCCGTCGGCGGAAGATCAGGCTTCGGACTCCGTAGCAGCGGTGCACCCGCTGCTCTGCGGTAGTGGCATGTCCTTGGCGTCCTCGTGTCGCCTCTCGGCCTGCCTCAGTTGGAGAACCTGAATTGCTCGATACACGAATACGTCTCGGGGCTGTCGTGGCGCTGAGTGCCGCGCTGTCGCTGGGGAACGCCGCAGTGGCACAGGCCGACACCGCGCCCCCCGCGCCCAGCACACCCACGCCGACCGCGTCGGGGTTCCCCCAGAGCACCAGCCCTGCTCCGAAGCTGCCGGCCACGCCCACGCTCTCGGCCGGCCCGTCAGCTGAGCCGCCGACTGTGGACACGCAGGTGCCGGCCCCTGACGCCAACTGGACGGCCGAGGCTGCCATCAGCTTCTGGACTCCCGAGCGCATGGCCTCGGCCACCGACCCCTCGGGCCGTACCACCACCCCACCGGGGGGCTTTGCGGCGGCGAGGCGGCAGCGCTCCACCGCCGGGCTGACCGCCCAGCACTTCAAGGGCATCAAGACCGTCGGCACGATCTTCAGTACCGACAAGAGCCTGCAGGGTCATCGCTGTTCGGCCAGCGTTGTGCGCAGCGGGGGGCACAACCTGATCCTCACCGCCGGGCACTGTGTCGGCTCGAAGTCCATGTTCGTACCGATGTACGACCGCACCAGGACGGCGGCGCAGCAGCAGTACGGGGTCTGGGCGGTCGACGAGTGGTTCCGCGACAAGCAGTACGCCTCGGACAAGTCCAAGAACTCCGACCTGGACTACGCCTTCGCACGCCTGAAGCCGAACGGCGGCAAGAACGTCCAGGACGTCGTGGGCGGCGCCAACACCCTGGAGCGTACGCCCGGCTATGCCAACAAGGTGACGGTCATCGGCTACCCGATGATCGGGCACAACCCCCGGGACACGGCGGTCCGCTGTCCCGACATCTATACGACGGCGCTGTCCGGTTATTACCAGATGCAGATCTTCTGCGGCGGCATGTGGGGCGGGGTCTCCGGCGGGCCGTTCTTCTCCAAGTTCGACGCCTCCGGTGCCAGCGGAACGATCATCGGCAATGTGGGCGGGTTCCTCCAGGGCGGCCCGGACGTGAAGGACCACACGGATCCGCGGTACAACGAGATCACCTACAGCCCGCTGCACGGTGACCGCTTCTTCAGGCTTTACGCCGACGCCCAGAAGGGTCGCAACCCCGACTACGGCACCTATCGCCAGCCGCCCCTGCCCTACACCATGGGCTCCGGCCCGACCTGGAAGCACGCCAAGCTGATGGCCTCCGGTGACTTCAACGGCACGGGCCACAGCGACATGATCGTGGTGTGGGACGATGGTGAGACCACCCTCTACACCAGCGACGGCGACGGTCGCTTCACCAGCGAGCGGCAACTGCTGGCCAAGAACGGCACCTGGAAGCACGCGATGACCATCACTGCGGGCGACTTCACCGGGTCGAGGCAGTTCGACCTGCTGGTGCGCTGGTCCGACGGCGAGGTCACCCTCTACGGTGACGTAGGCACCAGGGGCCTCAACTGGGCCGGGACTCAGATGATCAAGCCCAACCACACCTGGAAGAACGCGATCCAGATCGCGGCGGGCCGCTTCAACGCCTCCAAGTACGTCACCGACCTGATCGTGCGCTGGGTCGACGGCGAAGTGACCCTTTACACCAATGTGGGCGCGGGCGGCTTCGGCCAGGAGCACAAGCTCAAGGCCCCCAACGGCACCTGGAGGGATGCCACCCTCCTGACCAGCGGTGAGTTCTCCGGCAACCGGAAGTGGGACCTCATGGTCCGTTGGACCGACGGCGAACTCGACAACTACGTGGGCACCACCACGTCGGGCCTCGGTACCGAGCAGCGCATCCTGGACCCCAACAGGCTCTGGAAGCACGACATGGCCATGACGACCGGTGACTTCACCGGGAACGGCAGGACGGACGACCTCGTCATCCGCTGGTCCGACGGCGAGACCACCATGTACATGGACACGCGCGCCAACCGCCTCGGCAGCGAGGAGACCCTGGTTCACGCCGGCTGAGCCCGGGGAGCAATGCTCGACACCCGATGCCTGCCCAGTGAGCTGTCGGGGGGTGAGCAGCAGCGGGTGGCGCTGGCGCTGATCAACGACCCGCCGTTGTGGTGCTGGCCGACGAGCCGACCGGGAACCTCGACACGGACAGCGAGGGCGTTCTCCTCGGCCTGTTCAGGGAACTGGCGGACGAGGGCCGCGCGGTGCTCCTCGTGACGCACAACCCGGCGGTGTCGGAGTTCGCGGACGTGGTCCACCGCCTGGAGAAGGGCACGTTCGAGAAGCCCACGGGCGGGCCGGTCGAGGGTCGCACGGTCGAGACGGCGAACACGCAGAACACGGCGAACACGCAGAACACGCAGAACGCGGAGAACGTCATCAGTCTGGCACTGGCGAACGTTCGCGCCCTGCGCCGCCGGCTGTTCGGCGCGGTCACTGTGACCGGCGGGCTGTCGCGGCAGCGGGCGCAGGAGATGGGCCTTCTCAAGGCGGTCGGTTTGTCCGTATCAGGTCGGTGCTGGCGATGCTCGTCGCGGAGATGGCGGTGGTCGGTGCCGTGGCCGCGCTGATCGGCACGGTGCTCGGCGGTGGTGCCGCGGCGCTGCTGCGCGGCAGTGCGGACCTGGCGCCCTACATTAAGGGCTGGGTACTGCTGCCGCCGGCAGGCACCCTGCTCCTGCGCCTTGGCCTGACCGTGCTGGTGGTGGCGCCGGGTTCGCTCGCGGCTTTCCCGGCTCCGAGAAGGACCTTCTCGGCCGTGGGCTCATCGGCGCCGGAGACCTCGGCCCGTACCAGGCGCGGCTGCTCCTGCACGCTCTGCTCGCCCAGGGCGCCGATGGAGCGACGGTCCGCGAGACCTTCGCCACCGCCTTCGCCCGCTGATCCCATCTCATCAGGAGACACCCGCACATGCGTGCTCACGAGCTGACCGTCGGCCGTACCTTCGGCGTCACCTTCGACCACGGGGAGGACTTCTTCGAGGCTCTGTCCACCTTCTGCCGGGACAACGGCGTACGGCAGGGCTACATCCCCTCGTTCATCGGTGCCTTCGCGGAGGCCGAGATCGTGGGTGCCTGCGAGAAGCTCGCCGACCCGGACGCACCGGTCTGGGCGAAGACGTACGTCACCAACGTCGAGGCGTTCGGCGCCGGCACCCTCGCCCATGACCCCGCCACTGGCGAGATACTCCCGCACATCCACGTCTCTGCTGGCCTGAAGGCCCAGTCGGCCGACGGCAGGACGAGCCACCTCCTCAGCGCCAAGGTCCAGTTCCTCAGTGAGCTGCTGATCGTGGAGGTCACGTCGCCCACCATGACCCGGCCTCGCAACCCCGACCTCTACGACGTTCCGCTGCTCACGTTCGGCTGACTGAAAGAAGCCGCCGTCGCCAGGGGTGGTCCGGTGCGACCACCTTGATCGCCTCCGTCAATCAGACGCGTTGTCCTTCCTCCAGCAGCGGCAGAACCGCCTCGAAGTCGGTCTCGTCCTTGTCCCGCGTCGCCTTCGCCTTGTAGAAGAGCTGCACCTCGGGTGCGAGATAGGGAATGCCGCTTGGGCTCGTCCGCCCGCCCTGGGCCAGATAGCGGACCGCGGGCGTCGACTTCGGCGCTGCCAGCTTCCTCAACGCCCTGCTCGACCTTCAGTTCGGCTTCGCGGCCAAGGTCGGTCACACCATCGCGCTGTTCGGGATCGTCCTCGTCCTGCGCGGCGTGCTGAACACCTTCGGGGTCCGCATCGTCGCCTTCCTCAACGAGGTGTCCATCTGGTGGCACATCCTGGGCGTCGTCGTGATCTGCGGCGCCCTGGTGCTCGTGCCCGACCACTACCGGTCGGCCGGCTTCGTCTTCGGTGAGTTCGTCAACAACACCGGCTTCTCCTCCAGCACCTACGTGGTGCTCATCGGACTGCTGATGGCGCAGTACACCTTCACCGGCTACGACGCCTTTGCCCACATGACCGAGGAGACCATCGACGGCTCCACCGCCGGCCCCAAGGGCATCGTCCGTTCGATCCTCGTCTCCCTCGCCGCCGGGCTTCATCCTGGTGTTCGGCTTCACCTACGCCATCCCGTCCTACTCCGGCGCACTCGCCTCCGGGACCGGAGTGCCGCCGGCGCAGATCCTCATGGACGCCCTCGGCACCGCGGCCGGCAAGTGGCTGCTCCTGGTCGTCATCGTCGCCCAGCTCTTCTGCGGCATGGCGTCCGTCACCGCCAACTCCCGCATGATCTACGCCTTCTCCCGCGACGGCGCCCTGCCCTTCTCCAAGGTCTGGCACCAGCTGAACCCCGCCACCCGCACGCCCGCCAACGCCGTATGGCTCGCCACTGGCGGCGCCTTTACCCTCGGCCTGCCCTACCTCTGGAACACCACCGCGTACGCGGCGGTCACGTCGATCGCGACCATCGGCCTGTACATCGCCTACGTCATCCCGACCTACCTCCGGCTCCGCCAGGGGAGCCGGTTCGAGCGCGGCCCCTGGCACCTCGGCTCCTGGTCCTCTCTCGTCGGCACGATTGCCGTCGCCTGGGTGCTCGTGATCACGGTGCTGTTCATGCTGCCGCAGACTTCGCCCGTCACCGCGCACACCTTCAACTACGCGCCTGTCGCGGTCGGCGCCGTCATCGCCTTCTGCGGCATCTGGTGGCTGGCCTCCGCGCGCAAGTGGTTCCTCAACCCTGCGCACCCGCGCAACTCCACGCTGGATCGGAAGGCTGCCGGTGGGAGGGCCGGCGTCCGCTGAGAGGGGCAGTCGGATCCCATGCTTGCCGCGAAACGGCTGAAGCGTGTCGGACGAGCACCGAAAGCCCCTGGTCGTCGGTGACCGGCCGCAGCGGGCTGCGGCCCACGCTGACCGAAAACCGTTCACTCCAGGTGATCGCACCTCGACCCGCTGTCAGTGGTGCGTGCTCTCATGGCCTGCGCGGGGACAGTCAACAGCCTGTGAATAGGGGGAGTTCCTTCATGACGGTACGGATGGAGGCGTGCGAGCGAGTCGCTGTCCCGATAAGGGCCGTCGCCCTGCTTGCAGAACACGGCCTGCCGGTTGAGCCGGGGTCGGCCCGATGAGCGGCCGACGTCCGGCGCGGCGTCCGGCACGGCGCCGGCCGGCCCGCCGTTCCAAGAAGCAGGACGACCAGCTGGCCCTGTTGGGAGCTGGGGTCCTGGCGCTCGGGTTGGTGATCACCCTCGTGCACTGGCTGCTGGTGCACTGGTGGATTCTCCTCATCGCTGCCGTGGTCGCCGCCGTGGCCGGTGGCCTCTGGCTGCAGCAGGAACGGCAGCGGGCCGAGTGGGAACAGGTGCGTGCTCGCGCCCTGCGGATGCGGATCGCCGAGCTGGATGCCCTGGACCACCGCGCGTTCGAGTTCGCCGTACGGGACCTGATGCGACGGGACGGCTGCCAGGCGGAGCAGCTCGGCGGTGCCGGCGACAACGCCTGCGACGTTCGCGCCGTCGATCCCCTGGGGCGTGTCTGGGCCATCCAGTGCAAGCACCGCCGGGACGGAGATGGCGGCTCCGCCGTCGGCGTCGGTGTTCTGCAGCAGGTCAACGGCACCGCACGGCAGATCCACGGAGCGGACGTCGCGGTCGTGCTCACCAACGGCCGTTTCTCCTCCAAGGCCATCCCCTGGGGCGCGGAACATCGGATACACCTCGTGGACCGCCGTCTGCTGGGCGAATGGGCGGCTGGCTCGCGCCCTCTGTGGGACCTGCTGGACCGCATCCCCCCGCCGCGCCGTCCCACCGCCCTGTCCTGACGCGCCCTGACGCGCAGAGCAGGGTGGCCATTGCGACGGAGCCGCAGGCCGGGGCTTGTCCACCCCGGCAGGCTGTGAATGGGGCAGGTGACGCTGCTGTTCGCTTCGCGCAACTGCCCCGATCCAGCCATTGACCAGGCGCCACGCCGCCAATCACTGGTGATCGAAACGTGGTGCTGTCGAGTTCCGGCTATGCAGGAAGGCGGGACGCCAGAGTGTTGTGCGCGGGAGGGCTGGCCAGGTGGTTTTAAGTATCAACGTGGCGGTTCTGCTGGCTGTCGTCATCATTGTGCGGCTGCGCCGACGCACACATGCCCGCAGCCGGTTCGATGAGAAGCTGACCGTGGTCATCGTGCTGGTGTTCGGCGTGCTAATCGCACCCACCAGCTTCGGGCAAGGCATTCTCAACGTCGTGGGCCAGCTCGCCCACAGCCTTTCGCAGACCAGCAGTCCTTGAGCGCGTGCGCCCCGTGCGCGTTGAGAACCACTCAGGGCGCCCCGGCACGCTTGTAGCCAGCCCACAACCGGCCATCGGCCTGCCCGAGCACCTCATCCACCACGGCAACGAGGGGCTCGACCCTCCCGCCCAGTGCCTGCTGCAGGCCGTGGTGGAGGCGTGTGCTGAGCCCTGGCACGGGCCGTCTCAAGACGGCGTGCCAGCCACTTTCCACCACCGCTCCATGACCCGGCATGCCTTCTGACCGCGCGGCACCACGACCGCCCGCACAAGCAAGCTGGTCCGCGAGGGCGCGCCCAGAGCCGTACGGGCCGTCCGGTGAGCCTGGTGGGCGGTGCTTGCCTTGCTGCCGGCGCTCTGCATCGGCGGTACAGACTCTCCAGGTGTTCGGGCTCCAAGCGGTCGATGCGGTGTGCCCCTCCCGGGCCCGCTCGTGATGCTCCGTTCCCACAGGGAGACGCAGGCCCGGGAGCGCGCGGCGACCGGAAACCTGTGGACCGAGTCCGAGTACGTGTTCACCAAGCCATTGGGCGGGCCGCTCAGCCCGAACACGGACTACCACGACTGGAAGCGGCTACTGGAAGACGCCGGCGTCCGGGACGGGCGTCTGCACGATGCACGGCACACCGCGGGCACCGTGCTGATGCTGCTCGGGGTCCCGGACCGAGTCATTGACCAGATCATGGGTGGGGAACCGGGCGGCGCCGCCCGGATGCGGGCGCGGTACCTGCACGTGACCGATCCCATGCTCAAGGAGGCGGCTCGGAAGATCGAGCGCGCCATCTGGGGAGGCCCGGAAAACCCCGCTGTGGACAAAGACCAGGACAACGAGGTCTGAGGACAACGTCGAAGGGCCCCCTGTTTCCAGAGGGCCCTTCGACAACGTGCCCGGTGAGGCACTGGCGGAGGATACGAGATTCGAACTCGTGAGGGGTTGCCCCCAACACGCTTTCCAAATGTTCGTCTGGGGGTTCTGGGGCGTACGGCAACGTCCTGACCTGCAGTGGAGCTAGTCCAGGCGGGGCTTCTGAACGGCGCCGTACACCGGTGAATGAGACCAGAACTGAGACCACGGAGGGGGACTCGTTCTGGCTTTCATGCTGTGGCCTACTCCTCGAACAGGGCGGGGCGCCACTCCTGGATGTTGCCGTCGAAGTCGCCGTCGCGTACGTCTTGCAGGGCCGTTGCGTAACCGATCTCGATGGCCTGCGTGATCAGCTGCTGCAGCTCCGCCGACACGTACAAGAGACGATGTCCGGAGCCCGAGCAGAGGTTGGCCGCCGCGTGGCCGGCGGCACGGGCATGCTCGGCGGAGACTGCGGCGACATGCATGTCCGAGATGGCTTGTGCCGCGTTCTTGATCTCTTCCTGCGGAGACGAAGTCATGGCGGCCAGTATCCGCATCTCGACAGAGGGAAGGAACGCCGCCTCCGCCAGCACTGTGGCGCCTATTCGCTGGTTCGCCTGGGGCAGACAACCCACGGCTACGGAGTCAGCGGGTCACGGGCGGTGGAAGACGTCGAGCGGGCCGTACTCCGTCGGCTTGCTGCTGGTGAGCTCAGGGTGTTCGGGGACACGCTCTCGGAGGATGCCGAAGGTGTCGGGCCACGTGGTGATCTGCGCTCCGGTGCCGGTGAGGACACGGTCCCAGTCCTCGTTGGCGGAGATACCGGTGCGGTCGATGACGAATCCGAGGCAGTGGTCCGAGTTTTGGTCGAGCGTGCGAACCAGCGCGGCCACAGCTTCCTCGCGGTCCGGCTCCGGGATGTCGGCGATCTGGAAGGTGAGCTTCTGGATGTTGTTGTCCAGGCGCCGGACTGTCACGGCAAGGGACTCGTCGCGGCCCATCCAGCCCTGGAACTCGACATTGGGGTACTCGTCCGAGGTCAGTGCGGACAGCAGGGTGTGGGTCCCGCCCACCAGCGGCTCGCGCTTGCCCTGGGCCGTGTCGCGGAAGCCGAAGAGATTGTCCGTGAGTGGGTGTTCCACAAAGAGGCCCGAAGCAGACAGTTGGTCGATCAGGTCCTGGGCGGATGCGCGGGTGAAGGAGGGCCGGTACCAGGTGAAGAAGCCCTGCGCGGTAGCTGCGTCGGCTTCCGCAGCGGCACGGGCATTCTCGCCGAGGCACTCGTCGAAAATTGCCAGGGCTTGTTCGCGAGGCACCTCAGGGCTGATGTAGTTCCGGGCCCGAATGTGGGCGGCGAACTCGGGAAGCAACGCGACGTGGTGTCGCTGTACGTAGTAGGCGAGTTCGGTGGGCCACACAAAGGTGCCGTCCGTGACCAGGGAACCCGCGCCCGTGATCCAGACGTCGTCGGCGATGACGTCGCGCTCGGCACCCATGGTCGTGTAGATCTCGTGGCTTGCCTCCAGGTACGCCACCAGCCGGTCTTCGTCCCACTCGCCGGAGCTGCGCGCCGCGTCCCGAAGGGAGGGGGCGGGGGGCGTGTCGTGGCCAGACCCGCCGAGTTCCCGGTAGAACCCCGCCTGCTTGATCATGATCTCTCCAGTCATACCCGGCGCCTCCTAGTGCCCAGTCATCGGCAGGTAGGTGCGCCAGTAGCCATTGTTACCGATTACGGGGGTCTGGTTGAGCCCGCCGTCGGCCGCGGTGCCGACCTTGTCTGTGGGGGCGGTCACCGGGACGCCCAGCTCGTCGGCGACGGTCTGGGCGAGCGGGACCTCAGGCGGCCGGGCGTCGGCACCGGAGTGGCAGGACACCAGGCGTATTGGCTGACCGGGCTTGTAGTCGGGGTTGTTGCGGATCGCGTCCACGATGTGGTTCGGGTTGACCTCGAAGTCGGTCAGGTTCTTGCCTGCGGCGTTCAGGCGGCCGGCGGCGAAGACGCCACTGTCTGTGCCGTGCACGATCACGTCGTGCACGCCGGGTATGCGGCGGACGCGTTGGAGGTTGTTCAGGGTGGCATTGTCGTAGCCGACGGTGGTGGTGTTCTTGCCGTAGTAGACGGGGTCACCCGAGACCAGCTCGTAGTCGCCGGCCTTGGCCGGTGCCGCCGGGATCTTCGAGTCCGGGGCCTGGATCAGCTTCCAGGTGCGGGACTTGCCCATCTCGTCGAGGGCCGCACTGTTCAGGCGGAAGCCGTTGAACAGTCCCTGCATGCCACCGTTCTCGGCTACGGCTCTGGCCGTGCTGCCGCCCGCTCCGAACATGCCGCCGTAGAGCATTCCGTCCGTAGCGGCGTGAGAGACCTCGTCCAGGTTGAAACCCTTGCTCTCGCCGGTGGCCATGGCGACGGGTTGGGTGACGGCCAGGTCGACGGTGATCGACTCGATCCCGCCGAACGCGGCGGTGGCGAAGGTGGTGCCTGCAATGGTGGCGATCTCGGTGGAGACGGTCACGCCCAGGCTGGCCGCCAGATCCACGATGCCCGCGGTCGCGGTCGCGGCCGCGGCTTCGGAGATGCCGGCGGTGAAGATGGCCAAAGCCGTACCAGCCACGATGGTCGCGCCGGCGATCTCCAGTTCGTGTTCCAGGCGCTTGACCGCGTGGTGCACGATGTCGGCGTAGTGGTCCAGGCCCTTGGCCATGTCGCGGGCGGCGTCGATCATGTCCTGGAGCCAGCCGTGGCCGTCGTAGTAGTAGCGGCGCCAGTACGGGTCGTCGAAGGCGGATATAGCCTCGCCCTTGTTGTGCGTGATGATCGAACGGGCCGACTTGTTCGCGGCGGCTGTCACGTCCTCGAGGCCATCGGCGAAATGCCGCCACGCCTTGGCGGCGTCCCGCAGACCGCCCTCGTCGGCGTCCGGCCACCACATGCCGGTCATGTCTTTGACGATCTTCTTCGCCTTGTCGGCGGCGCTCACTTGACGTTGCCCCCGCCCTCGCTGCCTCCTTCGTGCCCTTGGACGTGGACCTTGCTGAACATCGAGCGGACGAGTTTCTCGTTGTCGATGTGGCCGTCGGCCATGTCGGCCATCGCGTCGTGGATGCTCTGCAGTCCCTCGGCGAGGATCGACGCGGCGTGCTCGATCTTGTGGACGTTTGGGCCGTAGACCTTGTGGAAGTCGTGGCCCTGCTTGTCGTCGCCCCACGGTGAACCGGCGGCAGCGAGCGCGGTCTTCAGTTTGGTGAGTGCCTTGGCGAGGTCGTGGCTGTGCGTGTGGAAATGCGGGGCCGTCGCTTTAAGATCGTGGATCTTGATGTCGAGTATCTTGCCGTCGCCCGGTTCGCCCATGGCGGCGTCCTCTCCCCCTGAGTCGGCTGTTCGGCCCATCGACGCTAGTTGATCGACACGGTTTGCGGCCGTGACTCCGACCAAGAGGGTGCAAAGTTCCGATCAAGGGAGGCGAAAGGTGAGGGAAAATTCGCCGTGATCACCGACGAAGCCGCACAGGTCCTCACCAGCTTCTACTTCGTTCCGCAGGACGGTGAGATCTGGCCCGTCACCCTCGATGAGTTCGACGCACACGCACGCGCCACATGGCCTGGCTACGTCGCCTGCAACGTCCGGGACGCCGACCTCAAGTTCACCTACACCCGCGCCGACGACGGCGCCCAGCGCAGCGCCTGGAGGGCGCCGGGGGGACCGGGAGTGATGGTCAGCGACAGCGAGACCGAGGTGTTCTGGACCGAGTTCCCTGCGTCACCGGCGCGAGGTCCTCGCCGACCTGCTGCCTCCATCCCGCGTCCGCGACGCCGCGCTCGTGGTGGGCGGGGCGCGCGAAACAGCGCGTTCCCGTCGGATGCCTTCTGCTGGGCTTCTCACGCTTGTCCACCGGCACAGCGCCGAAATCTTGTCAGCTGCTAGGACATCCGCCTGGACTACTGGGTGCGCCGCGAGGACTGCTCCACCGAGAAGCGCAGCCGGTTCCCCGTCCTGACAGACAAAGGCGTGACCGTCCTGGAACGGATCACCCAGAGCCACGTCATCATCGTCCGCGCCGCGGTCTTCGACCACCTCACCAGCGAGCAGACCCGCGGCTTCAGTGAGCTGCGTGAGACCATCTCGCCGCTCGGCGAGCGCCACAACAAAATCCTTGCGTGTGCGGATCCGGGTTGTCCATGCTCCCCGGTCTCCTGCGCGCTGGCGGGTCCCCTATAGACGGGGCGCTCGGCGCGCAGGGGCGGACCACCCAAGGGTCCTCCCCTAGGTGTATTGCCCCGTGAGGTTCGGAACGCGGCTGGTGGGTGGTTGGCCCTTCAGCGCGGTGTGTCCGCGGTGGTGATTGTAGGTGTGCAGCCACTGGGGGAAGGCATCGCGTCGTTCCTGCTCGCTGCGGTAGGGGCGGGCGTAGGCCCATTCGTCGAGCAGGGTGCGGTTGAAGCGTTCGACCTTGCCGTTGGTCTGGGGCCGGTAGGGCCGGGTCCGCTTGTGGGTGATCCCGGCTGCCGCCAGCAGATCTCGCCAGTCGCGTGAGCGGTAGCAGGCGCCGTTGCCGGTCAGGACGCGTTCGACAGTGATACCGGCCTGGGTGAAGTAGGCGTGGGCGCGGGCCCAGAAGCCGGTGGCGGTCTCCTTCTTCTCGTCGGTGTGGATCTGGCTGTAGGCGAGGCGGGAGTGGTCATCGACGGCGGTGTGCAGGTAGCTGTAGCCGGCGCCTGCGCGGGTCTTACGGCCCTTCTGGCGGCCGAGGACCTTGTGGCCGCCGCCGTCGGGGATGTTGCCGGGCTTCTTGATGTCCACGTGCACCAGCTCGCCGGGCCGGGCGCGTTCGTAGCGGCGTATGACCAGTCCGGTGGCCCGGTCCAGGTGCGTGAGGCGGGCCAGGCCGTAGCGGGTGAGCACCCGGTGCACGGTCGAGGGGACCAGACGGAGGAGGTGCGCGATGCGTGCTGGGCCCCACCGGCGCAGCACGCGCACTTTGATGATGCGCCGCTCGGTGCGGGTCGGCGTTCGCCGCGGGCTGGTGTGCGGGCGGCTGGAGCGGTTGGTCATGCCTGCCTCGCCGTACAGCCGGTAGCGGTCGGCCCACCGCTGGGCGGTGCTCACGGAGACCTGAAAGCGTTCGGCGGCCCGCCGCAGCGGCCAGTTGTCGTCCACGACGCAGGCGTCCAGTCTCGGTCAGCGGTGCGTTACGGTGAGGCATGAGGGCCTTTCTGGTCGCCGGTGCAGATCTCGCAATCCACACCGAGCCAGAAGGCCCTCACCCATTTTCAAGATCGGTCAGCCGTGAGCCCTGTCACCGTCCACAACCTCCGGGGACAGAACACCTAGGAGAACACACTCGGTTGCACGGCCGTCGATTACCAGTCCCACACGATTCCCGTCAGCCCTCTTCTTTGGACCTTCGGTGCGGAGTGGAAGATCAAAAGAGGTTGAGCTTGGCTGACTCCACGGCCCCCATCAGCCGACACTGCCCGGTCTCTCCGTCCACGCATACATAGCCGGTGCCGACGGCCATGTCGGATGGATCTCCGCTGCGGAGGTAGGCGACTGACTGACAGTCGAAGTAGAACTTACCTCCGGCCTGGGCACGCTCTCCCTCGACGAGCGCGAAGGCCATACGTTCGTGGCTCACCTCTCTATCGAGAAACTCTTGTGCGAGCTTGGCCGCCTGCTCCATGTCCAGCATCAGTCCGTCCTAAGGAGGGAGAAGTTCCGCCACGGCGAAATATCAGCGTGCCCTGACTGCCCATCCAGGAAAACAACGTCCCCCTTGATGTTCACGACGTTGAAGACATGTGCCCGTCTTCCCTTCTGGCCCATCACGATACCCCTTGCCCCATCCCCCGCATTTTTGATCTCATTGACGATACCCGAGAGCGTCGACGCTGTGAACTTCCTTCCACCGTACAAAGCCTCGATCGGCTTGGTGGAGCCGGCATCGAGGGCGCCAGGAGCCGAAGACGGGGCTCCTTCAGCCAGCAGACGATCCACTGCCACTGCGCAGGCACGGCAGTTCGTCTCGCCACCCTGAGGGTTGACAAGTTCCGTGAGTCGAGGGGTGATGGGGGTCTTGTACGGGATACTGCCGTATCCGAGCGTGACACCTCCGCCACCGGGGCCGAATCTCAGGTTCCCGACCGCCACCTCGGCTTCTTGAGGAAACGCCGCGGCTTCGGATTCGGCCGCACCTGCTTCTCCTTCCGCGCCTGGGAGTGCGAAGAGTCCGGCCGTTCCCACTCCGTTCAGGCCCCACAGGGTGGCAGGGCGGTTTCAAAGTCCCGGTGATCACGTGAGTGCGCAGGTCGCGACGGTATGACGATGCGCGGTCGGCCCGGTCCGTACGCAACGAAGCTCCGGTTGATGCCGGTGACCGATCAAGTCGCCCGCACCGCCCGGAGCTTCGATGTGCCGTCAGTCTGCCACCGTCTGTCTGATCAAGTCGCCCACCCGTCAGCACCGGTTGATCGGACCGCTGGCCCTGCGGCTGCGGACCTTGGCCGACCCCCGGCATCGGCGCGGGAAGCGTCACTCGTTCGTGAGCGTGCTGCTGGTGGCCTGCTCGGCGGTGCTGACCGGAGCCCGTTCCTTCGCCGCGATCGGCCAGTGGGCAGCGAGCGCCCCGCAGGACACGCTCGCCCGGCTCGGCGCCCGCGCCACGACGGTCTTGAACGTGCGCATCGCGCCGAGTGCGGCGACCATCCGCCGCGTCCTGAACGCCGCCTGCCCCGGCGGGCTCGCCGACCTGCTCGGATCCGATCCGGCCGGGGCGGACACCCTCGCGGTGGACGGCAAGAGCGCCCGCGGCTCGCGCCACGGCGAGATCCCGGCCGCCCATCTGCTGGCCGCGATCACCGGCGCCGGCCTGACCGTCACCCAACTGCGGGTCCCCGGCAAGACGAACGAAATCACCTGCTTTGACGCCTTGCTGGCGCCCTACGACCTGACCGGCGTCACGGTCTCCGCGGATGCCCTGCACTGCCAGCGCGATCACGCCCGGTTCCTCGTCGAGGAGAAGAAGGCGCACTACGCCTTCACCGTGAAGCGCAACCAGAAGAACCTGCACCGCCAACTCGCCACCCTGCCCTGGGAGAAGGCGAGTGCGAAGTTCTACGACCGCACCGATGCCCACGGACGCCTGGAGACCCGCGTCGTGCAGGCCCTGACCATCACCGACCTCGGCGTCGACTTCCCCCACGCGGTCCAGGTCGCGAAGATCGTCCGGCACCGCACTCAGCGCAAGACCGGCAAACGCAGCCGCGAGACGGTCTACGTCATCACGGACCTGGCCAGCCGCGAAGCCTCCCCCGAGCGCATCGCGAAGATCGTCCGTTCGCAGTGGATCATCGAGAACCGTCTCCACTTCGTCCGAGACACCGCCTTCGCCGAGGACGCCTCCACGGTCCGAACCGGACACGGCCCGGACAACATGGCCACCCTCCGCAGCTTCGCGATCAACACACTGCGAGCCTCCGGCCACGCGAACATCGCGGCCGGACTCCGCGAGATGTCCTACGACGGCTTCCGCCGACCACTGGACCTCCTCGGCCTTGCCTGACCAGCGCTCCCACGCAAGATCAAAAGACTTTGCAACAGCCCTGAGGCTGTGGATCGCGCTCGGAATCCGGGAAAGTACGGCGATACCGACGACTGGTAGGGCCCCGGAACGCCGCCCACCAGGGCGTGTATCAGGACCACATAGCGCGACGAAGCCCGGCTCCCGCTACGGGGAGCCGGGCCTCCGTGCGTTCGTCAGTCGACGAGGTAGTGGGGACTCCTCCGCTCCCGCCCATTCCCCTTGCATGCCGACAAGACTGGCTCCAGCTCTACCGAGCCGGGGTCAGAACCCGAGATTTCATCAGACTTCTAGTGCGTCAATTCGTCGAACACATCGTCCGGCAGCGTCTTGATGTACGCGATGCGTGCACGTATGGCTGCCTCGAGATTGGCCAACGACAAGCTCACCGACGGCTCGGTGAAGTGTTCGCTGCCTGACTCAGCGGTGAGTAGAGCGACAGCGTCGTAGTTGCCCTCCTTGACCATGCGTTCGAAGAAGATCTTGTAGCGCCCTATGTACGACGCCCCCTCGAAGATCGGGTCCGCCGGGAACGGCATGTTCTTGGGCACCTTGACCGCGCTCAACGATCCCGGTGCGCGTTCCACGAGCATGATGAAACCGAACCAGGGCTTCAACTGGCCAAACAGGCCGCGCTCCACGGCCATCTGGGAGTCGGCCGCGAGCCCGAGGGCTTCCTCCGTCCGGTTGTTGAAGTTGTTGCCGAACGAGGGGCCTCGCTGGGACTTGAACTCCATCGCCGCGATCAGGGAGCCGCGGTAGAGCACCAGGAGGTCCCAGTTCTTCGCCGGGCGAAAGTACGCCGGGAGGTTGTTGTGACCGGTCGTTCGCACCTCAAGGGTGATATCCGGATCGTCGCGCCATAGTTTCGCCACGACTTCCTGCATCGCGTCCATCTGCTTGCCGCCGGTGACGGCTGCGCGGTTGCCGGTGTCCTTGACTCCGGTGGCCTGTCCCTGCTTCGCGGCCTGTAGGTCCAGGCCCTCCCAGTAGCCGAGAACAGCGGCGCGCCAGGTCTCGACAGGTGTCAGGTCGCTCATGACCCCTCTTCTTCTATTCGGATCCTCAGATGCTGCCGGCAGGCAGCCCGTACGCTTCTTCGGCCGCACGCGTCGCAGCCGTCCTGTCGCCGGCGCGGAACGCGTCACGGAGCCTGGAGGCGATGTCGTCGGGGATCGCTTCGGGGCGCGGGACGGCGATCTTCCGCAGGTACTGCGCCTGGAATCGCAGAGTGCCGCCGCGCATCTTCACGCCGTAGGCACTCACGAAGGCTTCTGCGATCCGGGACAGCAGCAACCCGCCAAGCACTTCCATGTCCCACGACGACGAGACGATGTAGTACAGGTTGTGGTGCGGGTAGTAGCCACCCGGCTCCAGCACCGGTGTGATCTGGGCTTTCATGTCCTGAAGAAGTAGCTTCGGCTGTTCGGCGAGGCCCGGGTAGACCTTGTCGATCGTGCGGTGCCAGGTGTTCGGGTTCTTCCTCGCGACGAAGCGCTTCTTGACGTTCGGGTGCGATGCAAGCGCGTCCGCGAACTTCGGGTAGTCCACCAGGTCCACGAGCCTGCCTTCGTCGTCCCACGGGTTCAGCAGCATCTTCGAAGGCGTCGTGAGGCGACCTGTGCGAATGTCGTCGGCCATGACGATGGGTGTCAGCCGATCTTGCTCGACGTCGATGCCAGCGTCTGGGCTGATGATGTAGGCCCTGTCGGCTCCGGTCGCGACCCCAATGCTGATCTTCGTCGTGCCGTCGGCTTCCAGCGTCGGGAAATTCTCCTGCAGGTGCTCCAGCAGCTTGATGGTGTGAGGGGATCCCGCGGGCCAGAAGTCATCGGTCTCGAACCAGCTGGGCAGGCGTGCGCCCTCCCATCCCTGGCCTGAAGCCTCCTCCGCCGTGCCTTGCACGAACGCCAGGGCCTCACTCGCGGAGGCCACTCCGAATGCGGCGGTAGTGTCGATGAACGTGGAGCTGCCCTGCTCGGAGTTGGCCAGCACCGTGATCGCCGGATAGGCCGAGACCTCTGCTTCAAATGCGTCCACGTCGTGCATCTGCCACACGGACTCGACCGCGTAGCGTGAGGTCACGAGACCCCGCAGGTGCTTCCCGTAGGCGTTCCGCATCCAACGGTCCGCGCAGATGAACCCAAGCTTCCCGCCGCTTGCGAGCATGGACAGCGATCGCTCGTAGAAGCCGACGTAGATGTCCGCCCGTCCACGCATCGTCCGCCATGTCTTGCGGTAGGCAGCCTCGGTCTCATCATCGAGGTCTTCGGTGCGGATGTACGGCGGGTTGCCGATCACGAAATCGACATCCGTCGGTACCTCGTCGAGAAGGAAGTCGCCGTGGCGCAGCCAGCCTGCAGACAGGGCTCGGGCCTCTGTGGGACTTGCCCCAGCGGCTTGGAGCATGTCTGCCGATTTCTTCCGGCAGGTCGCGACATGCTCGTGCTGGAGATCGAGACCGTACAGACAGTCAGCCAGCGCCGGCAGCTCCGTGCCATGGACCCTTGCAGACTCGAGTAGTCGCTCCAGTACAGGGACGAAAAACGCTCCGGACCCGATGGACGGCTCAACGAGCTTCATCTGGGTGAGGTCCTTGGTTGCCGTATAGCCGATCAGATCAAGAATCGTCTCGACGACCCATCGACGGGTGAAGACCTCGCCGTACTCGACCTCGTCGGGGGCAGCTGCAGCCATGGATTCCTCTCGTCATGGCTCACTGCACGAGCCCTCACTTCAAGGCTATCGGTGGGCACGACCGCCAGAGGACTTCCCGCAACTACTCGAATTCGTGGCTCCACGGCGGCTCGTCGAAGCTCTCTCCATGATCAGTGGAGTCCAGACTCCTGTGCGCCTCCGGCAACAGGCACGTGACCCAGCAGGGCAGTCGCTGGCTGATCAACCTCGGACTCACCCGCACCACGGGCGCGGTCGCGCAGGTTCATGACCGTCCGCTCGCGCCAACTGAGACCAGAACTGAGACCACGGAACGACGAAGGTCCCGACCGCAGTGCGGTCGGGACCTTCGTTTCGGCTGGTCAGCCGTGGCGGAGGATACGAGATTCGAACTCGTGAGGGGTTGCCCCCAACACGCTTTCCAACTGTTCGTGTGGCTGTCCGGCAGGGTCCGTAGGCGTTCTGACCTGCTTCTTAGCGCCCTGCTCACAGGTCGGCGTACCCCGCTGAACGGAGCTGAACGCAACCCAAACTGCAACCCTCCCGCTGCCCCTTGACCTCCCCAGTCATCGGCCTTCCAGCCGATCCGGCAGCGACGCGCCCGCTACGCTCCAGGAGCTGAGGCCGAGAATCGGCTTCTGCGTCGATTCCCCAGCTCAACGTCCGGAGGTCGTGGACAGGGATAGGCGCCGTCGGCCGAGATCAACTCTGAGAATGGTGACGAAAGGAATCGCTTAGCGGGACTCCGGCGGTCAGTGTCCGCAGGACCTTCCGGGCCTCGGCGCGGAAGCGTTCGTCGTCGAGGATGATCCGGTCCTGGAGGCCGGCGCCCACGACGCGCCGGTCGCCGTCCGCAAGGCCGCGGATCAGGTCGAGCTGAGCGTCGGTGAAGGCTGTCGGGCCGAGCGCGACGCAGGCTGTCAGCACGGCCGAGGCGGAACGCGCGTACGAGCCCGGTCGGGCCGCTGCCAGGACACGGTCGGCCAGGGCGGTCCGGGCGAGCCCGGCGGGGGCGTCGGACTCGGGATAAACGCTGGTCAGGACGAGCACGAGGGCGGGGGAGAGTTCCGGATCGTCCGGCAGCGGCAGGAGGTCGGGGACGAGCGGCTCGGCTGCGGGACCGAGCAGGCAAGCGACTTCGGCGGCGCGCTTCACCGTCGCCTGGCCCCATGCGTGGGAGGCCCAGGCGAGGCCCTCCTGGATCACTGGGAGCACCGCCTGCTCATCCCCGGTCAGCTCCCAGACCAGCGCTGCGGCCCCGAGTGCCGCCCTGATCGCCGGCACGGTCTCGCGCGACTGCGCCGGTTCCGCCAGCAGTGTGTGCAGCAGCGGCAGCAAGGGACGAGCGGCCTCCCTGAGCGAGGCGGCCGCGGTGACGGCGTGGTCCAAGCCGTTGCCTCGCTCGGCCAGCAGCTCGGAGAGTACCGAGATCAGGGGGGCGGCGTCGCCGGTCAGGGAGTGGAGTGCGCTTGCCGCTGACTGACGCGTGGCCGAAGGTCCCTGTCCGGCCTGGGCTCGCAGCGCCTCGTTCACATGGGCGTCGGCCTGGGGATCGGCCACGGTGGCCAGGGCGCGGCTGACCGGGAGCGGATGGCGCGGCAGCGCGGCGAGCAGCTCCGGCAGGGCGGCCCTGGCCGACCTGCCCCAGGCGGCCAGCAGCCCGCTCAGGTAAACCGGTTCGTTGGTCGCGGCCAGCCCGCCGTCGAAGACCGATCTGCGCTCGCGGGATGGTTCGGCGGCGAGCCGGACGCGTATCGCGTCGAGCAGCGGCGTCCGGTCCTCGCCGGGCGCGTGGGTATGACTCGGCGTCCCGGTCTCACCGGTCGCGAGGCGGTACGCGGCCGCCAGCGCGCGGGGCCGCTCGGGCAGGTGGCGGGCGAGCAGCCCGGTCGCCTCTGGGGCTCCTAGGTACACCAGCGCGGCGAGGGCCTCGTCGGCCGACTCGCCATTGTCCTGCGCGATGGCAAGCAGGGCCGGCACCGCCTCCGGGGCCGGCTGACCCCAGGTTCGCAGCAGCGGGATCACGTCGGCCGCGGTGGCCGGATCGTCGAGCAGCGGGAGCAACTCGGGGAACAGCCGGGCCGGGGCGGTTCGTGAGCGGCGGGCGAGGGACTCGGCGGCCCACCGCGCCTCGGTGATGGCGGCCTGTGCATGCTCGCTCCCCTGGAGCCGCAGCGCCACGGCCCGCCCGAGCGCGGAGCCGACCACGTTGATGGCGGTGTCGGCCTCGCCGCGTGTGTGCAGTGCTTTGGTGAGCGCCTGCAGCGGCTCCCGCTCCCACAGGGCGCCGAATCCGTGCCGCTCCAACGGGACCAATGCCGTGACGCGCGCGGTCGCCTCCATGCCCCACGGCAGGCCGCAGTCGGCGGTGACCAGCAGCGCCGCAACCTGAACCGGCGCCGGCTCGTTTCCGGCGAGCACTGCGGAGCACAGCTTTTCGGCCGCATCGGGATCCAGGAGCGCACGGGCCGTCAGCACGTCCGCGCGCACCATCGGATCGCTCTCCGCCGACCAACGGGCCCGCAGCGCCGCACGCGCATCGGGGCCGGCCGCCGACCGGCACTGGGCCACCGTCCACGCCGTGGTCCGCCGCACCTCGCGATCGTTGTCCGCGAGCAGCGGCAGGAGCAGCCCCAGCTGTGCTGCAACGGCGCCGCGGGCCGCGCCGGGCACCGGCAGATCGTGCTCGTCGACGCTCCCGGCGATCACACCGAGCATGCCCACCAAGGCGCTTCGGCGCACGCCTTCGGCAACGAGTCGCGCCAGGAAGGGCACCGCGGGCGCTGTCGCCGTGTAGACCGTGCCCTGGTGCACGATGCTGCCCCACAACTCCTGCTCCGCCTCCGCGGCAGTCTCCTCCACCGGGGACGCGAGATCCCGAAGCAGCGCGGGGACGTCCTCTGCGGAGCCATAGGCATGGCGCAACTGTGACCAGTCCACCTGGTCGATGCCGGCGAAGACGAGGGGGAGATCCATGCCGCGGATCATGCCACCTGGAACCGACAACGGTCGGCTGCGCCCACCTCGGCAGCACGACCGAGACCGGGCTCCGGGGCGGGACGCGTTCGCCCAGATCCGCCAGGCCAGAGGGCCGGAATTGGTGTGCGGGTGAGAGCGCAGCCGACCATACTCGGCGAGTGTCCACGATTTCGCGCCGCCCGTCGAGTCAGCGGTTCCGCGATCCCCGGCGGACCGCTTACGACTTCCTGTCTGAGATCAGCGTGGTCTGCCCGCGGTGCATGAGGAGTGCCTTTGTACGGCCCGTTTCCGATCCGGAACCCAGTCAGCGTCCGTTCTTCGCCCCGCGACGGCTCACCTGCCTCCACTGCGGCCTCACGAAGGCCCGCGCGCGTCGTGAGCTGATCTTCCCGCACGGCACCGCACGCGGCATGACCGACCCGTACTTCGGGCTCCCACTGCTGTTGCAAACCGAGACCCGCCACGGCTGGCTCTGGGCCTACAACCCGCAGCACCTCACTCTCATCCACGACTACGTCGCCGCGTCCCTGCGCGAGCGCGCCCCCTGGTACGACACCGGGCAGAAGATGACGCTCATCGCCCGCCTGCCGACCTGGATCAAACACGCCAAGAACCGCGGCGAGATGCTGCACGCCATCGCCCGCATCCGGGGTAGTTCGTTCTGAGCGAGCAGAAAGGGCGCGGGAGCAAGCTGACGGACCTCATGCAAGATCACTGCTGACGCCGCTGGGCTTCACACCGGGGACCCGGAGCGCCTATCCCTTGGCAAGGACATGTGCGAGTGTCGCCGCCCGCTCCGCCATCCCCTGCTTCCACGGCGTCCCGTCCTCCTCGGCGATCTCCCGCCACAGTGCTGAGGTGGCCGCGCCGAACGCCGCGAGGGCTTCCGGTTCGGCGTCCCGCCATGACGGGAAGCGGCCCGCGAAGGCGACCGCCGCCTCCACCGGGTGGCCGGCGTCCATGAGCCGCAGTGCCAGGGCGCCCGGGTCGATCCATGCCGCGCCCCGTGTCGGCCATGCCCAGTCGACGAGCCGGGCCCGCTCGCCGACGATCAGGACGTTGTCCGGGGCGAAGTCGGTGTGCAGGAGGGTGTTGCCGCTGAAGTGATGCACCGTTCCCGGCGGGGCGTAGTCCGCCCACCGGTCGACAGCGTCCTTGATCTCGATGTCGGCCGGGGCCGTGACTGTTTGTAGTTCGGTGAGCGCGGCTTCCACGAGCGGTAGGTCGGGTGAGCCGGGCGCGTAGTCGGCGTGGCGACCGTCGACCACCTCGTAGCCGAGGAAGCTCCAGCCGTCGAGCTCCAGGTGCCAGTACAGGCGCGGGCAGGACGCTGGCAGGTGCGGGGCGACCGCCGCCTCGCGGCGCTGCGCGGCGACCTGGGGGTGGTCGGTCGGGATGCCCTTCACGAAGACGCTGCCGCTCTCGGTCTCCAGGACGGAGGCGATGCCGGAGTTCATGCCGCCCTGCACGGTCAGCGCCTGGTGCACGGCGCCGGTCTTGTCGGCGACGGCCTGGCGGATGCCGGTGGGGAGCTGCTCGAAGGGGATGCGGGACATGGACACGCGCGGTTCCTCAGGGGTGCTCGGGTATGGGGAGTGCCGCCCCGGCCAGGGTACGGCCGGGACGGCACTCAAGGGGTGGAACAGGGGGGCGGCACGGGCGCCACCCGTGGTTGATCTAGTAGGGCTGGTCGTCACCGGCCGAGCAGCTGCACTCGGCACCCTCGGCGGCCTCGTCCAGGTCGGCGATGATCTGGAACTCGTCGTCCTTGATCGACGCGGTGGTCAGCGGCACCGGCAGAACACCGGTCGGGCCGTCCGCCGGGCGGCGGCCGATGGTGAGCAGCACCGGCTCGCTGGGTGGGGTCAGGGTTGCGCTGGGCGGAGTCATGATCCGTAACCTCCATGTTGGCAGTAGAGCTCTCGTCGGTCCCCCGCCTCCTGGTAGAGCCTGGCCAGCGGTCGGCACGTGCGGCACGTGCCGACCTTCGTGCAGCCGGAGCATCCACCGGTGCGGAGCTGTAGGGACTCGGCGATCGCGCCGAGTCGGGGGAGGGCTTCGACGCCCTCGGTGATGAGGTTCACGCTGGGGTCGCGGCCGACCTTGCAGATCGACGCGATGCCGTGTGGGTTGACGTGGAAGAACGTGCGGCCGGCGTTGCAGCCGGTGAAGATACTCCTGGCCTTGAGGTGGCTCTGCGCCTGCGTCGCCAGCGGGTTAGCCTCGCCGTCGATCGTGGGCGACATGTTCGTGAAGACCTGGTGCGGGAAGCCGTACGACTGGGCGAGGCGCACCATCGCGTCGGTCTCATGCACGTTGTCGTCCGAGACGATCACGTTCAGGCGGACCGGCAGCCGGTCCTCGCGGGCGGCGTCGAGGCCCTTCAGGAACCTGCTGAACGCCCCGCGGTTCCGCGTGACCTTGTCGTACGTCCCGGCGGTCGCGCCGTACACGCTCAGGGTCAGCCGGTACGGCCGGTGGCGGGCGAACAGGTCCCGGATCGGCTGCTTCCGCAAGCTGGAGCCGTTCGACGAGACCTGGACCATCATCCCGAGCTGGTGGGCGTACTCGTACGCGGCGCCGAACTCGCGGTCGATCAGTGCTTCGCCGCCGGTGATCTGCAACCACAGGACCCCAGCGTCCCGCAGTGTCCGGAGAAGCGTCTGCTTGCCTGCCCAGTCCAGGCCCTCAAACCGCTTCTCGCCGAGGTAGCAGAACTCGCAGTCGTAGTCGCAGCCGAGGTTGATCTCCCACGACGCCTTGCCGTATGCGAAACGGGACCGTTCGCGGACGAGGACGACGTCACCGATCGGCAGCGCGGGCAGCTCGGTGCCCCATGCCTGCCTCGCCGCGTCGACGAGCCAGGGCGGAATAGGCCGGTTCTTTGCGTCGGCGGCCCGCAGCTCCTCGTAGCGGACCTCCGGGATACGTACGCCAGCCGCGCGGCCGGGCTGGACGAGGAGGTACTGGGCGAGGAACGGGCTGGCCACGAGTCGCGGGAGCGGCCTGCTCGGCGGTTCATGGGTACTGGCACTCGTTGCGGTCATGGGACCTCCATCGGTAGGTGCGAGGGGTCGAGCGGGCCCGATCGTGGGCGCTGATCAGCCAGGAGCCCCAGGGCGGTGGACTTCTTCGCTCAGCGCAGGTCAGGGCGTGGTCCGCGTCGTCGACGCAGCCACGCCGATCACGAAGCCGCACGAGGCGGACACGAGCACGATCAGCAGCGGTCCCGTGTAGCGGGCGACTCGGCTGACCAGGGCGCTGATACGGCCGGTCACGGCTTCCACCAGGCCCTCCACGGCCGGGTGATGATCTCCCGGTAGGTGTGGTGCGACGGATTGCGGCCGCCGTGCGCGAACACCCAGTCCTGCGGGGCCTCGTATTCGGTGTCCGTGGGCGAGGTCTCGCCGCACACCGCGCACTGCATCGCGTAGCTGCTCGGCTCGGCGTCCGGCTCGCGGTCGGGCTGGAGTGTCCACTGCTGATGGCGGACGACCGCACGCGTGCTCATCGGCCGGCCTCTTCGGCGGGGCCCCGCAGACTCGCCATGGCCAGCGCGGTTACGAGGTCCTCCGCCTCGGTGAACGCCGGTCCGTCGCACGGTCCGCTCACCCACCGAAGCAGCCCGTCCCAACCCGGAGGAGCCAGCACCACCCACGAACCCGACCCGAGCGCGGTGGAGTCGGGCACGTGCCAGATCCGCGCGGTGCCGGGCCGGGTGAGGAAGTACGCCCGTCCGCTCGACAGATCGTGGAGCACTGGACCGACCGGGGCGTCCGAAGTTTCCAGAAACCGAACCGCCCGCATACCGAGGTCCGACGCGACCCGAACGGCGTCCCAGTCCTGCCCGGCGGCAAGTAGCCTCGGCTGATGGAGAGTTCGAGCCCAGACGGGCGATCGGGATCTTCCCTGGTGGAGCCGCATCGTTGCGCGTCCCTCCTCGTCAGGCAGCGGGCGGTGACCATGTCGTCACGGGGTGCGTCATGAGGAAAACGCCTGTGTCGGGGGAACGGCGAGCGTTGATGCGGGGCATTCATGCGCGTATGCGGTGGACGCATATCCCGATTCGCGAACCGGCGGGCCCGGTACATACCGTGAGGGGGAAGCGGACATGAACTGGTCGGGAGGCGTCGCCCGCGAAGCCTCCAGGGCGGGCGACTACGGGCGTGTCATCGAGGTGGCTCGCAGAGCGGCGCGTATGACCCAGAGACAGCTCGGCGACGCCTGTGGCCTGTCACAGTCGGCGGTATCCCGGATGGAGAAGCGGGGTGTCGGCGACTACAACATGACCATTCTCGCGAGAGCCGCCGGCCACCTCGGCATTCCGCCGACCCTGGTCGGACTCGCGGAAACCGGCTCGGTGCCCGCCGCGCCAGCAGAGGGACTTGAACCAGTGGAACGGCGCCAGTTCATCGCAGGGGCGCTTGCCGTTGCGGCGCCCGCCGGCATCACGGGTGCGCTGCCACGACTGCCCCAGACGGGAGCCGACCAGGCCGAGGTGCTGCGTGTCGCGACAAGCGCGTACCGTCGCCTGGACGCCACGGTGCCGGCTCGGCAGCTCTCGGACGCCGTGCAGGGGCACATGCGTCTGGTGCGTACGGTCGCCTCGCAGGCGCCGGACCAAGTCGCCCGTGCCGAGCTGGCGGCTGTCGGCAGCGAAGTAGCCAGTCTGGCAGGCTGGTTGAGCTGGGACATGGCCGACGCGGGATCGGCTCGCACCTGGTACGGCGCGGCGATCAAGGCCGCCCGTAGGTCCCAGGACCGGCTGCTCATCGCGTACCAGCAGGGCAGTCTCGCCCAGTTCGAGGTCGAGGCCGGCAACGTCTCCCAGGGGCTCGGCCTGATTCGGGGCGCCCGCCGCCAGCTCGGCACCGAATTCCCTGCCATAGCGGCGGCCTGGCTCTCAGCACTCGAAGCAGTCGCCCACGCGACGGCGGGCGACGGGCGAGCCGCCGACCAGGCTCTGCTCGTCAGCGCCTCCGAGGTCGAACAGATCCCGGGTGAGGACGCCCCACCCTGGCCGTGGGTCTTCGCCTTCGACGAGCGCAAGGTCGCCGCCGCCCGCGTCACCTGCGGTGCCCGGCTTGCCCGCCCGCGGTGGGTGCTCACCTCTCTGGACGACGCCACCGCCGCTCTCTCCTCCCACCATGTGAAGCAGCGCGCCCTGCTCGGACTCGACGTCGCCGCCGGGCATATGGCCGCTGGCAACCTCGACACCGCCTTCGCCTTGGCCGCCCGCTCACTCGACGCCGGACTCACGCTGCGCTCCGGCCGCGTCGTCGAACGCGCCCGCGCCTTCCGCCGTACCTACACCTCAGCCAATCCGCCCAGCCTCATCCGCGACTTCGACGCCAAGCTGCACGACGCGTATCTGTAACCGTCGGACCCCACCCCGTCAGGAGAACGACATCCATGAGACTCGGCATCACCGGACACCGCGGCCTGCCCGAGGCGGTCGAGCGGCAGGTACGCGCACTGCTCACCGAGACGGTCGGCGGGTACGCCTCCGCCGACCTCGTCGGCCTGAGCTGCCTCGCGGACGGCCCCGACTCCTGGTTCGCCCAGACCATCCTGGACCATGGCGGCCAGCTCGAAGCGGTGCTGCCCGCCGAGCAGTACCGCGCCGACCTGCCCGACTGGCACCATCCGACCTTCGACGCCCTCCTCGCCAGGGCCGGACGAACGCACCGCACCGGCCTCGACTCCTCGGGCTCCGACGCGCACATGGCCGGCAGCGAACTCCTCGTCGACCAGGCCGACGAACTCCTCGCCGTCTGGGACGGCCTTCCCGCGCGCGGCTACGGCGGCACGGCCGACGTCGTCGCCTACGCCCGCCAGAAGGGAGTGCCGGTCCGGATCATCTGGCCCGAAGGCGCCACCCGGGACTGATCCCGTCTTCGTCCTGACGATCTCAGCAGGTCAGCGCCGCGACCGCAGTATCCCCGTTTCCGGCACAGCCGCAGTCGGGCGAGCGGAGAAAGAGCCCACCAGGGCCCAGCACCCGCACCCGGTCGGCCAGCGTGGCGACCTCTGAGAACGATTCAGCGCCGAGCGTGGCCTCCCGTTGCGGGAGGACACTGTTCCCCGAGGGAACACGGATCCGGCTGTTGTTCTGTTTTGGACGCGGGGCATGTTCAGTCTCTGAACGGCCTTGGAGGAGAGCATCGGCCTCGGCCCGAGACGTGGCGAGTGTGGACAGCCATCCCCGGCGTTGGTGTCAGCGCCTGCGGCGCAGGGTGTCGTCAGGCCGCTGGACGGCGGCTGGTGTGGGGGTGGACTGGGTGCTGGTGGTCGTCGCTTGGCGGGTGCGGGTGGTGGCCGCCCGGGTGCGGGCGTTTGTCTGGTCGGCGGTGTTGTTGCGGAGTCGCCAGGTGAGGACTTGGGCGGGGTGGTCGGCGCTGTCCAGTTCGCGTCGTCCAGCGGCAGCGGTGAGTGCGTGCCGGGGTGGGGTGCCGGCGGACTCGGCCTGGGCCAGGGCTGTGGCGAGGGCGGGCCAGGCCGGGTCGGTGAGGATGCGTTGGGCGTGCTCGGGTACGACCGCCTGGACGGCTGCGGCGAGGCGTCGGGTCTCGTCCGGTCCGGGGGTGCGTTCGGCCAGGCGGGCGAGCACAGGTCGGGCGGTGTGCTGGTAGGCGGCCTGCAGGTGGGTGAGGGATTGCCGTGCGGCGGCGGCCTGCTGCTCGTGTCCGCGTTGTTGGTGCCAGTGGTCCAGGGCGATCAGTACGTAGACCGCGGTGGCCAGCAGGGCTACCACGGCGGAGCCGTCCTCGCCGCCGACGGCGCGCATCAGTTCCTTGCCTGCCTGCCGTAGAGCGTATGCGCTCTGGTGTTCGGCGCGGATCGCGGAGCGGTTCGCGCGGTCGAACGCGGCTGCTGCGGCATGCAGTTCGGCTCGGGCTCCCTTCGGGGCGGTGGCGGCGGTGTTGTGGAGCAGTTCGGCGAACGCTGCCGCCTGGGCCTGTACCTGCCTGTCGAACGCCTCTTGGTCATGTCCGTCCTCCGGCCAGAGGAGGAAGGTGTGGGTGGTGCGCAGTTCGGTCTCCGCGCACCTCCATGCGTCGGCCTTCGTGCTCTGGCCGTTCCGGACCGATGCCCTGACCGTGGTGTCGGCGGGGGTCGGGAGGAAGCGTTCACGCAGGCGGTTGAGGGACAGGTCGGGGGCGAGGGTGGAGCCGGCGTAGTAGATCGGCTCGTCGTTGGCGTCGGTGTCGCCGGGGGCGGCGAGGCTGTAGCCGGTGGTCTCACCGGTCCCCGGGCCGATCCGTGTCTGGACCTTGATGCCCAGGGCCGTGAGTACGGCGAAATACTCGTGCTCATCGCGCGCGGCGGCTGCTGCGGCGTATGCGTGCTCGCGCAGCCATTGCCGCGTGGTCGTCTTCCGGCCCTGGCGCTCGGCCTTGGCCACCTCGGCCCCGGTGGGTGTTTTCGGGGCGGTGCCGTCGCCGGACTTCAGGCGCCGAAGCCCGAGTTCGATCTCGATCTTGCGGCACTCGGCCTGGGCGCGCCGGCCGTCGCCCTTGTTGCGGGGGCGCCGGCCGTCCTCGCGCACGCTGGTGGCCAGGATGTGAATGTGATCCTCGGCGTGCCGCACCGCGATCCACCGGCAGCCCGAGTCGTCGCTGTGCGGGGCGATGCCAGTGGCGTGGACGACGCGGCGGGCGACCTCGGCCCATTCGGTGTCGGTGAGGTAGCGGTCACCGGGGGCTGTGCGGACAGGGCAGTGCCATACGTGCTGCGGCACCTTCTTCCCGGTGCGCTGCCGACGCAGTTCGACCGGCTGGTCGAGGTACTGCGCAAGTTCGGACAGCGCGGACTGGTGCTCGTCGAGGGGGACGCGTCCGGGGTCGGTGATACCGGGCATGGCGAAGGCGGCGACGATGTGCGGGTCGGTGTGCTCGTTGCGGCGGCCCGGTCCGAAGAGGTAGGAGAGCAGGCCGCGAGTGCGATCCCCAGTGGAAACGTCAGGCACCACGGCGACCACCACCCGCCAGAACCTGCTCCAGCGCGCGACGTGCCAGCCGCGCGACCTGGTGCAGTTCGTCCAGGACCTGTTCGGCACGGTCGGGCAAGTCGCCGCTGTGGATCGCGCGGACGATCTGGTTGAGGTTCGAGCCGATCCGGTGGAACTCCCGCAGCAGCCTGCCGAACCTCTGCTCAAGGCTGCGGGCATCCGTGACGGCCGACTCCATGACGCTCGTCACACCGCAGGTACCGTCCTGCTCATCCTCGGGGTTCCGGACACCGTCGTGGACGTGATCATGGGATGGGGGCCCGGCCAGTCCGCCCGCATGCGTCGGCGATACCAGCACCTGACGGACCGGGTGCTCAAGGACACCGCCGACAAGATCGGCGGGTTGCTTTGGGAGCAGGTAACTGACTGACCGAACCCTCTGTGAGGGTGAGGGCGCGGTTTCCCCACCGGGCCCTCACCTCACGGCGAGGTTTCGGGCGGGTGTACCCCGTCGTGTTCAGCACCGCAGGCCCGGGGGTGCGGCCGAGCCGCAGCGGGTCATTCACTCATCATCAACGAGGCCGGGTAGTAGCAACTGCCTGTGTCGTTGGCGTGACGCTTCTTGCGGCTTAGCAGCTCATCGAGCGTGGTGTGCCCGTCGAGCACGGCGAAGATGTCGACGCCCTCCATTGTGATGAAGCACGTCCCCTCGGCGTAGCGCTCCTTGGCGCCCTTTGTGAACCCGCGCACGCTTATGTACAAGCCGAGCGCGTTCTTGCCCTTGTGTCGCACCTTCTCGACGAAGCTGCCAAGGTAGTGGACCTCAACCGGCTCCTTCAACCACTTCGCCTCCACGATGTACACGTCCGTGTCGTACGTGATGGATCCATCGATCTGCTCGTAAGACAGGCTGTAGGAGAGTCGCGGGTCCAGGTCGAACAGGCGGAAGAGCGGTAGCTGTCAAGTCAAATGAAACGTATGTGCGGCTATGAGTTGTGTTGCTGTGGTTCACGCCGCCTGGCGGGGTCGTTGATCCATGCCTGCTGGGGAATCGTCGGTGGTGCGGGGCGGCGGTTGAAGCGTTCGGGATGCTGCTCGAAGGCGGCTGTGAGGGTGGCCGCCCGCTGCTCGCGGACGAGTTCGGCGGTGCCGAAGTGGACGCTGGCGGGGGTGTGGTAGCCGATCCCGGAATGCCTGTGCACGTGGTTGTAGTGCGAGATGAACGCGTCCATCCACTCCCGCGCGTGGGCGAGGGAATCGAAGCGTTCTGGGTAGTCCGGCTGGTACTTCGTGGTGCGGAACTGGCTCTCGCTGAACGGGTTGTCGTTGCTGACCCTGGGCCTGGAGTGGCTACGGGTCACGCCGAGGTCGAGGAGCATCTGGGAGACCTGCTTGGACGTCATGGAGGTGCCGCGGTCGGCGTGCACGGTGTGCGGCACGATCCCGTTGCGGTCGATCGCCTCACGGATCAACTCCTCGGCCCGCGCGGCGGATTCGGCCGCCTCGACGGTGTGGCCGACGGCGTAGCGGGAGTAGATGTCCAGGATGACGTAGCCGTGGTACCAGTTTCCCTTCGCCGGGCCGGCCAGGCATGTGATGTCCCAACTCCATACCTGCGAGGGGCCGTCGGCCACGAGCTCGGGAACCGTGTGGGGCGGGTGGGTGGCCTGACGGCGGCGTTCACCGTCCTGCCCGGCCTCCTTCAGGATCCGGTACATGGTGCGCTCGGAGCAGTGATAGCGGCCGTCGTCCAGTTCCCGGGCGTAGATCTGCGCGGGTGGCAGGTCCACGTACTCGGGCCGGTTCATCAGCTCCAGCACCGCCTGCCGCTCGGTGTCCGACAAGGCGTTGACCGGCGTGGGCCTCGGCGCCTTGGGTCTGGGCGGGGCCGGGTTCAGCCGCCGGTGATGGGTGGCCCGGGAGCGTCCGGCGATCCGGCACGCCGCCACGATGCCCAGGTACGGGGTCAGCTCCTCCACGGCCTCGTGGAGGAGCGGCTCCAGGGCGTCCTTCAGTCCGCGCTCTTGGAGAGTGCTTCCAAGAGCGCGTGTGTTTTTCCCAGCACCTCCAGCGCGGCATCCCGCTTCGCAACCTCCTTCTCCAGCCGCTCCACCTGACGCCGCAGCTTGTCGTTCTCGGCCTCGGCGGGGTGCTTCTTCGGGCGGGTGGGGCTGGTGCGGTGGTCGGTCAGCTTCTCCAGCGCGCCGGCGTCTCTGGCCTGACGCCACTCGATGACGTGGGAGTGGTACAGCCTCTCCCGGCGCAGAATCGCGCCCTTGTCTCCGGCGGGGGCGGCGTCGTACTCGGCGACGATGCGCAACTTGTACTCGGCCGAGAAGCGACGACGCTTCGGCCGCGGAGCGGGAACCTGCTCGGAAGAATTGGTACGGGACATGCGGATGGGTGCTCCTGTCGTGCACGCCCACAATATCTGATCATTTCAGGGCGTCTCACCCAACGGTGTCAGAGAGGGGAGCTGGTTGAGGAATGGCTCGAACTCACGTCCGGCCTTCTGTCGATTGGGTTCTGCCTCCAAGCGCAAGAACTCGTCCTTCAGCTCCGACAGTCGCTGAGCAAAACTGCGGCGGGTCTCGGTCGCCGCGCGGTGCTCCGCCAGGTCGCTCGTGAAGCGCGCCTCGTCCGCGATGAGGCCCCGGTGCCGGTCCACACAAGCCTTCAGTGCCGCCACTGCCTCCAGAGCTTCGGTGATCAACGTGTCGGCATCCTCGTGCCGCTTGAGCTTGGGGAAGCTCGTCATCTCCGAAACCTCGACCATGAGGTTGATCGACAGGTCGCCATACCGCCGTTCGTTGCCGTGCAGCCGGTCCACGAACTCCTCGGCGGTCTGCCATTTGTAGCCAGAGAAGTCGAGTGCAGCGAGGAGCTCTGGGTATCCCTTGGCCCACCGGCGGATGAAGCCTTCGAGGTCACCCTTGTACCAAAAGATGTGCTTGAGGGCGGATCCGAGCGCACCGTATGCGGCTGGACTGATCGGCTTCGTGGGCATCGGCTCGGCTGCCACGTTCCCCTACCTTCTCCCCGCGGGTCGACTGAGGACCCGTCACCTCAAGCAGAGAATGTTATTTGGCTTCCGGCCCGCTGGCGGGGCCGCGAGACAGAGCACTGTCGCTTGCGAATCCGTCCGTCGGTCGTGGGCTCTCCTGGGGCCGGTAGTGATTGCGGTCCGGTCTCTCCGCTGTCTGGCCGGGCAGCTCTCAGTCCGACATGACCAGGCACTGGCCCCAGCGGGCCATCCGTTAGGGATCTTCAGTAACGCAGGAGGATGTCGGCCGGCTGTTGGCGGAGTAGGGCCGTCCCAGCGGTTGATCTCGGTAACTGCAACCCAAACTGCAACCCTCAACGTCGAAGGGCCCCACCGCGAACGGTGGGGCCCTTCGACATCGTGCCCGGTGAGGCACTGGCGGAGGATACGAGATTCGAACTCGTGAGGGGTTGCCCCCAACACGCTTTCCAAGCGTGCGCCCTAGGCCTCTAGGCGAATCCTCCGCCGGAAACATTACATGACCGAGGGGAGTGCTCGCGAACTCGTTCTTGCGGGCCAGCATCGGGTACCCTGTGCGGAGCCCCTCACGCGGCGCTATCTGACTGAACTCCCCCAGGGCCGGAAGGCAGCAAGGGTAGGTTGGCTCTGGCGGGTGCGTGGGGGGCGCTTGCGTTCCCGGCGGGGCCCGGGAGTGGCCGTGGGCGCGCGGGGGTGGCCTCGGGCGGGGCCCGTTGTCAGCGGGCGCCTATAACCTCGTATACGTGTCGTCTCTCGCGCTGTACCGCCGCTATCGCCCGGAAACCTTTGCCGAGGTCATCGGGCAGGAGCATGTCACCGACCCGCTGCAGCAGGCGCTGCGGAACAACCGGGTCAATCACGCGTACCTGTTCAGCGGACCGCGTGGGTGCGGGAAGACCACCAGCGCACGCATCCTGGCCCGTTGCCTGAACTGTGAGCAGGGTCCCACCGCGACACCGTGCGGCGAGTGCCTGTCGTGCCGGGACCTGGCCAGGAACGGGCCGGGCTCGATCGACGTCATCGAGATCGACGCCGCTTCCCACGGTGGCGTGGACGACGCCCGTGAGCTGCGTGAGAAGGCCTTCTTCGGGCCCGCCAGCAGCCGGTACAAGATCTACATCATCGACGAGGCCCACATGGTCACGTCGGCCGGGTTCAACGCGCTACTGAAGGTCGTGGAGGAGCCCCCGGAGCACCTCAAGTTCATCTTCGCGACCACCGAGCCCGAGAAGGTCATCGGGACCATCCGGTCCCGGACCCATCACTACCCCTTCCGGCTCGTCCCTCCGGGCACGCTGCGGGACTACCTCGCCGACGTGTGCGGGAGAGAGAGCATCCCCGTCGAGGAAGGTGTGCTTCCGCTCGTCGTGCGCGCCGGTGCCGGCTCCGTGCGTGACTCGATGTCCGTCATGGACCAGCTCCTCGCCGGCGCCGGGGCGGAGGGCGTGACATATGCCATGGCCACGGCGCTCCTCGGGTACACCGACGGCTCCCTCCTCGACTCCGTGGTCGAGGCCTTCGCCACCGGTGACGGAGCCGTGGCCTTCGAGGTCGTCGACCGCGTCATCGAGGGCGGAAATGATCCTCGCCGGTTCGTCGCTGACCTGCTGGAGCGGTTGCGCGATCTGGTGATCCTCGCCGCCGTACCGGACGCCACCGAGAAGGGCCTCATCGACGCCCCCGTGGATGTTCTGGAGCGCATGCAGGCTCAGGCCTCCACCTTCGGCGCCGCGGAGCTGAGCCGTGCAGCCGACCTGGTCAACGAGGGCCTGACCGAAATGCGGGGCGCCACCTCGCCCCGTCTCCAGCTGGAACTCATCTGTGCGCGCGTGTTGCTTCCCGCCGCCTACGGTGACGAGCGCTCGGTGCTGGCCCGCCTCGACCGTCTGGAGCGCGGGGTCAGCTTCTCGGGCGGTGCCGGTGCGCCCGCCATGGGCTATACGCCCGACCCCGAGGCCCACGTCGGCGGTGCCCCCGTACCGCCCGGTGGTGGGCCCGCGGCGGTCCGTGCGGCAGTACGGGGCGCGGGTGCCCCGGGCGGCGGCGGAGCAGGCGCCGTTCCGGCAACTTCGCCTCCTGCGGAGGTTCCGGCGGCTCCCGCAGCGTCTGACCCCGTCCCCGCATCCACCCCTACGCAGGCCCCTGCACCCGCTCGCGCCTCTGTACCCGGGGCTGTCCCCGGGGCTGTCCCCGCCTCGACTCCGGCAGGGACTACGGCTCCCGCTCCCGCGGCCCAACCCCCTTCGCCGCCGACGGCTCCCCCCGCTGCTCAGGCTCCCGGCGCCTGGCCCACCGCCGCTCCCGCCGGCAGCGGACGGCGTCCCGGTGGGTGGCCCACGGCTGCCGCTCCCGCCCCCGGCGCCCCGCAGACGCCGGCCCCCGGCCGCGCCCCGGCTTCCCCGCAGCAGCAGGTGGCCCCCGCGGTACCGGCGCCGGCCCAGGCCGCGCCCACCGGCGGACTCGACCCCCGTGCGCTCTGGCCGAACATCCTGGAAGCCGTCAAGAACCGCCGCCGCTTTACCTGGATCCTGCTCAGCCAGAACGCCCAGGTGGCCGGTTTCGACGGCACCACCCTCCACATCGGCTTCGTCAATGCCGGTGCCCGCGACAACTTCGCCGGCAGCGGCAGCGAGGACGTGCTGCGGCAGGCACTGGCCGAACAGTTCCACGTGCACTGGAAGATCGAGGCGGTTGTCGACCCGTCCGGCGGCTCCGCCATGGTGTCCGGCGGCGCCTCCGGCAGCTCCGGCGGCTACGGTGGTCCCCCGGCCATGTCCGGCTCCGGCGGCTACGGTGGGGCTCAGCCCGGTGGTGCCGGCCACGGCGCACCGGCCGCACCCCGACCCTCGGCCCCCCGGCCCCCCTCCGCACCCCCGCAGAGCGGTTCCCCGGCCGGCCTGGCACCGGCCGCCCCCCAACCGGCCAGGGCATCCGAGCCGCCCCCCGTCGCACCCGAGGACGACATTCCCGAGGATGACGATCCGGATCTGGATGAGTCGGCCCTTTCCGGCCACGAACTGATCGTGCGTGAGCTGGGGGCGACGGTGGTGGAGGAGTTCTCCAGCGAGTAGGGACCGGAAGGCCATCAGGGCGCCGGCCCAGCTCCTTTGGAGGAAGCTCCAGCAAACCCGGCTCCCGGCCTTCGGTGGCCTTGCCAGTAGGCTGACCCCGTGAAGGTCCTCGTCATCGGCAGCGGCGCCCGCGAACACGCCCTGTGCCGTTCCCTGTCCCTCGACCCCGACGTCACCGCGCTGCACTGCGCCCCCGGCAACGCCGGCATCGCCGAGGTGGCCGAGCTGCACCAGGTCGACCCGCTCGACGGTGGGGCGGTGGTGTCGCTGGCCACCGGCCTCGGTGCCGACCTGGTCGTTGTCGGCCCGGAGGCCCCGCTGGTCGCCGGCGTGGCCGACGCTGTCCGGGCGGCGGACATCCCGGTTTTCGGCCCGTCTCGGGAGGCCGCGCAGCTGGAGGGTTCCAAGGCCTTCGCCAAGGACGTCATGGCAGCGGCCGGAGTGCCGACGGCGCGCTCCTACGTGTGCACCACCGCCGAGGAAGCTGCGGAGGCTCTCGACGCTTTCGGCGCGCCCTACGTCGTCAAGGACGACGGACTCGCCGCGGGCAAGGGCGTTGTGGTGACCTCCGACATCGGGGTGGCCAAGGCGCACGCCGACGCCTGCGACCGGGTGGTCATCGAAGAGTTCCTCGACGGCCCCGAGGTGTCGTTGTTCGCCATCACCGATGGTCGCACCGTCGTGCCGCTGCAGCCCGCCCAGGACTTCAAGCGCGCCCTGGACGGCGACGAGGGCCCTAACACCGGTGGGATGGGTGCGTACTCGCCGCTGCCGTGGGCCGACCCCAAGCTGGTCGACGAGGTGCTGCAGACGGTACTGCAGCCGACCGTGGACGAGCTGCGCCGCCGCGGGACCCCTTTCTCCGGCCTGCTCTACGCCGGGCTCGCGATCACCTCGCGCGGTGTCCGGGTCATCGAGTTCAACGCCCGCTTCGGTGACCCCGAGACCCAGGTCGTGCTGGCCCGGCTGAAGTCCCCGCTGGCCGGTGTGCTGCTCGCCGCCGCGAACGGCACTCTCGCTGATCTGGAGCCCCTCCGCTGGCGTGAGGAAGCGGCCGTCACCGTCGTCGTCGCCTCGCACAACTACCCCGGCACCCCCCGCACCGGCGACCCGATCACCGGCTTGGAAATGGTGGCCGCTGAAGACGCTCCGCACGCGTACGTGCTGCACGCCGGGACGAAGCGGCAGGGCGACACCGTCGTCAGCGCCGGAGGACGGGTGCTCTCCGTCACGGCCACCGGGAAGGACCTGGCCGAGGCACGTGAGCGGGCGTATCGGGCGGTGGACCGGATCGGCCTGGACGGCTCCCAGCACCGCACCGACATCGCAGCGAAGGCAGCGCAGGTGCCAAGCCTCTGACCTGCCCTTCTGGCAGCCCGGGCCCCGGATCCACGATCCGGGGCCTGATCTTTGCCGTCTGTCACCCAGCTCTGACCAAAGCCATTCCATCGGGTGAGCAATCCCCCATCCGGCTGACGGGGGCCGAGGCCCCAACTAGGGTGCCGCGCAAGCGTTCCGGCACTTGGCCCACTGGCATTGCGATGTCAGTGAGGGGTGCCACAGTGGGGGAGTGAGCAAGACCAGGGCGGCACTGCATCGGCAGGGAGGGGGTGAGGTCGGCACGTGACCGGAATGGGTATGGAGGTGGGTGCGCAGGCCGCGCGCTCACGGGCCGTCGCCGTGCTCCGGGTCCGGGGCCGGGCACTGGGCGTGGCCCTGCTGCCCGCGGGTGCCGCGGTGATCCTGCTGACTGGCGGTTCGACCGGCCATCTCGTCGGGCGGGGCTGGGACACCGCCCGCTGGATCGTGAGCGTACTCGCCGTTCTGGTGCTGCTGGCCGCTGCGGGTGTCGCCCTGGTCCTGGCCAGGGCCCGCCCTGCAGTGAGTCCCACGGTCCCGGTCGCGGAGGAGGCCGCCCCGGACCTGTACCGAATGGTGCGCGACCTCGCCGATCGCCTCGACGTGCCGGCCCCCTCAGCCATAGCGGTCACCCCGGACTGCGACAGCTGGCTGGAGGACCGTACCCATGCGGCGCACGGCCCGCCCCCGCCTCCGGGGCCCGACGAGACACCGGGCCCGGGGCGGCGCGCCCACCGCCGTACCCCCGCCGCACCGGTGCTCGTCATCGGTTCACCGTTCCTGTGGTGGATGCGGGTTGGTGAGCTGCGCGCGGTCATCGCCCCGGTCATCGCCGGTACGGGCCCCTCTGCCCATCCGGACATAGCCGCCGCCCGCCGCTTCGTGAGCGGTCTCGATGCGGCGGTGGCCGTCGCCTCGACCCCCGGCCGCTGTCTGCCGGTCCGCGGGGTGTGCGCGGTCCTCGGCTGGGTGGCCCGGCTGCTGCTGCGGGGCTGCCGGGAGCACGCGACGCAGATGGAGCGCGGGGTCGCTGCGGCGGCGGCCGAGCGGGCGCAGACGGTGGACTACGGCCTGCGGATCGTCGCCCAGGAACAGGTCGGCCTCGCCTACGCCGGCTGGGACCGGCTGCTGACCAGGGTCGCTCTTCCCGCTTGGCGCATGGGCCGTTGGCCCGCCCGGCTGGACGTCGGTGTGGTGGCCGCGCTGACCGAGCTGTCCCGGCGTGACCGGCTGGCCGAGAACTTCACCTCCCGGCTCGGTGAGCGTCCCGCTTGCGACCTGCTGGAGGAGCCCGGCGTGGTGGACGAGGCGGCCTCGCTGCTCGCTGCCCGCCTCTTCCACGGCGGCCCGGCCGAGCCCGGCCCCGACTGGGCCCCGGTGGACTGGCAGGCCTACCCGGAGGAGGTCGTGGATCGCACCTGGCGCGCCGACGCGGCCCGGTTGCACCGCGTCCTGGACTCCCTGGGCGTCCATGCCTCCCCGGACCCGACGGCACCCGACTCGGGCGGCCCGACTCTGGCCCGGGTCCTGGACCACCTGACCGAACCCACCTCCGGGCACTCCGTACAGCCGCACCAGGTGCCCGACGGCACCGGGGGCTCCGGCGCGCGGACCGGCGTTCCCGAGAGTGCCTCCGGCCCCGATCCGTCTGGCCCCGATCCGTCCGGCCTCGGCCACGTCTCCGAGGCCTGTGACGCTTCTGGTGCCTTGGGCGTTCTGCACTCCTGTGACGACGAGGACGACGGCCTGGGGGACGGCGATGACACCGACTCCGGGACCGAGCGCAGTGCCGTTCTCGCCGCGGGACTGAGCGCCGAGCTGGCTCGGGAGGAGGCCGCCGTGCCGCGAGGTGCTAGTGCCGTCGGCCAGAGCTCCGAACGCGCCGAGTGGGACGACGGCGGGCTGCCGCTCTTCCCGCTGCAGCCCCCGCGCACCGCCCGTGACCTGCTCGCCGACCACGTCACGGCGATGGTGTGCTGCGCGGCCGTCGATACCGCCGGCGGGTCGCCGGCCCTGGACTGGCTGGACGGTCCGTCCCTGCTGCTGGGCGGCGAACGGACCGCTGACCTGACACCGAAGGTTTTCAGCCTCATCGAGGACGGAGACCCGGGCCCGCTGCGCGACTGGCTGGCCGCTTCCGGGATACGCCCCGAGAAGCCCGTGCGGCTCGTCTGACACAGGGGTGCGCAGGGGCGCGCCGCTGCCCCAACTGCCCTAACGGAGCTGCGACTTCCAGTTCAGGTCAATTCGCAACGACTAGTGACCGGGCTCGTGCGTTATGTGATGTGCTGGGACCGACCACGCGCGTGGCAAGGGCATGCGACATACGACGGTAAGGCCGAGCACCACCTACACAGCACACGGGGGTACGAGGGAGGGGAGCGTTCATGGCCTTGGACCACATCCGCCGCTGGGAGTCCGGAGCACTCGCGCACGCCGTCACAGATCCCTTCGGCCTGGGCCCGGTGCCCTGGCTGCGGGGCAGCGAGACCTACTTCGACGACACTGGTCATGTCGTGCCCTGGTACGTCGACCCGAGCCCGCAGCGGCCCGCCGATGCCTCGGGCGACCCCCGGGTACCCGCGCCTCGTACGGCGGACTCCGGGCCTCGCTCGGCGGACGACGTGCACCGCCAGATCAAGGGTTTCACCGCCACCGGCACGGTTACGCCCGGCGAGGCGATCGACTTCCACATCACGGTCGACCCGCCCCAGCAATTCAGCGTGGACGTCTATCGGATCGGCCACTACGGCGGCGATGGCGCTGCCAAGATCACCACCAGTCCGCGGCTGTCCGGCATCGTCCAGCCCCCGCCGCTGGCCGCCGACCGCACGGTCTCCTGCCACCACTGGTGGCTGTCCTGGCGGCTCCAAGTGCCTTCCCACTGGAGCATCGGCGCCTACGTGGCCGTGCTCACCACCGCCGACGGCTACCGCTCTCATGTGCCGTTCACGGTCCGCGACGACCACCCCGCCGACCTGCTCCTGCTGCTGCCCGACATCACCTGGCAGGCGTACAACCTCTATCCGGAGGACGGCCGTACCGGCGCCAGTCTCTACCACGCCTGGGATGAGAAGGGCCGTCTCCTCGGTGAGGCCGACGCGGCGACCACGGTCTCCTTTGACCGTCCCTACGCGGGTGCGGGCCTGCCCCTGCACGTCGGCCACGCCTACGACTTCATCCGCTGGGCCGAGCGGTACGGCTACGACCTCGGGTACGCCGAGGCCCGCGATCTGCACGCCGGCCGCGTCGATCCCACCCGCTACCGGGGCCTGGTCTTCCCGGGCCATGACGAGTACTGGTCGGTGGCGATGCGCCGCGCCGTCGAGGACGCCCGCGACCGGGGCACCTCGCTGGTCTTCCTCTCCGCCAACACCATGTACTGGCAGGTGGACCTGGCGCCGTCCCCATCCGGAGTCCCGGACCGGCTGCTGACCTGTCGCAAGCGCAAGGGGCCGGGCAAATCCGTGCTGTGGCGGGAGATCGATCGGCCCGAGCAGCAGCTCGTCGGCATCCAGTACGCAGGCCGGGTGCCCGAGCCGCACCCGCTGATTGTCCGCAACGCCCGCCACTGGCTGTGGGAGGCGACCGGCGCGCATGAGGGCGACGAGATCACGGGCCTGGTCGCTGGCGAGGCCGACCGGTACTTCCCACGCGCCCCGCTGCCCGAGCACGACGAGCGCATCCTGCTCGCCCACTCCCCCTACACGGACAATGACGGAGTCCTGCGTCACCAGGAGACCTCCCTCTACCGCGCCCCCTCCGGAGCCTGGGTCTTCGCCTCCGGCACCTTCGCGTGGTCCCCGGCCCTGGACCGCCCCGGTCACGTGGACCCCCGCATCCAGCGCGCCACGGCGAACCTCCTCGACCGCATCTGCAAACGCAACTGACCCGCCGGCCGCAGCAACCGGCCCGCCGGGAGACGCAACCCACCCCACGGCCGCACCCGATCACCCCATACGGGAGAATCGAGGCATGGGACAGAACCACGGGGAGGAACCGTGTCCGGATTCGTAGAAAAGCCCGAGCCGATCCAGGTTCCGGGCCTGGTGCACCTGCACACCGGAAAGGTGCGCGAGCTGTACCAGAACGAGGCGGGTGACCTCGTGATGGTCGCCAGCGATCGCATGTCCGCCTACGACTGGGTGCTGCCCACGGAGATCCCCGACAAGGGTCGTGTCCTCACCCAGCTCTCCCTGTGGTGGTTCGACCAGCTGCGCGACCTGGCCGCCAACCATGTGATCAGCACCGAGCTGCCCGAGGGCGCGCCCGCCGACTGGGCGGGCCGCACACTCGTCTGCAAGTCGCTGAAGATGGTCCCGGTGGAGTGCGTGGCCCGCGGTTACCTCACTGGCTCCGGCTTGCTGGAGTACAACGAGTCCCGAACGGTCTGCGGTCTCGCGCTTCCCGAAGGCCTGGTCGACGGCTCCGAACTCCCCGCCCCGATCTTCACTCCAGCCACCAAGGCCGAGGTCGGTGAGCACGACGAGAACGTCTCCTACGAGGCGGTCGTCCGCCAGGTCGGTGCCGAGACCGCCACCCAGCTGCGCCAGGCCACGCTCGCCGTGTACTCCCGCGCCCGGGACATCGCCCGGGACCGCGGAATCATCCTGGCCGACACCAAGTTCGAGTTCGGCTTCGACGGTGACCGACTGCTCCTCGCCGACGAGGTACTCACCCCGGACTCCTCGCGCTTCTGGCCGGCCGACCGGTGGCAGCCGGGCCGTGCGCAGCCGTCGTACGACAAGCAGTACGTGCGTGACTGGCTGACCTCCGCCGAGTCCGGCTGGGACCGCAAGGGCGAGCAGCCCCCGCCGCCGTTGCCGGAGGCCGTGGTGGCGGCGACCCGGCAGAAGTACGTGGAGGCGTACGAGCTGCTGACCGGCACCAGCTGGTCGTAGCGCACGAAGAAGCCCCCCGGTAGAAACCGGGGGGCTCGATCTGGAGCGGACGACGAGGCTCGAACTCGCGACCTCAACCTTGGCAAGGTTGCGCTCTACCAACTGAGCTACGTCCGCGTTGCGCCGTGGCGCGAGAGCAACTATACCCAACCTCGCTCGCGTGCGAGACGCACTGCCGCATGCCGGTTCTCGGCACCGAGCTTGGTGACGGCCGAGGAGAGGTAGTTCCGTACGGTCCCGGGCGACAGTGCGGCCCGCCCGGCGATCTCCGCGACCGGCGCTCCATCGGCCGCCAGCTCCAGCACCTCGGCCTCTCGCGCGGTCAGCGGGGAGTCTCCGGCGGAGATCGCGTCGGCTGCCAACTCGGGGTCCACATAGCGGTGTCCGGCGTGCACGGTGCGAATGATCTCGGCGAGACGCTGGGCGCTGACGGTCTTGAGGGCGAAGCCCCGTACGCCCGCCGCGAGCGCCCGTTTCAGATGTCCCGGCCGCCCGTGCCCGGTGACGATCAGTACGTGGCAGCCGGGCAGTTCGGTGCGCAGGGATGTGGCGACCTTCACACCGTCGGCGCCGGGCATCTGCAGATCGAGGACGGCCACGTCGGGCTGATGTGCCCGAGCCATGGCCAGTGCCTCGGGACCGCTGGCGGCCTCTGCTACGACCAGGAGATCGTCCTCCAGGGAGAGCAGGGCGGCCAGCGCACCCCGGATCAGATGCTCGTCGTCGGCGAGCAGCAGTCGTACCGGACCGCTCATCACCTGGCTCCGCTCGCTTCCGTGTCCCGGTCCTTGTGCCGGGACGCCTCGTCGTTGTGCCGGGACGCCTCGTCGTTCACCAGTGGCACCTCTGCCATCAGCCGGAACCGGTCCTGGCCGACGGCCGTCGCTTCCAGGGACCCGTCCACGGCGGCCAGCCGCTCCCGCAGCCCGGCGAGTCCCGACCCGCCGCTGCCGTGCGACCCCGGTATCCGGTCGGCTCCGCCGCCTGCGTGGTCTTCGCTGCGCATATGGCCGGTGTTGCCGGTGGGGCTGGGGTGGTCAGCTCCGTCGTTCTCCACGGTCAGCACCACATTCCCCTCCTGTATCCGCAGTTCCACCGTGCAGTGTCCAGCGTCCCCGTGCCGCAGGACGTTGGTGGCCGCCTCGCGCACCACCCAGCCGAGCGCGGACTGCACCTCGGCGGGCAGTTCCACGGTCTCCGCGTGGATCTCGCAGTTGATCCCGGCGGCTGCCAGTACACCTCGTGCGCCCGCGAGCTCGATGTCCAGATCAGCTTCCCGGTAGCCGCGTACGACGGCCCGGACCTCCCGTTGGGAGTCCTGTGCGATGCGCTGCACCTCGATCATCTGCTCCACGGCCTCCGGTCGGCCCCGCCGGGCCAACTGCACGGCCAGTTCGCTCTTCAGGGAGATCACGGACAGATTCCGCCCCAACACGTCGTGCAGATCCCGCCCGAACCGCAGGCGCTCCTCGGCGACGGCGAGCCGAGCCTCCACTTCGCGGCCGCGCTCCGCTTCCCAGAGCACCGCCAGGGTCCAGGCGCCGCACCGGCATGCCAGGAGGGAGAGGAGCGCGCCGAAGGCAGTCACCGCGCCGGTCATGAACAGGCCGAGTCCGTCGGGACGCGCCACCTCGGACACGGCCATGAGCAGCAGCGCGAGCACGGCCGAGCGACGCAGGAACACCCGCACGGGCACGATGAGCCCGTGGAGCAGCCCGAACGGCAGCAGACCGGCGCCGATCGCCAACCGGGTCGTCACCGGGTCGGCAGCATGCAGTGCGGTGAGGGCCAGGACCAGTGCCAGCGCCAGCCCGAGCAGGACCGCCGAGGTGTACTGTGCGCCGGCCGGTAGTTTGGCGCGCCCCAGGTAGTGGTCGAGGACGGGCCGGGTGAGCCGGTTGGCGGTGGCGCACTGCAGGGTTCCCACGAGGAGGAGGAGCCCACCGAGGACCAGGGGCACGGGTCGGCGGTCGAGCCCGCCGAGCAGCGGAATCAGCAGCCAGGTGAGCAAGAACACCCAGGGCGTGCAGTACCAGGTGACCACGGTGTGCAACTCGACCCGCTCGGCCTTGCTGCGTCCGCGCCAGTGCCGCTGCTGCCAGCGCCGTATCGACCCCACCATGCGTGCGTCCCCCTGCCTCAGCGCCGCGGCTCCCAGCGGAACCACCGTCGTACAGCAAACACCGCGGCGATCGTCCAGGCCAAGGCGGTCGCCAGGGCGCCGAACGCCTCGTGCGCGCTCAACTGGCCGCTCCAGCCCGCGCGGACCAGGCGGATCGCCGGGGACAGCGGGAGGAATGCGCAGACGGAGGCGAGCCGGCCGGGTAGGACCTCGGCGGGGATCGCGACCCCGGAGCCGACCATGGACACCAGCACCAGTGGCAGCGCGGTCACCTGGGCACTCTCGGTGGTTCGGGTGACCGAAGCGGTGAGCGCGGCGAGTGCGGCGCTGACCACCAGACCGGCCAGCACACCGGGCACGAGCAACTGGGGTGCCTTGGGTGCTCCGATGTGCAGCAGCGCGGCGCAGCCGACGGACAGCACGACGACCTGGGCCAGGCCGACGGCGGTCGCGGGTAGCGCAGTGCCCGTGAGGATCTCGGTGTCGGAGAGTTCGCCGGTGCGCAGCCGTTTGAGGACGAGTTCCTCGCGGCGGGCGACATAGGCACTGACCAGGGAGGTGTAGACGGCGAAGAGGAAGGAGAAGCCGATCGCGGTCGTCAGGAGGACCGTGCCCATGCTCAGCCCTTGCTTCTTCAGATCCAGTTGGTCGAGGGCCGGCCGCACGCTGAGCGGGAGAACGAGGGGTACGACCAGCGCAGTGACGACGGCGCCACGGTTGCGGATGAGGAGGGTGAGTTCGGCGCGGGCCAATGCCCGTAGTCGGCGTGCGGTGGGGCCGAGTGCGGATCCGCCCGGGGCGAGGCCCGGGACCCCAGGTAGGCCACGACGGCCCACCTTCGTCGCGTTCGTCTCCTGTGTGTTCGCCTTCGTCGCGTTTGTCGTCATGTCGGTCGCGCGCATGCCGTCCCGCCTCCTTGAGTACGTCCCCCCTCGGACCCCTTGCACAGGGCGACCGACCGTCTTCGGTCCGACCGTCTTCGTCCTGGTTCCGCTCATGCGGCCGCATCCTGTTCCTGCGCGATTCCGAGAAACGCCTCCTCCAACGAGGCGGAGCGCATGTCGAGGCCGCTCAGCTCGATTCCGGCCGCCGCGGCCCAGGTCAGCACGGCGGTCGCGGTCCGCTGCAGTTCCCGGGTGCGCAGCCGTACGACCTGGCCGTCGGCCTCGTGCTCGCAAACGCCGAGGCCGGTGAGGGGCGGCAGATCGCCGAGGAAGTAGCCGTCGGGCAGTCGGAAGGACAACCGGGAGGGGCGGCCCGCGGTGACCTCGGCCGGGGTTCCGGCGGTGGCGATGCGGCCTTTGTGCAAGATGGCGAGCCGGTCGGCGAGGCCTTCGGCCTCCTCCAGGTAGTGCGTGGTGAGCAGCACGGTGGTGCCGCTGTCACGCAGGTTGCGCACCAACTCCCAGGTGTCACGGCGGCCTTCGGCGTCGAGTCCGGTCGTCGGTTCGTCGAGGAAGAGCACCTCTGGCTCGCCGAGCAGGGCGAGCGCGAGGTCGAGACGGCGCCGCTCGCCACCGGAGAGCTGCTTGACGCGTACCCGAAGCTTGTCCGCGAGCCCGACCAGCTCCAGTGCCTCCGCCTCCGGCCGGGCGCTGCTGGTGCAGCCGGCCCACATCCGTGCGGTCTCGGTGACGGTCAGCTCGGAAGGGAATCCACCCTCCTGGAGCATCACCCCGGTGCGGGGGCGTACGGCCGCCCGTTCTCGGCAGGGGTCGTGGCCGAGCACCCGGACCGTCCCCGCGGCCGGTGCGGCGAGTCCCTCCAGCAGTTCGACCGTGGAGGTCTTGCCCGCGCCGTTGGTGCCCAGCAGGGCGAAGATCTCCCCCCGCGCCACCGAGAAGCTGATCCCGCGTACGGCTTCGAACCCGCCCCCGTAGACACGTCTGAGGCCGGTGGCCTCGATCACGTGTTCATGTTCGTCGTTGTCCATGAGGCCAGCCTCCCGGGGGCGGGTGCGGTCCGGCAGTGCGTGGTGTCATCGCCCGGCATGACACATGTCAGGGCGGATTCGGAAAACGGACCGCAGACGACGGGTCAGACAGGGCAGACCCTGGACAACGGATGAGGGCAATCGGTCCTGGGCGGTATCCGGGTGGTGGATCCGGATGGGTCGACGCGGGTGGTGGATCCGGAAAAAAAAGAAAGACCCCGGTCCAGCAGACCGGGGTCTTGTTCCTGAGCGGACGACGAGGCTCGAACTCGCGACCTCAACCTTGGCAAGGTTGCGCTCTACCAACTGAGCTACGTCCGCATTGCTCCCGACCGGCTCCCACCGATCGGTGCGCGCACCAGCCTACCCGATCCACAGCAGTGGTCGTAACGGCGGTGCAGAGCGGGTGACAGGGATTGCACACTGCGCCTTCCCCCTGGAAGGGGGATGTTCTACTACTGAACTACACCCGCACGGCTCTCGGGATTCGGCCTCTCGGCCTCGCCCCTCGGCGTGTCCCAAACACTAGCTGATCAACGGGGGGGTAGCGCAAGTCGGTTCCCCCTTGCGGTCGTCCCGGGGTCCTCCGGACGCGCCCGGTCGAGGTGCTCCGAGCGTCTCCGTGGCCAAGTGCACGGCCCCCAGGGCCCTCTGACGGACCCTGGGGGCTCGCCCCTTCGCGGGTCTCACTGCGCGGCGCGGAACGCCTCGTAGACCTTCTTGGGGATGCGTCCGCGTGCCGGGACGTCCATCTTGTTGGCCTGGGCCCAGGCGCGGACGGCCGCCGGATCGGGGGCGATCTCCGTTTGCTTGTACGCCTTGCCGGACCGTGACCGCTTGCGGCCGGCCTCCACGTAGGGCGCGAGCGCCTTGCGCAGTTTCTTGGCGTTGGTTTCGTTCAGGTCGATCTCGTACGACTTGCCGTCGAGTCCGAAGGCGATCGTTTCCGCCGCTTCCGAGCCGTCGATGTCGTCAAAGAGAGTGACCACGACCTTTTGCGCCACGAATATCGGTCCCTTCGTGCGGCACGTCGACACGGCTCAACAGCGATGACGTGCCGAGTATCGGCTATTGCCAATTCATTTGTACAGTGCCCGGCAATGCAAAGTGAAGCCCGACTAAATCCGTCCGCGTGTCTGAGTGCAATAGGCACCGGCGGCGGACCGTCGAACTTTCCCAGAACTTTTCGCGGGTGTACGGCTTCGACACCCGATCGTGATGAGCCTCACGTAGTTTCCTACAAATCTACTCGCGTAGAAATTTTGTGCAGGTAGTCTGAAGGAACCTGCTCAGCACCACACACCGGGAGTGCCAGTGGCACGCGTCGTAGTCGACGTCATGCTCAAGCCGGAGATCCTCGACCCCCAGGGCCAGGCGGTCCAGCGTGCGCTGCCGCGCCTGGGTTTCGAAGGTATCTCGGACGTACGTCAGGGAAAGCGTTTCGAACTGGAAGTGGACGGGCCGGTCGATGAGGCCGCGCTCGCCCGTATCCACGATCTTGCGGAATCCTTCCTCGCCAACACCGTGATCGAGGACTTCATCGTCAAGGTGGAAGAGCCCGCGGACGTCGTGGAGGCGGCCAAGTGACCGCTCGTATTGGCGTCGTCACTTTCCCGGGCAGTCTCGACGACCGCGACACCCGGCGTGCGATCCGTCTGGCGGGCGCCGAACCGGTTGCCCTGTGGCACAAGGACAAGGACCTCAAGCAGGTTGACGCCGTGGTGCTGCCCGGTGGTTTCTCCTACGGCGACTACCTGCGGGCCGGCGCCATCTCCCGCTTCTCGCCGGTGATGGAGACCGTCGTCGAGCAGGCGAAGGCCGGCCTTCCGGTCCTGGGCATCTGCAACGGCTTCCAGGTCCTCACCGAGGCTCATCTCCTGCCGGGCGCGATGCTCGGAAACAACCACCTCCACTTCATCTGCCGTGACCAGAAGCTGCGGGTGGAGAACGCGTCAACGGCCTGGACCGGTGACTACCGTGCGGGCCAGGAGATCCTCATCCCGCTGAAGAACATGGACGGCCGGTACGTCGCCGACGACTACACGCTCGACAAGTTGGAGGCGGAGGGCCGGGTCGCCTTCCGTTACCTCGACTTCAACCCCAACGGCAGCCTGAGGGACATCGCCGGCATCACCAACGAGGCCGGCAACGTCGTCGGCCTGATGCCGCACCCGGAACACGCCGTGGAGCCGCTCATCGGCACCGGTCGCACCGACGGCCTCCCCTTCTTCACCTCGATCCTCAAGAAGCTGGTCAACGCATGAGCAGGACGCCTCTGGACACGGTCGAGCATGCGGCCGCGACCCCCGACGTCGAGCTGCCCTGGGCCGAACTCGGCCTGAAGAAGGACGAGTACGAGCGGGTGGTGGAGATCCTCGGCCGCCGCCCGACGGGTGCGGAGCTCGCCATGTACTCGGTCATGTGGTCCGAGCATTGTTCGTACAAGTCCTCCAAGGTCCACCTGCGTCAGTTCGGTGAGAAGGCGCCCCGGTCGGAGGCCATGCTCGTCGGCATCGGTGAGAACGCCGGCGTGGTGGACGTCGGCCAGGGCTACGCGGTCACCTTCAAGGTCGAGTCGCACAACCACCCGTCGTACGTCGAGCCCTACCAGGGCGCGGCCACGGGTGTCGGCGGCATCGTCCGGGACATCATCGCGATGGGTGCCCGCCCGGTCGCCGTGGTGGACCCGTTGCGCTTCGGTGCGGCCGACCACCCCGACACCAAGCGCGTGCTGCCGGGCGTGGTAGCCGGCATCGGCGGCTACGGCAACTGCCTGGGCCTGCCCAACATCGGCGGCGAGGTCGTCTTCGATGCCTGTTACCAGGGCAACCCGCTGGTCAACGCCGGTGCCATCGGCGTCATGCGGCACGAGGACATCCACCTGGCCAAGGCGTCCGGTGCGGGCAACAAGGTGGTTCTGTACGGTGCCCGGACCGGCGGCGACGGCATCGGCGGCGCGTCGATCCTGGCCTCCGAGACCTTCGACGACGCCAAGCCGTCGAAGCGCCCCGCGGTGCAGGTCGGCGACCCGTTCCAGGAGAAGTTGCTCATCGAGTGCACCCTGGAGGCCTTCCAGGAGAAGCTGGTGGTGGGCATCCAGGACCTGGGCGCGGCGGGCTTGTCCTGTGCGACCAGCGAGTTGGCCTCCAACGGATCCGGGGGCATGCGCGTCACCCTGGACGACGTCCCGTTGCGCGACTCGACCCTGTCTCCTGAGGAGATCCTCATGAGCGAGTCGCAGGAGCGCATGTGCGCGGTCGTGGAGCCGGACAAGGTCGACCGGTTCTTGGAGATCTGCGAGAAGTGGGACGTCATCGCCACGGTCATCGGTGAGGTGACGGACGGCGACCGGCTGGAGATCTTCTGGCACGGCGAGAAGATCGTGGACGTCGCCCCGCGCACCGTCGCCCACGACGGCCCGGTCTACGAGCGCCCCTACGCGCGCCCCCACTGGCAGGACGCGCTGCAGGCCGACGACGCGAACAGGCTGCCGCGGCCGGAGACGGGCGAGGAACTGAAGGACCAGGTCCTGAAGCTGGCCGGCTCCCCGAACCAGGCGTCCAAGAAGTGGATCACCCAGCAGTACGACCACTTCGTGCAGGGCAACACCGTCCTCGCCCAGCCGGAGGACTCCGGCATGATCCGCGTGGACGAGGAGACGGGCCTCGGTGTCGCGATTGCCACGGACGGCAACGGCCGCTACGCCAAGTTGGACCCGTACACCGGCGCCCAACTGGCTCTCGCCGAGGCCTACCGCAACGTCGCCACCACGGGGGCCAAGCCGCTCGCCGTGTCGGACTGCCTGAACTTCGGATCCCCCGAAGACCCGGCGGTCATGTGGCAGTTCGCCGAAGCCGTGCGGGGACTGGCCGACGCCTGCCAGCAGCTGGGCACCCCAGTGACCGGCGGCAACGTCTCGCTCTACAACCAGACCGGCGAGGCGGCCATCCACCCGACGCCGGTGGTGGCCGTCCTCGGTGTGATCGATGATGTGGCCCGCCGTACTCCGGTCGCCTTCCAGGAGGAGGGCCAGCTGATCTACCTCCTGGGTGACACCCGTGAGGAGTTCGGCGGCTCGGCCTGGTCCCAGGTGATCCACGACCACCTGGGCGGTCTGCCCCCGGCCGTGGACCTGGAGCGGGAACGACTGCTGGCCGAGATCCTGATCTCCGCCTCCCGCGACGGCATGATCGACTCCGCGCACGACCTGTCCGACGGCGGCCTGATCCAGGCGGTCGTGGAGTCCGCGCTGCTCGGCGGCAAGGGTGCCCGCCTGGTCGTCCCCGACGGTCTGGACGCCTTCACTTTCCTCTTCTCCGAGTCGGCCGGCCGCGCGGTGGTCGCCGTGCCGCGCTCGGAGGAGGTCCGCTTCAACGACATGTGCGCTGCGCGCGGCCTTCCGGCCACCCGCATCGGTGTCGTGGACGGCGACTCGGTGGAGGTGCAGGGCGAGTTCGAGCTCTCGCTGGCCGACCTGCGTGAGGCCCACGAGGGGACGATCCCGGCGCTGCTGGCGTAGGAGCCGTACCCCGGGGGACCAACGTGCCCGGGGAGCTGGACGCGGTGGGTGAAACCGGCCCGCCGGGCCCTGCCCGGTGGGCCGGGGCGCTGCGCGGGCCGGGGCGGGAACTCCGGCCGGGTGAGGGCTGTGGGCCGCGGCCCACAGCCGGCGGCCGGTGGGGTCGTCGAGGTGCGCTGTGTGCCTGCCGCCTCCGGATGGCGACCGTGGGACGTCGCTTGCCCGCCTGCCGGGGGCGGGGCGGTTCGGCTCTCAGGCCACCACCGTCTCCTCTCAGGCCACCACCGTCTCCCGCAGGGGCTCCGCCTCGGCCGGCCCGGCCTTCGGCAGCCGAAGCGCCAGTAGCAGGCACAGCAGCATCACCCCGGCCCCGCACAGGAATGCCGCGTCCAGCGCGGAGACGTACGCCTGCACGCCCCGAGCGCGGGCCGGGCCGTGCAGGCAGGATCGGTTCGACGGCGGTGAACCGGCGGCCCAGGAAGAGCCCGAGCGCGCTGCCGGAGGCCAACCCGCCGGCCCGTATCCGCTCGCCGTGCGGTGGCGGGCCCGCATAGGCTCACCGCCATGCCACCGGCCAAGAAGCGTGCCCGCAGCTACGACCCCGCACGGACCCGCGCCGCGGTCTTCGCCCAGTTCACCGGCGTCCGGGAGGCCGTTCGCGGCCTCGCCCCCGAGCAGCTCGCGCTGCCCACCCGGCTCGACGACTGGACCGTACGGGACCTGATCGCGCACCTGGGCATGGCGCTCACCGCCGTCCACCGCGCCCTTGACCTGCCGGCCCCGCCCAAGCGGGACGTCACGGCGGTCGAGTGGCCGTTCTCCACCGCCGCCCGCGCCGTCGACATCGCCGGCTTCACCCGGGGCCTCGCCGCAGAGCACCCCGACCTCGACGCCTATCTCGCCGATGTGGACCGGAGCCTGCGGATCCTGCTCGCCGAGCATCCCGGCACCCGGCTGCTGGCGACCAGCGCGGGCGCGCTGCCGCTGGACGACTACCTGGTCACCCGTACCGTCGAGCTCGTTGTCCACACGGACGACCTCAACGCCGCCGTCGAGGGCCTCGACGTCCCGTACGACCGCCAGGCCCTGGCCGCCGCCACCCGGCTGCTGGCCGACGCCCTCGCGGTGAAGGCGCCCGGCGGGTCCACCGAGGTGCGCGTGCCGCCGTACGCCGTCGTCCAGTGCGTCGAGGGTCCCCGGCATACCCGCGGTACCCCGCCCAACGTCGTGGAGACCGACCCCCTGACCTGGATCCGGCTTGCCACCGGGCGCATGACCTGGACGGACGCCGTGGCGGAGGCGAAGGTGAACGCTAGTGGGGAGCGGGCGGACCTCGGGGACCTGCTGCCGCTGATGACGTAGCGGGACCGCTCCGGCGGCGGAGCGGAACCTGTTCTGCCGTCGGACCGTCGAATCCGTATGAAACGGCACGAAGGGTGCGCATCCCTGACGGTGACGGCCGTGCTGGTCCTGTTCGCGGTGGCCTGCGGCGGCAGAGCGGCGGACAGTGGTCCGGTGACTGCCCAGCAGCCGGTGACCGGCATCGATTGGCGGGTCGACGGCCTGACGGCCGGGGGTGTGGCCCGGCGTGCGCCTGCCGCCGCCCATCTCCGTATCGGCGAGGACGGTGGCGCGGTCGGGAATCTCGGCTGCAACTGGTTCAGTGCACGGGGCACCGTGCACGGCGACCGGATCACTTTCGGTGACCTCCGCACCACCCGGATGGCCTGCGACCGGGACCGGATGGACTTCGAACGCGCTCTCGCCCACACGCTCACCGCCGGCACGCTGACCGCTCGGACCCATGACGCGGAGCTGACACTCACCGGCGACGACGGCGATCGCATCCAGCTCCGCCGCAGTACGGCCGAATGATGTGCGACACCTCACTCATGGGTGCGGAACATGGCCTCAGAACGGCCCACAGATGCGCCGCAGACGGCCGCCCTGGAACCTGCTGAACCGTGCTGACCAGCACAAATGAAGAAAGCGACAAGGTGATCCACAACGCCTTGCCCGTGACCGGCCCGCATCCCCAATTCGGACCAGTGGTCGACCTCGCCTACACTCAGTGCCGTGCCACGTGGTGACGGTCGACTCAATCACGATCTGCTCCCCGGTGAGAAGGGCCCCCAGGACGCTTGCGGCGTCTTCGGTGTCTGGGCTCCGGGTGAAGAGGTCGCAAAGCTCACGTACTTCGGGCTCTACGCCCTTCAGCACCGGGGTCAAGAATCCGCGGGAATCGCGGTCAGTAACGGCTCCCAGATCCTCGTCTTCAAGGACATGGGCCTGGTCTCCCAGGTCTTCGACGAGACCTCGCTCGGTTCGCTCCAAGGTCATATCGCGGTCGGACACGCCCGCTACTCGACCACTGGTGCCTCCGTGTGGGAGAACGCCCAGCCGACGTTCCGTGCCACTGCGCACGGCTCGATCGCGCTCGGTCACAACGGCAACCTGGTCAACACGGCGCAGCTCGCCGAGATGGTCGCCGACCTGCCGAACGACAACAACAGCCGCTCCACCCGGGTTGCGGCCACCAACGACACCGACCTGCTGACGGCTCTGCTGGCCGCCCAGGTCGGCGAGGACGGCAAGCCGCTGACCATCGAGGAGGCCGCTCACACGGTCTTCCCGAAGGTGCGGGGTGCCTTCTCGCTCGTCTTCATGGACGAGCACACCCTCTACGCCGCCCGTGACCCGCAGGGAGTCCGCCCGCTGGTCCTCGGCCGGCTGGAGCGCGGCTGGGTGGTCGCCTCCGAGACCGCGGCCCTGGACATCACCGGCGCGAGCTTCGTGCGGGAGATCGAGCCGGGTGAGTTCGTCGCCATCGACGAGAACGGTCTGCGCAGCTCACGCTTCGCGGAAGCGAAGCCCAAGGGCTGCGTCTTCGAGTATGTGTACCTGGCCCGCCCGGACACCGACATCGCCGGCCGGAACGTCTACCTCTCCCGTGTGGAGATGGGCCGCCGTCTGGCCAAGGAAGCCCCGGCCGAGGCCGACCTGGTCATAGCGACCCCGGAGTCCGGCACGCCGGCCGCCATCGGCTACGCCGAGGCCTCCGGCATCCCGTTCGGCAGCGGCCTGGTGAAGAACGCCTACGTCGGCAGGACCTTCATCCAGCCCTCGCAGACCATCCGGCAACTGGGTATCCGCCTGAAGCTGAATCCGCTGAAGGAAGTCATCAAGGGCAAGCGGCTGGTCGTGGTGGACGACTCGATCGTCCGCGGCAACACCCAGCGTGCCCTGGTCCGCATGCTGCGCGAGGCGGGTGCCGCCGAGGTCCACATCCGGATCTCCTCGCCGCCCGTGAAGTGGCCGTGCTTCTTCGGCATCGACTTCGCCACCCGCGCGGAGCTGATCGCCAACGGCATGACCATCGAGGAGATCGGCACCAGCCTGGGCGCCGACTCCCTGGCCTACATCTCCATCGACGGCATGATCGAGGCGACCACCATCGCCAAGCCGAATCTGTGCCGCGCCTGCTTCGACGGGGAGTACCCGATGGAGCTGCCGGACCCCGAGCTGCTCGGCAAGCAGCTCCTGGAGACCGAACTGGCCGCCGGGCCCGCCGCCACGGCCGCCGCCGACGCGATCCGTCGCCCATAAGCCCTGCTGCCGTTCACGCAGTACGACACGAAAGTTCTCAAGGTCATGTCTTCTGAGACCCCTATTGCCGAGGGCGGCGCCAGCTACGCGAGCGCGGGCGTCGACATCGAAGCGGGCGACCGCGCCGTAGAGCTGATGAAGGAGTGGGTGAAGAAGACTCGGCGCCCCGAGGTCCTGGGCGGCCTCGGCGGTTTCGCTGGGCTCTTCGACGCCTCCGCCCTCAAGCGCTACGAGCGTCCACTCCTCGCCTCCGCCACGGACGGCGTCGGCACGAAGGTCGACGTCGCGCGCCGGCTGGGCGTCTACGACACCATCGGTCACGACCTCGTCGCCATGGTCATGGACGACATCGTGGTGTGTGGTGCCGAGCCGCTGTTCATGACGGACTACATCTGTGTGGGCAAGGTCCACCCCGAGCGGGTCGCCGCGATCGTCAAGGGCATCGCGGAGGGCTGTGTGCTGGCCGGCTGCGCCCTGGTGGGCGGTGAGACGGCCGAACACCCGGGCCTGCTGGGCGAGGACGACTTCGACGTCGCCGGAGCCGGCACGGGCGTCGTGGAGGCCGACCGGCTGCTCGGCGCGGATCGTATCCGCAAGGGTGACACCGTGATCGCCATGGCGTCCTCCGGTCTTCACTCGAACGGGTACTCCCTGGTCCGCCACGTCCTGTTGGACCGTGCGGGCCTGGCCCTGGAGACGGAGGTTCCGGAGCTGGGTCGCACGCTCGGCGAGGAGCTGCTGGAGCCGACGAGGATCTACTCGCTGGACTGCCTGGCGCTGACCCGCACCACCGAGGTGCACGCGTTCAGCCACATCACCGGTGGTGGCCTCGCGGCCAACCTGGCCCGGGTGATTCCGGACGACCTGCACGCCGTGCTCGACCGCGGCACCTGGACCCCGGCAGCCGTCTTCGACCTGGTCGGCAGGACCGGTGACGTGGAGCGGTTGGAGCTGGAGAAGACCCTCAACATGGGCGTCGGCATGATCGCCGTCGTGCCGGAGGAGTCCACCGAGGCGGCTCTGGCGACCCTGGCCGACCGCGGGGTCGAGTCATGGATCGCCGGCGAGATCACCGACCGGGGTGACAAGGAGACCGGCGCGGAGCTGGTGGGCGACTACGCGGGCTGAGCCTGCGGGTAGCACAGAACCCGGTCGGTGGCTGAGCCATCGACCGGGCAGGTGCTCAATGCAAGGTCAAGCGCCGCGACGGTGTTGTGAAGGACCTTCGTCCTCGCCCTCATCGTCGTCCTCGTAGAGGTCGGCATAGCGAGAATACAGGTCTTCGTCTTGCTCATCGTCCGTGAACCGATCGCCGTTCGGCGACTGGTTCGACGTCGATGCGCCCAGCTCCTCGGCCAGGCGTGAGAGGTCCGTCCCACCGCTGTTGTACTTCAGCTGGCGGGCGACCTTCGTCTGCTTGGCCTTGGCCCGGCCGCGCCCCATGGCTCGACCCCCTCAACGACGGGGCTCGACGGCCCCAGAGTCTGACACGCGTTCATGATCTGGAACGGACTCTCCTCGGAGAGGCCGGTCCGTAGGGCTTCCACGGTACCTGAGCCCGCGCCCATACGGTACGTCGCCCGCAGCACGCGCGTGTGCCCACGACCCTCGAGGCGCCCTGTCCTCGCTGGTCAGTGGCGATTTTAACCACTTCTCGGGGAACGACCCGCCGGTGGAAGTGAGAGTTCTCTCTAAGTTCCCGCCGACGGGTACCGCTCAAGTGTGCGATCGAATCAGTGTGCAGCGTGGACCGTGCGGGCTGCGGCCATCCGCTGCTCGGCGATCCGGTCGGCCGCCGCGGCCGGCGGAATACCGTCTTCCTTCGCGCGTGCGAAGATTGTCAGCGTGGTGTCGAAGATCCTCGCCGCCTTCGCCTTGCACCGGTCGAAGTCGAAGCCGTGCAGCTCGTCGGCCACCTGGATGACCCCGCCCGCGTTCACCACGTAGTCGGGTGCATAGAGGATTCCGCGGTCGGCGAGGTCCTTCTCCACACCCGGGTGGGCGAGCTGGTTGTTGGCCGCGCCGCACACGACCTTGGCGGTGAGCACCGGCACGGTGTCGTCGTTCAGGGCGCCGCCGAGGGCGCAGGGGGCGTAGATGTCGAGACCGCCGACCTGGCCGCCCCGGATCAGCGCCTCGGTGTCAGCGACGGCAGTCACCCCTTCGGGGTACTGGTCGATGATCCGCTGGACGGCGTCCGCGCGCACGTCCGTGATCACGACCTCCGCCCCCTCCTCGCGCAGGTGCTTCACCAGATGGTGGCCGACCTTGCCGACACCGGCGATGCCGACCTTGCGGCCCCGCAGCGAGGGGTCGCCCCACAGGTGCTGGGCGGAGGCGCGCATGCCCTGGTAAACCCCGAAGGCGGTGAGTACGGAGGAGTCGCCGGCACCGCCGTTCTCGGGAGATCGCCCGGTGGTCCACCGGCATGCGCGCGCTACGACGTCCATGTCGGCCACGTAGGTGCCGACGTCGCACGCGGTGACGTAGCGGCCACCGAGGGAGGCGACCATGCGCCCGTAGGCGAGCAGCAGTTCCTCGGTCTTGTCGCGCTCCGGGTCGCCGATGATCACGGCCTTGCCGCCGCCGTGGTCGAGACCGGCCATGGCGTTCTTGTACGACATCCCGCGCGCGAGGTTGAGAGCGTCGGCCACGGCCTCGGACTCGGTTGCGTACGGGTAGAAGCGGGTGCCGCCGAGGGCAGGGCCGAGGGCGGTGGAGTGGATGGCGATCACGGCTTTCAGGCCGGTTTCGCGGTCCTGGCAAAGCACGACCTGCTCATGGCCGCCCTGATCCGAGTGGAACAGGGTGTGCAGGACATCAGCAGGTGCGCCGGTTACGTCGGTCACTGTGGTGACTCCTGTGTACTTAGCGGCGAGTGGGGTGGGGTCCCCGTGCGGGTGGCGGAAACCGTGCCATGAGCGTAGAGCCTCGGCACGACCACCGTCCGCGCAGTGTTCAGGATCACTCCCCCGAGCTCTTTCCGCACGCATGACCGTGGCACGATTTGCCGTGGTTTCGAGCCGGGCTCGATGGGGAGGGAGCAGGCGTGCCCAAGGTGTCCTCCGTGGTCGTCCCCTACGCCGCTTATCTGCGCGTGTACGAGCCGCTGGGTGCCTTCCCGGAGCCGGAGCGCAGCCACTGGGCGCGCTACGCCCGCCGTTCCGACCGCCCGTCCTACCAGGACGAACTGCGTCGCTCCCTGGCCGACTTGCTGCCCACCCCGCCGGTAGCGGTGCCGGTGCACGAGAGCGGCGACGCCTTCGTGCTGGAAGTGGACGGGGTGGTCTGCGTGTGCCCCTGGCGGACCCGGCTGCGCGGCTGGCAGGCACTGGACGAGCTCGCCGACGAGTTGCCCCCGCCGGTGTTGGACGCGGTGCTGCCCCCCGTGGTGCGCCGCCAGGCCGCCCAGGACTACGAGCGCTGGCTCGCCCGCAACCCCGATGCCCGCCCCTGGATTCGTACGGCGACCTGGCACGTCCCGCTGAACTGGTTCGTGCTGGTCGCGGACGAGGAGCGCCGTTACGACAAGGGCACCGCCGAGGTGCCCCCGGTACTGCGCTACCGCACCCCCATGGTGCAGGCCAGGCGTCGAGTGGCGCGGGCGTTGCGCACGCTGAAGGAGACCGTCGAGGAGAGCCCGCTGATCGACGGCCTGGTGGACGTCGGCCGCTGGCTGGAGGAGTTCCACCCCCGCTCGCTGGTGGAGCTGGACTACGGCGGCCTGGTGCACGTACTGCCGGCGGGTGAGCTGGAGGGCGACCACTCGGCAGCAGACGTGGCCAGTGGGATCGAGGCGCTGCGCCGGGGTGACGGAGCAGCGGCCGGAGAGGCTTACGGGCGGCTCGTGGACCGGTGGCGGGCGGTGCGGGACCGGCGTTCGGCGAACTGACGCTCGGGGCGAACAGGCGCTTCGGTGAACTGACGTTTCAACAGAAGTGATCAGAAAGTGACGTGCATCACAGCTGAGACGGTATCGGACGGCGTACGGTCAACGGCACTTCACTAGCTGACGGGACGTTGATCCTGATCCGGGCTTTTGTGTCAAGGGTGGCTGAAGCGTGATGGACCGCACGTACTGGGCCCTTGCGCCTCTTGCCTCTCCTCGTGCCAAAATAGGACAAGGAGTCCGGGGAGGGCTCTGTCCGTCCATCTGTGCTCCACTGTGGGCGGAATCTCCGTATTGCACGCTTTCGGGGGGTCTGGTGGCTCCTGATCGTCCTGTGACTGATCGTCACAGTGGCGTGACTGTCCGCTATGGCATGGTCCATCGGCTTCCGTCGCTGATGGACACCTGGGAGGGCAATTCCATCGGTTTGGCCGACGGGGCTGGACAGATGGTGTAGTTGTAGTGCCGAGGACAAGCCGTTCGTCCTATAACCGACTCGACTCGCGTCCGCCATTTCGGGCAACGCGGGTCAAGGTGCAGAATTTAGAGGAAAGAACCGAGAACGTCGGTTCTCCCGAGGAGGCCGCTCATGACCGCTCGCACCCCTGATGCCGAGCCGCTGCTGACCCCGGCTGAGGTCGCCACCATGTTCCGCGTCGACCCCAAGACGGTCACGCGGTGGGCGAAGGCCGGCAAGCTCACTTCTATTCGCACGCTCGGCGGGCATCGCCGCTACCGCGAGGCCGAGGTCCGCGCCCTGCTGGCGGGCATCCCGCAGCAGCGCAGCGAGGCCTGAGTAACTGCATAGGCGGGCAAGGCGGCTGGTCCCCCAACCGGCCGGGGTGCCCGAACCTCAGCTCCAAGCGACGCGGGACCTGCCCCAACAGGGCCCTCGCCCAGGCCGAAGAGCACGTTGTAGGCAAGCGACACAGGGTGCGTCGTGGATCGCGCTGGACTCCGCCGAGTCCAGCGCGATTCTTGTGTGCTGGTGAGGGGGCGTGGCGGGTCTCTGTGAGCGGCCTTGTCGGAGTCTGGGGAGGGTTGTCGGAACGGCTGTGCGGGGCCCCCGAGGGGGTGCAATTGCACATATTAAATTGACTAGTTGTAGGGCGGGGGTAAGCGCTGCCGTTTCAAAAACTCATGCGGTGACTCCCGTCACACACCTGGGTGGGTGGTGCCGTCGGTGTGCGTGGGTGACGAGGAGCGACGCGTTCCAGCGTCCCACGCCCGGGCGTGTGGGGGCAGGCTCGGGTTACGCGCTCCGGGGACGGTCGTCCCCGGATGCCTCTTCGCTCGCATCCGGGGGCCTGGGGCCGGCGTCCATGGCCAGGCGCAGCAGGTGGTGGCAGATCGGGCAGTGGCGGGTGAGGTGTCGGTAGGACGAGGCGGCCGACAGGTGCGCCCTCAGCAGCGCCCGCGTCTCGTGCCTGGCCGATGCCGTCATGCGCCACCTCCAGGGCCGCACAGGAGGAACGGGCCCTGTTCTCTGGGTACCGAGCGAATGTGACGTCGTCAAGAGCAAGCGGCGTTGTCGGTTCGGCTGCGCCGTGCGGTGCCGGTGTCGTGACGCCTCGTTCCGCTCGGCTCGAACGCCTCCGCCCTCGAACGCCGTACGGGTCGCATCCCCGCCGGTCCGAACCGCATGCCGCGGCATGCGGAAAAGGCCCCCACCGGTGACGATGAGGGCCCTTCCGTGTTGCGGTCCTGACGGGATTTGAACCCGCGGCCTCCACCTTGACAGGGTGGCGAGCACTCCAAACTGCTCCACAGGACCAGGTTTCGCGGCGCTCGACTTCTCGTGTTGCGCTGCGAGAAGAGACTGTACAGGAGGGTGCGGGTCCTGGTCGAACTCACCCCTTGTAAGGGTACGGTTACGGAACGGCTGCGTCGATCGCCTTCACGATCCGCTTGTCGGAGATGGGGTATGCCGTGCCCAGCGCATGGGCGAAATAGCTGACCCGGAGCTCCTCGATCATCCAGCGGATGTCCAGCACCGAGGAGGGGACCGGGCGCCCCTGCGGGAGCTGTTCCAGGAGCCAGGCGTACTCGTCCTGCATCTCGTGGACCTTCGCCATGCGGCTGGTGTCCCGCGGGACACCGGTCGGCATCTGCTGCAGGCGCCGGTCCGCGGCCACCAGGTAGCGCATGAGGTCGGGCAGGCGCCGTATGCCCGCCCAGGTGACGAAACCGGGCTTCACAAGGGCGTCCAGCTGCTTGCGGACGTCTGCCAGGTTCGCGAGCAGGGCCGGGCTGCTCACGGCCTTCAGCCGCCGTTCACAGGACTGCCAGGCCGCGAGGACCTGCTGCACCTGGCCGACCGTGCGGACCGTGGTGTCCACGATCTCCGCGCGCACCTTGTCGTACAGCTTCCGGTACGACTCCTCGTCCCAGGCCGGTCCGCCGAAGTCGGCGATCAGCTGGTCCGCGGCGGCCATCGCGCAGTCGTCGAACAGGGCCTGGATGGAGCCGTGCGGGTTGGCCGACAGGGCGAGCTTCTGCTGGTTGGTGAGTTTCTCGGAGGCGAACTTCGCAGGGTTCACGGGGATGTTGCGCAGGATGAGCCGCCGGGTGCCCTTCCACATGGCTTCCGCCTGCTCGGCACCGGTGTCGAAGAGGCGTACGGAGACCGTGTCGCCGTCGTCCACCAGCGCCGGGTACGCCTTGACCGGCTGGCCGGCCCGCCGGGTCTCGAAGACGCGGGTGAGCGCGCCGAACGTCCAGTCGGTCAGACCCGAGCGCTCCAGTGACTCACCACCCGTCCGGGACGCGGTCGCTGCTGCCGCCTGGGAGAGGGCCTTGCGCGCCTTCGGCTTGAGCCTGAGCCTCAGGGTCTCCAGATCCTTGTCCTCGGCCAGCTTGCGGCGCCGCTCGTCGATGATCCTGAAGGTGATCTGCAGATGGTCTGGGACCTTCGCCCAGTCGAAGTCGTCCGCTTCGAAGGGGACACCGACCATCCGCTTCAGTTCACGGGCCATCGTCACCGTCAGCGGTTCCTGCAGGGGCACCGCCCGCTCCAGGAACGCCTTCGCGTAGTTCGGCGCCGGTACGTAGTTGCGGCGGATGGGTTTGGGCAGCGAACGGATCAGCTCCGTCACCAACTCCTCACGCAGTCCGGGGATCTGCCAATCGAAGCCCGTGTCCGTGACCTGGTTGAGGACCTGGAGCGGGATGTGCACGGTCACGCCGTCGGCGTCCGCGCCCGGCTCGAACTGGTACGTCACCCGGAACGTGAGCTGCCCCTGCCGCCAGGAGTCCGGGTAGTCGGCCTTCGTCACCGCCTCCGCCGATTCCCGGATGAGCATCTCCCGCTCGAAGTCCAGGAAATCGGGCTGTTCGTGCCGCTTCCGCTTCCACCAGGAGTCGAAGTGCGCACCGGAGACGACGTGCTGGGGCACCCGCTGGTCATAGAAGTCGAACAGCGTGTCGTCGTCGACCACGATGTCCCGGCGCCGGGCGCGGTGTTCCAGCTCCTCGACCTCGCTGAGGAGCCTGCGGTTGGCGCCGAAGAACTTGTGGTGCGTGCGCCAGTCGCCTTCCACGAGCGCGTTGCGGATGAAGAGTTCGCGGCTGACCTCGGGGTCGACGCGGCCGTAGTTCACCTTCCGCTGCGCGACGACCGGGACGCCGTACAGCGTGACCCTTTCGTACGCCATCACGGCCGCCTGGTCCTTCTCCCAGTGCGGTTCGCTGTACGTCCGCTTCAGCAGATGCCCGGCCAGCGGTTCGATCCACTCGGGCTCGATCTTCGCGTTGACCCGCGCCCACAGTCGCGACGTCTCCACCAGCTCTGCCGACATCACGAACCGCGGCTGCTTCCTGAACAGCGCCGAGCCCGGGAAGACCGCGAACTTGGCATTGCGTGCGCCGAGGTACTCGTTCTTGTTGCCGTCCTTCACGTCCTTCAGACCGATGTGTGAGAGGAGGCCGGCGAGCAGGGAGACGTGGATGCGGTCGGCTGGGGCGTCGGCACCCGCCGAGGGCTCCTCAAAGCGCATGCCCATCTGCTTGGCGACCGTACGCAGCTGGGTGTAGATGTCCTGCCATTCACGGATGCGCAGGAAGTTCAGGTATTCCTGTTTGCACATCCTGCGGAAGGACGACGAACCGCGTTCCCGCTGCTGCTCGCGGATGTACCGCCACAGATTCAGGTAGGCGAGGAAGTCGCTGGTCTCGTCCTTGAAGCGGGCGTGCTGCTGGTCGGCCTGGGTCTGCTTCTCGACCGGGCGCTCACGGGGGTCCTGGATGGACAGCGCGGCCGTGATCACCATCACCTCACGGACGCAGCCGTTGCGGTCCGCCTCCAGAACCATCCGGGCCAAGCGGGGGTCGACGGGCAGCTGGGCCAGCTTGCGGCCGGTGTCCGTGAGCCGCTTGCGTGGATCTTTCTGCACGGGGTCCAGCGCGCCCAGTTCCTGCAGCAGTTGCACGCCGTCCCGGATGTTGCGGTGGTCCGGTGGATCGATGAACGGGAACTTCTCGATGTCGCCGAGGCCGGCGGCGGTCATCTGCAGGATGACGCTCGCCAGGTTCGTGCGGAGGATCTCCGCGTCCGTGAACTCCGGACGGGCGAGGAAGTCATCCTCGGAGTAGAGGCGGATGCAGACGCCGTCGCTGGTACGGCCGCAGCGGCCCTTGCGCTGGTTGGCACTGGCCTGGGAGACCGGCTCGATGGGCAGCCGCTGGACCTTGGTGCGGTGGCTGTACCGGCTGATCCGGGCGAAGCCCGGGTCGATGACGTATTTGATGCCCGGGACCGTCAGGGAGGTCTCGGCGACGTTGGTCGCCAGAACGATCCTGCGTCCGGCGTGCGGTTGGAAGACCCGGTGCTGCTCGGCGTGCGACAGCCGGGCGTACAGCGGCAGGACCTCCGTGAACCGGTACTTCTTCTTCTCCAGGGCGTCCGCCGTGTCCCGGATCTCCCGTTCGCCGGAGAGGAAGACGAGGATGTCACCGGGTCCCTCGCCCATCAGCTCCTCGACGGCATCGGTGATTGCGGTGATCTGGTCCCGGTCGGTGTCCTCGGAGTCCTCCTCCAGGAGGGGCCGGTAGCGCACCTCCACCGGGTACGTCCGGCCGCTGACCTCGATGACGGGGGCGTCGCCGAAATGCCGGGAGAAGCGCTCGGGGTCGATGGTCGCCGAGGTGATGATGACCTTCAGGTCCGGCCGCTTCGGCAGCAGCTGGGCGAGATAGCCGAGCAGGAAGTCGATGTTGAGGGACCGCTCGTGCGCCTCGTCGATGATGATCGTGTCGTAGGCGCGCAGCTCGCGGTCGGTCTGGATCTCGGCGAGCAGGATGCCGTCCGTCATCAGCTTGATGAACGTCGCGTCCGGGTTCACCTGGTCGGTGAAGCGAACCTTCCAGCCGACGGTCTCGCCGAGGGGCGTCTCCAGCTCTTCGGCGACACGCTCGGCCACCGTGCGGGCGGCGATACGGCGGGGCTGGGTGTGCCCGATCATGCCCCGCACACCGCGGCCGAGCTCCAGGCAGATCTTCGGGATCTGGGTCGTCTTCCCGGAGCCGGTCTCACCGGCCACGATGACGACCTGGTGAGCGCGGATGGCGGCCGAGATCTCGTCCTTCTTCTGACTGACGGGCAGCTGCGCCGGGTACCCGACCGCAGGCACGCGGAAGCGCCGCTCGGCCATCCGGGCCTCGGCCTTGCCGATCTCGGCGTCGATCTCGGCGAGAACGGAGGCACGGGCTTCCGGCTTACGGATCTTGCGTGCGCCCTCAAGCCGCCGGCCGAGCCGGTGCGCGTCGCGCAGTGACAGCTCGGTCAGGCGGGGAGCGAGGGTGCCGAAGGCGGGGGCGGGATGCGTAGACATACGCGGTCCAGGATCTCACCTCGGTCAAATAACACGCGAACGAATTGCACCCGGGCTACAAGGATCACGTGCGTGGGCTCGCGGCAGGTCACCGCGCACCCGGCTCGCGGAAGCCGTTCTGTGCGGCGCTCCTGCACGGATGCCACGGGCGTCGTCCCGTACGACGAAGGCCCCGCCGCTGAACGGGACCTTTTGGCTGGTCGTGGGACACGGTGACAACGGCGTGGCCATGAAGATCTACGCGCACGCGTTGCTGGACAAGCAGGGGAAGGCGCTCCGGAAGCTGGGCGACGCTCTCTCTTGAGAGCCGCTGGCGTACCGGTTGGCGCAGGTGACATGAAAACGGCCCCGCCGAATTGTCTTCGGTGGGGCCGTATGCCCTGATGAGGGCCACTGTGGCTGGGGCCGGGGTCGAACCGGCGACCTTCCGCTTTTCAGGCGGACGCTCGTACCAACTGAGCTACCCAGCCACGAGGTTTCACGTGAAACCTCAGCGGTCCTGACGGGATTTGAACCCGCGGCCTCCACCTTGACAGGGTGGCGAGCACTCCAAACTGCTCCACAGGACCAGGCGCTGCGTACGACAGTGTCGCACATGGCGAGACGGGTTTTCAAAATGCCGATGAGGTCGCTTCCGGAAGCTGGCTTCCCTTGGCTGACCTGCACTTTGTTGGTGCCCGAGATCGCTGGATCAGCATATCAGAGCGGGAGTGGCGTCTCGCACTGGTTATGTGCGGGGGTGAGACGCGGCGGTGACGTCGGCGGTGCGTGCGTCCTGCGGAGCGGGGGGCGAGGGGCGAGGGGGTGGGGGTGAGGAGCGAGGGGAGGGCTGAGAGAAAAGGGGAGAAAGAGGGAAGCAAGGGCGGGGGAGTGGAGCGGGGGCGTGGGCCCAGGCCGGACAGGCCGGCCCACCGTTCCCATGGCGCCTCGCGTGCCGGTGTCCGACGTTCGCTCTCCGGTCGGAGTGGGGGTGGTCATGTCGCGGGAGGCGCGGACGAGTTCGTTCCCGTGAGCCGCGGTGACTGGTGATCGGCGATGGAGAGGTCGTGTCCTGGTGTGCGCCGTCGTGTTCCACTTCGCCGGATGAAAGGCGAGCGGAAGCAGGGCTGGAGGAGCGTGAGACAGCTGCCGAACAGAGGGGTGAACAAGCAAAAGATCCCCTCGAAAGGGGATCTCTCGTTCGTGCCCCCAACGGGATTCGAACCCGTGCTACCGCCTTGAAAGGGCGGCGTCCTAGGCCGCTAGACGATGAGGGCTATCGGCCCACCTGGGCGCTTCTCAGCGCGTCGGGGACGTGAGAAGCATATGGGATGGCGGGGGGTAACGCCAAAACGGTTTTACGGCGCCGAGGTCACGGGGCTGGGCACTGGCGTCGCCCCGGGCCGGTTCTCCTTCGGCAGATGGCGGCTGACCTCGGCCGTTGCCAGTCCCAGTCCGCCGAGTTTGATCGAGTCCCAGGCCTGGAGGCGGTGGCTGTCCCGGTCGAAGTAGAGGATGGAGGCCTCGATGGGGGCGGGGTACCGGTGCTCCACTGCCCGCAACCCGCTCCCGCCCGTGGAACCCTCCATGCGCAGCCGGGTGCCGTATTTCAGCATCTCGGTGCTTTCGTGGTGGAGATGACCGCACAGCACCAGCGGTACGTCGCCGTCCGTCTCGCGGGCCGCGGACGGTTCGTGCGCGATCGCCACGTCCACGGGAGTGCCGGCCACCCGCTGGTCGGCGAGGGCACTGGCCAGCCGGTCGCCCGCCAGTTCCTCCGACGCGTCGCCGCCGGGCACCACCGAGCGGTCGGGGGTGAACTGCGGGTCGCCGATGCCCGCGAAGCGCAGGCCCCCGACCGTTTCCGCCCGGCCGTCGTCGAGAACGTGCACGTTCTTGATGTGCGCCAGGTAGCGCTGGGTGGTCAGCGAGTCGTGGTTGCCCCGTACCCATACGTACGGCACGCCCAGGTCCCCGATCGGGTCCAGGAAACCGTTCTCCGCCGCAGTGCCGTGGTCCATGGTGTCGCCGGAGTCGACGATCACGTCCACCGCGTACTGCTTCACCAACGAGGCGATGATCGTCCAACTGGCCGGGTTCAGATGGATGTCCGACACGTGCAGGACCCGGATCGTGGTGGGATCCGGCCGGTAGACGGGGAGCGTGGAGGTGACGTCGTAGAGCTTCGTCACGTTCGTCACCAGACGGGCCAACTCCTTCTGGTAGACGTCGAACTCGGTGACGATGTTGCGCGCGTTGCCGACCACGGACGGGGCCGAGGTCAGCAGTCCGGAGAACTTCGGTTCCAGGACCGACTTCGGGTTCCAGGTGGCGTACGCGGACGCGCCCGAGGCGGCCAGCAGGGCCAGCGCCAGTCCACCGGCCGTGAGGGCCCGGCGCGGACGCCGGTACACCGCGAGGCCGAGGGCCGTGGCGCCGCAGACTACGGCGACGCAGGAGCGCAAGGCGAGGTCGATGGTGCCGCGCTCGACGTCGTGCACCACTTCGTCCTGGAGGCCGGAGAGCCGCTCGGGATGGTCCACCAGGGTCTGCGCCCGGAGCGGGTCCAACTGGTCGACGTTCACGTCCAGGCGGACCGGAGCGGTGTGGCTGTCCAGGGTCAGGGCGCCCAGCGGAGAGATGTTGATCTTCGTGCCGCCGGTGAGTGAGGGACGCAGGGCCATCGTGGTGTTCATCGGGCCGACCGGGACCCGGACGTTGCCGACGATCAGCAGGCCCAGCCAGGCCCCGACGAGGACGACCACAGTGAGGCCGAGAGCGCGGAGCCAGGGATTGGGGCGTGCGGCGAGCTCTAGGGCAGGCGGTGCAGGACGGGCCCTGCGAGCGGGGTGCGCCCGGTTCGGGGTCCGGTTCAGCATACGGTTCAGGGCTGCGACGGAGACGCGGGCCATTGGGGCCGTATGCCCGCCTACCGGCCCGGATATGCGAGGGCCTGCTGCCTCTGCTGCCCATGGGGCCCCCGTGCTCCGGACCCCGGCGCCACCGGATGCCTTGCCCCGAACCCTCAGCCTTCCCCTGGCCCCGGCCAAAGGCCCGGGAAGAGTACGGGCCTGGAGGGGCCCGGGAAGTCAGCCCCAGCCCAGTTCGTGGAGCCGTGCGTCCTCGATGCCGAAGTGGTGCGCCACCTCGTGGACCACCGTCACGGCCACCTCGTGGACCACGTCCTTTGGGGTCTCGCAGTAGCGCAGGGTCGGACCCATGTAGACCGTGATGCGGTCCGGGAGCACTCCGGCGTACCACTCGCCGCGTTCCGTGAGCGGGGTCCCTTCGTACAGGCCCAGTAGCTCGGGGTCGTCGGCGGGTGGCTCGTCCTCCACGAACACGGCCACGTTGTCCATGACCCGCGTCAGCTCCGGCGGGATCCGGTCCAGGGCTTCACTCACCAGTTCTTCGAACCTGTCGCGCGTCATCTCCAGCACAGGGCCATTGTCGGGGACGACCGTGCGAACAGGGGCGTGCCTCACCCGACCGAGGGCTGGCAGGGGTACGCGGAGGAGGCGGCGGGGGCGAGTCGGTTGGCGGGGGCGCGCAGCCATGACCCGCTCCCCACCCGGTCGCATGCCCTCGCCGCAGGACCTCTCTCTGCCCGGGTCTCGATTCGAACGCGGCGCGTGTCCTCTTGCGGGCGGCGGGAGTTGGTCAAGCTGACTTCTTTCCTTGCCCCCGGAGGTGGCCGCCGTGCGCCCCTTGTACGTACCCGTCCGTCTGGCCGTCGCGGTGCTGGCCCTCGCTGCTGCCGCTGGCTGTGTGAGCGTGGGTGAGGGCACGAGCCGGGTCAAGCCCTCGCACTCGGCGGAGCAGCGGGCCGCTGAGGTGCCCGACGGGGCTCCGGGCCCGGGGAGCGGCGGTGGTGGCCTCGGTTATGGCGGTCGGACCGAGGTCGAGGACGGCAAGCACGGGTACGGGGCCAAGGTGAAGTCGGAGCAGTCGGCCTCGGTGTCGGCCACGCCGTCCGGGACGGCCAGCGTTTCCGCCACCCCGGTGAAGCCGGTGCAGACCATCCAGCCCGTGGACCCGGCGCCGAGCAAGTCCCCGTCGACGTCCCCGGTCAGCTCCACGCCGCCCGCGTCCCCGGTATCCACGCCGCCCGCGCCCGTCTCGGAGCCGCCGTCGGCCGAGCCGTCCTCGTCGGCGCACGAGGAGCCGGGGCCGCAGCTGGTGCAGCGGGAGCCGGCGCCGGCCGCGGGGGTTCCGGTGTGACTCCTCGGGGTGACGCCGGTTCGGCGCTACGGAAAACCGAACTGGCGTCCGTGTGGGGGAGCCCTGTGGTGTGTGGTGGTCAGTACCGTGGCTCGGTGCAGTGGCAGGGCAAAGGGCCGTTTTGACCTGCGCCCATGAGGGGCTGAGAGGCTCGGTTTGCCTTCAGGGGTGATGGGTGCGTATGGTGGTAGATCGTTTGATCCCATTTGCCCGGCGCCACCGCAGAGCGCGCCGTGTGGCGCGTACTCTCCTTTGCCGTGGCGGACCGCATTGAGGCGGTCGTGAGCGAATCACGGAGTTGACGGGCGCGTGCCGACGAGACTCCGGAAGGTTTCGCATTCGCATGTCCGTGTCCAGTACTGACCAGATCGTCGTGTCCGAGAACGAGAACGAGAACGAACTCGTCGATGCGACGGCCGAGGTCATCGAGGCCCCCGAGGCCACTGACACCCCTCAGATCACCTTCGCCGACCTCGGTCTCCCCGAGGGCGTGGTGCGCAAGCTCGCGCAGAACGGCGTGACGTCCCCCTTCCCGATCCAGGCCGCGACCATTCCGGACGCCCTGGCCGGCAAGGACATCCTCGGCCGAGGCCGCACCGGCTCCGGCAAGACCCTCTCCTTCGGCCTGCCGACCCTGGCTCAGCTGGCCGGCGGCCGCACCGAGAAGAAGCGGCCCCGCGCCGTCATCCTCACCCCGACCCGTGAGCTGGCCATGCAGGTCGCTGACGCCCTTCAGCCGTACGGCGATGTTGTCGGCCTGAAGATGAAGGTCGTCTGTGGCGGTACGTCCATGGGCAACCAGATCTACGCCCTGGAGCGCGGTGTCGACATCCTCGTCGCCACCCCGGGCCGGCTGCGCGACATCATCAACCGTGGAGCCTGCTCCCTGGAGGACGTGCAGATCGCGGTCCTCGACGAGGCGGACCAGATGTCTGACCTGGGCTTCCTGCCCGAGGTCACCGAGTTGCTGGACCAGGTTCCGGCGGGCGGCCAGCGAATGCTGTTCTCCGCCACGATGGAGAACGAGATCCAGACCCTGGTCGATCGTTACCTGGACAACCCCGTCTCCCACGAGGTGGACGCGGCCCAGGGCGCGGTGACGACCATGTCGCACCACATCCTCATCGTGAAGCCCAAGGACAAGGCACCGGTCACCGCCGCGATCGCCTCCCGCAAGGGCCGCACGATCATCTTCGTCCGTACCCAGCTGGGCGCGGACCGCGTTGCCGAGCAGCTGCGCGAGGCCGGTGCCAAGGCGGACGCGCTGCACGGTGGCATGACGCAGGGCGCCCGTACCCGTACCCTGGCCGACTTCAAGGACGGTTACGTCAACGTCCTCGTCGCGACCGACGTCGCCGCACGCGGTATCCACGTCGACGGCATCGACCTGGTGCTCAACGTGGACCCGGCCGGTGACCACAAGGACTACCTGCACCGCGCGGGCCGTACCGCGCGGGCCGGCCGTACGGGCACGGTCGTCTCGCTGTCCCTGCCCCACCAGCGGCGCCAGATCTTCCGCCTGATGGAGGACGCCGGCGTCGACGCGGCCCGCCACATCATCCAGGGTGGTGCTGCTTTCGAGCCGGAGGTCGCCGAGATCACCGGCGCCCGTTCCATGACCGAGGTGCAGGCCGAGTCCGCGGCCAACTCCGCCCAGCAGGCCGAGCGCGAGGTCGCGCAGCTCACCAAGCAGCTGGAACGTGCCCAGCGCCGCGCCACCGAGCTGCGCGAGGAGTCCGACCGGCTCGTCGCCCGGGTCGCCCGCGAGCGTGGCGAGGACCCGGAGGCCGCCGTGGCCGAGGCCCAGGCGTCCGCCGCGCAGGCGCTGGCCGAGGCGTCCACCGCCCAGCAGCCTGCGGAGCGCGAGTCCGAGCGGGCGGAGCGTCAGACGGTCTCTGCGCCGTACGAGCGCAAGGAGCGGCGTGGCTTCGACCGCCGGGACGACCGGGGTGACCGGGGTGGCCGTGGTTTCGAGCGTCGGGATGACCGGCGTTCGTTCGACCGTGACCGTGGTTTCGAGCGTCGCGACGACCGGGGTGACCGGGGCGGCCGTGGCTTTGAGCGTCGCGACGACCGGGGTGACCGGGGCGGCCGTGGCTTTGAGCGCCGGGACGACCGGGGTGACCGGGGCGGCCGTGGCTTTGAGCGCCGGGACGACCGGGGTGACCGGGGTGGCCGTGGTTTCGAGCGTCGGGATGACCGGCGTTCGTTCGACCGTGACCGTGCCGGCCGTTCCTTCGACCGCCGCGACGAGCGTGGCGGCTTCCGCCGTGACGAGCGTGGTGGGCACCGGGGCAGTGACCGTCCGTTCAACCGCGACCGTCGTGACGACCGCCCGGGCTTCCGTTCCGGCGGCCACGACCGCCCGTACGGTCGCCGTGATGACCACCGCGGCGCCGGTTCCTTCGGCCGTCGCGAGGACAAGCCGCGCTGGAAGCGCAACGGCTGACACCGTGTCCGCGGCAACGGCCGGTAGGCGGTTGCCGCCGATCACGGGGTGACCTGGAAGGGCCCGTACGACTCCGCTCGTACGGGCCCTTCCGCGTAGGCGGCAGGGGCTTGCCCACCTCCACGGGCCACGCATGTCGCGCCCCCGGTGAGGGAATTGCTGGGGGCATGACAGATGCGAGATCAAGCGGGCTGTCGGACGAGGAACGGCTGGCCCAGCTCGGTTACACCCAGGCCCTCGCCCGTCGTATGTCGGCGTTCTCGAACTACGCCGTCTCCTTCACGATCATCTCGGTGCTTTCCGGCTGTCTCACCCTGTACCTCTTCGGCATGACCACCGGCGGTCCAGCGGTGATCACCTGGGGTTGGGTGGCGGTGGGCCTGATGACACTGTTCGTGGGCCTGTCGATGGCCGAGATCTGCTCCGCCTACCCGACCTCGGCCGGCCTGTACTTCTGGGCCCACCGTCTGGCACCCCCGCATTCGGCGGCGGCCTGGGCGTGGTTCACGGGCTGGTTCAACGTGCTGGGCCAGGTGGCGGTGACCGCGGGCATCGACTTCGGCGCGGCCTCCTTCCTGGGCGCGTACCTCAACTTGCAGTTCGGCTTCGAGGTGACTCCGGGCCGCACGGTGCTGCTGTTCGCGGCAATCCTCCTCCTGCACGGCCTGCTGAACACGTTCGGCGTCCGGATCGTCGCGTTCCTCAACGGCATGAGCGTGTGGTGGCACGTCCTCGGGGTCGCGGTGATCGTCGGCGCGCTGGCCCTCGTGCCCGACCGCCACCAGTCGGCGTCGTTCGTGTTCACGAAGTTCGTCAACGAGACCGGCTGGGGCAGCGGCCCGTACGTCGTCCTGCTCGGTCTGCTCATGGCCCAGTACACCTTCACCGGCTACGACGCTTCCGCCCACATGACGGAGGAGACCCATGACGCTGCCACGGCAGGCCCCAAAGGCATCGTCCGTTCGATCTGGACCTCCTGGATCGCCGGCTTCGTACTGCTCCTCGGTTTCACCTTCGCCATCCAGTCCTACGACAAGGAACTCGCGTCCCCCACGGGGGCCCCGCCCGCCCAGATCCTCCTGGATGCCCTCGGCGCCACGACCGGCAAACTCCTCCTCCTGGTGGTCATCGGCGCCCAGCTCTTCTGCGGCATGGCCTCGGTCACTGCCAACAGCCGCATGATCTACGCCTTTTCCCGCGACGGCGCACTGCCCTTCTCCCGCGTCTGGCACACGGTCAGCCCGCGCACCCGCACTCCGGTGGCGGCGGTCTGGCTGGCCGCGCTCGGCGCCCTGGCTCTGGGACTGCCCTACTTGATCAACACAACGGCCTACGCGGCGGTGACCTCGATCGCGGTCATCGGCCTCTACATCGCCTATGTCATCCCGACCTTCCTTCGGGTGCGCAAGGGTGCCGCCTTCGAACGCGGACCGTGGCACCTGGGTCGCTGGTCCGCACCGGTCGGCGTGGTCTCGATGCTGTGGGTCACCGTGATCACGGTCCTGTTCATGCTCCCGCAGGTCTCCCCGGTCACCTGGGAGACCTTCAACTACGCCCCGGTCGCCGTCCTCGTCGTCCTCGGATTCGCGGCGACCTGGTGGTTGGCTTCGGCCCGCCGTTGGTTCCTCGGTCGGGCTCCCACCCCCACCCCCAAGTCGGTCCATAAGTGACTGTTCCGTGCGATTTCGGTCTTCCGGTGGGGCCGTGTCGTCGATACCTGATCGGAGACACGGCCCAGTCCGGCTATGCTCGGACTGGCAACCACGCATGGGCCCTTAGCTCAATTGGCAGAGCAGTGGACTTTTAATCCATTGGTTGTGGGTTCGAGTCCCACAGGGCCTACGGATGTGGAGGAGGGGTTACCCCTTCTGACCTGCTACGCAGCGTCCGGGTCGGCTTCGGTCGGCTCGGGCGCTTCCTCGTTTTCGAGCCATTGCGTGAGCGATGCGTGAGCGGATGTGGGCGTGGTCTGCGGATTGGCTGCCGTTTGGGCGGACGGTTCGGCAGCCGCCTGACGTGCCCGAGGGATCAGCTTCGCTGCCTTCTCCGCGATTTCGCGGTCCAGCTCAGGGAGCAGGCTCGTGTACGTGTCCGAGGTCAGCGTGATGGTGGAGTGCCGCAGCGTCTCCTTCACCGCGTGGATGTCGCCGCCGCCTCCGTGCGTGAGCGTCGCGGCGACGTGGCGGAGGTCCCGGAGGGTGATGGGCGGCAGGTCAGTCGTGGCGAGGATGCGGCGGAAGGTTTCGGAGACCGTCTCGGGGTGGAGCCAGGAGCCGTCCTCTTTGGTGAACACCTTGCCGGTGTCCTGCCAGGCGGTGTCCCACTTGGCGCGCTCCTTCTCCTGGCGGGCTTTGTGCTCGCGCAGTTCGGAGACGGTCGTGCTGTCGAGCGCGATCGTGTTCGCGCTGCCGTCCGTCTTGGGCTCGGACTCGTAGGGGTCCCAGCCGTCCACCACGATCTCCTTGGCGGGCGTGATGAGGCCGGCGTCGAGGTCGATCTCGTGCCAATCCTGGCCGACCGCCTCGCCGCGACGGAGACCGCGGGTACCCATGAGGTGGAAGATCGCGTACAGGCGGTCGCCCTCGGCCGCGTCGAGAAAGGCTCCGAACTGCTGCGGGGTCCACACCATCACGGGGCCAGGGACCTCGCCCGTCTCGCGCCAGCGCCGGACTCGCTCATCGGTCCAGAGAAGCGGCTTCGGGCGCTTGCCGGATTCCAACTCGACGTGTGACGCGGGGTTGAATGTGATGAGCTGCTGGGCGATCGCGGAATTCAGGGCCGCGCGCAAGGTGCGGCGGATCGCCTGACGGGATGCCGGGCCGGTGATCTTCCGGAACGGCTTCATCTCCGCCAGCTTGGCCCGCTCGGCCGCCAGCAGCTTCCGCTCGGCTCCTACCGGGCGTCCGGGCTTGCTCGGCTTGCAGCGGGCGATCTGCTCGCGGCGGGCCTCGTTCTCGGCCGCGATGACCTCGTTGTCGTCGGCTATCCCGTCGAACATCTCCACCAAGTGGCCGACGTTGAGGCGGTCGAGGCGTACGTGGCCGATGCGCGGCTTCAGGTGGACGCGGATGTGGGAGGCGTAGCCGTTGAGCGTGGTCTTGCGGCGCTTCTTCGCTGCGAACCACTGGTCGAGCCACTCGCCGACGGTGAGGCTGCCACGGAGGGCCAGGCCCGCCCTGAGGCGGCGTCGGGTCTCCTCGATGGCGGGCAGCGGGGCCTTCTCTGCGGCGACCTCCTCCAGCAGGGCGACGAGGCGCTGGAGGCTGTCGGGGTCATCCTTGTCCGCCAGGGCGAGCAGAGCGCGGACGTGGTCGAGGTCGGCTTGAGCCGTCTTCAGGGACTCGTAGCCGGCGCGGTTGAAGGAGCGGCGGGTGCCGTCCTCGCGAGGCGGGAGTTCCTGGCGTATGGAGTACGAGCCGTGCTTGCGGCTGGAGAGCTTGGGGCACTTCTTGCCGAGCGGCTTGCCGGTGTGAGGGTCACGGCAGTAGCAGCGGCGGTGGGTGGAACCCTTCAAAGATCGTTTTCCTCGGTGGTGTCGGGGTCGGTTTCGGGTGGGTCGACGTCGGCGAGTTCCGGCGGCAGGGTCGGTGGCGTGCCGCCGTCTTCGCGGATGAAGGCACGGGCGCTGCGGAGCCGGTACTTGGCTTCCAACGCCCTCTCTGCGTAGTCGGCTTGGGCGAGTACGGCTTCTTCGCGTTCTGCCTGGTTGGGTGCTGTCTTGGCTTTCCAGCGCTCGTGCTTCTCGCCCTTCAGGGCGGCCAGGGCGGCGCGCTGGTGGCGGACGTGGGCGCGGAAGGAGCGGAGCATGTCGTCTTCCATGCCGAAGCCCTCGCTGTCGCCGGTGAACCAGCGCATGGCATCCCAGGTCGGCTCGGAGTACTGCAGGGGAAGGCGCTGGACTCGGTCGACGTAGCCGACGGGGTAGAGCAGGCAGATGGGGTAGGTCCGCAGGGCTTCGGCGAGGACGATGACGTCGACCAGGGGCAGGTTGACGCGGCGGCCGGACTCCATGTTGGCGATCACATTGCGGGGGATCGGGTGGCCGATCTCCTCGCAGCGGTCAGCTAGGTCCTGGGCGCTCATGCGCAGCTCCTTCCTCCGTCTGCGAACCTCGGCGGCCACTGTGGCCATCACTTGGTCCGCCCACTCCGGGACGTCGTCCTCGTCCCTTCCAGCATCCGAACGGCGTTGTGTCATGCAGACACATTAACTTGCCTACCGTTGATTCCATGGCCTGGAGACGAGCGCGATCGCCGTGTTCGCCGAGGGCTCAGTCATGGATGGAGCGCGTATGCGCGAGAACGAACCCGTCGGCCGGGTGAAGGGCATGAGCCGCGAGGAGCTGCTGGAGCTTCCCGCGGCCGTTGACCTGGAGACCGGCAATCGGGCGCTGGGGCTGGGGCGGAGCAAGGGGTACGAGCTGGCGAAGCGCGGCCAGTACCCGTGCAAGGTGCTGCGGCTGGGCAACGCCTACCGGGTGGTGACCGCAGATCTGCTGGCCCTGCTGGGGCTGGCCGCGTGAGAGCGGGGAGCCGTAGCAGAAGGTTCTGCGCTGAGCTGACACAGAAATGCTGGACTGTTGCCAGGCGTGGACGTACGGTCCGTGTTCCCTCGCGATGGCCTGGCGCTCGCGAGCAAGGGGTGGGCCCCCGGCGGTGCAACGCCGGAGGCCCGAGCAACCCCGAACGGCCCTGGAAGAACCGACCCGGCGGCAAGGGCGTGCGAGCCCGCCACCGCCAGACGAGGAGCTGCCGAGTGCAACCCGAGAACCCCGAGTCCTATTCCGCCCCCGCACAGGCCATCTGGCCCGCAGCGGCTATCCCCGGCCGACCCGGCGCCCACCTGCGCGCCGCGCAGGCTGAAGACGCCGATGCGGACGCGAGCGACGGTGCGCGCGCCTGCGGCGCTGACGCAGCGGACACTCCGAGTGGTCTGGAAGCGATACCCGATGTGGAGCCGACCCTCGGCTCGGAGCTGCTGGACGAACTGCGCGGGCGGATCGCCCAGTTCGTGATCCCGCCCTCGCCCGAAGCCCTGGACGCGATCACCTTGTGGGTAGTGGCGACGCATCTGCAGGCGGCGTGGCAGCACGCGCCGCGTCTGGCGGTGGTGGGGCCGGCGAAGCGGTGCGGCAAGTCGCGGCTGCTGGACGTGCTGACCGAGACGGTCCACGAACCGATGCTCACCATCAACACCACACCGGCTGCGATCTTCCGGTCGATCACCGAGGAGGAGCCGCCGACGCTGCTGGTGGACGAGGCCGACACCATCTTCGGCCCGAAGGTGGCGGAGAAGAACGAGGAGACGCGTGGCCTGCTCAACGCCGGTCACCAGCGGGGCCGGTATGTGACCCGGGTCGTCGGCAACGATCACACCCCGCACAAGTTCGCCACCTTCGCCATGGCGGCCATCGCGGGAATCGGCGATCTGCCGGACACGGTCATGGACCGGTCGGTGGTGATCCGGATGCGGCGCAGGGCTGAGGGCGAGAAGGTCAAGCCCTTCCGGTCGCGGCGCGACATCCCGGCCCTGCATGATCTGCGCGACCGTATCCACGCGTGGGCCCGGCCACTGCTGGAGGAGGCCGCGGACCTGGAGCCGGAGATGCCGGTCGAGGACCGTGCCGCCGACACGTGGGAGCCCCTGGTCATCGTCGCCGACCTGGCCGGCGGGCACTGGCCCCGGCTGGCGCGGCTGGCGTGCGCGCGGATGGTCGCCGCCGAAGTGGCGGCCGAGGAGGACCACCCGAGCGGGGCGCGGATCCTCGCCGACATCCGCCGGGTCTTCTACGCCCAGCGCGAGGCGGACAGCCTGTCCACCGAGGAACTCCTCCACCATCTGCGCCAGGACGCGGAGGCTCCGTGGGCGGAGTGGGGGCGGGGCGGGCTGACCGCCCGTGAATTGGGCAGGCTGCTGCGCGATTTCGGGATCAAGCCCGGCAACGTTCGGATGGCCGACCGGACACAGCGCAAGGGCTACATGCGCAACAAGTTCCTGGACGCCTGGCGCCGGTACTGCCCCACCGTCCATCCCGTCGACGCCGACCCCGCTCGCGGCGAGGGCTGAGCCCCGCCCCCTGGTTGCCGTACCTGCCGTCCCTGCCGTGATCTCGCAGGTCACACGGCCTACAGGCAAGACGGCAACCGGGGCCAAGACGGGAACGCCATCATCAGTCGCACCCCTCCCGCCAAGATGCCGCCCTTATCCGTCTTGTGCCGTCCGCCGCCGTCCTGCCGTATCGCCGCAGGTCACAGCCCTGCCCGCCGGGACGGAAGACGCGACGCCACCGTCCCGGCCCGGGGGCACGGCCAGACCGGCACCAGGTTCGGCTGGATGTCCCGCGCGTGTTCCGACTCGGAATGCAACGTCGGCAGTACCTGCCGGGACGGAGGGCCGAGGCGGTTGCCGTACCCGCTGTGACCTGCGCCTGCAACGGCCAAGACGGCAAAGACGCACCACACCACTACCCCAGGAGTGCCCCGCTTGAGGATCCCTCGCATGTCCCGTCGCCGACACCGCCCGCCGCGCGGAGACCGGCCCGGTCAGGAGCAGCCGGCGAAGACGAAGCTCACCGCGGAGCAGTACGTGCTCCGCGCGGCCGGCGTCGTCATCGTGGCCCTTACCGCCGGTGCGTTCTGGCTCTCCTACGCCCACTTGGCCGAGGTCGCCGCCCAGCACGGACTCCGCGATTCGCCGACCCGCCGATGGGCGTGGCCCGCGACGCTGGACGCGTTCATCGTCGCGGGCGAGCTGCTCATGCTTCGTGCGGGCCTGCGCCAGGTCACCGACCTGTGGGCCATCGGCGTGACGGCCATCGGATCGGTCGGCTCCATCGGGCTCAACGTGGCCGGGGTGACCGGTACGCGCGAAGTCGGCAGTGTCCCGTTGCTCGACTACGTGGTCGCCGCGGTTCCCCCGGCCGCCGCGATGGTGGCCTTCGGCGTGCTGATGCGGCAGATCCACGAGCACGTCGTGCAGCCTGACGCCGACCATCCGGCCCCCGATTCAGCGCAGGCGCCGGAACCACCGGCCACCACATCCGTCCAGCCCACTGAGCCGTTGACCACCACGGTCGGTCAGTCCGGCGAGGCTTTCCCGGTCACGCGAGTCGGGCCTGCCGATCTGCTGGTTGAACCCGGCCCGGCCGCTGAGCCCTCGGCCGCCGTATCCGTCCCGTCAACGGAATCGTCCGCCTCCGCTGCCGCAGGCAAGTCGCGCGGTGGCCGTCCGCCCGGCGCCCCGCTTGAGGTACTCGTGGAGATCGGCCGGGCTGCTGCCGCTGCGCAGGGCAAGCTCACCCGGGCCGTGGTCCGAACGGCGGTTGAGGACAAAGGGCTGACGGTCGGCAGTGAGCGGCTGACCGAGGTGATGGACATCCTCCGGGCCGAACTCGAACCCTCCGCCGAGACCCATCGGCCCAGCGGCTGAACGGAACCGCTGCCGGGTGACCGGAACCCTTCCGGTCACCCGGCCCGCCGGTCACCGCCCTCACGTAACGCGCGATCGTCCACACCTGTGGATGAGGTGGTAACCGTCCGAACTCCATCCGATCTTCGCGGTGATCCGCATGCCCTCCCCACCCCTCTCCGGAGAACCGTCCATGAAGCACGACCTGTTCCACCCCGAGAACGCCCCCGCCGAGCCGAGGACGCTGACGAAGTCCCTTACGCTGGTGGACCGTTGGCGCCGCGCGTTCGGGCGGGCTGCCCCAGGCGGAGCCAGTAGTACCCCGAGTCCGACTCCAGGCCGGTCTTCGGGGGTCTCCGCCCCGGGGGTGGCGGAGGAGGCCCAGCGTCAGGGGGCGCCAGGCCGGGACGTCGGGGCCGTGGGCGGCCCCGACGAGGACCCGCTCCACACCGTCCAGCGCGAGATTCTGCGCTCCGTACGCGCTGCCGACACCGCCGAGAGCGTCGGCGGTGAGCCTGTCGTGAAGAGCGTCCAGCCCGCGATCCGTCGCTTCACCGGCACCAAGCGCGTCGTGCGCGTCGGCCCCTTGCGCTTCACCGGTGACGAGCACCCCCGCCTCCAGGAGGCCGCCGCCGAGCACGGCTACAAGGGCGACTCCGGCTTCGCCGCCGACATCGTCCTCGCCTTCCTCACCGGCCACTTCACCGCCAACCTGCCCTTGTCCGAGGACCGCCGACGCACGCATATCTTCCGCGCCCAGGTGCTGCGTCAGCTCAACCGGATCGGCGTGAACGTCAACCAGATCGCCCGCGCCCTCAACAGCGACCACACCCCACCCGACATCCGCCGGCACCTCGACGACCTCCACAACCTGCTGGAGCTGATCGCCGAAGCCCTGCGCCGACCCGCCGACCCGGAGACGGAGGCACCTGCGTGATCGCCGCCATCAAACGGGCCGGGTCCAACACCCGCGGTCTGCTCGCCTACCTCTACGGCCCCGGCGACCACGACGAGCACCTCGACCCGCACATCGTGGCCGGGTTCGCGATGCTCGGCATGCCCGACCCAGGCCGCGACGAGAACGCCACCCTCACCGAACTCGCCCGCTACCTCGACGAACCCGTGCGGCTGCGCAACGCCGAGTTCGGTAAGCCGGTCACCGACCACGTCTGGCACTGCCCCGTGCGTGCTGCCCCCGAGGACCGCTACCTCTCCGATACGGAGTGGGGCGAGATCGCCCAGCGCATCGTCCAGGCCGCCGGCATCGCCCCCGCTGGTGACGACCTGGCCTGCCGCTGGATCGCCGTACGCCACGCTGACGACCACATCCACATCCTCGCCACCACCGTCCGCGAAGACGGACGTCGCCCCAAACTCCACGACAGCGGCCTGCGCGTCGGCGACGCCTGCCGCGCGATCGAAAAGGGCTACGGGCTGCGCCGCCTGAAGAAGGGCGACCGCACCGGCACCCGCCGCCCCACCCAAGCCGAGATGCACAAGGCACAACGCCTCGGCTGGGACCAGACCAGCCCCGAGTGGCTCCAGGACCGCATCCGCGCTGCCATCCCGCACGTGAGCAACGCGGAGGAATTCATCGCCTACCTGCAAGCTGAGGGCGTCGAGGTCCAGGCCCGACGCGGCCCATCAGGAGATCTCCTCGGCTACGCCGCCGGCCGCTCGGGCGACGTCAACGAGGCCGGCGAGCAGATCTTCCATCCCGGAGGCAAGATCGCCCCCGACCTCTCCCTGCCCAAAATCAAGGCTCGCCTCGAATCCAGCCGCCCCGAAGAACACCCCACCGCCCGCCGCAGCCGCCCCAGCACCCCCTGGCAGCAGGCCACCGAGGCCCTCGACACCCTCCACATCGACCTCGCCGACGACAGCCACGCCCAGGCGCACGTCACCGCCCTCGGTGAACTGATTGAAGCCACTGCTCAGAAGGCCCCGGATCACCTGCGCGCCGAACTCCAGGCCGCCTCCAAGGCGTTCGCCCGAGCCCAGCGTTCCCAGGTCCGGGCGGAAGACCGTGTCGCCCACGCCCTGCGCAGCGCGGCACGCGACATCGTCCACACCGCCACCGGCCCCGACGGCAGCGCCGTGGCCGCCCTGGTCGCAGCCCTCGTCTGGGCCACCATCGTCGCCAGGCGCTGGCACGAAGCGAAGAACCACGCCCACCAAGCTGACGCAGCCCGCCAGGCTGCCCAGCACCTCCAGGTGGCCGCCGACCTGGCCCTCGCCCCGACGCTCGCCGAACTCACAGCCCGGCCCCCCAGGGATCAAGCACGCCGCGTTCTGGCCAGCGACGTGCGAGCAGCCGTCCCCGACTACGCCGAGCGGATCCTCGCCGACCCGGCCTGGCCCGCGCTCGCCACTGTCCTCGCCGATGCCGAAGCCCGCGGTCACAAACCCCACCAACTCCTCAAGGAAGCCGCTGCCCAGCGCGAACTGACAACCGCCCGCCAACCAGCCCGCGTCCTCATCACCCGCATCCAGCACACCGGCCGAAACCCGGCACCCAACCGCCGCGCTGAAGCCGCCCGCCTTGGCTCGACGAGGGCAGGCTCGATCCCCACCCAGCAGAGCCGCCGCCCCCAACCTGCAGCGGCGACACCCACCGAACAGCGGCCCGGACGGCGCCGGTAGCCATGGGTGCTTCGGCTGCTACCTGGGTTGTGGTCCCGCTCGCATACCCCCTTCAGGCTTCAGGTCGAGAGCAGGTAGCGGGCCTCGCGCACGGGCCGTCCGCGCTGTTTGCCCACGGTGTCGCCTCTGGACCGTGTCCGGCTGTCGAGGCGTCGGCCTGCGGTGCGTTCAGTGTGCTGGTACGCCGTCGTGTAGGTAGAGGGGGCGTTCCGCTGCGAGGGCGGCCATCGCCGCTGTGAAGCGGCGCTGGATGCGTTCGCCGAGCCGGGCGCGGGCTTCTTCCGGCTCGACGAACGCGACCTCGGCAAGCTCTTCGTCCCGGGGGTGTAGCTGGTCGGCCTGGTCCTGGGGCAGCGTGCCGCCGTCAAAAACGAACGCGATCTGGTCATCCCATGGACCGTGCGGGGCGACCCAGTCCACCACCAGTAGCCCGCACACCGTGATCTTCAACCCCAGCTCTTCGAGAAGCTCGCGGCCTACCGTCTCCTCCGGCGGTTCGTTCGCCTCCGCCATGCCGCCCGGCAGGTCCCAGTCCGGTTTGTAGGTGGGGTTCACCAGGAGTACGCGCCCGGCCGGATCACGCAAGAGGACGTCAGCCGCCACGCGTTTGCGGGCCTGCTTGGCGTTGCCTTCGGCCAGATAGGCGTTCCAGGCTTCTGTGTCGCCGGGGTCGGGTGCGGTGGGACTCATACGGGTTTGCCTCCTGGTGACGGCGGGATCAGATCGGCCAGGAGAAGCATTCTGGCCCTGCGCGCATCGTCGAAGCGCACCAGGTACTCACGCACCGGCCGATGCGCCTTGTGCTGCTCCAGCAGGCGGCGCAACTCATCGAGCTGCTGGACGACCCGGACAGACCCCAGGGTCGGGCTCGTACTCAACAGCGCGTGTGCGGCGTGCACCGCGGCGTCCAACTCCCTGCGCCGCACTTGGATGTCCACAAGACTGATCTGGCTCAGCGCCAGCGACCGCGCCCGCCCGGTCTCCCGCAGCGCGATGGCCTGTTCGGCATGCTGCAGGGCGTCGTCGAGCCGTTCCAGGTCGCGGAGGATCAGCGCGGACTCGCTCGCCAGGGCGGCAGCGTCGAACGGACTCAGCCACGGGTGCTCAGCATCCGCGGCGCCCTCCAGATCCCGCTGTGCCGCTTCGAGCGCATGGGCGGCCGGGGCGTGCTGCTCGGCCGCGGCCAGGGCGCGGGCCCGCATCGTGTGCAACCGCGCGGTCAGCGACGGAATCCGCGGCCCCTGCGCCGCGAGGTCAAGCCCGGTGCGCGCCCACCCCACGGCCGCCACCGGATCACCGGTCTGAAGCGCGAGGTGGCTGCTGCTCGCGGCGATATTGGCGGCCAGGGGGAGGTCACCGGAGGTACGGGACAGGGGCAGAGCCCGCGCGAAGTGCAGCCCGGCAAGGTCATCCTGTCCGGAGTCGTGGGCCATCCAGCCGGCCATCTCCGTCAAGGCCGCCGCCGCAGCGAACACCTGCGGCCCGCTCGCCGTGTCGACGAGCCGGGGTGCCACCCGGTCCGACAGATGCCGCACCACGGCCCCGTACAGACGGCCGCCGCCGGTCTGCCGGTCCGCGTTGCGGAAGTGATCCACGGCGGCGAGATCGTCGCCGTCCGGTGGCGGATGGTCCGTTCGCTGGTGCTGTACGGCAGCGGCTGGCTCCCATGCCCGGCGGGCCAGACCCAGTAAGTGGCCGGGGATGTGGAAGGCGTCGGCGATCTGCTCGAACAGGGTCAGCTTCTCTACCCGGCTCTTGCCGTTCATGTAGTCGTAGAGCCGCCCCTGTGTGATGTCGACCGCCGCGGCGAGCCGCCGCGTACTCACACCCCGGCTGTTGAGCATGCGGAAAACCGAGCCCATGTCCCGCTCGGCCAGCGCTCGCAGCAGACGGTCGTCCCCGAGCAGGCCGGAAATGATCACCCGCGGATCCGGTGACTGATGGCTCATCTACGGCTCCCCCGAGTAGCGGTGACTCGATGCTATGTCCAACGACCGTGCGCTGACTCCGTGTTGGAGTCACCTCGTGGAGTCTCCCCACCTGGCTCGGTCGTCGTTGACTGGCTGCCGGCCACGAGGGATGCATCCGTGAAAGTTCCTCCGTCGGCTGTCCCGCCCGCAGGTTTCTTCCCCGAGGCATGCGAGCGGGGCTCCCCCCTCCGCCCCGACCAAGGCGTTGACGATGACCCAATCAGGAACCAAGCAGGAAAGAGCCGAGGCCACCGCCGTCCCCGATCTGTCATCCGCCGTGCTTGAGGCAACGGGCACGACGACCCTGCCAGAGCGGCAGTTCGCCGCTACCTCCTGGCTCCTCGGTGCCGCGGACGATCGGGATACGGCGCGTCGTCAGTGGGACGAGCAGGGGATCGCGCTCTTGTGCTGCGGCGGCATACTCTCCGCCGTACGGATCCCCGCTCGCATCGTGTGGGCCGCGGCCAAGTCGGATGAGCTCGGGAAGGTCGACGCCTTCCTCGCGCGGTGGTTCGACGGCGGCGCCGCGTTCATGGACCTCCACGCCCAGCGGTATTACGCCCTGGTGCCCGGCACGGCCGGATGGCGGTTGAGAGAGCGCGACTTCCCCGGCGTGAGCTACCTGGGCCGTGACAACTTCCTTGGCGTCCCTGCGAGTCGGATCACCGAACCGAAGGGGCGCGGGTACTGGTGCCTGCCGATGCAGTCACCCGGGGACCTCTGTTACCTGGATGAGGTGGAGTCGCTCGTCCTCACCGGGCGAGCGGCCTTGGGCGAGAGAGGCGGCCGGTGAGCGCGGAGACGCTGCGGGGCGTGCCGCAACTCCCCGGCCAGCGTCCGATACCGAGCGGGGAGCGGACGGCCACCGCTGTAGGCCCGATGCCGTGGCTCACGGCCACGGGGCGCCTGGAGCAGGTCCTTACGGCGTGGAGCCGAGGGCAGCTTGCGGAGGTCGCCGTGAGCCTCGGCTTCACTGTCCTGCTACCTCCGCCGCCCCGGTGCCACCCGGAGACGGTGAACGCCCGGGGCTGGCTCGTTCCGCCGGCGCATGAGACGACCGGCGTGCCGCTCCGCACTGAGGTGACACCCGGAGGTGCGCTGCTGGAGCCGTATCTCGTGGCCGTCCAGGCCGCCGAGGACGCGGAGGCCGAAAGTGGGGAGTAACGACGGCGCAAGGCTGGACGTGCGGATGGTCCGGGAGACATACACCGGGATTCTCTATGCTGCCGGCCTGCCAGAGGCCACAGAACTCGGCAACTCCCTCGGCCGGTTGAGAGGACACATTCTGCTCCTCGTGCCAGAGGTCATGGCCCTCGCGGCACGCATGCGGGGGATGACACGGTGCACGGCCGTTCACTGCCTCGTCTGGGCGTATCAGCTCATGGAGGAGGAAGACGACAACCCCGCAGCGCCGGAGATCCGTCTACAGGACCTCGCGATCGTCGCCCGCGCCCTCCTCGCCCTGTACGAGCACCCGGGCCCGCTCGGCAGTCCGTACCGGGCAGGGGAGATCGAGGCGACCGTGAGGCGGCGTATGTGCGGCATGTGCATGCAGTCGATCGAGGAAGGCGAGCCGTTCGAGCGGGCGGTGTTCATGAGCGAGGCAAGCGGCGGCATCCGCGGCTACCGCCACACCGGCGCCTGCGCCGTCCTCACCGAGGTAGTGCGGGCACAACTGCGGGCTGTGCCCTAACCCCCACAGAACCCCCTGGGTCAGCCCGTGCTGTCCCCAGGGTGGTGGCTCCGGGAGTTCCGTCACGCCCGCCCGAAGCCACCTGCACCACGCGAAGGGAGGACTGCCCTGTGGAAGCGCATTGGGTCATCGGTGACTGCTGGCTCGGGTGCGGGCGCACCGACCTACCGGTCCATCTGGCTCGGACCGTTGCAGTGGGACGGACAGCACGCACCGGTCTACGCGTGCGAGGACGACCTCAACCGCCTCAAGGCGCAGGCACTCGCCCACTTCATGCAGCGGCAGCCGGCCATCGCCTGACGGACGCCCCCGCGGGACTCCGGCAAGACGCCGTGGGGGAAAACGGTCCCCACCCCGAGGGGGCCAACCCCTGTCGCCTGCTGCCAGAACGGCGGGCGGTACGACCCCGGCCGGGGCTGCCTCGTTGCTCCACCCGCCCCGGCCGGGATCCATCACTTCGACACCGAGGAGAGGCATGTTCGTTCACTCTGACCGTCTGCCGACGGGCACGGCGGTCCCGCAGGGAACCATCACCCCGCCACCGTGGGGAGTCGGCCGTATGGAGCCGTATCCCACGATGGCCCCCGGGTACACCACGGTCCGACTGGACCCGGACACCCAGACCGCCCAATTCTTCGACGCGAGTGGTCAGGTCATGGAGATGCCCGGCCACGGAACCAGCACTGGCACCAGCCCCTCCACCGGGACCAGCCCTGACGGCAACGGCACGACTCAGGACAGCGACACCGGGAGCGACAGCGACCAGTGACTGACACACGTCCGGTGTTGGTCGTCACCAGCCTGCACGACCCCACCGCCGACGTGGTGATTCGCGAGCTGCACGGCCGGGACATCCCGGTCGTGCGGCTCGACTCGGGGGACTTCCCCGCATCACTGTCGGTGGAGGCAGAGATCACCCCGCACGGGATCGAGGGCCACCTCCTCACTCCCTCCCGCACCGCGAACCTGGCCAACGTCCGCGCCATGTACTACCGCCGGCCGACCGGGTTCGCCTTCCCACACCTCAGAGAGCAGGACGCTCGGTTCGCCATCACGCAGGCCCGGTACGGGCTCGGCGGGGTGCTGGCCGCCCTGCCCGGCTGCCTTTACGTCAACCACCCGCACCGCATCGGGGATGCGGAGTTCAAACCGTCCGGGCTCGCCGCGGCGGTAGAGGCCGGCTTCCTGGTGCCGCCCACGTTGATCACCTCCAGCCCGGACGCGGCACGGGCCTTCATCAAGCGACAGGGCTCGGTCATCTACAAGCCGCTGCACAACCCGGTGTACCGGGTGGGCGGGGTGTCGAACGTCGTCAAGGTCGCTGAGGTGTCCGCCGCGGACATCGATGACGGGGTGGCGGGCACGGCGCACCTGTTCCAGAAGCGCGTCGCCAAGACCGCGGACGTGCGGGTGACCGTCATCGGCACCCGGGTGTTCTGCGTTCGCATCGACTCCGACCTGTTGGACTGGCGCACCGACTACGACCGGCTTGCCTACACGCCCGTGGAGCCGCCGCCGGGCATTGCTTCGGCGCTGCGCCACTACATGGACCACTTCGGGCTTGTCTTCGGGGCTTTCGACTTCTGCGTAGGCGAGGACGGGCAATGGTGGTTCCTGGAGTGCAACCCCTCCGGTCAGTGGTACTGGCTGGAACCTGAAACGGGTCTGCCCATGTGCGCAGCCCTGGCCGACCTCTTGGAGAGGAAGACCGCGACGTGACCGACGACAAGGGCCTCCGCCTCGCGCTCGCCGAGCGCCTGGCCGACAGTGGCCACCTGCACTCCGCCCCATGGCGGGCAGCCGTCGAAGCCGTGCCCCGGCACGAGTTCCTGCGCGGTGGCTACTTCGAACGGGCCGACAGCCCCGGAACCACCGCGTGGCGGCCGGTCCTCCCCGAAGACCCCGGATGGCTGGGCGGCTGCTACCAAGACACCTCCCTCGTCACCCAGATCGCCGGGACCATCGCCCCCCGGGACATCCGCGGCGAGATCCTGCGCGAGCCCACATCATCGAGCACCCTGCCCGGCCTCGTCGTCCGGATGCTCGAAGACCTCCAGGTCGAGGACGGCAACCGCGTATTGGAGATCGGCACGGGCACCGGATACTCCACCGGCCTGCTCTGTCATCGACTCGGCGAAGACCTCGTGACGTCCATGGAAGTGGACCCGGAGGTCTCCACCCGTGCCCGCGCCGCGCTCGGGCACGCCGGGTACGCGCCGTTTCTGATCACAGGCGACGGGCTCGCCGGACACCCCGACAGCGCCCCCTACGACCGGCTGATTGCGACGTGCGGCGTCACCGAGCTCCCGTATACGTGGGTGGAGCAGACCCGGCCCGGCGGCATCATCCTGGCCACCCTGTCCGGCTGGCTCTACTCCTCCGAACTCGCCCGGCTCACCGTGGGCGAAGATGGCACCGCACGAGGCCGACTCCTCGGCGGGCAAGTCTCCTTCATGATCGCCCGCCCCCAGCTCCCGCCCCCGCTGGGCCTCCTGCCGGACATCGACGACGGTGAGGAACGCACCACTGGGCTTGCCGCGGACGCCTTGGACGACTGGAACACGCGCTTCGTCGCCCAACTCGCCGCCCCCCACGCGCAACGACTCACCCTCAACCGGGACGGCCGAACCGAACACCTCCTGATCGACGTGGACGCCGGCGCCTGGGCCGCCGCTGTTCAGGACGGCGAGACCTGGACCGTCCGCCAGGGCGGACCCGCTCGCCTATGGGACGACATCGAGGAGACCGTCACCCGATGGCGTGCCGACGGCGCCCCGGGCCTGGACCACTTCGAGGTCACCGTCACCCCCGACGGGCAGACCGTGGCCTGGTCTAAGGTCTGACGGCAACGAGCACCAGGAGGCGCGGACGATGCCGGAAGAGGAGCCCCTGCACGAGTGGGCCGCCCGACGCGACCGGCGCCGGGCTGCGGAACGGGAGATGACCGGCACCCGCCGCGCCGTCCCCCTCGCCGACGGAGCCCGCGCCTCCCACGTCGCCCCCAACGCCCCGCGCGCCCTGATGGAGTGGGACGGACAGACATGGGTGACAGTCGGCGTGGCACCGAACGCGGATGCCGCCAGGGAGTTCCTCGGCCACGTTCCCGAGCCTGCCCCCGAGAGCGGGCCGGACATCCAGCCTGCTCCGCCTGGTCTCGGCCCCGGCCGAGGGCGTCACCGGAAGCACTGACCGACCCCTACCAAATGCGCCTGTCCGCGATGCCCGGGACGGGCGCCGCTCTGGAATCTGTCCTGACCTGGTGGTTCCGGACACCCAAGAAGCGTCCGGAACCACCCACCAAGCTTTGGCCAGGACGCGTTCGCCGCCAACGACGTCGCCCGCAACCTGCACCTCACCCGCCGAGACCCCCTGTTCGCCTGCCTCGGCCTGGCCCGCCAGGGCGCCATCCACGGCACGGCACAGGGTCGCACTGGCACTCGCCGGGCCTTCGAGCAGGCCCAGGACGCCATGCTGCGAGCCGACCCCGCCGACTACCGGCCGGTGTGGATGCTCGCCTTCTACGACCAGGCCGAGCTGGACTCCCTGGCTCTGTCGGCACACTTGGCGCTCGGCGACTACTCGACCGCCGAGTACCACGCCCACCGCTGCCTGTCCGCCCTCCGGCCCCACATGATCCGCTCCCGTGCCATCACCACCACCCGGCTCGCCCACGCCCAGCTCGCCCAGGGCGCCCCCGACGCCGCCACGGCCACCGCGATGAAGGTCCCCGCCGAAGCCGCCACCCAGCACGCTCGGGTCACGCGCATGCTGCAGGAGTTCGGGGCCGCACTGCGCGCCACCGCGCCGGGCAGCTCCACCGTGCAGACCTGGACCGAGCACACCGTCACCTGGAGGATGGCCGCATGACCACGGCGCCCGCCATCGAACTGCGCACCTTCACCACTCTCGACACCGTCCGCGGCGACCTCCTCGACGTGTACGCCGACGTACGCGCCCCACTCCTCCACCTGCCGAACTACGCGGTCACCGCGTTCGGCGAACGCCTGGACCGACACGGCACCGAGCCGGGGTTCACGGCCGTCCTCGCGTACGCGGACGGGTATCCGGTCGGCTACGCCTACGGCAACACCATCGAGCACGGCGACCGCTACTGGCAGCGCACCAGCCCGACGCCGGCGGAGAAGTACACCGCGCATCCGGCCGTGGCTTTGAAGGAGATCGGCGTCCGGCCAACCTGGCGGAAGACAGGCACCGCTCGCCGCATCCACGACGCCCTCCTCGCCACACGCCACGAGTCCTTCGTCACGCTCATGGTCAACCCGGCTGCTGGAGACGGAAAGGTCCACGCGCTCTACAAGTCGTGGGGGTACAAGGACATCGGCCAGAGTCAGCCGTCACCGGCCTCGCCGGTGCTCGCCGTGATGATCCGTACCATTCGCTGAACAGCCCCCGAGGACGTGCCCCACAACGTGGTGTAGGGGATTCGCATCCCCTGTCAGCACCCGGCGCTATCGTTGAAGCACTCAGCTCAAGGGGCACCGTTCGTGATGCCGTCACGCAGTGAAGGGGGAAAGGCTCATGAGTCCTAGGCCAGGGGGTGAGGCTGACAAATTTGGTAACCGCTATGAAGGCGCCTGGACGATTCGACACGTTCTCTACGTGCTTCTTGGTACGGGTCATTCTGTAACGGTCGAGGACATCGATGAGCTGGGCCTGGGAGCCGAGTTCACCTATCGCCACGGCGACACCGTAGAAGTCCATCAGTTGAAGCGGCAGAACGGCAGCGCAAACACCTGGACGGTCAAATCTCTCCAAGACAAAGGGATTTGGGAGAACGTTCGCTCGCACGTCGAGGATGGACGTCAGTTCCGCTTCGTTTCCCTATTGCCTGCCAGTCCCCTTCAAGAGCTTGGCGATCGCGCAAGGCGCTCAGGAAACCATGATGATTTCATCAAGCATTGGCTAACGAAAGGGCTCAGGGACCCATTCGACGACCTTTCATCTTCCGAAATCTTTGAATCTTCGGAGACAGCATGGAAAATCTTGCGAGGCTTTTCGATCTCATGGCCAGATGAGCAAGACATTGTGAGCATGAACGGAGCATTGGCACAACTCCTTTTGGAAGGTGCAGCCGGAAGTCTAGCGGCAGTTGGTCTAGGGGACTTGATTCAGAATTCCCTTGGTGTCACGCTTGATGCCCCGGCAATTGATTCTCGCCTGGGCACTTATGGACTGAGTCGGGCCCGACTGCTTAACGCGAGTGGGATTGCTGAACAGGTTAGCTCGGTTTCTAAGGGGTGGGCATCGAATATTGAGCGAGAGCTCCTTCAACCGACTATTGATCGCTCCGAGGCCGACCAGCTAGTAGGGCTAATCAATGGGTCGAATAAACTTCTTCTATTGATGGGGCATGGCGGCGGCGGAAAGAGTGCCGCGCTTCATCACGTCTACGAATCTCTTGACGCGGATTCGGTGCCACTTCTAGCTTTCCGGCTGGATCGTCTCGAGCCCTTCTCCTCTACGACTGAGCTAGGGGAAAGGATTGGCGTAGGTGTTTCTCCTGTCACGGCACTTGCTGCAGTTGCTGGAGAGCGCTCCAGTGTTCTCATCGTGGACCAGTTGGACGCCGTTAGTCTGACATCAGGGAGAATGCCGAGGAACTTTGATGCCGTTGCGAGTTTGGTGCGCGAAGCGTCAGCATTTCCTGCAATGACGGTCGTTCTCGCTTGTCGGAAATTTGATGTCGAGAACGACTACCGGATCCGCGAACTTGCAGATGCCAAGAATTGCGCGCATGTCGAGGTCGGGGAGCTTTCCGACGCGCAAGTCACAGAGTCGGTTCGTGCAATGGGATTGAATGCGAACGCGCTAGCTGACCACCAAAAGACGCTACTGCGCTCTCCGCTGAACCTTGTTCTGTTGAAGAGTATCGCCGGCGACGAAGACGCCATGGCATTTCAAACCACGAAAAATCTCTTCGACGCCTTCTGGCAACGCAAGCTGACCGACTGTCGCCAGAGGCGTGATTCAGTTCGCTTTAACAAGGTTATCTCGACTCTTGCTGAGGCCATCAGTGCGAGGCAGCGGCTCTCTGTCCCGATTACTGCTCTTGATGCCGATGATCTGGCTGATGATGCGGGAGTCCTTGTCTCGGAGCATGTTCTCGTTCGCGATGGTCAGCAGATCGCGTTCTTCCATGAGAGCTTCTTCGACTACGCCTTTGCTCGTGGCTGGATCGAGCGCGATGAGTCACTCGTATCGTTCCTGTTGGGAGGAGAGCAAGAACTCTTCCGGCGGGCGCAAGTTCGTCAAGTTATGAACCATCTTCGAGAACTCGAGCCAGACCGCTTCGCTGCCGAGACGGAGGCCCTACTTACGAGCCCCGACATCAGGTACCACATCAAAGATGTGGTCCTTAAACTTCTTGGATCTCTGTCTGACCCAACATCCCGTGAATGGGAGATGGTGACCAACGTCCAAGAGACACACCCAGCCTTCGAGGCACGACTGTGGCGAATCCTCCAGACAGCACCGTGGTTTGAGCGTCTCGATGCGGAGGGTGTCATCGAAGAGTGGCTTGACGGGGAAGACGAAACAGAGCAGGGACGAGCCATCGAAGTGATGGCAGGGGCTGCGAAATCAAGCCCTGATCGTCTTGCTGAGATCCTTCAGAGGTACAAGGCTGTAGCCGAATACCCGCAGTGGCTACGATGGGTAACTCGGTTCTCTGATATCCATCAGAGTCGCCCTCTATTTGATTTGCTCCTCGACGCCGTGAGGAGCGGGCAATATGTGGGAATGGAGGATGAAGTCTGGCTTTCTGCTCATGATCTCGGTAAGCAGCGGCCCGATTGGATGGTCGAACTGTTGGCCGCACACCTCGTGGACCGGCCTAGTGCCATGGCCGTAGATGACAATGGGAAGATCGAGACCCTACTTGACCGAGATTACTCGGTAATCCAACTAACGCAACTCGCGGCAGCGGGAGCACCAGAGCTTTTCTGTGAACGTCTCATCCCGTACATGTTGGGAGTAATGGCTAAGACAGCCTACGAGCACGATGACAGCCGCCCTCATAGGGATCGGCATTTCTCCCACCGCCACCCACGAACCAACATTCGTGAACTTGAAGATGCACTTCTAGCAGGGGCTGCTACAGCGCTTCGCGGGATCGTTGAAAGGGACGCCGCATCGGCTCGTCCAGTCCTCGAAAGCCTCGCGTTTGATCCTCACGACACAGCGCAGTGGCTCCTCTATGAGGCATTGCGGGCGGCAGGTAGTCACTACGCAGATTGGGCAGCCGAGCTTCTACTTCAGGGGACCCACCGGTTTATTAGTGGCTACTATGCGGCAAATGCTGTGTGGAAAACGCGGGAACTCATCCAGGGCACGAGTCAGTTCATGCCTGATGAGGCATTCGCCAGTATTGAAGCTGCGATTCTCGAAGTTCGTTTTCCATGGGAGTCCAAGCCTACGGGCTGGTACCCGTTTAATCTGCTTTCAGCGATGCAAGAAGATCGGCTATCTGAGCTAGGGCGCCGTCGACTCGGCGAACTACGCAGGAAGTTTGATTCCGATCAGCCGGCAGAGCCTCAGGGCGTAACGGGAGGCGCGATCGGCGCTCCCATTAATCAGGCTGCCGCCGGACGCATGAACGATGAACAGTGGCTGGGTGCCATAGCAAAACATAACTCAGAGAGAACCGACTGGCGGACTCACACCGGTGGCGCTTACGAGCAATCACATGTCCTACAGGAGCAAACGAAGAGCGATCCTGAGAGATTCTCTCGGCTAGCTCTTCGATTTGATGAAAGCGTCCATGCTGCTTACGGTGATGCAATCCTCATGGGACTAGGCAACGCCGATGCCCTTGCTGACCCTGCGCCGGTGTTTGAAGCCGTCCGACACATCGCTTCCCTCGGACACGAGGCAAACAATCGGTGGCTGGGATCTGCCATCCGAAAGTATCTCAAGACAGTTCCTCAAGATATCGTTCAGCTTATTATTGACCGCGCGACCGGTGCTAGTGACCCAGTTGATGGCAGCTTGACTGTCCAAACCGCCAATCAAGAGCACACTCAGGGACGAGACCTGTATACGTCGGGGATTAATTCTTCGCGAGGAAGTGCGGCAGAGATTCTGGGTGACCTTCTTATCTACGACGCGGATGGCTCTCGAACAGCGTTGGTTCTCCCAGTGCTCGATGCAATGGCCGAGGATCCTGCTGTCACCGTACGCTCTTGTGTCGCGCATGTGATTCATGCCTCTATGCGTCACGCTCGTCCTCAGGCGTTGCAAGCATTCGCTCGCCTCATTAATGCAGACGATGAACTTCTGGCTACACATGCTGTAGTGCGGCTTATGGCTCACATTGGCTTTGAGGACCTTGACGTAGTGAAGCCTGTGATTGAACGCATGCTTCAATCGGAGAGATACGAGACGCGACAGTGTGGCGGGCAATTGGCTGCTCTGGCTGCGATGCATTGGAGCTTGGTAGAGCTGTTGGACTCGGTGCTCTCAGGCGAAGACGTAGCCAGCCGTATTGGAGCTGCCGGGGCTTGTGCTCACGGGCTGTCTAATGCGACCGATACCGCCGTTGCTCAGCGAGCCTTCGAGCAATTTATCGATGACCCTGAAGACAAAGTACGCGGTGCTATTGCTGAATTTGCATCGGTAGTTCGCGGTCAACGCCTACGTCCCCTGAAGGTCTCTCTCAAAGCACTAATTCATTCTGCCTCTTTCGAGGAGGCTCTACCGCAACTGCTAATTACTCTTGAGCACGCCCCTGACCGCGTCGACGACTTGGCGTTGGAGTGCGGTCGTCGATTCGTTGAGATCCATGGAGAGGGCTCGGAAGACATTCGGAATCGCGCAGCAGCAGACGCACGGCATGTTGGTGAGCTACTAGTTCGGGCGTACGCGCAAGCTACATCGACTACAAGCCGCGGGCAGGTTCTTGATTTACTGGATCAACTTCTGCTTATCGGGGCCTTTGGTGTGGCGGACTTGGTAGAAAAGTCTGAGCGATAGTAGTGAACGGGCGTGATTCCCACACCATTGGCGATCAGCAGAGCGCCGGGCCGGTCCTGCGCTCTCGGCAACGGGTGAAACGAGGGCCACGTACGGCGGATGAAAAGTGAGCCGGATTAGGTGGCTCGCTGCGCGCTTCTGACCAGCGGAAACAGTACTGCGTGGCAGCGTCGAGCACCCCGCGGCATGGATCCAATCCCACTCCTAAAGCGGGTGTCGCAGGGATCGAATCCTGCCGTCGCTACACTCAGCGCCCGGTGGAGAAGGCCGCTCGAAGGGGGAGCGGCGGATATACGCGAATCCTGTGAGGCAGCAGGAGCGAACGCTCTGGTCAGCGGCATGTTCTGCGTGAGCGATGCGTGAGCGGACGGTGTGGCACAACCCGCCGCGCGGCGGATCGGCACTCACGGCGCACATGCTCTGACCAGGCGGTTCCGGACACCGAACCAGCGTCCGGAACCACCCGTCATGCCTTGGCCAGGACTTTTAATCCATTGGTTGTGGGTTCGAGTCCCACAGGGCCTACAGCAGAGCCCCAGTTCAGATGGCATCTGAACTGGGGCTCACGGCGTTTTCGGGGTCTCAGCGATCGATGGCTCAGTCGAAGCTCAACCGAAGTGCAGACGATCATGAATGCGGAAACGGCCGCCCCGACTCGTCGTCGGGGCGGCCGTCCGTCTCCAGTGCTGACCTTCGTCCGTCGCCGTCAGACGAGTTCGCTGGAGTCCAGCCCGTGCCCGGCGCGACCGGTGTTGCGCCGGGCACGGTCGTCTACTCGGACCACTGGGTGCCGGGTACGTCCGTGATGGATGTCCGGCCGTTGTAGTAGTCCCGGTGTGGCCCGTCGTGGCCCGGGGTCCGGGTGCAGGACGCTCTGCCGCTGTGGTGTTCCAGGGCGCAGTAGCCGGCCGCGCGGGCGCCGGACTGTGCGGCCTCCGCCCAGCGCGTCGCGAGATCCTTCCGTGTCTCGGTCACCGGCGGCACGCTCGCTGGAGGCGGTACAGGCCGCGGCCGACGGTGCAGTGCGCGGCCGTCGCCGCGGACGCGCACAGTGGGCAGTGGGTGCCGTGGTCGAGCATGGCGCGGTGGGCGCGGAGACTGGTGCAGTTGCGGCAGGCTCGGGGGAACCAGCGTCCGTCCTCGGCGACCCGCTCGCCCAGGTCCACGGCGCTCTCCAGCGTGAGCGGCTCCTCTCCCCACACACAGGTGCGGCCGGCGGTCTGGTCCTCGCCGAGGGCGGCGAGCGTGGGGACTTGGAGGGCGTCCAGTACTTCGAGTGGAACGTCTGCGGGTGGCCGCTCTGCCGTGGCGGCTCCTCCAGCGGTACGGTTCGACACGTCGACTCCTTAGCAGTCGGACATGCCCCCGGGCCGTTCGCGCGGCTGCGGGGGTCCTTTGTGCGTGCGCCCCACGCTGACCCCGTACGCGGGTCGTTCCCACTTCATTCCGGGGCCGTTATGGATCGGAGAGAGATAGCGTCCAAAGCGTGCCGAACGTCCCAGGGGGTACGGGTGGACGAAGCACTACGCCGGGCCATGTCCCAAGCGCGCATGAGCGACAGGGAACTGGCGGAGCATTGCGGCGTCGACAGCAAGACGGTCAGCAGGTGGATCACACAGACAAGCCGCGTCCCTCACGCTCGCCACCGATGGGCCGTCAGTGAGGCACTCGGAGAGGACGAATCGGTGTTATGGCCAGCAGCCGCGAAGAAGCTCGTCAAAGCTGGACCAGACCGCGAGGTTGCTGAGGTCTTCCCGTACCGCTCGGCCTGTCCCGCTTCCCTGTGGCGCACACTGATCACGAAGGCAGAACGGGAGCTGACGTTCGCCGGGTACACCAACTACTTCTTGTGGCTTGAACATGCCCGCTTCGGCACGGTACTCCGCCGCAAGGCGGGTGCCGGGTGCCGGGTCCGGTTCCTGGTCGGCGACCCTGACAGCGAGCTGACCCGAGTGAGAGAGCAGGAAGAGGGCGTAGCGCTGTCGCTATCCACACGGATTCGCGTCACCCTCTCCGAGCTGGAGAAACTCAAGGAGGACGGCATCGACGCCCGGCTCTCCAGCGGTCACGCATACCTGAGCGTGTTCCGCTTCGACAATGACATGATCGTCACGCCGCTGCTGACACACAGGGTCGGCCACGATGCGCCGACCCTGCACCTACGACGGTGCCAGGACGACGGCATGTTCGACCGCTTCGCTTCCCACGTTCAGGAACTGTGGACCCGGGGGGCACCCGTGTGGAAGGGGACAGATGAGCAGGCGTGACTACGAGGACGACCCGGCGGCGCCGCCTGCTAACAGCCTGGTGCCAGCAGCCTCAACGATCGTTACCGACGGAGAGGGACACATCCTGCTGCAGCGGCGCACCGATAACGGGATGTGGGCTCTTCCTGGCGGAGCTATGCAGATCGGGGAGTCCCTGCCGCAATGCGCCGTGCGTGAGACGCGTGAGGAGACGGGCCTCCATGTGGATGTGGTCGGGATCGTCGGTACGTACACCAACCCGGGGCACGTCTTCGCTTACGACGATGGAGAGGTGCGGCAGGAGTTCTCCATCTGTTTCTTGGCTCGTCCGGTGGGTGGCTGCCTGACCGTGTCCGACGAGTCCACCGACGTCCGTTGGTTCGAGCCATCGGAGGTGGATGATCTGCCTATGGTGGCGAGTATCCGCAAGAGGATTGATGACTGGCGGTCCGGGGTGACTCCCGCCCTACGTTGACCGGGGGTGTCGCGACTGGTCTTACCCTCGTGAAAGCGGTGGTTCAGGGTGTGGTGCCGCTGAGTGGCGTCTGGGATTCCACCCGGGTGATGCGCTGCTCGTGGTCGTCCAGGCGGTCGCCGAACCGGGTCATCACACCGGGCCGGGTCTGCATCGGACGCTGCGGGCGCGCCGGCGATCCAGGGCAGTGTGGCCGGGATGCGGGCGGCTGAGACGATGTGGGGCAGCAGGGGCCACGCTGGGTAGGGGGGCGAGGACTGGTGGGGCACTGGTGCCCGCCGAGGCGAGTTCATGGCGGGTGCGGGGTACGTGCGGCGGTGGGACTTCGCCGGGGTACGTGTGGGTCCGGCGCGCACCGCGGGACCTCGACTGTCCGCGGTCTGGCCGGTGGCGCATCGCCGATGGCGTGATCGCGACGGTGGTCGGGGCGGAGGCGGGCGCGTCCTGAAGGCCGCGCAGTACTCTGCCCGCGCTGCCCTACCGGGCGGTCACCCCGTGTTCTGATCCCTGTGTTCCGTTCCCGACGTCCCCGCCCGATCCACCCCTGATCACCACAGCAACCAACCGTGTCCAGGAGGAAGAAGCGATGCGTCTCGTAGATGCCTGTGTGGAGTGCGTGACCGAGATCGCCGCCGCGCCGCGGCAGGTGTGGGAGTTGGTCTCGGACATCTCCACATCAGCCCGGCACAGCCCGGAACTGCAGGAGGTGGAGTGGCTCGACGGCGCCGAGGGACCCGTGGTCGGCGCCTGCTTCTCCGGCCGCAACCGCAACAGCGGGCTGGGGGAGTGGCGCACGGTCAGCCGGATCGCGCAGGTGTCGCAGGAGCGCGTCTTCCAGTGGGAGGTCGTCCGCTTCAACGACCGGCGCCACGGTGAGCCGCTGGCCATCTGGACGTACACCCTGGAACCGCTTGAGGGCGGCTCCGGCACCCGCCTTCGACACGGCATGCGCTTCGGGTCGGCCCGCGGCCCCGTGCACGAGTTCGTCGAGCGGCACCCGGACCGCGAGGAGCAGATCGTCGACGGTCGTCTCGCCTTGCTGCGCACCGGCATCGAACAGACCCTGGCCGGTGTGAAGGCCGAGGCGGAAGCGGAGGTTTAGCTAGGGGGTGTGTCGAACCCGGCGCGTACGGTGGCACGGTACAGCGCGACCGCACGTCGACACCGTGACGGCGCCCCGGCAGAGCTCAGCCTCGCACCCGGTGGTCGGTGCTGATCCGCTCCTGCTGCGCCAAGTGCCGTCACGCAGTGGGTGTTGGCGCCGCGCTACGCTCCGCCGGGCGGCCCCTGCGGCCGGCCCGCGCGTTCAGCCCACGGTCAGTTCCGTCAACTCGCCCAGCGGCAGCGTGTGCTGGGTCTGTAGGACCTTGGCCCTGAGGTAGCGGACGTTGTGGACCGTGGTGAAGACGCCGGTCGCCACCCGGTCCCGTACGCCAACCCCCAGGCCGCGCAACTGATCAGCCTTGTCGGGGTTGTTGGACAGCAGGTCCAGCTCGCTGACGCCGAGCGCGGTGAGCATCTGTGCCGCGGCCGTGTAGTCGCGGGCGTCCTCCGGCAGGCCGAGGGCGGCGTTCGCCTCGTAGGTGTCGAGACCCTGGTCCTGGAGGGCGTAGGCGTCGAGTTTGTTGTAGAGGCCGATGTCGCGCCCTTCCTGGCGGAGGTAGAGCAGGACGCCGCCCTGGTCGGCGATGCGCTCGACCGCCTCGCGCAGCTGCGGTCCGCAGTCGCAGCGGGCGGAGCCGAGGACGTCGCCGGTCAGGCATTCGGAGTGCAGGCGCACCAGGGGGACCGGGCCGGGGTCGCCGAGGACGATCGCGATGTGTTCCCGGCCGTCGGTGAGGCCGTGGAAGGTGACGAGTTCCGCGTCGGCGCTGTAGCCGTCGTGGAAGCGTAGCGGTACCCGGACGCGGGCGCGCGGGGTGGCGGCGGGGATGTCGGGCATGCAGGTCTCCGGATTCGGGGCCGTACGGGTTCCACTTCTGTTTCAGATTTGAAGCAGATGCCTGGATCTGGACCCTACCGCATGCTTGAAAATTAAAGCAATGAGGGTGGTGTCCCGGTGCGGTGAGCCCCATGTGGTCGTCCGCCGGGGGTACCGGCTCGGGTGCGACGGGTTCCATCCGGACGGAGGTCGTGGTGCCACCGGCGCTATCCAGGTGGGGGTCCGGGACAGGGCGACGACCGCCGCCGCCACGGCACGTCCTCCGCGGCCGTGCCCGTGCCGCCCTCCCCCTGCAGCCCGCGCGTGATCCCCGTGCAGATGTCCTCCAATTGCCCCACCTGCTCCGGCGTGAGTCGGTCGAAGAGGGCGGCGCGTACCGCCTCGATGTGGCCGGGCGCCGTGCGCTCCAGTACGGCCATCCCCTCCCCTGTGAGCGCCGCGAGGCTGCTGCGCCTGTCCCACCGGCAGTCCTCCCGGCGTACCAGCCCGTCCCGTTCCAGCCGGGTCACGGCGTAGGTCAGCCTGCTGCGCGTGATCTTCAGCTTCTCGGCGAGGTCGGTCATCCGCAGCTTTCGGCCGGGCGCCTCGGACAGGTTGGCCAGTACGGAGTAAAAAAGGTGGGGCATGCCGGCCTCCTGCTGGAGCTGCCGGTCGATCGCATCCTCCAGCAGCTGGGAGGCGGCGATGTAGGCGCGCCAGGCGCGCTGCTCCTCGGGGGTGAGCCAGCGGGTCGTCATGCTGCCAGTGTAGATTTGTTTCAAATTTTAACCAAGAAGCCGGCTTGTGGCCCTCCCGGGCCGCCGCGAGGGAGTGCACCGATGTCCCTGCCGTATGTGCTGCTGTCCGCCGCCGTCTCCCTCGACGGGTATGTGGACGACGCCGCCCCAGAGCGGCTCCTGCTGTCCAGCCCGGCCGACTTCGACCGGGTCGACGAGGTGCGGGCCTCGGTCGACGCCATCCTGATCGGCGCCGGCACGATCCGTGCCGACAACCCGCGCCTGCTGGTCAACTCCGCCGAGCGCCGTGCGGCCCGGGTGGCGTCGGGCAAGCCCGAGTACCCGCTCAAGGTGACCGTCACCGGCTCCGGCGACCTCGATCCCCGCGCCAACTTCTGGCACACGGGGGGCGACCGGCTCGTCTACACGACCGACCAGGGTGCCGAACGGGCCTCCCGCCTCCTCGGCAGCACCGCCGAGGTCGTCCCGCTCGGCGCCGAACTGCACTGGCGGGAGCTGCTGGAGCACCTGCACGATGAGCGCGGCGTGCAGCGCTTGATGGTCGAGGGTGGTGGGCGCGTGCACACCCAGCTCCTCCAGCAGGGCCTTGCGGACGAACTCCAACTGGTCCTCGCCCCGCTCTTCGTCGGCGACCCGGGGGCCCCGCGCCTGTTCGGCCCGGGGACCTACCAGGACGGGCGCCTCCGGCTGGTCGATTCCCGTCGGATCGAGGACGTCGTACTCATGCGTTACGAGCCCACCGCCCCTGGTACTGGTCCGCTGCCCACCGCGGCAGACCGCCACTGGCTGCGCATCGCCTGCGAACTCGCCGCACTGTGCCCGCCGTCGGAGACGGCCTTCAGCGTCGGCGCGGTCGTGGTCGCCACCGACGGCACCGAACTGGCCCGCGGCCATTCCCGGGAGGGCGACGATCTTGTGGTCCACGCGGAGGAGGTCGCGCTCGCGAAGATCGACCCGGCCGATCCGCGGCTGGCCGGTGCCACCGTCTACAGCAGTCTGGAGCCCTGCACCCGCCGTGCCTCCCGCCCCATGCCCTGTGCCGAGGTGATCCTGCGGGCCGGAGTGCGCCGGGTGGTCACTGCCTGGCGGGAGCCTGACACCTTCGTGGCGGCGGCTGACGGGACGGGTGTCCTGCGGAACGCAGGGGCCGAGGTCGTGGTGCTCCCGGAGTTCGCGCCCCTGGCCAAGGCCCCGAACGAACATCTGCCAGGCTGAGCGACCGACCGGTGTCCCGGCCGGGTTCCGCTCCGGATGCCCCCGGAAACCGAGGGCGTGCCGGTTGCCGCGGACGTCGTCAGGGCGGCCCCGTCCCGGAGGTACGCCGTATCCGCACCACCCCGTTCCTCCTGGTGCTGCGGCAGGGTGCCCGGGGGTGGGAGGCCTCGGCTCACACCCCCACGGGAAACCGATGTGCATTCTGTCTTGCGCATGGCGTACACTGAACACACAACGACGCGGGGTGGAGCAGCTCGGTAGCTCGCTGGGCTCATAACCCAGAGGTCGCAGGTTCAAATCCTGTCCCCGCTACTGAAGGCTCAGGGCCGGAATCCAGTACATGGGTTCCGGCCCTGAGCGTTTGCCGCGTGCTCGTCAGCTTCAGCAGCTTCAGTGGATTCAGCGGCTTCACCGATGGTGATCGTACGACCCCTGTCTGCATAACATCTGAGTCACCATCAAAAATGCCGAGACTCCTGAACGTCGAGCAACTTGCCCGGTGTGTAGGGGTTGTGGCCGGTAAGTCCAGGGTGGAAACGTTAATGATCAAGCCGAACGGCTTGGAAAGTGACTGGCAGGTCTATTAACGTTCGATAACGCAGCACGGTCGTCCCGGCCGTCACAAGAGACGGCTCCGTGCGCACACGCCGAGTCCCGCAAGGGAGCCGGGGAACCACCACCCTGGGGTGAATCACGTGGATGCCGTCGTGAACTCGCTGAGTACACGACCGGTATACGCGCGTAGGAGACCTTCCTGCTCCGAACCCGTCAGCTAACCCGGTAGGCGGAGGAAGGAAAGGAGTGCGCCCGAGTGGCGTCCAACCGGCCTGCCCCAGAAGCCCTGTTCGTGCCTGCCCCGCGCGAGTCCGAGACCTTCGGTTACGGCGCCTACCGTGCCGAAGAGGGCCCCCGGGAGGAGTGGAACCCCACCGAGGACTCCGTCGCCTCGGTCCGGGGACGACACCGCGTGGTCAAACAGCGCGGGGGATTCGCGCGCAGCTCCACCGTCCTCGGCGTCGGTGTGATGGCCGCGGTCGGCGCGGGCGGCATGGCCAGTGCCAGCACCGGCAAGGCGCCGGTCTCCCTCTCCATGCCGGACCTGCCCTCCGTCGGCTCCCTCTTCGGCGAGGACTCCTCCGACGCCCACCAGGCCACCACCACTGCACTCAGCGACCTGAACGCGGCCCCCGCCGGCAGCGCGCAGGACTCCGATGCGGGTGAGGCCCTGCGTAACCGGATCATGGCTCAGGCCGAGCAGCAGCAGGGTCAGGTGGACAGCAAGGCCACCGCCGCCGCGCTCGCCGCCATCGAGAAGCAGACCGCCGAGGCAGCGGCCAAGGCGGAGAAGGAAGCTGCCGCCAAGGCCGCCACCGCCAAGGAGAAGGCTGAGGCAGAAGCCAAGGAGGCGGCTGAGAAGAAGCGGCTCGCCGAGCTGGCCAAGCAGTACACGTTGCCGACGTCCTCGTACACGATCACCTCCACCTTCGGCCAGGCCGGGTCGATGTGGTCCTCCGGTCACCACACCGGCCTTGACTTCGCCGCTCCTACCGGCACCCTGATCAAGGCGATCCACGGCGGAACGATCACCGAGGCGGGCTGGGCAGGCGCCTACGGCTACCGCACGATCCTCACCCTGGACGACGGCACCCAGCTCTGGTTCTGCCACCAGTCCTCGATCAACGTCAAGGTCGGCCAGAAGGTCTCCACCGGCGAGGTCATCGGCCGCGTCGGCGCCACCGGGAACGTCACCGGTCCGCACCTCCACCTGGAGGTCCACCCGGGCGGCCAGGCCACCGCCGTCGACCCGATGCCCTGGCTGCGCAGCAAGGGCCTGAACCCCTGACGGACGGAAGTCTCGTCCTGACTCCGCTCCGCCGCGCGCTCCGCCTGCGGCAGGCCTCCCCCGCCACGGTGGCGTGTAGCCCGCACAACCGCACCCCGGCAGTGCCGGACACCCCGTGAGTCCCGGCCGACTACGTCCGGTACGGGTTGTAGGCGGGATACGGCACCGCCGGATACCCGTACGCGGGCCAGTGCGCGGTGGGTACCGGTACCGGCATGGCAGCCCTGGCCGCGTACTCCAGCGCCGGTCGCGCCACGTTCCTGCGGTGCCACAGCTCGGCCAGCAGCACCCGCTCCCGTACGACGAAATCGGCGCCGGCCCGCCCCCGCCGGCCCCGGTGCCGGAGGAACGCGAGCGAGGTGGCGCACGCCTCGTACCGGGACATCTCCCGGGCTGCCGCCCGTCCCCCGCAATGGTGCCGTGCGTAGTTCCGCGCCTCCCGCCGCGCCCGCATCGACCCGAGCGCGAACGGTTCGGCGGGCCCCAGCCATCCGGCCAGCACATACGCCGGTAGTTCCTCCCGCACGGTCCGCAGTTCGCGTTGCCGCGTCCAGATCGCGAGCCAGGTGAGCAGCGCGAACGCGGGCACCATGAACCCGCCGTAGACGGCGAAGAAGCCGAACCGGCCGAAGGTGGCGGAGCCGTTCCAGAGGGCGTGCATGCTCATCGCGAGCAGCAGCCCGCACAACGGCAGCAGCACCCGTCGGACCCGGTGTCGTTCCGCGGACAGCGCGGCGAGGCCGAAGCCGATGCCCGTGAGGACGGTGAACAAGGGGTGCGCGAAGGGGGACAGGACGATGCGCACGAAGAAGGTGGCGGCGGTGACGGAGGCGATGCCGCTGCCGCCGGAGAGCTGGTCGGTCCCGAAGGCAGTTCCGAGGTAGAGGATGTTCTCGGTGAACGCGAACCCGGTGGCGGTGACCCCGGCTATCACCACACCGTCCACCAACCCGGTGAAGTCACGTCTGCGGAAGAGGAAGACCAACAGCACGGCCGCGGCCTTCGCGGACTCCTCGACGATCGGGGCTATGACGGTGGCGCCGAGGGTGTCGGCACCGGCCGGGTCGGCGGTGGAGGTGGCTATCCACTTGGTCGCGAAGCTGTTCGCCACGATGGCTATCAGTGCCGCCGCGCACGCCCCCCAAGCGAAGGAGAAGACCAGGTTCTGCCAGGGGCCCGGCTCGACCCGGTCCAGCCAGCGGAAGGCGGCCACCAGCCAGGGCACGGGCAGCACGGCCAGCCCGAGGCCGACCAGGAACCCCTCCGTGCCGGTCTGCCGCCGCACGAGTGCGAGGATGACTAGTCCGGACAGCGCCAGCAGGGTGATCAGCGCTCCGTACCGCACCCACCCGCGCTGCCACCAGTGCGGGTGGCGTAGTACCCCGTCGCCGGGGCCGTTGGGAGGAGTCGGGTACGGAGGACTGGTGGCCACGACATCGACCCTAACGGTGGAGCGGTGAGGGCTGGACGCTTTATCGGGCCTGGTGCGGCACACGCCGGAAGAGCAGGTCGTGCACCGCATGCCCCTTGTCCAGGCCCTGGCCTTCGAAACGGGTCAGCGGCCGGAACTCCGGACGCGGCGCGAAACCGCGCCCTGCCTGCGTGTTCTCGAAGTCGGGGTGCGCGGCGAGCACCTCAAGCATCTGTTCGGCGTACGGCTCCCAGTCGGTCGCACAGTGAACGATCGCACCAGGCTTGAGCCGGGTCGCGGCGAGAGTCAGGAACTCAGGCTGGATGAGCCGCCGCTTGTGGTGCCGCTTCTTGGGCCAGGGGTCGGGGAAGTAGACGCGCAGTCCGTCCAGTGAGTCGGGTCGGAGCATCTCGCGCAGCAGGATGATCGCGTCGCCGTTACCCACCCGGATGTTGGACAGCCTGGTCTGGTCGGCGAGATTGAGTAGGTTGCCCTGTCCTGGAGTGTGCACATCGACGGCCAGGATGTTGGTGTCCGGGTCAGCGGCGGCCATCTGAGCGGTGGCTTCACCCATCCCGAACCCGATCTCCAGCACCACGGGGTTGTCGTTCCCGAACAACTCGGCCGGATCGATGATCCGCTGCCCGTCGATGTCCAGCCCCCACTGGGGCCACAGCCGCTGAAGGGCGTCGGCCTGCCCGGCCGTCACCCGGCTGCGCCGCGGCTGGAAACTCCGGATCCGCCGCTCGAAGTGTGATCCGGCGGGATCGGCCTTGGGCCCGTCCGGGAAACGCGGTTCACCCTTGGCCCGGGTGTGCCGGACGGAGGCACCGGGAACCTGGGGAGCCGACGGCGGAGCTTCGGAGCTGTTGAGGAAGTCAGACACAGTGAGCCAATTTTACGGCGCCCCGCAGTGGCCCCACAGCGGGGCGGCGGCTGTGCACGCAGGGCAGGCGCCGACCGGCGGGTGGCGGCGAAGAGGGGCGGGGTTGTGCAGGGAGGGGCACGGGGAGGAGAGGGGGAGGAGGACCCTTCAGGTTCGAGCCCGCCCGGTTCGATTCTGCTGTGTCGGCCCGGTGGTGTGCACCTCTGGTACGCCCCTCTTCCTGGTTCGACCCGCCCGGTTCAGCGCTACACGGAGTCGAGCATCCCCAGCACCCGGTTCCCCACCTCCCGACCGATCGGTAGCGAGGCGGTGGCAGCGGGCGACGGTGCGTTGAGCACGTGGACCGCTCGCGCCCCCTCCCGGATCAGGAAGTCGTCGACCAGCGTCCCGTCCCGCAGCACCGCCTGGGCCCGGACCCCGGCGGGGGCCCGCACCAGATCCCCGGACTCCACTCCGGGGAGCAACCTGCGCACGGCTTCCAGGAAGGCCCCCTTGGACATGGACCGCCGTAGCTCCCCGGCTCCGTACCGCCAGTGTCGCCGGGCGATCACCCACGAGCCCGGCCATGCCACCGTGTCGGCCAGCTCGCGGGGCCTCACGACCCCCCAGTCGTACCCCTCCCGGGCCAGCGCCGGTACGGCGTTGGGCCCGATGTGCACACTCCCGTCGACACCACGGGTCAGATGCACCCCGAGGAACGGGAACGCCGGGTCCGGCACTGGATACACCAGCCCCCGTACCAACTCCGGACGCGCCAGCTCGTAGTACTCCCCACGGAACGGCACGATCCGCATACCGGGCTCGTCCCCGGTCAACCGTGCCACTTCGTCGCAGTACAGCCCGGCGCAGTTCACCAGGACGCGCGCGCGTACGACGTCTCCGCCTGCGGTGAGTACGGCAACGCCCCGCTCCACACGCCGGTCGACCCGGACGACCTGGGCGCCGTACCTGATCTCCGCCCCGGATGTCTGTGCCAGCTGCCGGGCGACACCGGTGAAATCGCATACCCCGGTCGTACCGACGTGTATCGCTGCGAGGCCGTGTACCTCCGGTTCGTACTCGGCGATCTGCGCGGCCCCCAGCTCGCGCACCGGAATCCCGTTCTCCCGCCCTCGCTGCACGAGCGCGTGCAGCCTCGGCAGCTCCTCCCGCTCGGTGGCGACGATCAGCTTGCCGGTCACGGCGTGCGCGATGCCGTACTCGGCACAGAACTTCACCATCTCCGCGGCGCCCCGCACCGCGTAGCGCGCCTTGAGCGAGCCCGGGCGGTAGTAGATCCCGCTGTGGATGACCCCGCTGTTGCGCCCGGTCTGGTGCCGTGCCGGTCCCGGTTCCTTCTCCAGCACGGTCACCCGCGTGCCAGGCGCGGCCCGTGTGATCGCATGGGCCGTCGACAGGCCGACGATCCCCCCGCCGATCACCAGCACGTCGCAGTCGTACGCACCCTGCGGCACCTGCACCACCTCCCACCTCGATAGTGCATTGCGCCACTGACAACGCCTTCAAACGCGACCGACGCCGGACGTGCTGGTTCAGGCGGGAGCCACCAGCAGGGGCCGGGCCCGCTCCCGCAGCTCCACCACCCGTGGCTCGTCCCCGTAGGGCTCCAGTCGGTGCAGGAGATCCTTCACGTACTCCGTGGTCCGCGCGGAGGAGATCCGTCCGGCCACTTCCACGGCCCGCACCCCCTGCTCGCACGCCGCATCCAGGTTCCCGGACTCCAGCTCCGCCACCGCCGAGACGACCAGCCGCAGCCCGTGCGACCGCACGAACTCCTCCGTCGGCTTCGACAGTGCGTGCTCGGTGAAGCGACGCACCTGGCGCGGCGCCTTCAGATCGCGGTAGCACTCCGCAGCATCGGCAGCGAAGCGGTCGTAACTATAGAAACCGAGCCAGGATGGATCATTGTCCCCGTCCCGTGACCGTTCGAGCCAGCCCTCGGACGCCTTCAGTGCCGCCCCGGCCGCCTGTGCGTCCCCGGCGCGGGCGTGCGCCCGTGCCTCCACCAGTCGGAAGAAGCTCATGGTGCGGGCGGTCGCCAGTCCTCGGTTGCGCTCCACGGCCGCCTGGGCCAGATCGACGCCCTCGTCACCGAAGCCCCGGTAGGTGGCCTGCAGCGACATGGAGGCGAGTACGTAGCCCCCCAGTGGCACGTCGGCCGCCGCGCGCGCGAGCCGTAGCGCCTGGATGTAGTACCGCTGGGCGGCCTCCTGCTGCCCGGTGTCGAAGGCCATCCAGCCGGCCAGCCGGGTGAGTTCCGCGGAGGCGCCGAACAGGGCGCGCCCGACCTCGTCGGAGTAGGAGCCGAGCAGCAGTGGTGCCGCCTCCACCCGCAGGCACTCCGGAACCATCGACGAGCGCCAGTCACCGCCGCCGTACTTGGAGTCCCACCGCCGGGCGTCCTCGGCGGCCTCCCGCAGCTTCTGCACATCGCTGTGGCCGACTTTGATCGGTGCGCTGGAGCCCTCGGCGGTGCCCGTCTCCCGCGCGACCGAACTGTCGGCGGGGGTTATCAGCCATCGTGAGGCGGGCGTTGCGTATGCGCTCACTGCGAACGACCCGGCGAGGGATTGCCAGATGCCGCCGGAGCCGGCCCGGCGCCCGGCCAAGTCGAGGCGGTACAACTCGGTCGCCGACTTCACCGCCTGTCCCACGTCTCTGGGGAAGGCGAGGCCCACCTCGGGTGCGGGGTCCGCGTCCGCCAGGCCGATCTCGTGGAGCGGCACCGGACGGCCGAGTTTCTGGCCGATGGCGGCTGCAATGAGGTGCGGTGCTGCACCCTGCGGCACCATGCCCTTGGAAACCCAGCGCGCCACGGACGTCTTGTCGTAGCGAAGAGTCAGCCCTCGCTGAGCGCCAAGGTCGTTGACGCGTCGTGCGAGTCCCGCGTTGCTGATTCCCGCGAGGGCGAGAACGGCGCCGAGCTTTTCGTTCGGCCCGCGTTGCTCCCTGGACATGCGCCACCCCTCGACACAGACGGCTGCCGCTCTGGCATAACCACGCGGCATTCGTAAACCCAGCGTAGTTCGATGCATCCCAAGCGTTAAGGGGCATTGTTCCGGTTGGCGGGATTGTGGTCCGTACGGAAGTGCGGCCCTGTACGCACCGTGCACGGTCCACCGTGGCGTGCCCCCGTGCGTGTGGCCGTGCGCCCGTCCGTGCGCTCTTCTCCAGCCACCGGGGGAGCGATTCCATGGCTCGTGCGTGGGTCGGCCCGCTGTACTGGATCCAGCGGGCTGGGGGACACCGCCACCTTCATCCCCGCGGGTGGCGGACCGGTCCGGGAGGCGATGCCCGCCTCCCGGACTGTGCGCGTGTTCGCGCCGCCGTACGCTCCGCAGGCCTGTACGGAGCGTGCTCAAACCTGGCCTCTCTCAGTTTATTTGGCTGAAAATCGACCATGCCCGATGCGGTTGACCACTGCCCTCACCATGCAACTCGAAGGCGTGAAGGGCGTTTTGGGGGAGCGAATCGGGGGCGCATTCGCGTCGCATCTATCAGGGGCCCGTTGCGGCGAGGGCGCCACGCGCACACTGGTCCTTCCAGGACTCCCCCCGAACTCCGCCCCGCCCGCACCCGACTTCCCTCGATCGAAGGCGGTGCCACCACCCCACCATGGCGCGCCCTTCGTGGCAGCATGGGGAGCCGTTCGTACGGTGCACTGGTGGTCCGCAGCCTGTGGAGGCGTCGATGCGGTGGTTGGTGGGTTGGAGCAGCACCGCCGCGGGCGCCGTCGGGACCGGCTCCGCGGGCGCCATGGGATACGACGGCGAGAGCCTGCACCCGGTCGGCTCCCAACTCCTGTGGGGCGGCCCGGACCCGTTGTGGGCGGTCGGCGACTGGCGCCCGGACGAGGTACGCGTGGTGAACGCCGACGCGCAGACCCGGATCGCCGTGCTCGGCATCTGCGGCGCCTCCGACGAGGACCTGAGACGCGGGCTGTTCACCGCACGCGGGGGCGCACTGCGCCATCTGACCACCTGGCCGGGCAGCTACACGGCCGTCGTCCAGGTGGGACGCCGTGTCACCGTCTGCGGCGATCTCGCGGGCGCACGCCCGGTGTTCCACACGCCCTGGGCCGGTGGTACGGCCTACGCCACCGCCGCGCTGCCCCTCGCCGACCTCGTCGAGGCCAACCTCGACTTCGGTCACCTGGCCGCCCTGCTCGCCGCCCCCGACGTACCGGCCGCACTGCGCGACACCACTCCGTACGAAGGCGTACGACGGATTCCCCCCGGGCACGCGCTGGTGCTGCGCGCCGGCGCGCGCGAGATCACGGGGTACGAGCCGGTCGCCTCCCTCGCCGTGGCCGCGCCCTCGGCCGACCCCGGCCGTGCGGTGGACTCCGTACGGGACGCTCTCGTGGAGGCGGTCCGTACCCGGCTGTCGGCTCCCCGGCACCTGCCCGACCTCGACCCCGGGCCGGTGCCGGGCATGGGCCCCGCCGAGCGGCGCGCCGCTCGCGGGATGCCGGTGCCGGGCATCGGCGCGGACCTGTCCGGCGGACCGGCCTCCGGCACCCTCGCCCTGCTGGCCGCGGGGCTGCCCGGTAGACCGGGCACGCTCCTCGGGCACGGTACGGGCGCGGGCGAACGCCTCCTCGCGGTCACCTTCAACGACCTCGCCGTCGGTGGCCGGGAGGCCGAACGGGAACGCGCCGGAGCGCTCGCGGCCAGCCCTCGGCTGCACCACGTCGTGGTCACCGGTGGCGAGGAGACCCTGCCCTACGCCGACCTCGACGGCCCCCTCACCGACGAACCGGGACCTTCGCTGATCTCGGCGGCCCGGCACCGGGCCCGGCTGGCCGCCGGCAGCGCCGACCACTTCACCGGCCACGGCGCCCGCCAGGTGCTGGACGCCCACCCCGCCCGGCTCGCGGACCTCCTGATGGACCGCCAGCGGCGCCACCTGGTCCGACCGGTCGCCGCACTCGCCCGGGTCGACGGCTCGGTGCTGGTCCCCGCGCGGGTGTACGGGGCCGCCCGCCGCCTGGCCCGTACCCCCTACCGGGTCGGCCTGGAGGTGCTGGCCGAGCGGCTGATGCGGCGCCGCTTCGACGAGCCCAAGGGGGCGGTCGGCGCGTCCCTCGCCGCCCTGGCCTGGGCCAGACCAGGGCCAGCGGCCCGCTGGCTGACCGGCGAGGCGCTGGCTGAAGTATCGGTTCTGCTGCAAGGGGTCGCGGAACGTTCGACCACCGGCCCCGACCGGCGCCCGGGAGACCACCGCGCACGTGCCGCGCTCGCCCGGTACGCCGCCGATCTGCGCGTGCTGGAGCAAGCCGCCGAGATCCGCTCCCAGCGCCTGCACACCCCGTTTCTCGACAACCAGGTGGTCCGCGCTTGCCGCGACCTCCCAGAGGCCCTCCGCGTCCAGCCGGGTGCCCGAGCCGCCATTCTCCGCACGGTCCTGGAGGGCGCGGGCGTCACGGGCCTTCCGCCTGGCTGGGGCGCTCCGTCCCACGCCTCCTCCGCGGCCGCCGCGCGCGCCGGCCTGCGCGTGTCGGCCGACCCCCTGCTGGACCTCTTCGCCACGCCCCTCCTGGCCGACGCCGGCCTGGTGGAGGCCCGCGTCATCCGCGAGGCCCTGCGCGCCGCCGCGTCCGGCGAATCCCTCCCCCTCGACGGCCTCGCGGACCTGATCTCTCTCGAACTGTGGCTCCGCCGCCTCCTCTCCCGCCGCGGCACCTGCTGGACCGGCACCCCGGCCCGCGCCCGAGCGGTCCCCTCCGGGATCCAGCGGCGCAGGGACGCACTGACGTCGGGCGCGTGAGGGTTCCGGCACACGGGCTGCCGGTCGCCGAGTGAGGCCAGGGCCGGCTACCGGCAGGTGAACCGTGAATCGGCCCAGTCCGCCAGTGCCGCCCGGTCGAAGGCGTTGTTGTGCGGCTCCACGGCGAGCCGCACGGTCGTGCGCCCGGTCAGGTCGACATGGACGGGTACGGCCTGGTCGCGGCCCCTGACCGGGCCGGACTGCCACAGCCGGACCCCGTCGGCATAGACGGAGAAGGTGACCTTGCCGAGGCCCAGCGTCAGGTCGTCCACGCCGGCCAGAGCGTCATAGGCGGTGCACTGGCGGTTGAGAGCGATGGTGACGGAGGACTCGCCGTGGACGGTCACCCCCCGCGTGTACTGCTTGCCGCTGATGGACATGCCGTGCCGCCGCCATAGCCAGCTGCTCTCGCGCAGCCGGATCTCCGGCCGGGTGCCGTCGCCGCCGATGTCGTAGCGCAGGTCGCTCACGTGGTAGATGGTCGGGGAGGGCTGTGGCGGAGGCGTGGGTGTCGGGGTGGGTGGCGCGGTCGCGGTCGGGGTGGGTGTCGGCGCGGACGGTGGTGTCGGGGTCGGCGCGGACTTGGGCGCGGGGGGCGCCTTCGGCGTCGGGGTCGGCGTGGGTGTCGGGGTGGGGTGCGGAGTGGGGACGGGGGACGGCTTCTGCGTGGGAGCAGGCTCGGGAGCGAGCACCACAGGACGCGGCGAAGGCTTCTCCTCGTGCTGTGTGGGCTTCGGCGGCTCGGACTGCACGACCGGCACGGACGGCTCCGGCCTCGCGACCTCCTTCGCGGGACGACCGTCGTCCATGAGGGCCAGCGCCACCACGGCGGCGGCCACCGCCACCACACCGGCTGCGACACCCGCCTTCACCGGGGCCCCGAGTCCCTCCGCGGCGGCGGCCCCGCCCGCACCGGACGCCCCGCCCGACGATCCGGCGGTCGCCGCGGCGGCCCCGGCCGCGGCGGCCCCGGTGCTGCCGGCCACGATTCCGAGGACCTTGGCGTATCCGGCGGCGCCGAACCAGCCGATGACGGCGACCGGGACGACCGCGGGGATACCACTTGCGACCTCTTCGATCTGCGCCGCCGCTAGCCGGCACCTGGCGCACTCCTCCAAGTGCTTGCGTAGACCCCGCTCGGCGCGGATGCGCAGCTTGCGGCGGGCGTAGCTGCCGAGCTGGTCGGCGTAGCGGGCGCAGTCCCGGTCACTGGTGAGGGTGGCGCTGACGTGGGCCTGGAGGTAGGCCTGCTTCAGCCCCTCGCGTGCGCGGCTGGCGAGAACCCGGGTGCCGTTGGCGTCCAGCCCGAACAGCACGGCCACTTCGCTCGGGGACTCGTCCTCGACCTCGGTGTGCCACAGCACGGCCTGCCAGCGCTCGGGCAGTGAGCGGAAGGCCTGCATCGCCAGGGACCGCTCGGCCTCGTGCAGGGCACGGGCATCGGCGCCCACGTCCAGCGTGTCGTCCTCGGACACCTTCGACGCCCGCGCAGCCTGCTGGGCGAAGACGGCGAAGTCGTCGACGAGGTGCTCGCGTCGGGCGGATTTGGTCCAGTTCGCGGCCACGCGCCGCACGGAGGTCAGCAGATAGGCACGTACGGCGTGCTCGGGCCCCGACCCGCCGCGCACGGCCTGCAGCATCCGGGCGAAGACCTCGGCAGTGAGGTCGTCGGCGGTGTGCCCGTCCCGGCAGCAGGTGCGGGCGTAGCGCCGCACGGCATCCGCGTGCCTGCGGTACAACTCCTCGTACGCGGAGTCATCGCCGCCGCGCATCCGCTCGATCAGCTCGCCGTCGGCCGGCGACGCCTCCCGCGGGGGTGGCAGTACGGTCCCCCCGCGCTGGGCGGGCACGCTCTCGTCGCGCGGTCCGGTCGGCCTGCCTGCCTGGTTCGGTACCTGGGGCGGGGTCAGCTCGATGGAGCCCGGGTCCCCGTCGTCACCGCGTGACTTGCCCGATCTGTCAACGCTCATCGCGGAAAGCCCCCGACACCGGCCCAGCCCAACCCGTCACCGGCTCAGAGTGCCACATCGTCCTGTGCGCAAGGACCCTGCGTGCGCCCCATCCACTCATCCGAGGGGAGGACGTGTCACCGCCGCGTGCTGAACGTCACCGGAATGTGTCACTCCGACGTTGCAGGAGACCACCCGCTCGCTTGCCTCGGCCCCCTCCGACGGCGACCGACCCACGGGGTCACCCCCATGTGCACTCACGGTCCCGCCTGCTTCGGCCGTACGACTGTACGGCCGAAGCAGGCGGGACCCGGCTTCCGGCGAAGGCGAAGGCGAAGACGAGGCCGGGGTCGGGCCGGGGCCGGGGAGACGCCCTACGCGGGCCGGGACCGCAGTCCCTCCAGCAGGATGTCCAGCAACCGCGCGGACGCCGCCGCCTGCTGCGCTGCATCCGGCAACGATGGCGCCGCTGTGGCGATCACCAGCAACACGTCCGCCACGGACACATCCGTCCGTAGCTCGCCCGCCGCCCGAGCCCGTTCCACCAACTGGCCGACAACCTCCAACAGCGCCCCGGCCCCGGAGTCATCGACCACCGCCGTAGGCTCCTCCGACACCAGCCGCAGCGCACCGGCGCCGGTCTGTGTCCGTTGCTGCGGCACCCGGGCCTCATCCCCTGCGGCGGCCGTCCCGCCCGGCGCCGCCGGGCCATCTGGGACGTCCGAACCGGCGGAGCCCACCCGCAGCACCTGCGGTGGCAGCAAGCGCCCCGCACCTGATGCCACGGACGTCCGCAGGAACCGCGACAGCGCCGACCACGGTTCGTCCTCTTGTCCGAGAGCGGTCCTCGCCTGCTCGGTCAGCCGCGCCGTCTCCTCCTCGGCGATCCGCCGGACCAGCACGTCCTTACTGGGAAAGCGTCGATACACGGTGCCGACGCCGACCCGCGCGCGACGTGCCACGTCCTCCATCGGCGCGCCGTAGCCCAGCTCCCCGAACACCTCACGCGCCGCGCGCAGCACGTGCTCCAGATTGCGCTGTGCATCCACCCGCAGCGGCGTCGTACGCGTTCCGCTGCCGCGCCCGTGTCCCGTCGTCGCGCTCACCGTCCCGTCACCGGACGTGGCGGCTGCTGCTGACCAATGAGTGTCTTGAATATGCATGTGTTCCCCCGGTAATGACGTCTCCCCCCGGAGACTCCCCGCCTGAATTCCGGAGCGCCTGGAAGTGGCACAGGTCTCGACCTGGTCCGCCGTCACGGGCCCGTTCGACCACATTCCCTACACTCCGTCGACACACGAACATAGTTGAGAGAGGGTCAATTCAGAAGGGGCAGGTTCCGCACCGTGCGCCCCCCGATCGGAGTACGGGGCATGTACATCCCAGTTCCTCACCTTTGCACCCTCCCGCCCGACCCTGCTGACCTGCCCCCTTTCGTCCCGTCCAGACACCGCGCCGGGCTCCGCGTATACCCGGCCGCCAGTCACACAAATTGCCGAGGCTGTGGACAAACAAGAGCGCCGGGTGCGTCATGGGATGGTGAAGGAACGTGCGCGCATTCTGGTTGTCGGCGGTGGCTACGTCGGGATGTACACGGCCCTGCGCCTGCAGCGGAAGCTGAAGGGCGAGATCAGGAGGGGCGAGGTCGGCATCACCGTCGTCACCCCCAACCCCTACATGACCTACCAGCCGTTCCTCCCCGAGGCCGCCGCAGGTTCGATTTCGCCTCGTCATGTCGTCGTACCGCTCCGTCGTGTCCTCGACCGGTGCGACGTCATCAGCGGCGAGGTCACCTCCATCGACCACGCCGTGCGCACGGCGGCCTTCACCACCCTGGCCAGCGTCGAGGAGAACAAGGCCGCAGAGCTCCTCGGTTACGACGAACTCGTCCTCGCCCCCGGATCGGTCTCCCGCACGCTGCCCATCCCCGGACTCGCCGAGCACGGCATCGGCTTCAGGACCGTCGAGGAGGCCATCGGGCTGCGCAACCACGTCATCGAGCAGATGGACATCGCCTCCTCCACCCGCGACCCCGCGATCCGTGACGCGGCCCTCACCTTCGTCTTCGTCGGCGGCGGCTTCGCGGGCGTGGAGGCCCTCGCCGAACTGGAGGACATGGCTCGTTACACCGCGCGCTACTACCACAACGTCCAGCCCGAGGACATGAAGTGGATCCTCGTGGAGGCCGCTGACCGCATCCTCCCCGAGGTCGGTCAGGAGATGGGCCGCTACACCATCACCCAGCTGCGCCGTCGTAACATCCAGGTGCTGCTGAGCACCCGCCTGGAGTCCTGCGCCGGCCGCGTCGCCGTGCTCAGCGACGGCCAGCGCTTCCCGACCCGTACGGTGGTGTGGACGGCCGGGGTCAAACCCCACCCGCTGCTCGCCGCCACCGACCTGCCGCGCACCGGCCGCGGGCGTCTGAAGTGCACCGCCCAACTCACCGTCGACGGAGCGGAACACGCCTGGTCGGCCGGCGACGCGGCGGCTGTCCCGGATGTCACCGCCGCCGAACCCGGCACCGAGACCGCGCCCAACGCCCAGCACGCCGTCCGCCAGGCAAGGGTGCTGGGCGACAACATCGCCCATGTGCTGCACGGCGAGCCACTGGAGACGTATGCGCACGCATACGCCGGCTCCGTGGCCTCCCTCGGCTGGCACAAAGGCGTCGCCCAGATCCACGGGCGGAAGCTGAAGGGCTACCCTGCCTGGTTCATGCACCGCGTGTACCACCTCAGCCGGATGCCCACCTCCAACCGCAAGGCCCGGGTGCTCGCCGAATGGACCCTCGCCGGGCTCTTCAGGCGCGAGATCGTCTCCCTCGGCTCGCTCGAACATCCGCGAGCGGAGTTCGAATTCGCGGCCGGTGGAAAGCCTCCCCACAGCCCTTCGGACGATCCGGAGGGGTCCTGACCGCCCCTGGGAACCCGGCTGCCCACCCCGGTGTCCGACGGATGTCGCTCGCCGCGGCCGGTTCCCTGACAGACTGCACCACGACGTCGGACGGGCCACCCGCCCGCCCCAGCACCCACGAGGCTTTCCCCACAGTGAACTTCACGCGCTGGAGCGCCCGGCTCCCCGGAACGCAGCGCCGCGCGGCAGCGCGGACCGACACCCCGGTCTCCCCGGACCGGCGGGGGGAAGGCTCCGTGCCCGCGGCCCGCGCCGAACAGCCGTCCGACGGCACACTTCCGGTGCCTGCCGTCGACCAGTTGCCCGCACGCGACGTCCTCGACCGCGTCCCGGCTCTCGTCGCCCTGGTCCACGGCCCCGACCACCGCATCGCCTATCTCAACGACGCCTACACGGCGGCCTTCGGCACCCGTCCGGTCGGGGCCCCGGCCCGCGAGGCCCTGCCGGAGCTCAATGAACTCGGTCTGCTGCCGCTCCTTGACCAGGTGCTGCGCAGCGGCAAGCCCCGGACCCTGAAATCCCGCAAGGCAGTTGACGGCCGCTCCTACACCTTCACCTGCACCCCCGTCGCCGAGGGCGCTGACCGCGCTGACCGTGCTGTTGGCACCGACAGCACCGACAGCGCAGTCCTCGTCTTCGCCACCGATGTCACCGACCACGCCGAGGCCGCCGAACGCCTGCGCGCCAGTGAGCGACGCCAGCGGGAAACGGCCGTCACGCTCCAGCGATCCCTCCTCCCACAGGAACTGGAGCAGCCCGATGACCTGCGCATCGCCGCCACCTACCAGCCCGGGGGCACCGAGGCCGCGGTGGGCGGCGACTGGTACGACGTCATCACCCTCGGCGGCGGCCGGACCGCCCTGGTCATCGGCGACGTCATGGGGCGGGGTGTGCGGGCCGCCGCCGTCATGGGCCAGCTCCGCACCGCCGTGCGCGCCTACGCCCGCCTCGACCTGCCCCCGCACGAGGTGCTGCAGCTCCTCGACGGCCTCGCCACCGAGATCGACGCCAACCAGATCGCCACCTGCGTCTACGCCATCCACGATCCCAACGAGGGCCGCCTGGTCTATGCCTCCGCGGGGCACCTTCCCATCCTGGTGCGGGATGAGAACGGCACGGTCGCCCGCGCCGACGAGCCGACCGGACCGCCGCTCGGCACCGGAGGCTGGATGCACACCTCCGGCTCCATCGCGCTCGGCCCCGGCGCCACCGCGGTCCTCTATACCGACGGCCTGGTCGAGCGCCGGGACGAGGACCTGGATGAGGGCATCGCCGCCCTGGAAGGCGCTCTCGCCGGTGCGACCGGCACGCCCCAGGTGGTCTGCGACCGTCTGGTCCGTTCGGCCGGCGTCACCGCCGACCACGACGACGACGTGGCGGTACTCGTCCTCCAGCACCCGGCCCGTACCGGCCCCGAAGGTGACCTCTTCCGCAATGCGGCCCTGGAACTCCTGGGCGGTGTCGAGGCGGCCCCCCGCGCGCGAGCCTTCGCCTCCGGAGTCCTGACCAGCTGGCGTTTCCCTGCCGAACTGCACGACCTCGGGGTCCTTGCCACCAGCGAGTTGGTGGCCAACAGCCTTCAGCACGGCATCCCGCCCATGCGCCTCAGGCTCCGCCGCACCGACCGCCGGCTCATCGTGGAGGTCACTGACGGCGACGACCACCTGCCCCGGCGTCGTCGTGCCGAACCCGCAGACGAGTCCGGCCGGGGCATTGCGATCGTGGCGACGATCGCTTCGAACTGGGGGTGCCGCCGTACCCCGGGAGGCGGCAAGGCCGTGTGGTGCGAATTCCTCCTGAAGGCACCGTGCTGAATCCTGCCGCACCTGGCTCGCGCGTCGCTCGACCGTACGACCGGCTCGATGCTCGGACGTCCGGACCAAAGGTGATGACGCCCGTGGCACGGAGGATATGACGGCCATCGCGGACCGCCTGCTCACGCGCCCGCGGCCACCGGCTCCGCGGGCGTCCCCCCACGGGCGACCACCCGGCTGCCTCGCGCCAGCCACGGCTGGTCCTGTACGGCGGTGAGCCGTCGCCCCAACCGCAGCGCCAGCCAGGTGATGCCCAGCGAGAACAGCAGGAACGTCACGATGTACGGGGCGTGCAGCGAGGCACCCATGGGCCCGCCCACCACCGGACCGACTGCCAGCGCCAGCTGCTTGACCAGTGCGAAAGCCGAGTTGTACTGCCCGGCCATGCCCTCCGGTGCCAGGTCGGCGACCAGCGGTGCGACCGTCGGAGACAGCATCGCCTCGCCCAGCCCGAACAGGGCGTACGCCGACACGAACGCAGCCGTGGCCATCTCCTGGCTGCCGTGGCCCAGCCCCGCGTATCCGGCCGTGAGCCAGGCCACGGCCCAGATCAGTCCCACGCCGGCGATCACCCGGGACCGCCGACGCCGTTCCACGAACCTGAGCACGGCGAACTGTGCGACCACGATCACCAGCGTGTTCGCGGCCAGCGCGGTACCGAGCGCGGAGGTGGATATGCCGGCGGCCTCCACGCCATACGCGCTCAGCCCCGATTCGAACTGGCCGTAGCAAGCGAAGAACAGCACGAAACCCAGTACGGACAGCTGCACCATCGCCCGGTTCCCGAGCAGCTGGTTCCAGCCGCCCTTCGCCGACTGCGCGGGGGTGCCCGCCAGCCGCGGCGAGTGGGGCATCCGCACCGTCGCCATCACCACGACCAGCAACAGGAACATCGCCGCCTCGATCGCGAACAGCAGCGTGAACGAAGACACGCGTGTGGCGTCGACGAGGTGACCGCCGATGAGGCCACCGACGCCGAGGCCCAGGTTCTGCAGGAAGAACTGCATGGCGAAAGCACGCGAGCGAGTGTCGGCCGACGAGCAGTCCACGATCATCGTCGCCAGCGCCGGCTGCATCACGGCCTGTCCGGCGCCGAGCGCCGCGGCGGACAGCAGCACGGTGGTCGCATCGGCCGCTAGCCCGAGGCTCATCGCGCCCAGAGCGGCGGCTATCAGGGCGGTGAGCAGGACCGGCAACGGGCCGCGCCGCACGATCGCCCGGCCGGCGAACGGCAGCACGATCAGTGCGGCGACGGCGAAGACGGCGAGTACCAGTCCCGCCGTCACGGCTCCCAGGCCCCGCACCTGCGCCACGTAGACGTACAGGTAGGGGACCGTGAAGCCGAGCCCGAAAGCGCTGAGTGCGTTGCCCACGTGGATCCGGCGCAGCGCTGCGCCCATCGCCCTGGTCACGTTCACCTCTCTCACTAGTTAGCATTGAAGACTTCGAAGCTAAAGTTCGAATCTAAAGAGTACACAGTGAAGGACTTCAAGGCAAAGGGGCCGCATGCGATACTGCGGGCATGGCCGACACCCCCGGCGTCCCGGAGCCGACTCTCGAAGAGCAGATCGCCGCGTACCAGCGCGAGTTCCAGGGCCTCGACCCTCAGGTTGAGGAGATCGTGTCGGCGCTGTCCCGGCTGAACCGCCGCATGAACGTCGCGTACGGCCGGCAGACCGCCGCCCTCGGTATCAGTAACGCCGAGTGGGAGGTCCTCAAGGCGCTGGTCCTCTCCGGCGCCCCGTACCGCATGGGCCCCGGCGACCTGGCTAAGCGGCTCGGTCTCACCCCGGCCGCGATGACCCACCGGATCGACCGCATGGTCGCCGAGGGACTGGTCACCCGGGAGCGTGACGAGTCCAACCGGGTTCGGGTCATCGTCGAGCTGACTTCCGACGGCCGCGAGAAGTGGCTGGAGGCGATGCGCCTGGCCACCGTTTTCGAGGAGGATCTGCTCCAAGACCTCACCCCGGCGGAGCGCGCGGCGCTCGGGGAGGTCCTGACCACGCTGCTGCGCAGGGTGGAACACGCCCAGCCGGACGCCGGCGGTCGGCTCAGCGACCTCGATTGAGGCCGGCCCGCAGCACCAGGAAAAGATCTTGACAGGCGGCACTTGACGCGCTTCTGCCCGATCCGTAGAGTTCTCCGGGTTGCCGCGGGGCCGTAACGGTTCTTCGGTAGCGCCTCAGCCGCCTCGAGCGGCCCTCTCACACCATCAGCACGATCACCTCACCGGGTTGATTTCGGCGTGCCCGAATTCAATTCGAATGGGGGTTCGGCATCCCGATTGGGAATCGTCGGACAGATCCGCTAAGGTTTGGGACGTCGGAACGGCCCAACGGCCGGGAAGGCAAGCCCCCCTGACTGGGAGTCAGACGCCGAAAGGATCTGATAGAGTCGGGAAAGCCGGAAAGGGAAACGCGGAAGCGGGAACCTGGAAAGCACCGAGGAAATCGGATCGGAAAGATCTGATAGAGTCGGAAACACCGAAGGGAAGCGCCCGGAGGAAAGCCCGAGAGGGTGAGTACGAAGGAAGCGTCCGTTCCTTGAGAACTCAACAGCGTGCCAAAAGTCAACGCCAGATATGTTGATACCCCGTCTACCGGATCATTCCGGTGGCGAGGTTCCTTTGAAAAACACACAGCGAGGACGCTGTGAACGGTCGGGGTTATTTCCCCTGATTGTTCCGCTCTCGTGGTGTTCACCCCGATGACGGGGAAAGCATTCACGGAGAGTTTGATCCTGGCTCAGGACGAACGCTGGCGGCGTGCTTAACACATGCAAGTCGAACGATGAACCTCCTTCGGGAGGGGATTAGTGGCGAACGGGTGAGTAACACGTGGGCAATCTGCCCTGCACTCTGGGACAAGCCCTGGAAACGGGGTCTAATACCGGATATGAGTTCCTACCGCATGGTAGGGGCTGGAAAGCTCCGGCGGTGCAGGATGAGCCCGCGGCCTATCAGCTTGTTGGTGAGGTAATGGCTCACCAAGGCGACGACGGGTAGCCGGCCTGAGAGGGCGACCGGCCACACTGGGACTGAGACACGGCCCAGACTCCTACGGGAGGCAGCAGTGGGGAATATTGCACAATGGGCGCAAGCCTGATGCAGCGACGCCGCGTGAGGGATGACGGCCTTCGGGTTGTAAACCTCTTTCAGCAGGGAAGAAGCGAAAGTGACGGTACCTGCAGAAGAAGCGCCGGCTAACTACGTGCCAGCAGCCGCGGTAATACGTAGGGCGCAAGCGTTGTCCGGAATTATTGGGCGTAAAGAGCTCGTAGGCGGCTTGTCGCGTCGGTTGTGAAAGCCCGGGGCTTAACCCCGGGTCTGCAGTCGATACGGGCAGGCTAGAGTTCGGTAGGGGAGATCGGAATTCCTGGTGTAGCGGTGAAATGCGCAGATATCAGGAGGAACACCGGTGGCGAAGGCGGATCTCTGGGCCGATACTGACGCTGAGGAGCGAAAGCGTGGGGAGCGAACAGGATTAGATACCCTGGTAGTCCACGCCGTAAACGGTGGGCACTAGGTGTGGGCAACATTCCACGTTGTCCGTGCCGCAGCTAACGCATTAAGTGCCCCGCCTGGGGAGTACGGCCGCAAGGCTAAAACTCAAAGGAATTGACGGGGGCCCGCACAAGCGGCGGAGCATGTGGCTTAATTCGACGCAACGCGAAGAACCTTACCAAGGCTTGACATACACCGGAAACATCCAGAGATGGGTGCCCCCTTGTGGTCGGTGTACAGGTGGTGCATGGCTGTCGTCAGCTCGTGTCGTGAGATGTTGGGTTAAGTCCCGCAACGAGCGCAACCCTTGTCCCGTGTTGCCAGCAGGCCCTTGTGGTGCTGGGGACTCACGGGAGACCGCCGGGGTCAACTCGGAGGAAGGTGGGGACGACGTCAAGTCATCATGCCCCTTATGTCTTGGGCTGCACACGTGCTACAATGGCCGGTACAATGAGCTGCGATACCGTGAGGTGGAGCGAATCTCAAAAAGCCGGTCTCAGTTCGGATTGGGGTCTGCAACTCGACCCCATGAAGTCGGAGTCGCTAGTAATCGCAGATCAGCATTGCTGCGGTGAATACGTTCCCGGGCCTTGTACACACCGCCCGTCACGTCACGAAAGTCGGTAACACCCGAAGCCGGTGGCCCAACCCCTTGTGGGAGGGAGCTGTCGAAGGTGGGACTGGCGATTGGGACGAAGTCGTAACAAGGTAGCCGTACCGGAAGGTGCGGCTGGATCACCTCCTTTCTAAGGAGCATTTCTAGCCGGGTTTTTGCCTGGTTCAGAGGCCAGTACATCAGCGAGTGTCTGATGCTGGTTGCTCATGGGTGGAACGTTGACTATTCGGCACAGTGGGTCTGTATGGGATCGCTAGTACTGCTTCGGCGTGGAACGTGATGGTCATTGGCTGGCTGTGTCGGGCATGCTGTTGGGTGTCTGAGGGAATGATTTTCCTCGGTTGCCGGTCCCAGTGTACTTGGGCTCCTTGTGGGGGTTCGGGGTGATGGGTGGCTGGTCGTTGTTTGAGAACTGCACAGTGGACGCGAGCATCTGTGGCCAAGTTTTTAAGGGCGCACGGTGGATGCCTTGGCACCAGGAACCGATGAAGGACGTGGGAGGCCGCGATAGTCCCCGGGGAGTCGTCAACCAGGCTTTGATCCGGGGGTTTCCGAATGGGGAAACCCGGCAGTCGTCATGGGCTGTCACCCGCTGCTGAACACATAGGCAGTGTGGAGGGAACGAGGGGAAGTGAAACATCTCAGTACCCTCAGGAAGAGAAAACAACCGTGATTCCGGGAGTAGTGGCGAGCGAAACTGGATGAGGCTAAACCGTATGCGTGTGAGACCCGGCAGGGGTTGCGTATACGGGGTTGTGGGAGTGAGCTTCAGTCGTCTGCCGGCGGCTGGGTGAGTCAGAAACCGTTGCGGTAGGCGAAGGGCATGCGAAAGGCCCGGCGTAGAGGGTAAGACCCCCGTAGCTGAAATCGTGACGGCTTGCTTGTTCATTTCCCAAGTAGCACGGGGCCCGAGAAATCCCGTGTGAATCTGGCGGGACCACCCGCTAAGCCTAAATATTCCCTGGTGACCGATAGCGGATAGTACCGTGAGGGAATGGTGAAAAGTACCCCGGGAGGGGAGTGAAATAGTACCTGAAACCGTGTGCCTACAAGCCGTGGGAGCGTCGGAAGCACTTTGGTGTTTCTCGTGACTGCGTGCCTTTTGAAGAATGAGCCTGCGAGTTTGCGGTGTGTTGCGAGGTTAACCCGTGTGGGGAAGCCGTAGCGAAAGCGAGTCCGAATAGGGCGGTGGAGTAGCACGCTCAAGACCCGAAGCGGAGTGATCTAGCCATGGGCAGGTTGAAGCGGAGGTAAGACTTCGTGGAGGACCGAACCCACCAGGGTTGAAAACCTGGGGGATGACCTGTGGTTAGGGGTGAAAGGCCAATCAAACTCCGTGATAGCTGGTTCTCCCCGAAATGCATTTAGGTGCAGCGTCGTGTGTTTCTTGCCGGAGGTAGAGCACTGGATAGGCGATGGGCCCTACCGGGTTACTGACCTTAGCCAAACTCCGAATGCCGGTAAGTGAGAGCGCGGCAGTGAGACTGTGGGGGATAAGCTCCATGGTCGAGAGGGAAACAGCCCAGAGCATCGACTAAGGCCCCTAAGCGTACGCTAAGTGGGAAAGGATGTGGAGTCGCAGAGACAACCAGGAGGTTGGCTTAGAAGCAGCCACCCTTGAAAGAGTGCGTAATAGCTCACTGGTCTAGTGATTCCGCGCCGACAATGTAGCGGGGCTCAAGCGTACCGCCGAAGTCGTGTCATTGCAGTATGTACTCCTAACGGAGGCTGTGATGGGTAGGGGAGCGTCGTCTGCCGGGTGAAGCGGCACTGGAAGGTAGTCGTGGACGGTTGACGAGTGAGAATGCAGGCATGAGTAGCGATACAAACGTGAGAAACGTTTGCGCCGATTGACTAAGGGTTCCTGGGTCAAGCTGATCTGCCCAGGGTAAGTCGGGACCTAAGGCGAGGCCGACAGGCGTAGTCGATGGATAACCGGTTGATATTCCGGTACCCGCTGTGAAGCGAAAAACATTGAATCCAGTGATGCTAAGCCCGTGAAACCGCCCGTTGTCGGCTTTGCCGTCAGGGGGAGTGGTGGAGCCGGTGATCCGAGCTGGTAGTAGGTGAGTGATGGGGTGACGCAGGAAGGTAGTCCATCCCGGGCGGTGGTTGTCCCGGGGTAAGGGTGTAGGCCGTGAGGTAGGTAAATCCGCCTTGCATGTGGTTGAGACCTGATGCCGAGCCGATTGTGGCGAAGTGGATGATCCTATGCTGTCGAGAAAAGCCTCTAGCGAGTTTTATGGCGGCCCGTACCCTAAACCGACTCAGGTGGTCAGGTAGAGAATACCGAGGCGTTCGGGTGAACTATGGTTAAGGAACTCGGCAAAATGCCCCCGTAACTTCGGGAGAAGGGGGGCCATTTCTGGTGAGGGGATTTACTTCCTGAGCTGGGGGTGGCCGCAGAGACCAGCGAGAAGCGACTGTTTACTAAAAACACAGGTCCGTGCGAAGCCGTAAGGCGATGTATACGGACTGACGCCTGCCCGGTGCTGGAACGTTAAGGGGACCGGTTAGCTCACTTTCGGGTGGGCGAAGCTGAGAACTTAAGCGCCAGTAAACGGCGGTGGTAACTATAACCATCCTAAGGTAGCGAAATTCCTTGTCGGGTAAGTTCCGACCTGCACGAATGGCGTAACGACTTCTCGACTGTCTCAACCATAGGCCCGGTGAAATTGCACTACGAGTAAAGATGCTCGTTTCGCGCAGCAGGACGGAAAGACCCCGGGACCTTTACTACAGTTTGATATTGGTGTTCGGTTCGGCTTGTGTAGGATAGCTGGGAGACTTTGAAGCGGGCACGCCAGTGTTTGTGGAGTCGTCGTTGAAATACCAGTCTGGTCGTGCTGGATGTCTAACCTGGGTCCGTGATCCGGATCAGGGACAGTGTCTGATGGGTAGTTTAACTGGGGCGGTTGCCTCCTAAAGAGTAACGGAGGCGCCCAAAGGTTCCCTCAGCCTGGTTGGCAATCAGGTGTTGAGTGTAAGTGCACAAGGGAGCTTGACTGTGAGACCGACGGGTCGAGCAGGGACGAAAGTCGGGACTAGTGATCCGGCGGTGGCTTGTGGAAGCGCCGTCGCTCAACGGATAAAAGGTACCCCGGGGATAACAGGCTGATCTTCCCCAAGAGTCCATATCGACGGGATGGTTTGGCACCTCGATGTCGGCTCGTCGCATCCTGGGGCTGGAGTCGGTCCCAAGGGTTGGGCTGTTCGCCCATTAAAGCGGTACGCGAGCTGGGTTTAGAACGTCGTGAGACAGTTCGGTCCCTATCCGCTGTGCGCGTAGGAGTCTTGAGAAGGGCTGTCCCTAGTACGAGAGGACCGGGACGGACGAACCTCTGGTGTGCCAGTTGTTCTGCCAAGGGCATGGCTGGTTGGCTACGTTCGGGAGGGATAACCGCTGAAAGCATCTAAGCGGGAAGCCTGCTTCGAGATGAGGACTCCCACCCACTTGATGGGGTAAGGCTCCCAGTAGACGACTGGGTTGATAGGCCAGATATGGAAGCCGGGTAACCGGTGGAGTTGACTGGTACTAATAGGCCGAGGGCTTGTCCATTGATGCTCGCGTCCACTGTGTTGGTTCTGAAACCACGAACAGCCTTCGGTTGTTGATTGTTTCATAGTGTTTCGGTGGTCATAGCGTGAGGGAAACGCCCGGTTACATTTCGAACCCGGAAGCTAAGCCTCACAGCGCCGATGGTACTGCAGGGGGGACCCTGTGGGAGAGTAGGACACCGCCGAACAAATTGTGAAAAAGAGCCCCAATTCCCGGTGAAAACCGGTGAGTTGGGGCTCTTTTGCGTTCACAACACGGTCATGTGCACGTCATCACGGGTCCATGGTGCCGTTGACGCTCCGTGTCAGGGTCGTGACCCATGGTCCTCAGACGCAGAAACCGACGTCGAGTTGTCACTGTGCTGGCCGGTACCGCCGCGCTCGCCACCGGGGCCGCCGTCGCGCTCGCGGCCGCAGGCGGACAGGGCCCCGCGGGACCCAGGAGCGACGGGACCGCCGTGACCCCCGTCGGCTACCAGGTCACTCCGGTCGGCCACCAGGCCCTGTTGGGCGATCTCCCCCTCAACGCCGTACTGTCGCCGGACAAGAGCGTGCTGCTGGTGAGCAACGCGGGCCAGGGCACCCAGTCCCTGCAGGTGGTTGACCCCGCAGACTCGGAGGTCGTCCAGACCATCGAGTACAAGAGGCCGCAGGCGGTCTTCACCGGACTCGCCTTCGGCCCCGACGGCAAGCGCGCCTACGCCAGTGGTGGGGGACGCGAGATCATCCACACGTATGACGTGGACGACGGCCGGCTCAACGAGACCGCGCCGATCAGACTGCCCACCAAGAACCCCGAGGGTCGGGCCGTGAACATGTTTCCAGCCGGTATCGCGGTGACACCTGACGGAAAGCGGCTGGTCGTCGCCGACCGCCTTGCGGACGCCGCCACCGTGGTGAACCTGGTCGACGGGTCGATGTCGACGGTTGCGGTGGGTCATGCGCCGTACGCCGTCGCGCTCGCGGAGGGCGGCCGGACCGCCTTCGTCACCAACCAGGGGGGCAACACGGTCAGCGTCCTCGACATCGGCGGCGCCAAGCCCGAGAAGGAGACATCCATCCGGGTCGGAACCCATCCCAACGCCGTCGTCGCGGACACCGCGCAGAACACCCTGTACGTGGCCGACGGTGACAGTGACGAGGTGAACGTCGTCGACGTGGCCACCCGAAAGGTCAGACGGACCATCTCGCTCGCGCCGTACCGGCACGCGCCCGTCGGCAGCAATCCCGATGCCCTCGCCCTCTCCGAGGACGGGCGCCGGCTGTACGTCGCCAACGCCGGGAACAACGACATCGCCGTCATCGACTTGAAGAACAGCCGGACAGCCGGGCTCATTCCTACCGCCTGGTACCCGACCTCCGTCGTACCGCTGGGCGGAAGGCTCTACGTCACCAACGCCAAGGGGTTGGGTGCCGGACCGAACGACGGGCCCGGCCATCCGAATCCCACCTCCACCACGCCCCAGTCCCCGGATCAGTACTCGGGCTCGATGATGAAGGGCACCCTGTCGACCATCGCGCTGGACGGCGGTCGGCGGCAGCTGCGGCACTGGACGCGGACCGTCATCGCCAACAACGGCTTCCGGGAGGGCAACAGCCCGCGGGCCGTCGGGGCCGTCGTACCGAGGAGGGTCGGGGAGCACACCCCGATCAAGCACGTGATCTACGTGGTGAAGGAGAACCGCACCTACGACCAGGAGTTCGGGTCGCTCGGCGAGGGGAACGGGGACGCCTCCCTGAACCTCTTCGGAGAGAACTCGGCGCCCAACGCCCGTGCGCTGCAGAGGCGGTTCGTGACGCTCGACAACTTCTACGCCGACGCCGAGGTCAGCGCGCAGGGCTGGAACTGGACCGTCGCCGCCAACTCCAACCCCTACAGCGAAGAGGGGTGGCCGGCCAACTACTCGGGCCGCCACCACAGCTACCCGTCCGAGAACGGGGACCCGGCGATCGCGCCGAACAAGGACCCCGAACACTCCTACATCTGGCAGCGCCTGGACGACAAGGGCGTGTCTTTCCGCAATTACGGCTTCTACGTGAGTACCGACGCGAGCGGTGCGGCCGTGGCCCAGGACCCCGTGCTCAACGCGGAGACCGACCACGCCTTCGGGCCGTTCAACCTGAGCTGTCCGGACTCTGCGGGCACCTTCACCGCGCGTACCAAGGCCTGTGGCGGACCGCGGATCGAGGAATGGAAGAAGGAGTTCGCCCGGTACGTGAAGGACGGAGCCCTCCCGGCCTTCGAGATGGTGCGGCTGCCCAACGACCACACCGCCGGTACCAAGCCCGGCATGCCCACCCCGCAGGTCTACGTCGCCGACAACGACTGGGCGCTCGGGCAACTCGTCGACACGGTCTCACACTCGAAGTTCTGGAAGTCGACCGCGATCTTCGTGACCGAGGACGACGCGCAGAACGGGCCGGACCACGTGGACGCGCACCGGACGATCTCGCAGGTCATCAGCCCGTACACGGAAACCGGACGGGTCGACTCGACCTTCTACTCGACCGCGTCCATGCTGCGCACGATGGAACTGCTGCTGGGACTGCGGCCCATGACGCAGTTCGACGCGTACGCCACGCCGATGGTGAACTCCTTCACCGGAGAGCCGGACACGGCCCCGTACACCGCCTTGAAGCCGTCGATCGATCTGAGTGCCCGGAACACGGTCGACTCGCCGATGGCCGGGGTATCGGCGAAGCAGAACCTGACTGAGGAGGACCAGATCGACGAGCGCACCTTCAACGAAGCGATCTGGAAGAGCGTGCGCGGGGCCGGGAGCAGGATGCCGGAGCCCCGGCACGACCTCTACGGGGCCGTCCCCAACGATCAGGCGAAGGACCTGGACGACGACTGATCGAAAGGGCTTGAGCGGTGTCTGACCGTCGGACAACGGCTGACTCTCCGACGGTGACCGGCGGTCAGGCGACGGGCAGGCAGGCGACGGGCGGTCAGGCGGTGGGCAGTCAGGCGGTGGGCAGTCAACGAGTGACCGTGAACTCCACTTCCGCCGTGCTCACCGTCCCGCCCCGGCGGCCGGGTGCGTGCTGTCCGCTCCAGTAGAAATTGGTGTGGGCGATCACCTGCTCCGGGGCGGGCGCGCCGTACTGGGTGAGGTCCTCTGTGGTGTGGGCGTCGGCGACCAGCGTTGCGTCGTACCCGCGGACGAGGGCGCCGTGCAAGGTGGAGCGGATGCAGAAGTCGCTCTGGGCGCCCGTGACCACGAGCCGGCCCACTCCGAGCCCGGCTAGCACGGATTCCAGCTGGGTGTCCTCGAAGGAGTCGCGGTACCTCTTGTGGACCAGTGGTTCGGTGTCCAACCGCTTCAGCTGGGGGACGTACTCCCAGCTCTCGCTGCCGGGCACGAGTTCCTCGTCCCCGTGCTGTACCCAGACCACTGGCACGCCCTCCGCGCGGGCCTTGCCGATCAGGGTGTTGATGTGGGCGATGACCTGCTCCAGGCGCGGGGAGCCGGGCACCATCACGCCGTTCTGCACGTCGATGACGAGCAGGGCGGTGTTCGGACGTTCAGGCAGTGTCGTCATGCCGGTCCACAGTAGGCGTCGCCACTGACAACGGCTGGTCTACGGTGACCTCATGAGCAACGTGACCAGCGGTGCGGGTGAGTATGCCGTCCGCACCATACGACCCGACGAATGGGCCCGCGTGAAGCAGCTGAGGCTGGACGCGCTGCGGGACCCGGTCGCCCATCTCGCCTTCCTGGAGTCGTACGAGGAGGCCGCGGCCAGACCGGACTCCTTCTGGCAGGAGCGGGTGGCCGGAGCGGGCGAGGGGGCCACGGGGGCCAGGCAGTTCGTCGCCGAGGCAGTCGACGGCACGTGGGCCGCCTCGGTCGTCGTGCTCATCGAGGAGGCCGGGACCAAGGACTGGGCCGGGCTCCCGGTGGAGCGCAGACAGGGGCACGTGGTGGGCGTGTTCGTGCGGTCCGGACACCGCGGGAGCGGGTTGATCGAGGCCCTGTTCGACGCCGGGGTGAGCTGGGCGTGGGAGCGTGGGGCCGAGCGGGTACGGCTGCTTGTGCACGAGGACAACGCGCGAGCCCGGGCCGCATACCGCAAGGCGGGGTTCGTGCCGAGCGGGGTGCGTGTGCCCTTCGTGAGGGACGAGGCGCAGAACGAGCTGGAGTTCGTCCTCGACCGGCCTGCGACCGACTCCGGTTCTCGCTAGACCGGTAGTTCCCGGTGCGGCCAGCGGGAGCGGGCCTGTTCGCGGGAGCGGAGCAGGGCCAGCGTCGGCAGGCCCTGCTCCGCTCCGATGGCGAGGAGGTCCGGGAGCTGGGGGAGCGGGGCCACGGCGGCGACGTCCTCCAGGACCAGGGTGAGTGGTGGGTCGAGCCGCCCGGAGGATGACCGTGCGGCCATGTGCCGGCCGTGCTCGACCACGTGTGAGACGAGGGCCGTCAGCAGCGGCATCGCACCCGGATTGCTTCTGGGGTCCTCGATGGATTCACCGACCACATAGAGTGTGCCCGCCTCGTGGACGAAGGAATCCAGGACCAGTGCATCGGTTCGGTTCGGGGTGCAGGCCTCGCGGACGTTGACCGTGAAGAGTGCGGACAGTGCTCTGCTAATCAACTCCTGTGCGACATCACGCCGTTCCGGATGAGCGGTGAGGGTGGCCTCGAGTTCACCGGCGGCGCCGGCGGCGGCCTTGGGATGCGTGCGGAGCGTACGTACGGCGTCCTGGATCTGGCTGCCCTGGGACCAGCGGTGGACGTGGCGGATGGTCCGGTTCTCCAGGGCGGCGGCGTGGAGGTAGCTTCTCAGCAGTGTCGTCGCCGCGTCCGCTACGGCCCGGTCGATCTTCGCGGTGGGCTGTACGGGGGCCAGCAGGGCGATGGCCCTGCGCAGGGCCGTCTCTTTGTCCTCGCAGCCTGCGGTGGGGGACCAGTGAAGGCGGGCCGGGGTGTCGCACAGGTGCGTGGGGTCGTAGAGGAGGTCGGGGCCGAGTTTGGCCCTGGCGCCCTTGGTCTCTGCCCACAGCGCCGGATTCGATGTGACGACGAGCGTCGGACCCGGCGCGTCCTGAATGGCCTGGGCCGCGGTGGAGCGCCGGTTTTCCCTGGGTGCCAGCAGTACCCCTTCCCGCCCTCCCGGCCGTCCGTCACCGGTCGGGACGCGCGCGGCGAGGGGCGGCGGCGCCTCCTCCTGGAGGCGCGCCGCCGACGCGGGGTTCGTGGGCACGGAGTTCACGGGTTCGGAAGCCGAGGGTTCGGAAGCCGAGGGTTCGGACGCGGCGGGTCCGGGATGTGCGGCGCCAGGTTTCGGAGGGCCCGGGATCGCTGTGTCGGGGACTGTCCCTTCGGGGTTCGCCGGTTCGGGCTGTGGTTCCGTGCGCGGTACCGGGACCTCGTACCGCTGCCCGGGCACTGCGGCGGGCCGTGCGGAACCCTGCTCCACCGTCCGCCGTCGCGCCTTCGCCGCTCGCCATCGCGCCACCGTGCCCATGACGAACATGGCGAGGACGAAAAGGATCATCAGCTGGGCGATGAACAGGCCCCAGAACAGGCCCCAGCCGGAGAGCTGGGCTGCTGGGGTGGCCGGCCAGGCGCCGGTGATGTCGTGCGGTCGGCCGATGAGATGGCGCATGGCCAGGGGGGTGTGGGTGAACGTGACGGCGTCGGGCCAGGCACCCTTGGCGAACCAGGCCGCCAGGCCCGTTGCCGTCCACACCAGCAGGGTCATGCCGAGAAGGAACGCGAGCATGCCGATCAGCAGGCCGTCGGGGATGCCGCCCTGGCCCGCACGCCGGTCGGCACGGTGCTCGCGAGCGTCCGGTCTCACGCTGCCTCCCCCTACGCCACCGTCGATTCGGAGTCGCCCAGATGCTGCTCCACGAAGGCTGCCGCCCGCTGCTCGGCCTCCCGTTCGGCGGCGTGCAGGGCGTCGTCGGCCGTATGGTCGCTGGCGGACTCGGTCATCGCCCGGTCGGTGAAGACCAGTGGGCGTTCGGTCTCCGTGATCAGGTGCTTGACCACCTGGACGTTTCCGTTGACGTCCCAGACCGCGATGCCGGGGGTGAGCGTCGGGATGATTTCCACGGCCCACCTGGGCAGGCCGAGCACGCCGCCGGTAGCCCGTGCCTCGTCGGCCTTCTGGGCGTAGATCGTCCTGGTCGACGCCATCTTCAGGATCGCTGCAGCCTCCTTCGCCGCAGCGCCGTCGACCACGTCAGACAGGTGGTGGACGACCGCCACGAAGGACAGGCCGAGCCGCCGGCCGAACTTGAGCAGTCGCTGGAACAGCTGGGCCACGAAGGGACTGTTGATGATGTGCCAGGCCTCCTCGACCAGGAAGATGCGTTTCTTGCGGTCGGGGCGGATCCAGGTGTGCTCCAGCCACACGCCGACGATCGCCATCAGGATCGGCATGGCGATGGAGTTGCGGTCGATGTGGGACAGGTCGAAGACGATCAGCGGGGCATCCAGGTCGATGCCGACCGTGGTCGGGCCGTCGAACATGCCCCGCAGGTCACCATCGACCAGCCGGTCCAGTACCAGGGCGACGTCGAGGCCCCACGCCCGCACGTCGTCTATGGCGACGTTCATCGCCTCCGCCGACTCCGGTTCGGGGTGGCGCAGCTGCTCCACGATGTCGGCCAGCACCGGCTGGCGGTCGACGATCGTCTCGTTCACGTAGGAGTGGGCGACCTTGAGCGCGAAGCCGGAGCGCTCGTCGAGGCCGTGGCCCATGGCCACTTCGATGATCGTCCGGAGCAGTGCGAGCTGGCCGGTGGTGGTGATCGACGGGTCCAGGGGGTTCAGCCGGATGCCGTGGTCCAGGGCGGCCATCGGGTCGAGCCGGATGGGTGTTATCCCCAGCTCCTGCGCGATCAGGTTCCATTCGCCGACCCCGTCCTCGCCCTGCGCGTCCAGCACGACGACCTGTCGGTCCCTGAAGCGCAGCTGGCGCAGGACGTAGGTCTTCTCCAGCGCCGACTTGCCGTTGCCGGACTCGCCGAGGACGAGCCAGTGGGGGGCCGGGAGCTGCTGGCCGTAGAGCTGGAAGGGGTCGTAGATGTAGCCCTTCCCGGAGTACACCTCGCGGCCGATGATGACACCGGAGTCGCCGAGGCCGGGCGCGGCTGTGGGCAGGTAGACCGCCTGCGCCTGGCCCGTGGAGGTGCGCACCGGCGGCCGGGTCGTCTCGACCTTCCCGAAGAGGAATGACGTGAAGGCGTCGGTGAGCACGGACAGCGGATCCCGCATCTGCGAATCAGCCCCTACCTTCGGATGCCGGTGGCGAAGGGAAGTGTGTTCACGAAGGCGCGGTGGTGCTCTCGGTCGCACCACTCCAGCTTGAGGTACGACTTGCCGGCGGAGGCCCTTATCGTGCGCTTGTCGCGGGCGAGGGTCTCCGGGGTACGGGCGGAGACGGTGATGTAGCCGACCAGGTTGACGCCGGCGGCGCCGCTGGCGAGGTCCTCGCCGCGCTGGTCGAGACGGTTGTGGGCAGCGATGTCGCGGGGGTCGACCGTGCGGTTCATCTTGGCGGCGCGGGACGCCTCGGCCACGTCGTTGGTCTTCTCGGTGAGCATCCGCTCGATGGCGACCTCGGTGGGTTCGAGGTCCATGGTCACGGCGACCGTACGGATGACGTCCGGGGTGTGGACGAGGAGGGGGGCCAGGAAGTTGACCCCCACCGGGGTCATCGGCCATTCCTTCACCCAGGCGGTGGCGTGGCACCAGGGGGCGCGGGTGCTGGACTCCCGGGTCTTGGCCTGGAGGTAGGTGGGCTCCATGGCGTCCAGCTCGGCCGGCCAGGCGTTGCGTTGGGTCATCGCCTGGAGGTGGTCGATGGGGTGGTCGGGGTCGTACATGGAGTGGATTAGGGAGGCCAGGCGTCCCTGCCCGAGGGGTTGCCGCACGCGGATGTCGGCCTCCTGCAGTCGCGAGCAGATGTCGGTCAGCTCGCGGGCCATGACGACGGCGAGCCCCGCGTCCCGGTCCAGTTTGCGCCCGGACTGCGGCCGGGTCGCCCGGGCCATGGCATGTGCCTCGGCGGCCAGGTCGCGGGTGAAGTGCATGCAGGCGACGAGGTAGGCGCGGTGCTGCTCGCTGCTGGTGGACACCATGGACTGCAGCTGGTCGTACGACCGCTGCAGCCATGCGGGGGAGCGCTGGTCGCCGCGTAGGGCGACGTCCTTGGCGTGTGCGTCCGGGTCGGCGGGCAGGGTGCGGGCGAGCATCTGCAGGCGGGTGACGAACCCGTCCCCGTTGGCCACGTGTTTGAGCAGTGTGCCGAAGCGGTCGACCAGGGCTTCTTGGTCCTCGGAGTCGCGCAGGCCGACACCGGGGCCCTCGATCTCGATGGCGGCGGTGACCGTCTTGCGGTCGGCGTGCAGCAGTACGGCGATCTCGTCCGGCCCGAAGGGCGCGGCGAGCCAGGTGATCCGCCCGATGCCGGGGGGCGGCCCGACTTCCACCTCGCGTCCGTCGAAGCCGGTGCCGGCCTCCATGGCGGCCGAACGGTAGTGGGCGCCGCCCTTGACGGTGCGCCGGTAGCTGCGGTTGATCTCGAACCACTTGTAGAAGGTGCGCTGCTTGTACGGCACGTAGACCGCGGCGAGCGCGAGCAGCGGGAAGCCCGTCAGCAGCACGATCCGCAGGGGCAGCACGGGAACGAGGAGGCCGCACATCATGCCGAGGAACGCGCCGGCGATGATCAGCGCGATCTCGCCGGACTCGCGGTTCCGGCCGACGAGGGCGTTCGGCCGGGCCCGGCCGATCAGATACGTACGGCGGGGCGTGAGCGGATGGGACAGGTGGGACTCGGTCGTCAACGCCCTTCACCTCCCGGGCGGTTGTTGCGGGTGTTGCTGGCGTGCGGAGTGTTGGTCGGGCTGGGCGCTCGTGGAGCGGGTGTGGCGGAGGGGACGGCTCCGCCGCCACCGGTGGCGGTACGGCTGCTGTGGGCGGCGACTCCGCTGGTGGCGGGGTTGACCGGGCGGGGCGTGCTGCTGCTCTGACCCCCTGCCGCCGTTCCGCCTCCGTTGTTGTCGGCGCGGGTGCTGTGGGTCCTGATGCCCTGGGCGACGAGGGTGGCGGGGGAGCTGATGGCAGCGGCGGCCTTGCCTTCGGCGCCCTGCATGATGCGGTTGTTGCGGGAGCCGGCGATCTCGTCGCCGAAGCCGGGAACGAAGCGGTAGATCATCGCGCTGGCGAAGATGGCGAGCAGGATGATGGCGAGGCCGGAGACGACGGCGGAGAAAGCGTCGGGCCCAGTGTCGCCGGAGAGCGCACCGGCGAGGCCGAGCACGATGACGATCACCGGTTTGACGAGGATGACGGCGATCATGATGCCCGCCCAGCGGCGGACGTGGCCCCACATGTTCTTGTCGACGAGCCCGGCGTAGACGACGGTGCCGAGCAGGGCGCCGACGTAGAGCAGGGCGGCGCGGATGACCAGCTCCAGCCAGAGGATGCCGGCGGCGAGGATGCTGACCAGCGAGACGACCACCAGCATGATCGGTCCGCCGCCGATGTCCGTGCTCTTGTTGAGAGCGCCGGAGAAGGTGCCGAAGAAGGTGTCGGCCTGGTCACCGGTGGCCTTGGCGAGGACGTCGGTGACCCCGTCGGTCGCCGACACCACGGTGTAGAGGATCAGCGGGGTGAAGGCGGAGGCCAGCACGGTGAGCCACAGGAAGCCGACGGCTTCTGAAATGGCGGTGGTGAGGGGCACGCCTCGTACGGCTCGCTTGGCGACGGCCAGCAGCCACAGCAGGAGGGTGAGGATCGTGGACGCGGCGAACACGATCGCGTACTGCTGCAGGAACTTCTGGTTGGTGAAGTCGACGTTCGCGGTCTCCTTCACGGCGTCACTGAGCTTCCCGATGGTCCAGGAAGCGGCGTCCGCGCAGCCCTTGGCGAGGGAGGACAGGGGGTCGAGGGTGTCGGTGAGGGGGTTTGTGGTGGTGCCGTTGAGGCCTTTATGGGAGCTGCCGGTGTTGTCTTTTTCGCAGAACTGCTTGGCAGGGCCGATTAGCAGGTCGCAGGGATTGCTGCTATTCGATGGTGTGGGCGTGGGGGCGGCGGCAGCACGTGTGGCCAGTAGCACGGCGTTTGTTTGTACGATGATCGCCAGACCGGTGAGCTTTAGTACGCGACGGTTACCGGGCATAAGTAAACCCTCCGTACTGCTCGATGGCCTTGCTGATGTCGTCGGAGCTGGCGGCCTTGTCGTCACCTGGGACCGGCGCTGGTCCGTCTTTCTGACTGTCCGCGAGGATCTTCCAGTCACCATTGAGCCACTGCAGCTCGCACGTCCAGGTCTTCCAGGTGGATGTCACGGGGTTGGTGGATGAGTCGCCCGACATCCCGATAAGACCCATGTACCAGACTGACACTTCGGCTCTGGTGTTGGCGTATTGCACGACCTTGGTGCCGATAGGGACTGTGCGTGACACAAAGGTGCTGCCCTTAGGAGGGCCGCCGTTGGCGTCGAGGCCCATCTTGCTAAGAAAGTCAGGCGAGTAGGCCCCGTCCATCGCGCCCTGAAGCTTCTTCGATGCTGTTGGCGTGTAGATCGTTTCGACGATTCTGTGTCGGCTGGCCTTGTTGAACATGCCGTCAGACCCCAACACCACCGCATAGTTGGCCGCCGCGCTCTGTGCCCCCTGCTTCGTGTGGGCGAATCCGGACGGAATGCCGCCGCTCTTCGTGTCCACCGGGCGTGTGCCCGAGGCCGCCGTTGAGGACGTCTGTGGCGCGGAACCCTTCCCTGACGAGCCGTCGGTAGACGAACCGCCTCCGCGGTTCGCGAAGGCGATCGCGGCGATGAGGAGGACGACCACGCCGACGACCGTGATCAGGCCGCGGGAGGAGGACCGGCCGGGTCGGCGAGGGGTGCTGCCGTAGGGGTCGCTCTCGGGCAGTCGGGTCCGGGTATGTCCGGTGTCGCCGTAGTCGGTGGTGTAGCCCTGTTCTTCTCCTGTGTTCATGCCGCGCGTGCCCCCTCCACCTTGTAGTCATACGACGGTAGCCGTGCTGGTTCCCGCGCGGGCGCGGTGTGGTGACTCGACATCAGGGAGACGCAACCTCAGCCGGTGGGCACGACGGGTGGGTGGGGTGGAGGGGACGGCCGGGCGTGCCCGGGGCGGTGGGCGTGAGCGGGGGTCAGACCGCCATGCCGTACACGATGGTGAACAGGGTGCCGAGGGAGCCGATGATGAAGACCCCGGTGAGGCCGGCGATGATGAGGCCCTTGCCTTGTTCTGCGCTGAAGGTGTCACGCAGGGCGGTGGCGCCGATGCGCTGTTTGGCCGCGCCCCAAACGGCGATGCCGAGGCAGAGGAGGATGGCTACGGCCATGACCACCTCGATCATCACCTTGGCCTCGTTGCCCAGGCTGCCGAAGGGGCCCCAGTCCGGAGCGATCCCGCCGATGATGGTGTTGATGTCTCCCTTGTCGGCCGCAAAGAGCATGTAAGTCACCGCCCCTGGTGGGTAGTTCCGCAGGTACCTCTGCGGTGTGCAGAGGTCAGCCCTCATTGTCGCCGACAACGCCGCCAACGTATGTCGACTTGACGTCATTGGCCGGCGGGTTTCGTACGAATAGCTCGTACGGTTACTCTGTGTATCACGCCAGGTCACGCCGGGCAACGAGGTCGGACCGGAACCCGTCGTGTGGTCCGGTCGTTGTCCCCTTCTGCGGCCTGGCGCGGTTTCTGACGGCTGGTCGGGTGAGCCGTCGAGACGATGTTCTCACGGGTGATGGGGTGCGGGACGGTGACGGTCGGGGCGGTCGGCGGCGATGTGCGGGGAGCGGCCCGCTGCCTACCTGCTGGTCTAGGTGCCGGCGGCGGGGTGGTCGGCGCTGGTGCCGTTCGGCGGCTGGGTTTGCGGTCGCGTCAAGGGGGCTGGGGTGCTCAGCGGGGCTTGAGGCCGTACAGCAGCAGGTGGACGTGTTCGTCCAGGCCGTCCAGGGCTGCCTCCGCGTCCAGCGCGCAGCTGGCGATGAGGGCGGCCAGGCCGTGCAGGCTCGCGGCGGCGACGGTGGTGATGTGCTCGGGGTCGCCCTGGATGATCTCGCCCCGCTCCTGGGCTGCGGTGAACATCCGGGTGAGGGAGCCGAGGGAGCGGTCGACGGCGCCTGCCAGCTGTGCGGAGCTGTCGGGATCGCGCTTGCGTGCGAACATCAGTTCCAGGAGTTCGGGGTTCTCGACGGCGAACCCGAGGTAGGCGCGCGCGAGGGCCGTCATTTGTTCCTCGAAGTCCCTGTCGGGATGGCCGGCGGCCGTGGTCAGGGCCTGGTGCAGGCGTTCGTAACCGTCCAGGGCCAGGGCGTCGAGTAGGGCCTGTTTGTCCTTGAAGTGCCGGCCGGGTGCGGCGTGGCTCACGCCGATGTCGCGGGCCAGTTCGCGCAGGGAGAGTGCGCCGGCCCCCTTCTCCCGCAGGGTGCGCTCGGCGCTTTTGAGCAGGGTGGCGCGTAGGTCTCCGTGGTGGTAGGGGCGGCTTGTGGGTGAGGGTGACCTGCGCGGCATGTGAACCATCGTATCCAGATGTTGCCAGTGCCAGCTTTGTTGGCGGCGTCACCATTGTTGTCATTGACGACATTGTTGGCGTTGCCTACATTGAGGGTATGGCTGATCCGACCGAAGCGCGCGGCAGGCGCGGCAAGCACGACAAGTGGAACGCGACGTACCTCCCCGATCTGACCGGACGTACGGTCGTGATCACCGGAGCCAACAGTGGCATCGGCTTCGCCGCGGCCCGGGCGTTGGCCCGGGCCGGGGCACACGTGGTGTTCGCCGTACGGGACCTCGCACGTGGCGGCGCCGCCGCGGCGAAGGTGGGCGGCAGCACTGAGGTGCGCCGGCTCGACCTGGCCGACCTGGACTCGGTGCGTGAGTTCGCCGCCGGCTGGCAACGCCCGTTGGATGTGCTGATCAACAACGCGGGCGTGATGATGCTCCCGGAACAGCGGACCAAACAGGGCTTCGAGATGCAGTTCGGTACGAACCACCTTGGGCACTTCGCGTTGACCAACCTGCTGCTGCCGCATGTGACCGACCGGGTGGTGACGGTCTCCTCCGGTCTGCACCGCGGGGGCGACGGCGTAATCCACTTCGCCGACGTGAACTTGACCGGCCGCTACTCCCCGACCCGCGCCTACGCCCAGTCCAAGCTGGCCAACCTGCTCTTCACGCTGGAACTCCAGCGCCGGCTGAGTGAGGCCGGCTCTGCCGTACGGGCCCTCGCGGTACACCCCGGCTATGCGGCCACCAACCTGCAGAGCCACACCGCGAATCCGCTGGCCCGGACCATCATGGCCGTCGGCAACAAGGTCCTCGCCCAGGATGACGAAGCAGGCGCCCTGCCCACCCTCTACGCGGCGTCCCAGGACCTGCCCGGAGCGGCCTACGTCGGCCCGGACGGGCTGGGCGAGATGCGCGGTGCACCGGCCCTGGTCGGCCGCAGTGCGGCGGCCAGCGATCCGGACGCGGCGCGGCGGCTGTGGACGCTGTCGGCAGAGTTGACGGGGGTGGCCTGGGGCGTCGAGATGGCCGCGCGGGACAGCCGGCCCTGATCCCGGTCCGTCCGCGCGGACCGGCACCAGGGCCGGCTGTGCGGGATGTCTGAGCCGTCTGGTCCCTTCCGGTCGGCCGAACGGGTGGCCGGTGCACGTCACGGCGCGGTGGCGCACGCCGTGGCGTGCATCGGCTTGGCACCTTGAGCGCATCGCCGAGGCAGCCGGCCGCGCCGGTGGTCTCCTGGCGGCCGTCCCGTTCCCCGCGTGAAACGGACCTCTCGTGCGACGACGCAGTACTGCTCTGATCACCGCCATCCTGGCATCCCTTTCGCTGGGGGCCTCCTACGCACAGGCGACAGGGGGACCGCCTCCCGGGCACGACGTGCTGGAGCAGCGCGGTGTGGTGCGCAGCGGTAGCAGGCCCATCGCGGCGGCCGAGGTGACGCTGCTCCGGGCCGGGGACCACGCCGGCGCCGGTGCCACGCCGTTGGCCCGCACGCGCAGCGACGCCCACGGCCGCTTCAACCTCGCGTACCGGGTCCCCAGGGACCCGGACGCCGTGCTGTACCTGACCGCGGACACCGGTCCGTCCCGCACCCCGGGCCGCCACCGCCACGGGCACCGGGTCCGCCCGGTCCGACTGGTGGCGATGCTCGGCCAGGGCAAGCCCCCGGGCAAGGTGGTGCTCAACGAGCGCACCACGGTCGCGGCCGGCTTCGCGATGGCGCAGTTCACGAGCGGAGGCGAGGTGGCCGGCCGCAAGCCCGGCCTGCAGAACGCGGCGGCCATCTCCCAGAACCTGGCCGACATCACCGACGGGGCGGTGGCCAGGACTCTGGCCACCGCCCCGAACGGCGACCAGACGTCCACCCTGCGCGCCTTCAACACGCTGGCCGACATCGTGTCCGGCTGCACCGCGGGGCAGACCTGCGACCCTCTGTTCCACCTGGCCCGGCGACCAGGGGCGACGGCGCCGCGGGAGACCTTCCAGTCCGTCGCGGACATCGCCCGCGCACCGGGCAACCACGTGGCGGAGCTGTTCGCGCTGGCGGCTGGCCGGGACACCTACCAGCCCCTGCTGGCCGAGGCCCCCGACGCCTGGACCCTCGCCCTGCGCTACGTGGGGAACGGGCACGAGCTGGACGGACCGGGCAACGTCGCGTTCGACGCGGAGGGCACCGCCTGGATCGGCAACAACTACGTGTACAACGCCGATCCCCTGCAGTCCGTCTGCGGCTCACGGCTGCTGTCCCGGTTGACGCCCAGCGGGCACGACGTCCCCGGCTCCCCCTATCAGGGCGGTGGACTGTACGGGGTGGGCTACGGCATCACCCTGGACCCCAAGGGCCACGTCTGGGCGGGTAACTTCGGCTTCCAGGGCAGGGGCTGCCCGAACGACGCCAGCCGCCTGTACCGCAGCGTCTCGGAGTTCACCCCCGACGGTCGGCCGCTGTCCCCGCCCAGCGGCTGGCGCAAGGGCGACATCCTCCAGCCGCAGGGCGTCGTCTCTGACCGGAAGGGCACCATCTGGGTCGCCAACTGCGGTGGCAGGAGCGTGACCAGGATTCCTCACGGGAACCCCGACCGGGCTCGGAACATCGCCCCTGGCGGCAACAGCATGATCAAGCCGTTCAGCGTCGCGGTGGACACCCGGGGGCGTGCCTGGGTCACCGGCAACGGCAGCAACGACGTGACGCTCCTGTCCCCGCAGGGCACGCCGCTCCGCACGGTCACCGGCGGCGGGATCAAGCGGCCCATGGGCATCGCCTCCGACAGCCTGGGCAACGTCTGGGTGTCCAACGGCGGTGCGGTGGTGGCGCCCTGCGAGGGCACCACGCCGGCCATGGTGGCCGAGGCGATCAAGGACATCGTCACCCGTGACGTCGATGCGTCGGTCACCATGATCCGACCCGACGGCAGTACGCCGGCCAAGCCGTTCGTCAACGACGGTCTGTTCCTGCCCTGGGGCATCGCCGTCGACGGCGACGACAACGTCTGGGTGGCGAACTTCGGCGGCCACCGCCTGGCCAACCTGTGCGGTGCCCGCACCTCCGCCTGCCCGCCCGGGCTCCACACCGGCGACCCGATCTCACCGGCCGCGACCGGCTACACCAGCGATGGCCTGGAGCGCAACACCGGCATCCAGATCGACCCCTCCGGCAACGTCTGGCTCGCCAACAACTGGCGGAACATCCCCGTGCAGACCAACCCCGGTGGTCACGAGATGGTGGTGTTCGTCGGTCTCGCCGCGCCGGTGCGCACCCCCCTGCTGGGCACCCCGCGCCACCTCTGAACGGACCTGCGCGTCACCGCTCCACGGAGGCCACGAAGTGGTCGAACTCACCGGCCCGTACGCCGCGTACGAAAGCGTCCCACCGGCGGCGGTCGGTGGTGACCACGGTGTCCGGGGTGCTGGTCTCGCGCAGCCGCACGACGCCCTTCTCTCCGAAGGCGATCTCGATCGGTGAGGCGCCGCGCGCTCCCTGCCTGAGCGCGGAGAGGAGGGCGCCGAAGGCGGCGGGTGTGGCGCTGAGTACCGCCCCGCCGGGGTCGGCGGATTCGGTGAGGTGGATGGTTCCGGGTGTGGCGGCTATCTGGATGCAGGAGTTGCCTTCCGGGCAGTACGACGACCTCTGCCACGTGAGCGCGGGCATGTGCGACTCCTTCACAGGTCGTTGAGCATCTTGAGGATGAACGTCTGCGACTCGCCGAGGGCGAGGGCCGCCGCCTCCATGCGGTCGAGTAGTACGCGGTACTTCTTCAGCTGGGCCTCGGCCTCGAGGAACACCGGGCCGTGCGACTGGTCGAGGTTCACCGTGTCGAGCTGCGGCACCGGGCCCTCGGCGTAGTAGATCGACTGGCCTGATCCGGGGAAGACGATCGACTCGAACGGCAGGACGTGGATCGCGATGCCGTCCCGTTCACTCATGTCGAGCAGATAGCGGAGTTGAGCGCGGGCCACCTGAGGGCCACCGAACCGCATGCGCAGGGCAGCCTCGTGGACGATCACCTGATGCGGCGTCGGCGGATCACGGAACAGTACGGTCTGCCGCTTCACCCGGAACGAGACGCGGTGTTCGATGTCCGGTGGAGGGAGTTCCGGAACCGCCTGCCGGAAGATCTCGCGGGCGTATTCGGCGGTCTGGAACAGACCCGGAATGTGCACCACAACGGCTGAGCGCAGACGAGTGGCATGGTGTTCCAGCTCGGCGAGGTCGAGCAGCGCGGCGGGCAGGGAACCGCGTGTCGCCGTGTGGGACGCCGACCCCCGGGTGCCGCCCGGCTTCACCGCCGACGCCACGTCCGCCGCCGTCTTCGACGACGCGGAAGGCGGACGCGGTCCGCACCTGGTACGGGCCTGCGCCGACTCATGGGGGGTGTCGGTGCTGCGGGAGCCGGGCGGGTCGAAGGGCGGGAAGCTGCTGTGGGCGGACTGTCAGTGTGGTGACTTACCGTAGTCAACCTTGGGGCGGAGGGCTACGAAAGGGGTGCGGTGAGGGTCGCGGGGGAGGGGGTGGCCCAGTACCGTGGAGAGGACGCCGGGCGGGGCGCCGGACCTCCTGCGGAACCCGTCGGCGTGGCCGGAGTGCCACCCGAGCGGAAGAACGTGCGCGGCCACACGGAGGGTTCACAGGAAAATCTCAGTGAAGTCGGAGCGGGTTTCTCAGCTTCGTGGGACAGAGTGGGGCCTGATGACGCGCATCTCACGCAGCTCGGTCACCTCGCGTCCCGCGTTGCTGGGCGCCGTGGTGATGCTTGCCCTGACCTCCGCGTCCGTGGCCGCCGCGGACGACGGACCGGGACCCTTCGGGGTCACCGCCGACGTGGTCGCCACCCGGCAGAGTGCGCGGGTCGGCGCGCTGTTCGGCGCGGACCGGGTGGACCGGCTGGCCGGGGGGCACTTCTGCACCGCCTCGGTCGTGCACAGTCCGCGGGGCGATCTCGTCGTCACCGCCGCGCACTGCGTGTCCGGCGCCGGGGAGCTGGTGTTCGTCCCCGGATACCGGGACGGGAAGGCGCCGTACGGGGTGTGGAAGGTGACGCAGCGGTTCCTGCCCGACGGATGGGCCGAGGGCGAGGACGAGGACAGCGACCTCGCCTTCGTTACCGTCGCCGGGCCCGGGGGCAGACCGGTCGAGGACGTGGTGGGAGCCAACCGGCTGGCCACGGGGGTGGCCACCGGCGCCACCGCGGTGACCGTCACGGGCTACCCCGACTCCCGCGAGGTACCCATCAGCTGCACCAACAAGCCGACCCTGCACAGCACCACGCAGCAGCGCATCGACTGCCCCGACTTCACCGGCGGCACCAGCGGCAGCCCTTGGGTGAACGGCGACCACCAGGTCGTCGGCGTGCTCGGCGGGCATGAGCAGGGAGGCTCCACGGCGGACACCTCGTACAGCGTGGTGTTGGGGAGCGAGGCAGCGCAGCTGTACCGGCAGGCGACCGGCGGGGACCGCTGAACCGTCCGGGTGTTGCCTGCGGACACGACGCGGCTGCCGCGGGGGAGTAACCCCCGCGGCAGCCGCGTCCCGTGGTCGTACCGGTGGTACCGCCGGACGTCAGCGGGCCGCCACCGGCGCGCGCTGCTCGCCGGCCGCCGGGGCCGACGACGCCACCGCCGGCTTCTGTGCCGCGGCCTTCGCCGCCGTACGCTGGGTGACCTTGCGCAGGTACAGGTTGTTCAGGACCAGCGCCAGGGCGGTGAGCGAGGCGCCGACGACCTGCATGCCGGCCGGGATCACACCGGTCAGCGCCGAGATGATGAACGCCGTGATCGGGACGACATCCATGAACAGGACGCCGTTGAGCGGGCCGAGGTACTTGTTGCCGAAGTTCCAGCCGAGCACGCCCACGAAACCGGCGATGACGCTCATGTAGGCCAGCTCGGGCAGGATCGTCGCCACTGCGTGCCCGGACGGGACCGGGACACCGCCCGTGGCCAGGATGACCGCCGTGATGACCGTCGCGCTGGCCAGGCCGAGGATCGTGGTGATCGCGGTGTACTTGATCGGCGACCAGGTCGGGAAGTACGTCGCGCCGGAGGTGTAGATCACCCAGCACAGCGCGGCGAACAACAGCAGCGCGTCGGGGCCGAAGTCCGCAGGGTGGGCGAACAGGGAGCTGAGGCTGCCGTTGGAGACCACCAGGATGACACCGACGAAGGACATCGCGATGAAGGCCAGCGCGCCCTTCGGCGGAACGACCTTGCGCAGCACCCAGTTCACCAGGAAGCCCATCATGGGCATGGTCGCCATCATGATCGAGGCGTTCAGGGCGCCCCGCTCACCGATGAGGTCCTGGCCGAAGAACACCAGGAACTGGAAGCCGGCGAAGCCGGCGGTGCCGAACAGCCAGGCCAGGCCGATGCGTTCGCCTTTCAGTTTCAACCCGGCGGTGCCTTCGCGCAGTCGCAAGAACACCAGGAACATCGCGCCGGCGATCGCGTAGCGCAGGCAGGTGAAGGTGAACGGGTCGATGTGCTTCAGGGTCACGTCCATGAGGGGGAACATGGCCCCCCAGGACACGGTGGCCAGGAGGCAGAGCAACACGCCTCGGCCGTAGTTCTTCTGATCGTTCATGGCTCTTCCTGTCGAGTGGGGGGGCCGGAGAGGGCGAGAGGGGACGGAGACGGACGGGAGTGGACGGAGCAGTTCTCTGGCCGGGGCGGGGTCAGGCGGGGACGAGGTCCCGGGTGCGGCGGGCCGCGGCCTCGGCGTGGACCAGCGGGAGCACCGTCTCCAGCAGCCGGGCCGCCCGCACCTTGCCCGTCGGGCTGTACGGGATCGCCTCCACCGGGATCACGTAGGCGGGAAGGCACGGAACCCGCCGGGCGCAGGCGGCGGTGACCGCGCGGTTGCCGCTCTCCAGCCGCTCGGGGGAGACCGGGGCGAACGGCACGATCAGCACGTCCTCCCCGGTGTCCGACAGTTTGGTGCGCAGTACGGCGGTCTCCCGGACGCAGGGCAGGTCCATCAGGTCGTTCTCAAGTCCGAAGATGTTGACGTCGAGCGGCTTGCCCTCGGCCGCCCGTGACACACCGTCGTTGCGGCCGGTGAGTTCGAGCCGGCCGGCCTCGTCGATGAAGCCGCTGTCGCCGGTGAGCAGGAAGCGCTGGGTGCGGCCGCCGTAGTCGAGGGTGAGGAACTCCGGCTCGGCGGTGACGTAGGAGTCCATCAGCTGGTAGCTGGCGATCGCGACCCGGCCGCGCATGCCCTTGGGCACGGGGCGGTTGTCCGGGTCCAGCACGGCGATGGTGTTGCCGGGCATCGGACGGCCGGAACGGCAGGGCGCCACGTGCAGTTCCTCGGGGCCGATCATGACGTTCACACCGGTCTCGGTGGTGCCGTAGTAAAGGTGCAGGACGGGGCCGAGGCGGTCCCAGGTGTTGTTGACGACCCAGCGGTTCAGGTGCCGTCCGCCGGAGAGCACGAAGTGCAGCCGGGAAGTCTTGTGCAGGTGTTCCGAACCCGGGTGGGCGACGACCCGCTTCAGGACCGGTGGGACCATCAGGGTGGTGGATACGTCCTCGTCCTGGATCAGCCGGATCAGCGCGTCGGTGTCGTCGTACGGGCCGAGGACAATGGTGCCGCCGAGGGAGAGGAAGATTCTCGCCCAGCCGGGTCCCGAGGCGTGGTACAGCGGGACCGTCACCAGGTGCACGTCGTCCTCGTCGAAGGAGTACTGGTCCACCAGGTCGGCGAACCGGCGCGCCTCGAAAGAGGCCCGACGGATCACTAGCTTGGGGACGCCGCTGGTGCCGGAGGTGAAGGAGAACGCCTCGAACGGCTGCTCCACCGACTGCGGTTCACCCGGCTCGGTCAGCAGCAGGTCGGTGAAGGAGACCCCCAACGCTCCGTCGGCCGGGTCGCTGTCCAGCTGGATGTCGAGGATGTCCCGGCGCTTGGGCCAGCCGACGTCGGTCAGCACGGTGCGGTGGGCGGCGGTGCTGATGACCACGGTCGGCTGAAGCTGTTCCAGCGCACCGGCGGTCGCCTCCGCGCCCGCGGTGTAGTCGAGCCCGACGCACGGGATGCCGAGCGAGGAGACCGCCGCCATGGTGACGACCAGTTCCCAGCGGTTCTCGGCGACGAACACCGCGCGGGCGGGACGTATGCTCGGCAGCCGCTCCTCGATCGCGGTCGCCACCCGGGCGACCTTGTCGGCGAGGCTGGCCCAGGTCAGCCGGACCTCCCCGTCGACCACGGCGACGTGTCCGGGACGGCGCTCGGCGTGCTTGCGGATGTCGGAGAGCTTGATCATTTGACGGTCACTTCCTTCCGGCGGGAACTGCGGTGGCAGCGGATACCGCGGGGGCGGTTGGAACGGCGGAAACGGCAGGGCGTGCGGGCGGTACGGAAGCCGCCGGGGACACGGTGGGGTGCTGCAGCGTGTAGATCTCGCAGCCGCTGGAGCGCAGCGCGTCGATCTCGCCGAGGGTGCGGTCGCACAGGCGCTCACCCGGCACGGTGATCGGGATGCCCGGCGGGTACGCGATGATGAAGTGGTCCGACGTGCCCTGCGTCAGGGCCGCGGACGCCGTCCGGTAGGTGCGCTGGATGGTGCGCAGCGCATCGAGTAGCCGGAGCAGCGTGGCCTCATCGACGCCGATGTGGACGTGGAAGAGCACGGCGTCGCCGCTCTCCCGGGCCACGTAGAGGGCGTACTCGTCGAAGAGGATCCGGCGGAAGTCGGCGGCGGTGATGCCGAGTGCGCCGATGTCCACCAGGACCCGCGTCGGGTCGTCGCTCACCAGCAGGGCCGGGTCGGTCAGATGGCCTTCGGGGCCCAGCGCGCGGTAGGCCGACAGGCGCGGGTCGGTGCTCAGCTCCGTGCGCAGGGTGCGGGCCAGGCGCAGCGAGCGGTCCAGCAGTTGCTCGCCCTCGGTCTCGGCCTGCAGCCGCGCCAGGTCCAGGCTCGCCAGCACCGGCCAGCTGGGCGAGGTGGTGTGGTGCTGGAACAGTGCCTGCGCGGTCCGTTCCTGGGCCTCGCCGTCGCCTATGAGGTGCAGGTACGAGCCCTGCCGCAGCGCGGACATCGACTTGTGCGCGGAGTGCGTCACGGCCACCGTCAGGGGCGGTGTGCCCTTGGCGCGCCGCAGGGTCTCCACCGCGTGCAGCGCGGTCAGCGGCCGGAGCCGGGGGTGGAAGCGGTGCACCGCGCCCCACGCCTCGTCGACCAGCACGGACACCGTGGGGTGTGCGGCGGCCAGTTCGGCGAGCACCGTCGGCAGGTCGTAGCGGACTCCGTCGTACGACACCGCCGACAGTACGACCGTGTCGTAGGGCTGGCCCTCGGCCACCGCCGTCCGGAACATCTCCAGCAGCCGGGGCAGGTCGCCGAAGGTGCGGGGGCAACCGGTGCAGCACCGCTGCATGGGCGCGTAGGTGACGTCCACGCCGAGCGCGCCGAGGGCGAAGTGCACGGACTGGTGGCAGCTGCGGTCGGCGAGTACCCGGCTCCCGGGGCGGGCCAGCGCGGTCAGGGCGACCCGGTTGGCGGTGCTGGTGCCGGTCGACAGGAAGAACGTCGCGTCGGCGCCGAAGCCCTCGGCGGAGAGCCGCTGCGCCTCGCGCAGCGGGCCGCGCGGGCGGAAGAACGAGTCGAGCATCGTGCCGCTGTACGACACGTCGGCGGCGAGCTGGGCGGCGCCGAAGAGGGCCTCGTAGGACTCCCGGATGCGGGAGTCGCGGATCGACCTGCCGTGGGAGAGCGGCAGGGCGTGGAAAGAGGCGATGTCCCGGCGGGCCACCGCGAGTACGGCATCGGCCAGCGGCGTCCTGCTCGCCCCGTGTCGTCCTGGGAGCGGCGCCGGTGCGTCGTCCTCCGAGGCGGGAGTGGAGCTGGTGGGTTCGGTCATGGATCCATGAAAACAAAACCTTCGCGAAGGTATCAAATATTATCGGGAACCTTGATGAAGCAGTTGACGGAACAGCTGCCGCAGGCGCCCGCCGGGCCCGGGAGAGGTGGCTTCTCCCGGGCCAGGCGGACGCCTGCGCGCTACGCGTCGACCTGCGAAAACGCTGCCTGCGCGTAGGCCGCTGCGGCGCGGCCCGGCTGCAGGGTTGCATGGGCGGCGACCGCGTGGAGGTCACGCCAGGCGCGTTGCAGGGGGCTCGTCCGGGCCAGCGCGCGGACGCCTGCCGTGCGGAACAGGCGCTCCACGGCGCCGGTCAGGAGGTCGGCGGCGTGTGCGGCGTCGCGCTGGTTGCGGGCCGCGGTCCCCGGCTCGAAGGCCGCCGGTGGGGTGAGCGCAGCCCGGTCGGCGCGCTGTGCCGCCGCCTCCAGCAGCAGTGCCGCCGCGTCGATGTCGCCCGAGCAGCGGGCGAACGTCTGCTGGGCGGCGGTGTCGGCCGGGCCGCCGCGCTCGTGGCTGAGCGCGGTCCAGGCGTCGAGGGCACCCCGGGCCGCGCCGAGCCCGGGGGCGCAGAACAGCAGCGCGGCGACCAGGGGGTACGGCACCCGGTGGCAGGGGGCGGCGTCCGCATCCGGTACGCCTGTCAGCAGGGTGTCCCGCAGGCAGGAGCGGTGTTCTGGAACGAAGGCGTTCGCGACGGTGACGGAGTGGCTGCCCGTGCCGCGCAGACCGACGCTGTCCCAGGTGTGGTGCACCCGGACGTCCCGGCGGGGCAGCAGCAGGATGCGGCAGGCAGGCGGACGGGTCGGCCGTTCCTCCTCTGTGGCGAGCAGGATCCAGTCGGCGTGCTCCACGCCGCTCGCCCACGACCAGCGCCCGGTCAGACGCCAGCCTCCGGGGGTTCGGGTGAGTTGTCCGGCAGGTGGGACCACCGCCGCCGCTATCGCGGTGTCGGGCGAGTGGGCCCACAGCTCCGCCTGGGCTTGCTCGGGCAGATGGGCCGCCAGTCGGGCGTGCCCCGCCAACAGCGCGGAGCACCAGGCGGTGGAGGTGCATGCTTCGCCGACCGCGGCCACCGCGTTGACCAGCTCGGTGAAGCCGCCGGCCCGGCCGCCCCAGCGGCGTGGGACGAAGTGGCGCGCGAAGCCGGCCGCCGGCAGGGCCCCGACCACGTCCGGGTGCAGGCGGCCGATCTCTTCGGTGGTGTGGGCGTGCTGGCCCGCCAGGGCGGTGACGGCGGTCGGGGCGAGGGGCGGAGCAGGAAGAGCGGTGGTCATGGCTGTCTCTCCAGCGGAAAGTTTGCGGGTAGAAAAAGATTCGACCGGGAAGGTATTTTCTTTGGTGGTTACACCGGTCGACAGTGGGGACGGACGTGGTGAAGCAGGACAGAGCGCGTCGGACACATGAGCTGCTCCTCGATTCGGCGGCTGCCGAGTTCGTTCGCCATGGCTTCGCGGGCACGAATCTGTCCGACGTCGTCGCCCGTGCCCGGCTCACCAAGGGCGCGCTCTACGGCCACTTCGCCTCCAAGGCGGAGCTGGCCGAGGAGCTGACCCGGTGGTTCGAGGAGGCGTGGCGCACGGTGCTGGCCTCGGTCGGGAACTCGCTGCGTGAGCTCACCGTGGGGCTGGCCCGCCGCATAGACGACGACGTGCGGTTCGCTGCGGGGCTGAGGCTGGCGACCGACGCGGCCCGGACGGACCGGCGGGAGCCGGCGCCCCTCGGAGAGCTCCGCGCGCGATTGCACGCGTTGGTCGTCGATGCTCAGCGGGAGGGTCGGATTGACGCGGGGCACCGGCCCGAGGTGCTGGTCCGGTTCGTGGTGGCCCTGGTGATGGGGATGCACTCGACCCGCTGGAGCACGAGGCAGGAGGGAAGCGACAACGAGGTCCTTGAGGTCTGGGACCTCGTGTTGGGGGCTGTGGCGGCGCCCGGCTCCTGAGCGGTGCGGGGCCGGGCGCCGCTGCGCCGGCGGCTCGCGTGGTTCCCCGCAGACTTCCGGGGTGAGGGGAACCGTTGAGCGTGGGTCAGGCCGCCCGCGGCAACAGGCCGTTCAGGGCGGGGCCCGGCAGACGGGGCCAGTCGTGCTGGGTGGCCCGGGAGGTCAGGACCGGATCGCTGCCCACCACCACCGGATGGCCCACGCTCGTGAGTACGGGCAGATCGCTCGCGTCGTCCGCGTAGGCGTGGCAGTCGGCCGGATCCAGCGCGAACGCCGTCATGATGCGGTGTGCCGCTTCCGCCTTGGCCCGACCGATCATCGGACGGTCGGTCAGCTCGCCGGTCAGGAGACCGTCTGCGGTCTCGGGGGTCGTGCAGACGACGAAGTCGGCCGCCACTGCCTGGCCGATCGGTGCCAGGCAGGCGGTGAAGGAACCGGAGAGCAGGATCGTGAGGTCACCGGCGCGGTGGTGCCGTCGCAAGGCCTCGCGGACCGGTGGGTGGAAGAGGCCGCGGGGGTTCTCGTGGGCGAACCAGAGGCGGCCGCTCTGCTCCAGGTCCGCCTCGCGGCTGCCGCGCAGCAGCCGGTAGTAGGCGCGGTTGACCTGCTCACGGGGCACGCCCGAGCGGAGCTGGTGGTCGAGCGCGGCCCGTGCCGCGGTCAGCCGGGCGGGGGTGCGGCCCTCGCGGCCCCAGTGGAAACCGAGGAAGGCCAGCATGCTCTTGCAGGTGATGAGCGTGTCGTCGACGTCGAAGAACGCGGCTCTGACGGGATCGGTGGTCATGGGACCGGGAAACCTCCGCGGGTGCTGTGGATGCGGAACGGGCTGTGTGCCGTCGGGCGGGAGTGTCACCGCCCGGTGTGCAGCTCCGTGCGGGCGGCCTCGACCAGGTCCAGGATCCGGTCGGCGTACGGGCACAGCCGGGTGCCCGCCGAAGTGAGTTGGACGGCGCGGTTGCCGCGGCGCACGAACAGCTGTGTGCCGACGGCCTCCTCCAGCCCCTTGATCTGGGCCGTGATGGTCGGCTGGGAGTAGTGCAGGTTGTGGGCCGCGCGGGTGAAACTCAGCTCGCGGGCCACTTCGCGGAAGGTGCGCAGACGCTGCAGGTCCATGGTCAGTCCCGGATGAAGAGGGCGTCGGCTTCGGCGAGGGTGCGCTCGCCCTGTGCTGCGGTCAGCCGCAGCAGTCCGCTGGGGCCGGCGGACGAGCGGATGGTGATGGACTGGAACAGTTCCCCGAAGGACCGGAACCGGGCTTCGAGTGAGGTGAGGGAACAGCCGCTGGCTGCGGTCAGGTGGCCTGCCTGGCGGAACGCCTCCAGCAGCATCATGCCGGGCACGTGGTCCGAAGGGTGCTCAAAGTAGCCCGGGTGCTGCAGGTCGACGTGGAGCAGCCAGGTGGTGGAGTCGGCGTCGGCCGCTGTGCGCAGCAGTACGTTGGCGTCCTGACGGCCGGCGATGACCGGTGCCGCCGAGCATGTCGCCGGGGGCGTGACCGTGGCGACATCGGTGAGGTCCCGGCCACGGTGTCGCACGACCTCGTAGCGGCGTGCGTCGACCATGACCACGGCGACCGAGCTGCGTGCGCAGGGCTGGCCGCCGACCTCGATGGTGACGTCGAGCTGGGCGTCGAAACGGCTCCCGTCCGGGCGGCCGGTCGCCGTCACGGAGACGTCCAGGACCGCACCGAGCGGGGTGTCGCCCACCCGCAGCGCGTCCAGGTCATCGATGTGCAGGTCGAGGGACTTGAAGACGAAGTGGCGCCCCAGCGGGACGTCGTAGAAGCGGTGCATCAGGAAGATCCCGGCCTGCCGAACCGTTTCAGCGAGCAGCATGAAGTCGCAGCGTCCGGACTGGTCGGGATGGTAGAGCGAGTGGTGGCGCGGCCACTGGGCGCCCACCAGGAAGCGGCCGGAGGCGACCTGTGCCCCGTCGGTGAGGAAAACCTCGGTGACGGAGGCGCGGTGCACCAGTTGGCGCGGAACCGTGCGGTCGAAGGTGAGACCGGCCCGCGCGCGCTCCACCGGAGCCCACATGGACGGCAGTGTGCTTACAGACATGCCTGATTCCCCCCAGGACGATGTGTACGCGCAGAGTGAGGGGCCCCGATCGGCTCTCGGCCGCCCCCCGGCAAGAAATATACCTTCGGGAATGTATATTGCAATGGAGAACCAAAGGAAGGTGCTACGACATGCCGGGAAGCAGGGCCGAGCCGAAGCAGGAACGAGCACGGCGAACCCGTGCCCACATCCTGCGGATGGCGGCTGAACTCTTCGCCGAACGCGGGTACGCCACGGTGACGCTGCAGGACGTCGCCGAACGGGCTTCGATGACCAAGGGGGCGGTGTACTTCCACTACAAGAACAAGGAGGATCTCGCCGTCGCCGTGGTCCAGGAGCACTACGCCCGCTGGCCGGTGCTCCTGGAGGAAGTCTCGTCGCGTGAGCTGCCGCCGTACGAGGCCCTCGTCGCCGTGCTGGACCGGGTCACCGAGGCCTTCCGTGACGACGTCGTGGTGCAGGCCGGCGCCCGGCTGCAGATCGAGCGGTCCCTCATCGACGCCGACCTGCCCAAGCCGTACATCGGCTGGGAGGACTACCTCACCGGCCTGGTCGAGGCGATCAGGAAGACCGGTGAGCTGCGCGCCGGGGTCACGCCGAGCTCGGCAGCCCGGGTCATCGTCTCCGCGTTCTTCGGCATGCAGCACATCTCCGACGTCCTCAGCAGGCGCGCCGATCTCGCGGAGCGGTACTCCGAGTTGCGGACGGTCGTGCTCGAAGGGCTGCGTGATTAGCCCGTCCCCCGGCTGGACAGGGTACGACCGGGGCCGCCTACGGCCGCCGCGGGACCCTGCGGCCGTACACTGACGCCCAGCGTACTCCCGGACGGCGAGGGGCGGTTGACGGTGCATAAGGCGTGGATCGCGGCTGGTGCCGGTCTCGGAGTCGCGCTCGCGTTCGTGATGCTGCTCGTCGTCGGCGTGTACGTCGTCGCAGGGAACCTGGTCAACGGGGTCGTCTCGGGCAGCCGGGGACTGGCCAAGGGGGCCGTTCCGGCCGCCTACAAGCCGCTCGTGCAGACATGGGGCAACCTGTGCCCCGCGCTCAGTCCGCCCCTGCTCGCCGCCCAGCTGTACCAGGAGAGTGGCTGGAACCCAACCGTCGTCAGCCCTGCCGACGCGCGGGGAATCGCCCAGTTCATCCCCAGCACCTGGGCCACACACGGCATCGACGGCAACGGCGACGGCAAGCGTGACATCTGGGACCCGAACGACGCGATTCCGTCGGCTGCTTCGTACGACTGCGAACTCGCCAAGTACGTCAAGGACGTTCCCGGCGACGTCTCGGACAACATGCTCGCCGCCTACAACGCCGGTGCCTACCGGGTGATAAAGGCGGGCGGGGTTCCGCCGATCCGGGAGACGCAGAACTACGTGAAGCGAATCCGCAGCCTGGAGCAGAGCTTCGCCGCACCAGTCCATCGGATCGACCCGACCCGACAGGCCGCGGGCGCGATCGCCTTCGCCCAGAAGAAGCTCGGCACCCCCTATCTGTGGGGCGGCGAGGGGACCCCCGAACAGGGCGGTCGCTTCGACTGCTCGGGGCTGACCCAGGCCGCGTACGCGAGCGTCGGCATCGACCTGCCCCGGGTCGCCAACGACCAGTACAACGCGGGACCACACCCCGCGCGGGATCAACTGCTCCCGGGTGACCTGGTGTTCTTCTCCAACGACCTCACTGACTCCCGCGCCATCCATCATGTGGGCATCTACGTCGGCGGCGGGTACATGATCGACGCACCACGCACGGGTGCCGTGATCCGGTTCGACCCGGTCGACACCCATGATTACTTCGGTGCTACCAGGGTCACCGAAGATGGCGCAAAAGCGCTCCCCGCCAAGGTGTGACCGAGTGTGAACCCACCCCCTGAGCTGCGGTGATGAGTCTCTCTTCGATAACGTCTGAGTGATCATTCAGTGGAGAGCGGAACGTATGGACGGTGCCCGTGCGTTCCTGTTGACGTAGCCGAGCGGACGTCAGTGCGGCAGTGCAGCTGAAGCGGATCTACGCACCACGGGGGGCAGGAGCGACGCACAAGAGGTGCGTCCGGGAACACGACGAAGGGGCCACAGCATCATGGCTGTACTCGCCGAGTCCGGATCGAACCCCGACGTCGACCTGCTCTACGACATCAACGGCCTGGCGAAGACCGCGCCCGGATGGTTCGACCGGCTCATGGCGTTCGTCGGAGAGTACGGGCTGCTCCTGGCCATGGTGCTGCTGGTGCTCTGGTGCTGGTGGTCCGTACGGCGGAAGGGCGGTGAGGAGGCGGCGTCCTCGGTGGCCGCCCTGGTGTGGGCCCCGCTCGCGGCCGGCCTCGCGGTGCTGGTGAACGTACCGATCCGGGGCTTCGTCGAACGCCCCCGCCCCTTCCACGACCACCAGGGCCTGGACGTCCTGGTCTCCGGCAAGACCGACTTCTCCTTCGTCAGTGACCACGCGACGATCACCATGGCTCTCGGCGTCGGGCTCTTCGTCGCCCACCGCAGATTCGGCATCGTGGGGATCGGGCTCGCTCTGCTGGAGGGGTTCTGTCGGGTGTTCATGGGCGTGCACTACCCAACCGACGTCGTCGGCGGACTCGCGCTGGGCACGGCGGTCGTCCTGCTCCTGTCCCCGCTGGCCGCGGCCCTGCTCACCCCGCTGATGCGGGCCGTGGAGCGCTCACCGCGGGCCGGATGGCTCGTACGCCCCCGGCCGGCGGCCGGGGGCCGCGACCGGGACACCCGGCCGCCCGGCGCGAGGACCCCCGCGGAAACCGAGGAGCGCGACCTGGCGGCGTGACCCCGGGCACCGCGTGTCGACCGTCCCGCATCCGCGGCGCGCGCCACCCGCAGGCCCCGCACGGTGTTCCCCGCCGGTCGGTTGGGTGACCCGGACAGCCGCCCCCGGACCGGGTGCGACCCGGACAGCCGCCCCGACCAGGCGACCCGGTCGGCCGTTCTCGGGCCGGGTGACCCGGACAGCCGACCCAGTCGCCTCCCGGACTGGGCGGGGGGCTCTCCGCCCAGTCCGGGCCGCAGCCCCGGCACCATGCGCCGGCCCTACAGCCCCTGCGGGTAGGAGAAGAACCTCGTCGGGTCGTACTGCTCCTTCACCCTGGTCAGCTTGGCCGCGGCAGCCCCGTAGTACGCCTCGCGCCAGTTCCTCAGGGTCGGGTCGGTGTAGTTCTGGTAGGCGGCTCCGGATGCGTACGGCTGCATCGCGCCGTGCGCCGAGGCCAGCCAGGAGCGGGCGGCAGCGCCGGAGGAGCCCGCACCCCAGGAGACGATGTACTGGGCCAGCATCCGGGAGCGGCGGTGGACGAAGGCGGTCGCCGTGGGGGAGACCCGGTTGACCGCCCCGCCGAGAGCCGTGAACGCGATGCTGCCCGCGCCGCCCCGCACCGAGCGGATCTGGTCGAGCACGGTCTGGATGCCCGCCGCGGACAGGGAGCGGTCGAAGAAGTCGGAGCGGGCCGCGTAGGTCTCGCGGTCCAGCCTGCCCTGCAGGGAACGGCCGGGGGAGGAGCCGGGCAGGTGGCACTGGGCGTCGACGGAGAAGGAGGAGCAGCCGGCGTAGATCTCCATCGCCTCCTCGTAGCCGCGGCGGTGCAGGGAGACCGAGGAGGCGTCGGCGCCGGCCTGGTGGGCCAGGCCGTCAACGGCGTTCTGGAGTTCGCCGTAGGTGCCCAGGGAGAAGCAGGCCACCGAGATGGCCGGGGTGCGGCCAGGCGAACATGACAGGTGCAGTGCGGACCAGATCTCGTCGGGCTGGCTGGGGCCCCACTCCTGCCAGGCCCTCAGCACTGCGGCGGCCTTCGCCCACGGCCACGTCAGGTACGCGGTGACTGCCTGCGGTGCCGGGTGGGTCCTGAAGTGCAACTCGGTGACCACGCCGAAGTTGCCGTTACCGGCCCCGCGCAGCGCCCAGAAGAGGTCGGAGTGCTGGTTCGCGTCGGCGGTGACCTGGGTGCCGTCCGCCGTGATCAGGGTGGCACGGGTGAGGCTGTCGCAGGTCAGTCCGTAGGCGCGGGAGGCGACCCCGTGGCCACCGCCGAGCACCAGGCCGGAGACGCCGACCGTGGGGCAAGAGCCCGCGGGTATGGTCACGCCCTTCGCGGCTAGCCCGCGGTAGACGTCGATCAGTTTGGAACCGGCGCCCACCACTGCCTCCGCGCCACTGACCCGGACCCGGTTCAGCCTGGATACGTCGACGATCAGACGGTTGTCGCCGGAGGAGTAGCCCGCGTAGGAGTGGCCGCCGTTGCGTATGGACACCCGGATCCCGTGGGCGCGGGCGTAGGCCAGGACGGTGCGGATGTCACCGGGGTGCGCGGCGTAGGCCACCGCGGCGGGTCTGAGGTCATCGAAGCGGGTGTTGTACAGCTGGTGCGCCGTCTTCCAAGAGGCGTCGCCGGGCCGGACCAGGGTTCCGTCCAGGTCGTGGGCGAGGGCCGTCCAGTTCGCGGCGGCCCTCACGCCGGTGGTCGCACCGGTGGTCGAGCCTGCGGTCGCGTTGGTGGTCGCGTTGGTGGTCTTCGTGGACGTGGGGGACGATGGGCCGGACGGCGTGCCGGCGTGTGCTGCCGCTGAGGCGGAAGGGCTGCCACTCGCGCCGCACGCGGTCAGTGCGGTCGTCGCAAGGGCAGCGGCGCTGCCCCAGATGAACGTACGCCGTTCCATGTCCGTCGCCTTTCCTCGGCTCTCCTGGAACGAGACGGCGCCATGTGCAGGAGGGTTCCCGCGATCGGTGAACGAACGTCGAATACGTGTGCGCGTAACCCGGTCTTCGGAAACCTCCACGTGCTCTCCCCGTAAGCATTCCGTGACCTCACCGGGCCGATGGCAGGGGTTCACCATTCGTTCACTTACGACCTTCGGTGGCTTCACCTGTTCTGCCTAATTTCGGCCGTACCAGGTGCGGAGGGCGGACATGGATGCGCTCACGCACTCACTCACCTCGCGCGCCGCCGACAGCGGCGGCTCCTGGAAGGAACTCCCGAAAGTGAAGCTTCAGCGCAAGAACCGGCTGCGCGCCCTTTCCCTCGGTGCTGTCGCCGTCTCCGGTGCCCTGGCCCTGACGGCGTGCGGCTCCGACAACAACAACGACGGCGCGAGCAGCACGTCCTCCGCCTCGGCCAAGGCGGCCGGCTCCGTCAAGTGCGACAACGCCAAGGGCAACCTGCTGGCCTCCGGTTCCACCGCGCAGCAGAACGCGATGGGCCAGTGGTCCAAGGACTTCATGGGCGCCTGCTCGGGCGTCCAGATCAACTACAAGGGCGTGGGCTCCGGCGCGGGCATCCAGGAGTTCCTGCAGGGCAACACCGCGTTCGCTGGTTCCGACTCGGCGCTGAAGCCCGAGGAGATCACCCAGTCCAAGAAGGTGTGCAGCGGTGGCCAGGCCATCGACCTGCCGATGGTCGGCGGCCCGATCGCGATCATCTACAACCTGGACGGCGTGGACAACCTCACGCTGGACGCCCCCACCCTCGCCAAGATCTTCGACTCGAAGATCAAGAAGTGGAACGACCCGGCGATCGCGAAGCTGAACCCGGGCGTCAAGCTGCCCGACCTGGCGATCCAGGCCTACCACCGCACCGAGGACTCGGGCACCACCGACAACTTCACCAAGTACCTGAAGGCCGCGGCCCCGTCCGACTGGAAGTACAGCGGCGGCAAGTCCTGGCAGGCCAAGGGCGGCCAGTCCGCTCAGGGTTCCTCCGGTGTGGCCGCCGGCGTCAAGCAGACCAACGGCGCCATCGGCTACGACGAGCTGTCGTACGCCACCTCCAACAAGCTGCAGATGGCCCAGCTGAACACGGGCGCCGCCCAGCCGGTCGCGCTGACCACCGACTCCGCCTCCAAGGCCATCGCCGCCGCCAAGATCGTCGGCACCAACGGTGACCTGTCGCTCCAGCTCGACTACGCCACCAAGGCGGACGGCGCCTGGCCGATCGTCCTGGTCACCTACGAGATCGTCTGCGACAAGGGCAACAAGGCCGACACCCTGCCGACCACCAAGGCGTTCCTGAACTACATCTCCAGCGAGGACGCCCAGAGCAAGCTCGCCGACCAGAGCTACGCCCCGCTGCCGACGGAGATCGCCACCAAGGTCCGCTCCGCCATCAGCAACATCTCCTGACGCCCGGGGCTTTCGTCCGGCACCCGCAGGGAGCCGGACGGACCCCGTCCAGGTCCGGTCCCGTGGCCCTCGTGGCCACGGGACCGGACTGGCGCCGCCACTCATCCGGTGCACCGCCGCCGGGGGAGCAATCCCCCAACCAGACCGGAGAAACGACCATGGGAATATCCACAGAAAAGACTTCACCAGCGCCTCCCGCCGGGAACGCGGCAGGCTCCGTCACCCGCTTCGGTGACCGCGTCTTCTCGGGCATGACCCGGGGGTCCGGCATCCTGCTGCTGACGATCATGGCCGCCATCGCGGTCTTCCTCACGGTCCGTGCCGTGAGCGCCATCTCCCAGGACCACGCGAACTTCCTGACCACCTTCGAGTGGAACGCGAACGCCAACCCGCCGGTCTTCGGCATCGCGGTCCTGCTCTACGGCACGCTCGTCAGCTCGGTCATCGCGATGCTCATCGCCGTGCCCGTTGCCGTCGGCATCGCGCTGTTCATGACGCACTACGCGCCGCGCAAGCTGGGCACCCCGCTCGCCTACATCGTCGACCTGCTCGCCGCGGTGCCCAGCATCGTCTACGGCCTGTGGGGCGCCCTCTTCCTGGTGCCGCACATGGAGGGCCTCACCTCCTGGCTGGACCACTACCTCGGCTGGACGGTCATCTTCGACCAGACCAACGTCGGCACCGCGCCCCGCAACCTGTTCACCGTGAGCATCCTGCTGGCGATCATGATCCTGCCGATCATCACCAACGTCAGCCGCGAGGTCATCCGCCAGGTCCCGCAGGCGCACGAGGAGGCCGCGCTGGCCCTCGGTGCCACCCGCTGGGAGGTCATCCGCGTCGCGGTCCTGCCGTTCGCCCGCTCCGGCATCATCAGCGCATCCATGCTGGGCCTGGGCCGTGCCCTGGGCGAGACCATGGCCGTGGCCACCGTGCTGTCGTCCTCCGACGTCCTGAGCGCGCACCTGCTCGACCCGGGCGGCGGTACTTTCGCCGCGAACATCGCCTCGCACTTCGGCGAGGCCACGAAGCTCGGCCGTGACGCCCTCATCGCCTCCGGTCTCGTGCTCTTCGTGATCACCCTGCTGGTCAACGGAGCGGCCCGGGTGATCATCGCCCGCCGCAAGGAGTACTCGGGGGCCAACGCATGAGTGACACCATGACCGGCAAGCGCGTCGCGGACTCCCTGGTCCCGGGTGGTGCCCTCGCCCATCGCCGGATGCCCCGCTGGGCGCCCCTCGCCATCGCAGTGGCCGCCGTGGTCCTCGGCAGCGTGACCGGGCTGGTCTTCGACCTGGCCAGTCACCTGCAGTGGGGCCTGATCGCGCTCGTCCTCTTCGTCCTCGGCACGTACGTGACCACCGCTGTCCTGGAGGACCGCCGGCAGGCCAAGGACCGGGTGGCCACCAGCCTGGTGTGGGCGTGCTTCGTGGTCGCCGTCGTCCCGCTGTTCTCGCTGGTGGCGACGACCGTCGCCAAGGGGATCAAGAACCTCAACGGGCACTTCCTGACCCACTCGATGGGCGGGGTGCTCTCCAGTGACCAAGGCGGCGGTGTCTACCACGCCATCATCGGCACCCTGGAACAGGTGGGCCTCGCCTCCCTGATCGCCGTGCCGATCGGTGTGCTCACCGCGATCTACCTCGTGGAGTACGGGCGCGGCAAGCTGGCGCTGGCCGTCACCTTCTTCGTCGACGTCATGACGGGTATCCCGTCGGTCGTCTCCGGTCTGTTCATCCTGGCCTTCTGGATCCTGGTCCTCGGCTTCTCCTACTCGGGCTTCGCCGGTTCGCTGGCGCTGGTCATCCTGATGATCCCGATCGTCGTGCGGTCGACCGAGGAGATGCTCAAGCTCGTGCCGAACGAGCTGCGCGAGGCGTCACTGGCACTCGGCGTGCCGAAGTGGCGCACCATCTTGAAGGTGGTCCTGCCCACCGCGATCGGCGGTATCACCACCGGCATCATGCTGGCCGTGGCCCGCATCGCCGGCGAGACCGCCCCGGTGCTGCTGCTCGTGTTCGGTAACCAGCTGATCAACAACGACCCGTTCCACGGACCGCAGTCCTCGCTGCCGTTCTACGTCTACGAGCAGTACGTTCTCGGTACGGACGCCTCCTACGAGCGTGCGTGGTCGGCTGCCCTCGTCCTGATCGCCTTCGTGATGATCCTCAACATGGTGGCCCGCGGTATCGCCCGCTGGAAGGCCCCGAAGACCGGTCGCTGACCGCGGCCCCTCAGCGACTGACTGGAAGTGAAGTAGTAATGGCCAAGCGAATCGACGTAAGCGGACTGACCGCCTACTACAGCGCCCACAAAGCGATCGAGGACATCTCGATGACGGTGGAGCCGCGCTCGGTGACGGCGTTCATCGGCCCCTCCGGCTGCGGCAAGTCCACCTTCCTGCGCACCCTCAACCGCATGCACGAGGTCACACCCGGCGGGCGCGTGGAGGGCAAGGTCCTCCTGGACGACCAGGACCTGTACGGCGCGGGCGTCGACCCGGTCGCCGTGCGCCGCACGGTCGGCATGGTCTTCCAGCGCCCGAACCCGTTCCCGACCATGTCGATCTACGAGAACGTCGTGGCCGGCCTGCGCCTGAACGGCGGGTTCAAGAAGAGCGAACTGGACGACGTCGTCGAGAAATCCCTCAAGGGCGCCAACCTCTGGAACGAGGTCAAGGACCGTCTGAACAAGCCCGGCTCGGGCCTGTCGGGCGGCCAGCAGCAGCGCCTGTGCATCGCCCGCGCCATCGCGGTGGAGCCGCAGGTGCTCCTGATGGACGAGCCCTGCTCCGCTCTGGACCCGATCTCCACCCTCGCCATCGAGGACCTGATCGGCGAGCTGAAGGAGCGCTTCACGATCGTCATCGTGACGCACAACATGCAGCAGGCGGCGCGCGTCTCGGACCGTACGGCCTTCTTCAACCTCGCGGCGGTGGGGCAGCCCGGTCGCCTGATCGAGATCGACGACACCGAGCGCATCTTCTCCAACCCGTCGGTCCAGGCGACGGAGGACTACATCTCGGGCCGCTTCGGCTGAGCCGGGGCCGTTCCGCAAGACCCCTCGCGGTGCTGCATGGCGGTGCCATCGCGAGGACGAAAAAGGGCCCGCCCCTGTTCCCGGGGGCGGGCCCACTTCGTCATCGGCACCCGTGGATCAGTAGCCGTCGGCGCCGGTGGCGAGTCCGGCGATGAAGCCCGGTGACCCGGCGCTGCCCTCCGCGTGCCTGCCGTAGGACGGGGTGCGCACCGGGAAGCCGGCCGCCGAGGCCGACCGGGCCCCGAAGACGACGGCGGTGCTCAGGGCGGCGGGTGTTCCCCCGACGGGCATGATCCGCTTGCTCCGGATCGACACGGCCAACCCTCCATGGACAGGGGCGGTCCGCGGCAAGAACGAACGATGTGCGCGCGAGGTCACCGAGCTGGGGCCGGGTTGGTGCCGCGGCGCTAGAGAACTGCGAGATTGATCAGCCAGTAACTGCACGCCGCGACCACGGCCGCTGCCGGCATCGTGATGAACCAGCCCAGGACGATGTTCTTGGCCACTCCCCAGCGGACGGCGTTGAGGCGCTTGGTGGCGCCCACGCCCATGATCGCAGAGGTGATGACGTGGGTCGTGGAGATCGGTGCCTTGAAGAGGAACGCCGTACCGAACATGATCGACGCGCCGGTGGCCTCCGCGGCGAAGCCCTGCGGCGGGTCGAGCTCGATGATCTTGCGGCCCAGTGTGCGCATGATGCGCCAGCCGCCTGCGTACGTCCCCAGGGACAGCATCACGGCGGACACGATCTTCACCCACACCGGGATCGGCTCGCCGAAGGTCTCATGGCCGGAGATGACCAGCGCCATCACCACGACACCCATGGTCTTCTGGGCGTCCTGGAGGCCGTGTCCGAGGGCCATGCCGGCCGCCGAGACGGTTTGGGCCATGCGGAAACCGCGCTTGGTCTTGTGCGGGTTGGTCCGGCGGAAGATCCACATGATCGCCGCCATGGCCAGGTAACCGACGATCAGTCCGACGACCGGGGACAGGATCATCGGGATGACGACCTTGTCGAGCACACCGTTCCAGAGCACGCCGGTGCCGCCCGCCAGGGCGGCACCGACCAGCCCCCCGAACAACGCGTGGGAAGAGGAAGAGGGCAGGCCGAAATACCAGGTGACCAGGTTCCAGGCGATCGCGCCGATGAGGGCCGAGAAGAGGATGGCCATGCCCGTCGAGCCGGACGGGGTCTCGATCAGTCCCTCGCTGACCGTCTTGGCGACTCCGGAGCCGAGAAAGGCGCCGGCGAGGTTCATCACGGCCGCCATGGCGAGAGCGGCCCGGGGCGTCAGGGCCCGGGTCGACACGGAGGTCGCGATCGCGTTCGCCGAGTCGTGGAAACCGTTTGTGTACGTGAAGAAGAGCGCGACCGCGATGGTCACGATCAGGGCGAAGGTGTCCATCGACGCCTCAGGACTCCTTGACCGCGATGGTCTCCACCGTGTTCGCCACGTGTTCGAACGCGTCCGCCGCCTCTTCCAGGACGTCCACGATCTGCTTGAGCTTGAGGACCTCGATCGCGTCGTACTTGCCGTTGAAGAGGTGGGCCAGCAGCTTCCGGTGGATCTGGTCCGCCTGGTTCTCCAGACGGTTCACCTCGATCCAGTACTCGGTGAGGTTGTCCAGCGTCCGGAGGTTCGGCATGGCCTCCGCCGTGAGGTCGGCGGCCCGGGCCAGTACCTCGATCTGCTGCTCGACACCCCTGGGTAGTTCCTCGATGTTGTAGAGGACGACCAGGTCGACGGCCTCCTCCATGAAGTCCATGATGTCGTCGAGGGAACCGGCGAGGGCATAGATGTCCTCGCGGTCGAACGGTGTGATGAAGGAGGAGTTCAGCTGGTGGAAGATCGCGTGCGTCGCGTCGTCACCCGCGTGTTCCGCTGCCCGCATACGCTCCGCGATCTCGGCCCGGGCGGAGGAGTCCGCCCCGAGCAGTTCCATCAGGAGTTTCGAGCCCGTGACGATGTTGTCCGCGGATGCGGCGAACATGTCGTAGAAGCTCGTCTCCCTGGGGGTCAGACGAAAGCGCACGTGGGGTCCTTGGGGTGCTTCGGTTTCGGTCAGGCTGATGCTAGGCGCATCGTCCGGCCACGGCTATCGGGCCGCATCCCAGTGTCGCCCATCAGGCACGGTGATCAGCACGGGGGCGTATCAAGGGCTCCGGGACCGGCGAAATTCGATACGATATACCCTCTAGGGGTATCTATCCGCAGCTCGTCCCGATATGGAGGTCCGCGATGACGACGACCGAGGCCGGCACCCCGGCACCTTCCGAGGGCGCGGACGAGGCCCCGCACACCACGCACGGCTACCACAAGCAGAAGGACGAGCACCTCAAGCGGCTGCGCCGGATCGAGGGGCAGATCCGCGGACTGCAGCGGATGGTCGAAGAGGACACGTACTGCATCGACATACTCACCCAGGTCTCCGCCTCCACCAAAGCCCTGCAGTCGTTCGCGCTGCAACTGCTGGAGGAGCACCTGCGCCACTGCGTCGCGGACGCGGCCCTCAAGGGCGGTGACGAGATCGACGCGAAGGTCGACGAGGCGACGAAGGCGATCGGTCGCCTGCTGCGCACCTGAGCGCGGCAGTACCGGCGACGCGGCAGCACGGGCGAGCACGTCTCAGACCTCGGCCGACTCCCGTTCCTCTGCCACGCGCAGGACCTCGTCGATGCTCTCCAGACTGAGCCGCTCCTCGGCGGCCGAGGCCGCGATGATCAGCTCCCCGCACAGCTCGATCTCGGCGAGGGCCACGTGGTCCTGAACCGCCGTACCGCCGACCGGAGCCACCCGCCTCACCTCCCCCCGCCGTCACCGACTTCCTAGGGTAGGCAGGCCCCCACACACCGCGCATGGCACGGACGGGCTAGTTCGGGGGTGGCGCACCGGACTAGTGCCGTGGCTATCCGCGTGACGACACGTCGTCGGCGATCCGGCCCGGGTAGATGTCCTCGGGGCGCGGCAGGCGTACTTCCACGGGGGCGCCGAAGTCGTACAGCAGGGTGGTCGAGGCGACCGCCACGGCCGCCTTCTGGTGGCCGTTGACGAAGCTGAAGCGCTGGCGGAGTTTGCGGATACGGCCCTCGTCGTCCAGGTAGACGTCGAACGGCACCTCGGCCGTGGCGAACCCCTTCGCCGCTGCTGCCAGGGCGGCCCGCACGTCCGCCGAGGCGCTGCCGGCCGCACGGATCAGGTCTGCCGTTCCCCGGTAGTGCCGCACCTGGGTCCCGCCGACCTTGGTTTGGCCGACATAGGCCGCCGTCCGCGTCCCGCGTAACACCTCGGCCGCTGCGTACGGGTCGGTCGCGCCGCCCGTGACCAGGTTGCCGTCGGACAGTGTGGCGGTCTCCACCCGCACCCATTTGTCGGCGGGCACGCCGGCGCCCCGGTTCTTCATGAACAGGGCGCCGGGAGTGAGGAGTTCGGTGATGGGCCGGTGTTCGGAGACGCCTGTGGGGTCCTCGGGAAGGACCACCGTGAGTTGGCCGAGCCGGCGCCGGTAGTCGTAGACGCCCTTGCCGCGGATGGTGACCACGGTCCCGCCCGTGGCCATCTCCATCGCGGTGCTGGCCTTCGAGCTGCCCGCGCCGCGCAGTGCGTCGGCAGCTTGGTGCAGGGTGGCGACCGGGTCGCCCGTGCCGGTGGCCCCCTCGGCCGAGGCCCCGCCGGAACAGCCGGCGGCCCCCGCTCCGAGACCGCACATGATTCCCACCGCGACGACCGTTCTGCCCGCGCGCCGGTGCTGCTGCCGCCGATCCATCGCCTGCCTACCCCCAGCGGGTGCGTCCGTGGGCCGCCTGTCCTCCGGGTTAACGAGGGGTCGGGAGGGCCGTCACGCTCGGCCGGGGGCAGCGGCGCGAGCCTGGTGAACCGCACAGGAACGCTTTGGCCCGGAGCTGGGTACGGTTGTCATCGTGGGAGAGCAGGACGGGCCGGAGCGGGCTCGGCAGGGGCAGGAACACCTCGCGACGACGATCGAACAGGGCCGCTTCTGCGTGGCCCGCTGCACGTGCGGCTGGCGCGGTCCGGCTCGCCGGGCCCGTAGCCAGGCCCGTGCGGACGCAGAGGCGCACGCGGCGGTCGCTTGACGGCGCTCGGCCGTCCCGCGCCGTGTTCCCGGCGTGCTCCCTGCACTCAGGTGTTCTCGGTGTTCTCGGTGTTCATTGTGTTCGCTGACTTCTCGGTGTTCGCGGTGCTCCCGGCGTTCTGGATGCGTCCGGGGTGCTCGGTGCGTTCGGTGCGTTCGGTGCGTTCGGGGTGTTCGGTGCGTTCGGGGTGTTCGGAGTGCGCCGCGTGCTCGAACCGCGCCATCAGGGCGGCCACGAGATCCCGGTCGCGGGGCTGGGTGAGTCGGCTACGGGCCGCGGTCGGGGAGAGCCACAAGATGCGGTCCACTTCGCCGTTCGGCGTGAATCGGCCGGAGACGGCCCGGGCTGCCCAGTAACGGACCTGCTTGGGGCGGCCGTTGGCAAGGTAATGCAGGGTCGGCAGCTCGGCGCCGGGCTCGGCGGTGTACCCGGTCTCTTCCGCGACCTCGCGCAACGCACCCGCGAGTGGCTCCTCGCCCCGTTTGAGCTTGCCCTTGGGGTGGGACCAGTCGCCGTACTTCGGCCGGTGGACCAGGCAGATCTCCAGGTCCCCGGTGACCGGCGAGCGGCGCCACAGCACGCAGCCCGCGGCGCGGACCAGGATGTCGTTCACACCGCCTCCTCGTGGGGTTCAGGGAGCGTTGACGGTCTGCTTCTGCCAAGCCTGCTGGAACGCGAACCTGGCCGCCTCCACCTCGTGCCGCTGGTCGGCGTGGAGCACACCGAGCGCGTACGCCGTCGCCGGGGTGATGCGGGGGGTACGGGCCGCCTGTGCTGCCGCCGCGGCGGCCTCCGAGGCGTCCCGGTGCCGGTTCAACGCCTGACTGGCGGTCACCAGGCGTACGTCCGCGGGCGCCTCGTCCCCGGTCAGTACCTCGCGGGCGTACCGGTGGAGGCGCAGCAGCAGCCGGACCTGGTGCCAGGGGCCGTCCTGCGGGTGCGCGGAGAGGTCCGGGGCCAGACCGTGGACCAGGGCTTCCGCGTTGTAAGGGTGGCCGGCGGTGACCAGCGGCAGGGCGGCGACGGCGTCCGTGAGGCGTTCCTCCGCCGCGGCGGCGAGGGGGCCCAGGTCGGTGGTGGGTGCGGCAGGGGTGAGCGGGACTTCGCTGGCGAGTACGGCCACCCTGTCAGCCACGGCGTGAAAGCGGCTGGAACCCAGGGCCTGGAGGGCGGTCGAGTGGGCTCGGGTCCGGGCCAGCGTCAACTGGCGCTCCAGCAGAGCGCCCGCTTTCGCCGCACCCACCGTGAGGTTGCCGCGTTCCGGGGTGGACTTCGGGGCGGTGGGGCCGCTGGAGTCGGCGGGGGCCGTTGTCGCCGGGGCCCGAGTCATGCCTGCGGGACGACCGGGCGCGGCTGCGCGGTCGGACGTCTGCGCGGGAATCACCGTGGTCCCGGACAGTCGGTGCAGCGCCAGCAACAACCGTTCCAGCCGGGCCTCGTATGCGTGCTCAAGGCCCAGTGTGCCGGACAGCCAGGCCAGTTCGGGCCGCATCTCCTCGGACCAGCCGGGGTCCAGTAGGGGGCGGAAGGTGTGCAGGCTGCCGCTGATGCGGCGGGCCGCGCGACGCAGGGCGCGGGGGCCGTCGACGGACTCCTGCGAGCTGTTCGCCAGGGTGCTTCCGGTCTCCCGGTGCAGGCGCAGCGCACGGAGGAACGCCGTGGCCTGGGCGCGCAGATAGCCCGCTAGGGCCTCCCCCGTCACCGCCCCGGCCGTGGGGTCCGTCGGGTCAGGGTGTTGCTGTGCCACGCCGGCGCCTCCGGGCGTCTATGAGCATCTCCTGGACATTGCGCAGGGGCTGTCCGTCCGCGTCGGTCGCGTGCCGGGTCCACTCGCCGTCGGGGCTGAGGTGCCAGGAGGCGGTGGAGTCGGACATGCCGGTGTCGAGCAGCCGGTTCAGGGCCGCCCGGTGGCCCGGGTCGACGACCCGGACCAGGGCCTCTATCCGGCGGTCGAGGTTGCGGTGCATCATGTCGGCGCTGCCGATCCACACCTCCGGTTCGCCACCGTTGCCGAAGGCGAAGACGCGGGAGTGTTCGAGGAAACGGCCGAGGATGGAGCGGACCCGGACGTTCTCCGACAGGCCCGGGACGCCGGGGCGGATCGCGCAGATGCCGCGCACCCAGACGTCGACTGGCACGCCTGCCTGGGAGGCCCGGTAGAGAGCGTCGATGACGGCCTCGTCGACCATCGAGTTCACCTTGATGCGGACGAAGGCCGGACGGCCCGCTCGGTGGTGCTGGACCTCCTTGTTGATCCGTGCGATCAGGCCGTCCCGCAGGGACTTGGGGGCGACGAGGAGGCGGCGGTAGGTCTCGCGGCGCGAGTAGCCGGAGAGGCGGTTGAAGAGGTCGGAGAGGTCGGCGCCGACCTGCGGGTCGGCCGTCAGCAGGCCCAGGTCCTCGTACAGCCGCGCCGTCTTCGGGTGGTAGTTGCCGGTGCCGACGTGGCTGTACCGGCGCAGTGTCTCGCCCTCCTGGCGTACCACCAGGGACAGCTTGCAGTGCGTCTTCAGACCGACCAGGCCGTAGACGACGTGGCAGCCGGCCTCCTCCAGCTTGCGCGCCCACTTGATGTTGGCGTGCTCGTCGAAGCGGGCCTTGATCTCGACCAGGACAAGGACCTGTTTGCCGGACTCGGCGGCGTCGATGAGCGCGTCGACTATCGGGGAGTCGCCGGAGGTGCGGTAGAGGGTCTGCTTGATGGCGAGGACGTCCGGGTCGGCCGCGGCCTGCTCCAGGAAGGCCTGGACGGAGGTGGAGAAGCTGTCGTACGGGTGGTGCAGGAGCACGTCCCGGGCGCGCAGGGCCGCGAAGATGTCCGGCGCGGAAGCCGACTCGACCTCGGCGAGGTCGCGGTGGGTGCCCGCGACGAACTTCGGGTACTTCAGCTCGGGGCGGTCGAGACTGTGGATGCGGAAGAGACCGGTGAGGTCCAGGGGGCCGGGCAGCGGGTACACCTCGGCCTCGGAGATCTTCAGCTCGCGCACCAGGAGGTCCAGCACCTCGCGGTCGATGGACTCCTCGACCTCCAGGCGCACCGGCGGGCCGAAGCGGCGCCGCATGAGTTCCTTCTCCAGAGCCTGCAGGAGGTTCTCGGCGTCGTCCTCCTCGACCTCCAGGTCCTCGTTGCGGGTGAGTCGGAAGGTGTGGTGCTCCAGCACCTCCATGCCCGGGAAGAGCTCCTCCAGGTGTGCGGCGATGACGTCCTCGATGGGGACGTACCGGCCGGGGCTGCTCTCCAGGAAGCGGGACAGCAGCGGCGGCACCTTCACACGGGCGAAGTGCTTGTGGCCGCTGACCGGGTTGCGCACCACGACGGCCAGGTTCAGCGAGAGGCCGGAAATGTAGGGGAACGGGTGTGCCGGGTCCACCGCCAACGGGGTGAGGACCGGGAAGATCTGGTGCCGGAAGAGCGTGAAGAGCCGCGCCTGCTCCTTCTCGGTCAGTTCGTTCCAGCGGACCAGGTGGATGCCCTCCTCGGCGAGTGCGGGGGCGACGTCCTCGTGGTAGCAGGCGGCGTGCCGGGCCATGAGCTCGCGCGAGCGGGCCCAGATCATCTCCAGCACCTCGCGCGGTTGGAGGCCCGAGGCGGAGCGGGTGGCGACGCCGGTGGCGATGCGGCGCTTCAGGCCGGCCACCCGGACCATGAAGAACTCGTCCAGGTTGCTGGCGAAGATCGCGAGGAAGTTCGCCCGCTCCAGCAGGGGCGTGTTCGGGTCCTCGGCCAGTTCCAGGACGCGCTCGTTGAAGGCGAGCCAACTGCGTTCCCGGTCGAGGAAACGGCCCTGGGGCAGGGGTGCCCCGGCGCCCGCGGACTCCTCGTACGCGTCGAGGTCGGCGTCGATGTCGGGTTCCAGATCGGAGACCGTGGCCGCCACCGTGCGCGGGCGGTGCGCGGCTATGGAGCCCACGGGGGGCTGGGCGTGCTGGACCGGTGCCTGGGCGTCTGGCTGACTCATGACCCCATTCTTCCGCGCCAAGGGCGTCACGGGCGCGTCGGAACGTGCGAGGGGGAGCGTCACGGCCCCGTTCTGCGCGGACCGCCCCTCGGGGGGCGGCGAAGGCTCTGGCACGGCGGGCTGCATTGGCTGAGCGTCGCAAGCTCGTCTGAATCGATGGTTAAGGCGACATGACGTGCGGGATAGCGCGGGGCGGCTCGCGGGGGTCTTCGTCGTGAAAACGGCGGATTCCGTGCCGCGTGTTTTCGTGGACCGTAGCGGAGGTGACTCTCCGGTACGGTCCCACCTCCGGAGCGGCTCGCTGGGTTCCGGCCGGGGCCCTCACCCTGGAGGCCGCGACCGCCTACGTCGTGGCCGTGGCCACGGCCACGCTGGCCGCACGCCGCTCGGACGAGCCGGAACCCGGTGGGAGCGTGGCGGCCGTCCTCCTCACCGCCGTCGTTCCGGCGTTCCTGTTGCTGCCCCGACTGCTGGGCGCTGGTCGCCGCGCCGGACGACGCGCGGTGGGCCGCGGCGCACACGCGGTGGGCATGGCTGTCGGCGGGGGCGGTGACGGCGGGGGCAGCGGCGCAGTGGGAGCGGCTCGCCCGCCGTGGGCCACGAGCGACGTACGGCCGTCGTGCGGTGGACGATGCTCACGGCCGCGCGCTCGGGATGACGTGCTCACGTCTCCGTGCGGTACATCAGGTCCGTCTCGTACGTGCTGAACCCGAGCCGCTCGTAGACCGACATCGCCGCCTTGTTGTCGGCGTCGACGTAGAGCATCGCGGTGGGCAGGCCCTGGTCGGCCAGATGGCGCAGCCCGATCGCGGTCAGGGCCTTGCCGAGGCCGCCCCCCTGTTCGCCGGGCCGGACCCCGAGGACGTACACCTCGCCGAGCCCTTCCTCGGCGTGCACCTTGGTCCAGTGGAAGCCGATCAGTTCCCCGCCCCGCTCCGCGAGGAAGAACCCGGCCGGGTCGAACCACGGTTCCGGCTTGCGATCGTCCAGGTCCCGCTGGGTCAGCGAACCCTGTTCCGGGTGGTGGGCGAAGGCGGCGGCGTTCACCGCGAGCCAGGCCGCGTCGTCTTTGCCCGGGACGAAGGTGCGGACGGTCACCCCCTCCGGCAGCTTTGGGGCGGGCAGCTCAAGCCCGGCCAACGGCCGTCGCATCTGGTGCAGTTCACGGAACATGGTCAGGCCGAGGACCTGGGCCAGGTGCCGGGCGGCGGCATGTCCGCCGTGCGCCCACACCCGCAGCCGCTTGCCGGAGGTGGCGAGCAGGGCCGCGCCGAGCGCACGGCCGTGTCCGTGACCGCGGTGCGCTGGATGCACGACCAGTTCGGCGGCTGGTGCCTCCACCGGGTCGGTGTCCTCCAACTGGGCGTAGCCGACGAGTTCGCCGTCGACGGTCAGTAGCAGGTGCGAGATGCCCTCGCGGGCACCTCCGTGCAGCTGTAGTCGGCCCTGCTCGGAAACCGGCTGCTGCCCGTCGACGGCGGAGGCCTCGTCGAGCAGGGCGAGCACGGCCTCGGCCTGGTCCGGGGTGAGCGCGGAGTGGGTCTCGATGGAGCGGGCGCGGAAGGCCCGTGCGGTGTCGTCGCTGCTCATGCGTACGAGGGTACGGCGCGGTTCCGTTGCTGCGGTGAAAGCGACGGCACCGCACATGGTTTTCCACGGGCTCGCCCTGTGAACGAGCGGTGCAAGCCCGTTCCGGCTCCGGGGAAGCCGGTCCTGGAGAAGGACGCGCAACGCCCCGATCCGGAGCCGTTCGCCGGCGGGGCGGGTCGGAGCGGGTCTACGGTGTTTCCGGCGGAGGTGTGGGTGCGCCCGGCAGCCGTACCGTCACCACCGTGCCGCCGCCCTCCGCCCCAGCCAGGGTGACCTCGCCGCCGGCCTGCCGGACCGTGCGGGCCACGATGGACAGGCCGAGCCCGGAACCGGGCAGGGCGCGGGCGCTGGGCGAGCGCCAGAAGCGGTCGAAGACGTGCGGGAGTTCGTCCTCGGGGACGCCGGGACCGTGGTCGCGGACGGTGAGGACGCCACCATCCAGCAGCACCTCGATCGTGCCGCCCTCGGGGCTGAACTTGACCGCGTTGTCGAGGACGTTGACGATCGCCCGCTCCAGCGCGGAGGGCTCCGCCCGGACGTACCAGGGCTGTAGGTCCGCGGTGATCGTCAACTCGGGACCGCGCAGCCGTGCGCGGCGCAGGGCCGTTTCGGCGGTGTCCTGGAAGGACACCACCTGGACGCGCTCCCCGCGCTGCCCCTCCGAGCGGGACAGCTCCTGCAAGTCGCCGATCAGCGAGGCCAGTTCCGTCATCTGCGCCTTCACCGAGGCGAGGAGGGCCTTGCGGTCCTCGGGCGGGATCGGACGGCCTGTCTCCTCGCTGCGGGTGAGGAGTTCGATGTTCGTCCGGAGAGAGGTGAGAGGGGTGCGCAGCTCGTGACCGGCATCCGCGATCAGCTGCTGCTGCAGCTCGCGGGAACTGGCGAGGGAGGTGGTCATCGAGTTGAAGGAACGGGAGAGCCGGGCGACCTCGTCGTCGCGGTCGTCATCGACGGGAATGCGGATCGTCAGGTCCTCGGTGCGCGCGACGCGCTCGACCGCCTCGGTCAGCTTGTCGACGGGACGTAGACCGGCGCGCGCCACGGCGAGGCCCACGGCACCGGCACCCACCACTCCGACACCGGAGACGAGGAGGAGGACGAGGGCGAGGTCGCTGAGGGTCTTCTGGGTGTTCTTGAGCGGGACGGCGGTCATCCAGGCCGCGCCGGGAAACACCTGGAGCCCGGTGTTCGTCTTGACCACGAGTGGCATGGTGAGCACCCGGACGTCGTTGCCCTGGGAGTCGGTGCCGTCGCGGAGGATGCCGTCCCGCTCGGCGTTGTTCGCCGCGACCGCCCGGTCGGCCGGGGTGGCCTTCACCACACCCAGCGAATTCGACGCGACACAGACCGTGCCGTCCGCCTTGACCAGCTGCGAGTAGAGGGACTCGCGGGCGCGTAGACCGCTGAGGGGGGCGGAGGGCTTCTGGGGGCAGGTGGTGAGCATGTCGAACACCTGTCCGGCCGCAACGGGGTGCTGCGAGGACTTGTTCAGATCCTCGTTGACCAGGCCGTACAGCTTCTTCTGCACGATGAACCAGCACGTCACCGAGACTGCCGCCACGGCGAACGCCACCGCCGCCGCGACCAGCATCGCCAGCCGGGCCCGGATCGGCAGGGCCCGGTACCGGCGTACCAGCTTGGTCACTCGGTACCGTCCTGACGCAGGACGTACCCCACGCCCCGCACCGTGTGCACCAGGCGCGGTTCGCCGCCGGCCTCGGTCTTGCGGCGCAGGTACATGACGTAGACGTCGAGGGAGTTGGACGAGGGCTCGAAGTCGAAGCCCCACACGGACTTCAGGATCTGTTCACGGGTGAGGACCTGGCGTGGGTGTGCCAGGAACATCTCCAACAGGGTGAACTCGGTGCGGGTCAGCTCCACCTGGCGTCCGCCGCGCGTGACCTCACGGGTCGCGAGGTCCATGCGCAGGTCGGCGAAGGAGAGCACCTCGTCCTCGCGGGCTTCGGCCGCCCCGGCGGCCGCGTACGAGCTGCGCCGCAGCAGCGCGCGGACACGGGCGAACAGTTCGTCCAGTTCGAAGGGCTTGACCAGGTAGTCGTCCGCCCCGGCGTCCAGCCCGGTTACGCGGTCGCCGACCGTGTCACGGGCGGTGAGCATGAGGATCGGGACGGTGCCGCCAGCACCCCGGATGCGGCGGGCCGCCGTCAGGCCGTCCATGCGCGGCATCTGGATGTCCAGGACGATCAGGTCCGGCTTGCAGGTGGTGGCCTTCTGCAGTGCGTCCGCGCCGTCGACGGCCACCTCCGTGTCGTACCCGTCGAAGGCGAGGCTGCGCTGCAGTGCCTCGCGTACGGCCGGCTCGTCGTCGACGATCAGGATGCGCTGGGGGTCACGGTCGCCTTCGGCGGGGCTCATCGCTCGTGATTCCTCGGGGTGCGGTGGGTGGTGTCGTCGGGGTCCTGTTCCCGGGTGTCTCTCAGCCTGCCACGTCCCGGGGGGTGCGCGACATGCGTGCCAGGGTCAGGCCCGGACCGCGCTGAGGCGGTTCAGGGGTACCTTGCGGCGGTGGGGACGGGCGGCGGAGACGTGCAGGCCCATCAGCTGGGGGACGGGTGCCGCGGCCAGCTCCGGCGCGCGGGACGCCGGGGCGGGCGTGTGCAGCTCGGACGCGACCGAGAGGGCCAGGGCGACGACGGCCGGGCCGCACCCCGCCGGCGGGGTGTGCGAAACGCGCTGGATCATGACCTGCTCCCTACTGCCTGCACTGCCTGCTCGCCGCCGCCGCTAGCTGCCGGAGCCCGCGCGCAGCTTGGCCAGATCGGACTTGACGGTGTTGATCGGGATCGCGAAGCCGAGGCCGATGCTGCCCGCGTCCGAGGACGAGGAGGACTGCTGGCTCGATGCGTACATGGCGGAGTTGATGCCGATGACGTTCCCACTCGCGTCGATCAGCGCGCCGCCGGAGTTACCGGGGTTCAAGGACGCGTCGGTCTGGATCGCCTTGTACGTCGTCGTGGACGACCCGGTGTCGCCGTTGAACTGACGGCCGCCGAACTGGAACGGCCACTGACCGTCGCCCCGGCCCTGCCCCTGGCTCTCGCTGGTCGGGACGGTGACATCCCGGTTGAGGGCCGAGACGATGCCGCTGGTGACGGTGCCGGTCAGGCCCTCGGGGGAGCCGATCGCGACGACCGTGTCCCCGACCTGGACGCCGGCGGAGTCGCCGAGCGAGGCGGTCTTCAGCCCCGAGGCGCCCTGCAGCTTGAGCAGCGCGAGGTCCTTGGAGCTGTCGGTGCCGACCACCTCGGCGGGGTAACTCTTGCCGTCGCTGGTGCGGACCCTGATCGAGTCGGAGCCGGAGATGACGTGGTTGTTGGTGACGATCTCGCCGTCGGAGGTGATGATCACGCCGGAGCCGGTGGAGGAGCCGTTGCTGAGGGTGGCCTTGACCTCGACCACGCTCGGGCTGACCGCCGCGGCGATCGCGGCGACGTTCCCCTTCTTACTGGAAGGCACCACGTTGGTGGTGGCGCCGGCGGTGACGGCCGTGTCCGTGCCGGTGAGCTCCTGGAAGGCGTATGCCGTGGCGCCGCCGACCGCTGCCGCGACGATCGCGACCGCCGCGAGCAGGGCGATGGGCCCCCGGGTGCGCTTCTTCTTCGGTTCGGGGCCAGGCACCGGGCCTGCTGCCACCGCCGTCGGGGGTTCGTACGGCGGCGGAGGCGGCCACTCGGGGTTCACGGGGGAGGGAGCGGTGTAGCTGTGCTGCTGGGCGTACGCGCCCGGCTGGGCGTGGGCGCCCGGCTGGGGGTACGTGCCGTGCTGGGGGTACGTGCCCTCGTGGGCGGTACCCTGCGGGGCTCCGTACTCGTACTCGCCGCTGCGGCGGTTGCTCTCGGTCATGACAAGAAGCCTCCCCCGCGACCATGAGAGCTTCCTGAGTGTGCCCTGAGAAGCCCGGCAGAACCTCGTTTGCCCGATATAAAGGAGCTTCTCGCGGTTCGCCGCGAGCTCTCACCCGCTCTTCAGGAAGGCGTCAGTCCTGGCAGCCGCAGGACGTGCGGACCACCAGCCGGGACGGGAACGTCTTCAGCCGTTCACGTCGCGACCCGGCGACCCGCAGCCCGTCGTCCAGGACGAGGTCGACCGCTGCCCGGGCCATCGCCGAGCGGTCCGAGGCGACCGTGGTCAGCGGTGGGTCGGCGAGCGCGGCCTCCTTGATGTCGTCGAAGCCGGCCACCGCCAGCTTCCCGGGCACGTCGATGCGCAGCTCGCGCGCGGCCCGCAGCAGGCCGATCGCCTGGTCGTCGGTGGAGCAGAAGATCGCCGGCGGGCGGTCGGGGCCGGAGAGGATGTCCAGGGCCACCCGGTAGGCGTCGTAGCGGTTGTACGGTGCCTCGAAGAGCCGTTTCTCGGTGGGCAGGCCGGCCTCGGCCATGGCCCGCCTCCAGCCCTCGACGTGGTCGGAGACCGGGTCGCCGACGGCCGGCGTCTGAGCCGTACCGCCCATACAGGCCACGTACGCGTAGCCGTGCTCCAGCAGGTGGCGCACGGCGAGGTGGGCGCCACCTATGTCGTCCGTCACCACGGCCACGTCGTCGATGGCCTCCGGGCGCTCGTGCAGCAGCACCACCCGGGCGTCCCAGGCGTCGATCTCGGCCGCGGCGAGGTCGTTGAGGGCGTGGCTCACCAGGATCAGCCCGGAGACCCGCATGCCCAGGAAGGCGCGCAGATAGTGGACCTCACGTTCGCCGATGTAATCGGTGTTGCCGACGAGGACCATCTTCCCGCGTTCGGAGGCGGCCTGCTCGACCGCGTGCGCCATCTCGCCGAAGAAGGGCTGACGGGCGTCCGGGATGATCAGGCCTATGAGGTCCGTGCGCCGGGACGCCATCGCCTGGGCGACCCGGTCGGGCCGGTACCCCAGTTCCTTGATCGCGGCGAGGACACGCTCGCGCGTGGCCGGGGCGACCGGCCGGGGTCCGTTGTTGATGACGTAACTGACGACGGCGGTGGAAGTTCCAGCCAGCCGCGCCACATCATCCCGAGTCACCTTGGCCACGCGCGGAGTCTACGCGGATTGACCCAATCTGGGCAGGCCGTATTGATGCTTGGATGTGCGGTAGCAATGCCCCGCCCGAGACCATTCCATGCCTCCCCGGCGGGATCGGGGCCGGATCGACGCGTGGATCCGGGCCGGATCTACGCGTCAGCGTGGAGTTCGGCGCCGCCCAGCACCTCGGATGCGTCTGCTTCCTCCGCTTTTGCCCGTTCGGGCTTGGCCTTGGTCTCCTCGGCGGACCGATCACCCTTCTCAGGTGTAACGAATCGATAACCGACGTTACGGACGGTGCCGATCAGTGATTCGTGCTCCGGGCCGAGCTTGGCGCGCAGCCGTCGTACGTGCACGTCGACGGTCCGGGTGCCACCGAAGTAGTCGTAGCCCCACACCTCCTGCAGCAGCTGGGCGCGGGTGAAGACCCGGCCCGGGTGCTGGGCGAGGTACTTCAGCAGCTCGAACTCCTTGAAGGTGAGGTCGAGGACCCGACCCTTGAGCTTCGCGCTGTACGTCGCCTCGTCCACCGACAGGTCACCGTTGCGGATCTCCATGGGGGAGTCGTCGGCGACGATCTGCTGGCGCCCCATGGCGAGCCGGAGGCGGGCCTCGACCTCGGCCGGCCCGGCCGTGTCCAGCAGGACGTCGTCGATGCCCCAGTCGGCGGTGACGGCGGCGAGGCCGCCCTCGGTGACGACCAGGATGAGGGGGCAGCCGGGGCCGGTGGAGCGCAGCAGCTGGCACAGGCTGCGCACCTGTGGCAGGTCGCGCCGGCCGTCGACCAGGATGACGTCGGCGCCGGGGGTGTCGACGAGGGCGGGCCCCTCTGCCGGGGCCACCCGCACGTTGTGCAGCAGCAGGCCGAGGGCGGGGAGCACCTCCGTCGACGGCTGGAGGGCGTTGGTCAGGAGCAGCAGAGAACTCATACGTCTGGTTCCTCCTCGGTCCCTGCGAGGACGTGTGCGGTGCGGCACTGCCTGCGATCTCGGGGGCCCCGTACACCTGCGGTCACCTGAGGTTTCCCGCTTCGTATACAACGCGTCCGAAAGCACAAAAGGACCCGGGGGCTACGCTGCCCGAGTCCTCTGCCAGCAGAATAGCCCACATGAGCAACCGTCCGGCAGGTCATGCGGCACGTTCCACCGTTCGTCCGAATTCCGAGACAAGCGGACATGCCCCTATCCGGACGTTCCTGTACACCGCCGACGGAATGTCGATCGACTCCGTATACGATCCGGGCGCCGTCGTATACGAAACCCGACCGGACACCTTCCAGCCCCACCCCCGTCACCTCGTGTTCGTGATCGCCCACGGGTTCACCGGGGACGTGGACCGGCCGCATGTACGGAGGGTGGCGGGCGTCCTGCGCGGTTACGGCGCGGTCGTCACCTTCTCCTTCCGCGGCCACGGACGCTCGGGCGGCCGGTCGACCGTCGGTGATCGCGAGGTGCTGGACCTCGCCGCAGCCGTGGCACACGCGCGCGGTTTCGGGCACGCCCGCGTGGTGACCGTCGGCTTCTCCATGGGTGGCTCGGTGGTCCTGCGGCACGCCGCCCTGTACGCCGGTGCGGCCGACGCCGTGGTGTCGGTCAGCGCCCCCGCCCGCTGGTACTACCGGGGCACGGCCCCGATGCGCCGCCTGCACTGGCTGGTCACTCGCCCGGAGGGCCGCCTGGTGGGCCGCTACGGTCTGCGCACCCGCATCCACCACCGGGAATGGGACCCGGTGCCGCTCTCCCCGGTGGCGGCGGTCCCGCAGATCGCCCCGGCCCCGCTGCTGATCGTGCACGGCGACCGCGACGCCTACTTCCCCCTCGACCACCCCCGGATGCTCGCCGAGGCGGCCGGTGACCACGGCGAACTGTGGGTGGAACCGGGCATGGGCCACGCGGAACACGCTGCGGGCGATGCCCTGCTGTCCCGGATCGGGGCCTGGGCGACGGCCGCAGCGGGCTAGCCTGACACCATCTTCTTTCTGTCTTTGTTTCTTCCTGCCGTCGATTGAGGAACCAGATGCCCAAGGTCACGGTGCGCTACTGGGCCGCCGCCAAAGCCGCGGCCGGAGTCGCCGAGGAGCCGTACGACGCGGACACGCTCGCGGACACGCTGACCGCCGTGCGCGCACGACACCCCGGTGAGCTCCCCCGCGTGCTGCAGCGATGCTCGTTCCTCATCGACGGCGACCCCGTCGGGACCCGCGCGCATGAGACGGTACGGCTGGCCGAGGGCGGCACGGTCGAAGTGCTCCCGCCGTTCGCAGGAGGGTGAGCGATGAGCGACCAGCCGTATCAGGGCGGCCCGTATGAGGGCCACGAGGGCTACGACCCGTACCAGCAACACCACCCGCAGCAGTACCCTCAGCAATATCACCACCAGCAGCACCCTCAGCAGCAACAGACGCAGGCGCAGGCGTGGCCCGGACACGATGACTACGGTCGGCAGCCCGCCTACGACCCGCAGCTCACGCAGCAGTGGCAGGGGCAGACCTGGGAGACGCAGACGCACCCGTCGGTGCAGATGCAGGCGCCGGCCGCGGAGACGGCGTACCTGCCACCGGTGCGGGAACAACAGCCGCAGCAGCCCACCTCTCAGCAGCCCGAACAGTCGCAGCAGTTCACGCAGCCGTACGCGTCCCAACAGCCGCAGCAGCCCACCTCTCAGCAGCCCCACCAGCCCCACCAGCCCCAGCAGTTCACACAGCCGTATGCGCCCCAGCAGGCACAACCGCAGCCCCAGCCGCATGTGTCGGCCCCACTGCCCCAGCCGGTCCCGGCCCCGGTATCTGGCCCTGGTACCTCCGGGCCGGAGCCAGTGCCGTCCGGGCCGGACTCCGGGCCGTCCTACGGCCCCGCCACACTCGCCGGCAACGCGCGGGTCACCGACGCCCAGCGGGCCCGCCTTGAGGGCCGTTCCCCCATCATCGAGCCCGGTATGCAGCCGGCGGCGCTCACCGCGCTGCTGGGCTTGCTGCTGGCCGCGACGGCGCCCGTCGGCTCCTACGCCCTCGTCGTTCCCCTAGTACTGCTCCAGGCGGTGACGGCCGCGGGCTGGTTCCGACTCAACGGCATGTGGCCGGCCAGGCAGGGCATCGCGCTGGCCTTCGCGGGCGCCCTGGCGGCCGACGCGGCACTTCTGGCCGTGGGCCGCGACCACGCCCCGGCCGCGATCCTCGGCACGCTCGGCATCTGGGTCCTGCTGTCCCTGGTCCTGCAACTGCGCTCGCACGCCTCGCCGGACGAGCGGATGTACGGCCTGATGGCCACGGTCGCCTCGGCGGCTCTGGCGATCCTGGCCACCGGGTACCTGGGCGCCGATCCGCACGCGACTTCGGTGGGCGCGGCTGCGGTGGCGGTGGCCGTCCTGGCACGGGCGCTGCCACTTCCGACACCGGCGTCGGTCGCGGTGGGCCTGCTGGCGGCGGCGGGCGCGGGAGTCGTCGTGGGCGGCATGACCGGGCTCGGCGCGAAGGGCGCCGTTCTGGGAGCCGGCGCAGGGGCCTGCGCACTCATCGGCCACCGGGTGGCCAGCTACGACTACCCGTCCCGCTTCGTCCACTTCACGGCGGGCGTCGCCCTGCCGCTGTCGGCGGCGGCGCCGGTGGTCTGGGTACTGGGACGCGCACTGACCCACTGATTGGCTTCGGGAATCCCGGGGGATCCCGCCTAGCGGATCGCCCGTGCGCCGCGGGACGGGAGGACGGGACGCACGGGCGGGGCCGCTCGATCGGGATGGTGGACGGGCCGGGACTCGCCCGCTGGGTCGTCCGGCCAGACGTGCTGTCCGTACCGTCCACGGTGAGGCCGAAGCGGGTCACACCGGGAGACCCTCGCCCTCTCCACCACAGGTAGGCGTCGTCACCTCGTCCCAGAGGTGCCGGTGTCCCGACTGCCAGACGGAGGCGTGCCCGTTGCCCTTCCTGGAGTGGGAAGCGAGATACCCGTGGGAGTGGACGCAGCATGCGAAGGCGTGGGGTACGAAGCAGAGTCTTATCCGGGGTGTGGCCCTGGCTCACCAGGAGGAAGCGGTCAGGGCGAAGCTCACCGATCTGGTCGAGATCGTCGTCCTCCGCGCGTATCGCTGCAAGGACCGCGAGTACGCGCGAGGTGCCCGAGCTGTTGACAGCGCTGACCTGCGCGGCAGGCTCGATCGTGCAGTCGATTCGGACAGTCTGTGGGCCCGGTGCCAGGCAGGGCACGTGCGCTGGCTCCTTGACCGCCCTGACATGCCGAACACGCCTCATGCCTGGCGGGCCTGGGCGGCGGGCGAGGCCGCGCGGTTGATGTGACCTGGGGGCGATGCCGGGAAGGTCCCGTGAGCATGAAGTGCTCTACGCCCCGTGACCCGCCTGGAAGCCCGTGCCTGTCACGTTCCCAGGGCCCTGCCGAGCTGGCAAATGAATCAACAACAAACGCGCACTCGGCCCAATTGCCCAGCCTGGCCGGCAGGTTGGAAATCACTCACTGGGTCAGTAGGAGCGCGTACTGGGTGCTATTGCGGGAGGTGACCCTGACTGTGAAACCTTTCGGCTCGGCGGGCGATCCAAAGGTGATTTTCTGAATGCCCGTAGTTTCGCAGGGCTGTGAGAGCACCTTGTAGATTGCCTTGCCTGCACGGTCGTTGATATCCATGGACAGGTCCCCGGCTCCAGCACAGGAAACCTCGGCGGTGACAGTCCCCGCGGGAACGGCACGGGTGCGGTGGACACCGTTTCCCTGGCCTGTGACCTTCAAGAGTACGTCTCCCGGAATGTCGGAGGGGAACGGGGGCAAAGTGGGCGACTCGTGCTTCGCGGTCGCAGAGTGGCTCGGGGCTGCCTCTGGGCTTCCGTGGTCGGTACACGCTGCCGCCGTGACCATGAGCAGCAGGACGGCGGTTGCGCGGTGAGCGTGCTTCACGAGTGGATCCCTAGGTGCGAGTGCGAGTGCGAGTGCAAATACGCATAAGACGTGCCACGTTCCGACAGGGTCCCCGAAGCCAACGCTCCTTGCAGGACCCTGCCGGATCACCTGTTGGGCAAGGCTGGGGCGGGTTCAATCATCCGGCCTGGCGCAGCTGTGCCCGTTGACCGGTTTCAGTCGGCGCCGCAGTTTTGAGACAGATTAGGACTTCGAAATCCAGAAATTCCATCCCCGCCCCCGATTGATTCGACTGTCAGCGTACTTGATGTCGTACTTCTTGCAGCCGTCGTTCATGCGGTAGGTCTTCAGATAGAGGTGATCCTGCCACACTCCGTACCGTGCGTTGCCGTAGCGCTTGGCCGGGATCTTGTAGGTCACCGTGTGGCCGGTAGTGACCCTGCTGGACCAAGTGTGGCTATAGCCCATCTCGCCCGAGACTTCGACCGCGAGCCAGTTGCCACTGACACCGAGACTGGCGGAGACGGTGCTGCTGACCGTGCCGGTCCACCTGTTCGTGAACGAGGACGTCGCCGTGCCGGTTCCGCCGTTCCAGTCTCTATAGGTAGTTCCGACCCCCTTGAATGGCTTGCCATAGTTGTGGAGGACCTCAAGGAAGGGGCCGTTCGCGCCACGGCAGGCGCCGTGCGGATGCACCTGGGCCTGCGCGGTGGTGGCTCCGCCTGCTATCAGGGCAGCGGTGGCCCCGCAAACGGAAATGACTCGTTTGAACTTCAAGGGAATCACGTTTGGGTTCCTTTCGGTGGCGGCGAAGGAAGGGTTTCTGGCTGAATTGCCCCCCGCGTGATCACGAGAATAGTCACCCAGGTTCCATCAAGGTCGAGATGCTGAAATTATTGGGGGAGGCATTGCTTCCATCCTCAGTAGAACCTCAGGCGCCGCACGTCATTGGTGTCCCGCCGGGGGTGACCGGAATTCCCTTTCCTCGGCTTCTCGCCAAGGTGATGAGCTACTGTTCGCCGAACCGGAATAGCGCTTCGTCATGGCTGTGACGTGCGCCACGCGGCCACGTACTGAACTTGATTGGGTGATGTCGGATTCGTTCGCCTGATGGCGGCCGGTTCACTCCGGTAGGCCTTGGACTCTGAGGTGCGCGCGGGGCGGCGGGTTGCTCGACGCCGGGAGGGCCGCGGGGGAGCGGGTCTGGCTGCAGGTCTTGGAAGGCATCGAAGGTGCCGGCGGGAACGGGGGAGGCCCTCCCCGGCCCGAAGCCTTGCGGTCAGGCCAACTACTCATCTGGCGCGGGAGGTTGGAAATCCTTTGTGAAGTAAACCCGCGTGTTGGTCAGAGGCGCGCCCTTGGGTTTCCTGGCGCGGTGCCCATCCGGCAAGAAAGCCAGGAAGTCGGTGGGTCGATCAGCGCAGCTTCGACACCGTCACGCGGTTCGAAGATGACAGCCCGCGGCCGTGGGGCGAGTTCAGCGTGGTCGGCCTGTTACCGGTTTTCCATCTCCAGTACCCACTTGCCAAGTCCGCACAGTTCGAGCCACTTTCAGTAGGCACCGCCGCCTCCCCTAGTTGCCCGAGAGACTAAACGGATCGCCTTTCTCCGCCGGTATCTCTCCGAAGGCAGTATCGCTGACGACTGTGCCGACGAACACGCCGGAGACACCGCCCGCGCGCTCCCCAGCATTCCGAACCGCATGACGGACATCGCCGCCGCGGTCCTCACCCTGGAGAGGCAACGCTGAAAAGGCTCACTGACCGCCGTCCGAGTTGCCGTAGGTGCTCTTGCGCCAGGCGGCGCTCAAGATGTCGTCCGATACCTCTATAGGGGTGCCGGAGGGAGACCGGATAGGGGTGCCGGAGGGGGGCCGGGCGGACGTTTGCCGGCGGTGAACGGCCGAAGGGCCGCACCCCCACTGGCGTCCAACCCAGGGGATGCGGCCCTCCAGGCCGTCACCGAGTTCGCTCAGACCGCGATGGCCACCTCGGCAAGGCCGCCCTTTTGCGCCACCACCGTACGGTCGGCGGTCGCACCGCCCGGGACGAGCGCGCGCACGGTCCACGTGCCCTCGGCCGCGTAGAAGCGGAACTGTCCGGTGGCGGAGGTGGGCACCTCCGCGGTGAACTCGCCGGTCGAGTCGAGCAGACGGACGTAACCCGTCACCGGCTCGCCGTCGCGGGTCACTTGACCCTGGATGGTGGTCTCACCGGGCTTGATCGTCGAGGCGTCGGGGCCGCCGGCCTTCGCACCGCACATGTTGAACTCCTTGAGGGGTAAAGGTCGTTGGACTACTTGTTGGCGCCGAGCTCGATCGGCACGCCGACCAGGGAGCCGTACTCGGTCCAGGAGCCGTCGTAGTTCTTGACGTTCTCCACGCCGAGCAGCTCGTGCAGCACGAACCAGGTCAGGGCCGAGCGCTCGCCGATGCGGCAGTAGGCGATCGTGTCCTTGGCGAGGTCGACGCTCTCGTCGGCGTAGAGCTTCTGCAGGTCCTCGTCCGACTTGAAGGTGCCGTCGTCGTTGGCGTTCTTCGACCACGGGATGTTGCGTGCGGACGGCACGTGGCCGGGACGCTGCGACTGCTCCTGCGGCAGATGGGCCGGGGCGAGTAGCTTGCCGGAGAACTCGTCGGGGGAGCGGACGTCGACCAGGTTGTGGCTGCCGATCGCGGCCACGACGTCGTCGCGGAACGCGCGGATCGAGGTGTCCTGCGGCTTCGCCTTGTAGTCCGTCGCCGGGCGCACGGGGATCTCTTCGCCCGAGACCAGCTCGCGGGCGTCCAGCTCCCACTTCTTGCGGCCGCCGTCGAGGAGCTTGACGTTCTGGTGGCCGTACAGCTTGAAGTACCAGTAGGCGTAGGACGCGAACCAGTTGTTGTTGCCGCCGTAGAGGATCACCGTGTGGTCGTTGGCGATGCCCTTCTCCGACAGCAGCTTCTCGAAGCCTGCCTGGTCGATGAAGTCGCGGCGGACCGGGTCCTGGAGGTCCTTGGTCCAGTCGATGCGGATCGCGTTCTTGATGTGGTTCTTCTCGTAGGCGGACGTGTCTTCGTCCACCTCGACGATGGCGATGTCGGTGTCGTCCAGGTGCTCCTGGAGCCAATCGGCGTCGACCAGGACGTCGCTGCGGCTCATGCTCTTTCTCCTCCGGGGCAGTTGCGGCGGGGCGTGCGAATAGCGGGGTGCGCGCTCGATGGGATGGGCGACGCACGGGTGCCCTTCCAGCAGGGCAGGCGTGAAATGCGGAAGTCGGGGACTTTCGCTCAGAAGGGGCGACAGAGCATGGCGGCAACGCGGCACAGGTCTACTGCCCGCCGCTTCGTGAGATCCGCCTGTCCCCGCGGCTGGAGGACGCTCGTCGAGTACCGCATGACGCCGATCGTAGGGACGTCCGGGGGGCCATGTCACCGGCGTGTCAAATGGCGAGACGATATGGTCCGGATCTTGGGAAATCGCGAGCGCCCCGACGGTCGGCGCGCGGCCTCCGGCGCTCGTGTGGGGCGCTGTATCTACGCTACGGACATGGTCGTCTCGCCAATCGGACGCTTCCCGTCGGTCGGGCGCCTCGCGCTACCCCGCCAGCCGGACGTCCGAGCCCTTCACGCTGATCCGCACCCCGTCCTTCGCGGCCTCCACCTTGTCCAGCGTGATTCCGCCGGGCAGTCGGTCGATGGCCTGCTGGAAGTCGGTGATCTCGCGGACGCGGTTCTCGGCGACCGCGGCGGCCCCCAGGCTGGGCAGGGAGTCAGCGTGCACCTGGACCTTGTCGTTCTCGACGGTCACCGTGCTCAGTACGGGCAGGGTCTGGTCGATCCCGAGGGACGGAACCTTGGCCTCCACAGCCACCTTGATCTTGCCGTTGCCGCCGTAGGAGAGGCCGACGACCTCGGCGGTGACACCGGGGGCGACCGCGGTCGGCTGGGACTTGGCCGTCTTGAGCAGCTCGGCGTACGAGATCATCGCGGTGCCGGAGGCGGTGTCCGCGATGGCTGAGCTGTAGTCGCCGGAGAACGTGACGCCCTTCATGTCGGCCTTGAGGTCGTCGATCCGGATGGTCTTGCCCGCGGTGCCGGTGGCCGCCTCGTAGTCCTTGATGCCTACCTCGACGTCGTCCAGGGAGCCGCCCGCGACCTGGGTGAGGAACGGGAACCCCTTGATGTGCACGTCCGGGGTCGAGGCCAGGTTCTCCGTCGCCTTCAACTTGTCCGCGGCTTCGCCTTCGGCGAAGTGCACGGCGACCCGGTCGACGATCGCGAAGAGTCCACCCAGGACCACGACGAGGATCAGGAGTATTCGTAGGGCGCGCATGTGGTGGTTCCCCCGGGTTGGTGAAGGTGGTCGGTGGTGCTTGGAGGCGCTGGGTGTGTTCGGCGGTCGTGGCGGTCGTGGCCGTGTTCGGCGCTGGACACAGCTACGTCACGGTAACCTCCCGGGGCTTGACCGCACGGGGATTGTGGATCGGTTGTGACAGGGTCCGCCGGTTCTACCCTGAGAACATGTACGCACGACGGCGGCACGTGTACTTCGCCATGATGGGGACCTGTATCGGTCTATTCATCCTGGCTTGGGGAGTTGTGCGCATCTGGTCCGTTCCGGCGGCCGTCGGCCTGTGCCTCGTGGCCATGGTCATCCCGCCGGTGGCGGCGGTGATCGCCAACCGGCGGGGGCCGGAGGATCGCTGGTGGGACGATCCGTCCGGGGACCCGAAGTCCGACGAATGGTGGGATGAGCTGGACGGCAAGAAGCGTCCCCGTTCCTAGGGCGTGCCGACCTTGGAGTGCCGGACCTGTGCATGTCTGCCCCGGGACATGGTGGGCATCGGTGAGGCGGCGAATCTGGCCTGCGCTGGTGCGGGAACGCCGCGGACGGTCGGGGGTGTTTCTCAGGCATCGCTTCGCGACGGCTCCCAGTCGTCCCGGAGGCCGTCCCCGGGACCGTCCGCGACTCTCCTGGAGTGCTCGGCTCAGGCTGGTTCCGTGCGCAGGAGGGCGGTGGCGTCCAGGATCCGGTCGAGGTCGTGGTCGGTCAGGCTGGCGTGCAGGCAGATCCGTAGGGGCAGGTGACCCTGGCGCGGCACGGGCAGTACGAAGGCGCTGGCGCGGACCGCGGCGGCGTCCAGGGCGGTGACGGAGCGGGCGAGACGGGGCAGCGTGGTGTGGACGAGGGAGGCGATGTGGGCGCCGGGCCCGACGCCCCATCCCTGCTGGTCCAGCCCCGTGCGCAGGGTGTGGGTGCGGTCGGCGAGGCGGGTCCTGGCCTGGTCCGCGTGTTCGATCAGGGTGAGGGTGGCGTCGATGCCCGCGATGTCGCGCGGCAACAGGGTGGAGGCGAAGCAGGCCGAGCGGGCCCGGTAGCGGATTTGCTCGGCTGCGGCGCGGCTGGTCGCCACGATGCCGGCGCGGGCGGTGAAGGCCTTGGCGAGCGAGGCGGTGCGGTGGGCCACCCGGTGGCCGAGAGTCAGCTGGGCGGCTAGCCCGCGGCCGGCGGGGCCCAGGGCGCCGAGTGAGTGGGACTCGTCCAGCACGACGGTGCCGCCGTGCAACTCTGCGGTCTCCACCATCTCGGCCAGCGGGGTCAGGTCTCCGCGGATGTTGTACACGGCGTTGAGGACCACGAGGCCAGGGCCGTGCCCGCGCAGCAGTTCCGCTAGGTGCCCGGGGTCGTTGTGGCGGACGTCGTGCATCTCGGCACGGGCTGCGAGGGCGCCGTCGGTGAGGGAGCTGTGGGCCGTCTCGTCCCGGTAGACCGTTGTGCCCTGGGAGAGCACCTGCATCAGGCCGAAGTTCGCGGTCCATCCGGACTGGGTGAGGACCACGGCCTCCACACCGAGCCAGGTGGCGATTCGTTCCTCCAGCCGGTGCTGTGGGTCGTCGGCGAAAAGGTGTGGGGCGGCCATCCGGTTGCCGTTTCCGAACCGCTCGTCGGCCTCCTGCTGGGCGGCGGCGATCGCCGGGTGCCCGCCGAGGTCGAGGTAGTCGTTGGAGACCACCTCGACGAGCTTGCCGCTGTCCGCGGGCCTTGTGCGGTGCCGGTACAGCACGTCGAGCATCTCGTCGTTCACATACCGCTGCTGATCTTTCGTCATGGCAGCATGTGTACTACGTCCCACAACGGCCTGTTCGCGGCATTCACCCGCAGGTGTACAGGAGAAGACCGTGCATGTGAGCGCGCTCTCCGGCGTTTCGTGTTCCATGATCGCCGGAAGGGATGAACTGGAGAAAGGCGCCGCATGGGGGCAGAACTCCCCGGGCGTGCCGGGGCCGTGTGCCCCTTGTGCTCTGGTCCACTCTGGGCACCGCCGCTTCCCCCACCTGTCAGTTCAGGCGGGTTGCCGCCTCCCCGTCCGCATGTGCCGCGTGGGCTCGGAAGCCCGACGGCGTCCGTCACTCCACGACGTGCTGCCGGACGGGGAGACGGTTCCGACGGGCTCGACCGGATCCATGGGACTCAATAGACGAGCGCCTGCGTCCCGTCCGCCATCGCTTCCTGTACGAACACCTGCGCGCCCGCGATCCGGACGCCCTCGATGACGTCCTTCTCCGTGATCTCCCGCCGGGCCGCGCACTGCGTGCACAGTGTGATGCGGCCGGCCGCGAGGACCGAGTCGATCAGGTCGGGCAGCGGGGCCGCGTGCGGCAACTCGAACTCGGCGGCCCGCCCCGGTAGCGCGAACCAGGAGGACTCCCCGGTCAGCCACAGGGAGACGTCCACTCCACTGGCCACGGCCACCGCCGCGACCGTGAACGCCTGCGAGCAGCGCTCGGGGGCATCGGCCCCGGCCGTCACCTTGATCACCAGCTTCTTCGGCATGGCCGAATCGTAATCTGGTTGCCCACAACTCCATGGATGTGCCATGAGTCTTCTGTGGAGTGCACGGAAGCGGAGTCCGTGCTTCCCGTCTTGTTGGGGGGACCTCTTGGAAGAACTCGAAGCAACATCGCAGGTGAGAGGGGTGGAGCCGCAGGGGCACCCGCCCGGCGCGAGCCCGGCCGCCGGGCCAGGCGCGTCCGACGTCGGCCCGACCGGCTCTCCGGTGGCCGGTGCGCGCCGCCGTGGCCGTACCGTCGCGCTGATCGCGGGTGCGGGCGCCCTCGGCGCCGCCGCGGGCCTGTGCGGTGGTTACGTTGTCCAGGCGGGGCGCGCCCCCACCCGGCTGCCACCCCTGTCCCAGCCGGTCGTCCGCCAGGCCAAGGGCGGCGTACCGCGGCTGACAGCCGCCCAGGACCGTCGGGTGAAGACGGACGGTGACCTGCGGAAACTACTGCTGAAACGGCCCAAGGGGGCCCGGGAGGCCGCTGTCGACGGTGGCTCCGACGGCTGGCTGGATCTGGCCGGCTACGCGGACGATTTCACCAAACCGGACGTGGCCTTCGCCGCCCTGATGAAGGAAGGATTCCGACGCGCTGCTGTGACCGGCTGGCGGACCAGTGACACATACGTCGAGATCCGGCTCGTGCAGTACCGCCAGGAGACGTACCTGAGCGCCGCCGGCGCGGTGGTGGAGCAGGCGTCCGCGGAGGACGCGAGGCCGGCCACCCGCAGCTGGCCCATACCGGGTACCGGCGACGGCACCGCGTACGTGCACAGCAGGCCCGAGTCCACCCTGGGCTACCCGCCCGTGTACCTGGCCGAGGCGGTGGCCTCGCGCGGTGACCTCCTCATGGAGGTCTGGGTCGCCGGGTCCAGGCCGATCACCAAGGAGGGGATCATGGATCTGGCGAAGCGGCAGGCGGCTCGGCTGTGAACCGGGGACACGAGAACGGCACCGGCATGCCCGCCGACGCGACCGGGCGGCACGTGGAGGCCGACGGGGCGCCCAGGGGTGCTGACGGCGCACAGCCCGAGGTGCGAGGGGACCTCGCCGACACAGCCGGGGGACCTGCCGAGACCCCGGGGCGTGCCCGCGGGCGAGGCGGGAGCCGGCGCCGGACCGCCGGGGTCGTCGGCACGGTCCTGCTGGCCGTGGCGGTCGTCGCCGGTGCCGGGTGCACCGCGGTGACCGTCCTGCACGCCGACCGGGACCCGGGAAAGCCCGTCTGGAAGTTCCCGAAGGTCGGTGGTTCGGACGGCACGGACGACGAGGTGCGGAGTGGCTCGACGGACGGTGTGTCGGCACTGCGCGCCATGCTGGTGCCGTACCAGAAGAGCGGGTACAGCCAGGGGCCCGACATAGCCGGGTTCGGCTCCGACGCCCAGCTCACCGGGCGCGAGGCCACCGCCCTGCGCAAGCAGTCGATCCGCGACCTGCCGCCGCAGGCCCGGCGGAAGCTGGACGACCTGATCGACCACCAGCACATCAAGGGCATGGTGATGCGCAGCTACGAGCATGAAGGCTCCATCAGCTCGCCCTTCGACAAGCCCTTCACCATCGGTTTCCAGCTGGTCGAAATGGAGAACCGCGGCGCAGCCGAGAAGCTCGCCACCGCCGGCGCGGGGCTGCTGAAGAGCTTCGGCGAAGGGCCGGAGATCCCAGGGCACGAGAATGCAGTCTGCGTCCTTGAGCCCACGAGGGACAGCGGCAAGCTGGATCGGATGCTCTGCTCCGCCCGCGTGGGCGACGTACTGTTCTCCGCCCGGGTCTGTGGTGTCCACCGGCTCGCCGCCCACACCGTCGCCCTGTTCGTGGGCGAGCAGCTCGACCGCATCAAGGACCCGGGGAAGGCCGTATGACAGAGCAGCACACATCCGCGCCCATGACCGGTGAAGCGCCCAGCACCGGCGTACCGCCCGTGCCCGGCGTACCGCCCGTGCCCGGCGTACCGCCCGTGCCCGGCGTACCGCCCGTGCCCGACCACCCGCCCGTCGTGGCACCGGTCCGGGGCAGGAAGGACCGCCGGGTCCCGCGCGGTGTCCTGCGGTGGACCGTTGCGGTCGTGGCTTTCGCGGTGGCCGGTGCGTCGACGGCGTACGGCGTCACCCAGATGAAGCGCACCGATGTCCCCGGGCTCGCCACCCGCTCCGACGGCCGCTGGGACTACCCGGCGATCGTCCGGCCGCCGCTGCCCGCCGGCAGCCCAGCCCCCTTCGCCGATGCCAACAAGGGCACCTCCCACTACGCCGACCTGCGCGGACTGGTGCTGCCGGCTCCGAAGGGAGCGAAGCCCGACAAGCGGCTGCGCGGTGACCACGGGTGGCTGACCACGAAGGTCTTCCTCTCCGAGTACGCGACGAAGGAGGATCGGGCCGCCCTCGCGGACACGCTCAGGGACCGGGGGCTGCGACACATCGCGGCCCGGGGCTGGACCATGCCGGACGGCACCCGGACCCGGATCTACCTGCTCCAGTTCGACACGGGCCTGGTCGCCGGCAGGGTCCAGGAGGAGCAGTTCACCGACTACACCACGCCCGTCCGCGACCTGCGCGGGGCGCCGTTGGCGCTGCTGGACGAGACGTTCCCCGAAGCCGCCAAGACCGCGCACGTGTCGCACCACGTCTACGTCGAGCCGCGGCCCTACGGCGCCGAGCAGGTCCGCCAGGCCTACCTCACCGCCGGCGACGTCCTCGCCCTCGTGGTGCAGTCCCGCAAGGGCGGAGCGAAGAAGATCCCGTTCCAGCAGACGGTCGTTCTGCAGGAGCAGCTCCTGGACTGACAGCGAGGGAGGGCGCGTGGTGGTTTTTCGGCCGGTCCGGCTCGGGCTGACCGACATCGGCGGCCGTCGGCCCCGAGGAGCCCACCTCGCCGGGAGGCCGGGGTTCCGGGCGCGTAAGCTGGGCCCCGGCTCTGTCGTATTCCCCCGAGCTCTCCGGGCAGGGGGACCCCCGACCCTCGCTCAAGGAGCACCCGTGGAGATCTTCTTCGAAACCCTGCTGGTCCTGGTCTGTGTTGGCGTGCTCGCCTTCGCCGGTCTGACCGTGAAGAAGCTGTACCAGGGCCAGCGCTGACCCCCACCTAGGAAAACTGCCGCTCATGATCGAGATCCCGTCCGACCTGCACAAGGACCTCGTCCCGCTCGCCTTCCTGCTCGGCAACTGGGCCGGCGCGGGCGTGCACGACTTCCCCGGCTCGCAGAAGTGCAACTTCGGGCAGGAGGTCAGCTTCACCCACGACGGCCGGGACTTCCTGGAGTACCACTCCCACACCTGGGTGCTGGACCAGGACGGCAACAAGGTCCGCCCCCTGGAGTCGGAGTCGGGCTTCTGGCGGATCGACGCCGACCGCAAGGTCGAGGTCACGATGACCCGCGACGACGGAGTCATCGAGATCTGGTACGGCGAGATGGCCGACAAGAAGCCGCAGATCGATCTCGTGACGGACGCCGTCGCGCGGACGCCCGCCGCGCAGCCGTACAGCGGTGGCAAGCGGCTGTACGGCTACGTCAAGAGCGACCTGATGTGGGTCGGCGAGAAGCAGACCCCCGAGGTCGAGCTCCGCCCCTACATGTCGGCGCACCTGAAGAAGGTCGTCACTCCGGAGGAGGTCGAGCGCTGGGCGAAGGCCCTCCCCGACGACATGCCTGATGACGGCATCGCCTTCTTCAAGTAGCGGTACCGCCTTCTTCGAGTAGGCCTCACCCAGCAGCCTGCACACCGGGTGGCTCTAGACTTTCCAGTGTGGTGAGCACCGACTGGAAGAGCGACCTCAGGCAGCGCGGCTACCGGCTGACGCCGCAGCGGCAGCTTGTCCTCGAAGCCGTGGACACCCTTGAGCACGCGACCCCCGACGACATCCTCGTGGAAGTGAGGAAGACGGCGTCGGGGGTCAACATTTCCACCGTCTACCGAACGCTGGAACTGCTGGAGGAGCTGGGGCTGGTCAGCCACGCCCACCTGGGACACGGCGCCCCCACCTATCACCTCGCCGACCGCCACCACCATCTTCACCTGGTGTGCCGGGACTGCGAGAACGTGATCGAGGCGGATGTGGACGTGGCCGCGGAGTTCACGGCGAAGTTGCGGCGGCAGTTCGGCTTCGACACGGACATGAAGCACTTCGCGCTCTTCGGCCGGTGCGCGGATTGTTCGCTGAAGAGTTCAACTACCACGTCGTAGGCTTGCGGTATGAAGAGCCCTCTGCTGTCCCTGCCCGGCGCGGTTCCAGGCGAAGGCGCGGACGAAGGTGTCGCCGCCCACTACGGCGACCTGTTCCGCGAGCAGCGCGCCCTCGCCGACGGCACCGGATTCGTCGACCTCTCCCACCGCGGAGTCGTCACCGTCAGCGGCGAGGACCGCCTGAGCTGGTTGCACCTGCTGCTCACCCAGCACGTCAGCGAACTGCCCGCGGGCGAGGCCACCGAGGCGCTGATCCTCTCCGCGCACGGACACATCGAGCACGCCCTGTACCTGGTGGACGACGGTGCGACGGTGTGGGCGCACGTGGAGCCCGGCACCCAGGACGCGCTGGTCGCGTACCTGGAGTCGATGAAGTTCTTCTACCGGGTGGAGGTCGCCGACCGCACCGCCGACTTCGCGGTCGTCCACCTGCCGGCCGGCTCGATCGCCGAGGTGCCCGAGGGTGTCGTCGTGCGCGAGACAGCGTACGGCCGTGACCTCTTCCTGCCGCGTGCCGACCTGGAGGAGTTCGCCGCCGCGCACGGACCCGCCGCCGGGCTGCTCGCCCACGAGGCACTGCGCGTCGAGCACCACCGACCCCGCCTCGGCTTTGAGACCGATCACCGTACGATCCCGCACGAGTTGGGTTGGATCGGCACGGCGGTGCATCTGCAGAAGGGCTGCTACCGAGGTCAGGAGACCGTCGCCCGGGTGCAGAACCTGGGCAAGCCGCCCCGGCGCCTGGTTTTCCTGCACCTGGACGGCAGCGAGGTTCACCTGCCGCTGCCCGGCACGGAGATCCGCCTCGCGGACGACGGCCCCGACGGCCGCAAGATCGGCTTCGTGACCACGTCCGCACGCCACCACGAGCTCGGCCCGGTGGCCCTCGCGCTGGTGAAGCGGAACGTACCGGTCGACGCCCGACTGATCGCCGGGGACACGGCCGCGGCCCAGGAAGTCGTCGTTGCGCCGTAGCCGGCTCGGCTAGTGCCGGGACGGGGCGAACGGTGCCTGTTGCGGCACTAGATCTCCAGCAGCACGGTGAACGGCCCGTCGTTGGTCAGGGACACCCGCATCCGTGCTCCGAACCGGCCGGTCGCCACCGTCGCCCCCAGAGCCCGCAGTCGGGCCACTACCTCGTCCACCAGCGGCTCGGCCACATCGCCGGGGGCGGCGGCGTTCCACGTCGGGCGGCGGCCCTTGCGTGCGTCCCCGTACAGCGTGAACTGGCTGATCACGAGGAGCGGGGCGTCGATGTCACTGCACGACTTCTCGTCCTGCAGCATCCGGATCGACCACAGTTTGCGGGCCAGCTGGGCCGCCTTCTCCTTGGTGTCCTCGTGGGTCGCCCCGACGAGGACGCACAGTCCCTCGCCCTCGATCGCGCCCACCGTCTCGCCGTCCACGACGACGCTCGCGCCGTCCACTCTCTGCACTACCGCACGCATGCGAACCATCATGCCGGGTGCCCCGCACCTGGCTGCAGGGGGCCCAATATGGATCTCTTACCGCCCATCTGGGGCCGTTCGGGGGCACTCGGTCACATACTGGTCGGTTGGGGTGGCACGATGCTTTTACACGCCGGTCGAGGGGACGGTCAGAAGCAGATGAGCACACCGAGTACCAGGCGACCGGGGACGCAGACGCCGTATCGGCCGCCCGCGCAGCGTGGCGACGGCACGGCCGGTCCGGTGCTGCCCGCGGAGCCTTTCGAGCCCGACCTGGCCCGGATGAGTCTGCCCGAACTACGTGCCCTGCGCCGCGACGCCCAGCGCGACGAGGCGGACCTCAGCTACGTGCGGCGGCTGCTGCAGGGGCGGATCGACATCCTGCGGGCGGAGCTGTGCCGGCGCGGTCGGGCGTCCCTGCCCGCGCCCGCGGACGGGTCCGTCGTCGACCGGCTCCCGGAGATCCTCAAGGACGCACCGGCCCAGCACCGTTCCTCCGCCCGCCATGTCACCCTCGGCACCCCGCACAATGAGGCGTACCGGAGGCTGGCCGCCGAGATGCTCGCCGAGGTCGAGCTGTCAGACCTGCAGGCGCGCACCGACCTGGAGCTGGCCACCGCCATGGGACGTCTGGTCTCCTACGAGCAGGAGGTCTCCCGGTGCCGCCAACGGCTGCAGCACACGACCGACGACTGCAGTGGGGAGATCGCGCGCCGCTACCGGATGGGCGAGGCGCAAGTGGACGACCTGTTGATGTGACGGGCGTCGGGAAAAAATCCTGCGACGCGCTGGCGGGCGCTTGCATACGGTGACCCCATGACCGAAGTGCGCGCTGTTGGTGAGGCCGAATACGAGGGCTGGCTGAGGGCCGTGGCCACCGGGTTCCTGCGCCCGCCCGTGCTGGAGGAGGGCCAGGTCGAGGCCTTCCGGCGGCAGACCGCGGCATCCCGCCTGCTCGGTGCGTTCGACGGCGGGCGGTGTGTCGCGACCTTCCGCTCCTTTCCCCAGGAAGTCACCGCGGTGGGCGGCTCAGCCGTCCCGGCGAACGCCATTTCCGCCGTCACGGTGGCCCCTACCCACCGCCGCCGTGGCCTGCTGAGCCGGATGATGGGCCAGGACCTCGCGGCGGCCGGGGAACGCGGTGACGTCGTGGCCACGCTGATCGCCGCCGAGCACCCGATCTACGGCCGCTACGGTTTCGGACCGGCCACCCGGAGCGCGGAGTGGACCGTCGAAGTATCCCGGGCCGGCCTCGACAGGCGTTGGTCCGGTCCGGGGGACGGCGGCCGGATCGACCTGGTGGACGGCGAGGACGTGCGCAAGCTGGGCCCCGAGCTGTACGAGCGGGTCCGCCGATCCCAGCCCGGTGCGGTCAGCCGTACTCCGCTGTGGTGGGAGGCGGCAACCGGCGCCGTGCGTTTCGGCACCGACTGGACCGAACCGTTCTACGCCGTCTACCGCTCCGCTTCCGGGGAGGTCGACGGCATGGTGTCGTACCGGACGGAGGACACCTGGCGCGGCAACCAGCCGGACTGCACCGCCACGGTGAACTGGCTGACCGCTTCGACCCCGGCAGCCCAAGGAGCCCTGTGGCACTACGTCTGCTCCATCGACTGGATCACGAGGGTCGAGAGCGGCCGGCGCGGGCCGGACGACTTGCTGCCCGACTTGCTGCCCGACCCGCGTGCTGCCCGGCTCACCACGTACACGGACTGGTTGTGGGTGCGGATCCTGGACGTTGTACGGGCGCTGGAGGCACGGGCGTATGAGGGGGAGGGCGCGCTGGTGCTGGAGGTCGTGGACGGTGGGGGCGTGTTGCCCGGGGGCCGGTTCCGGCTGGAGGCCGGCCCCCAGGGGGCGTCCTGTACGCCCACGCGTGCCGGGAGCGTCGATCTGACCCTGGACGTGGGCGAGTTGGCGCGGCTGTGGCTCGGCGGCGAGTCAGCGCTGAGGCTCGCGGCGCTCGGCCGGGTCCAGGAAGAACGAGAGGGCGCCGCCAGGAAGGCCGACGCCCTGTTCCGCTCGGCCGGGCGCCCATGGTGCCCGGACCTCTTCTGACGGCTCCCTTCCCCCTGTGACGCGCCGGCCGTGGCTCGTGTCCGTCGGCCCGTGACCGCTGGTCTTGTGTCCGTCGAACCGCGAACCGTGCCTGATCATCCGTAGCGAGCTGTTCAGTTGTGGCTGTGCGATGTCGGTGTTCAGTTGTGGCTGTGCGGTTTGTTCAGTTGTGGCTGTGCGCTTCGCTGGCCGTCCCCTGTCCTGACTCCCGGCTCCCCTCCGGAACGGAAGCCCGGTCTCGGCCAACCACTTGGGAAGCCTGACCATGTCATGCGAGTTGGCTGCCAACTCCACTGTAGTTATCTCCGTCGGGAACCGTCTCATAACCAGCTGTCGACGAACTGCCGCAAGATGGCGAGAAGTTGTACGGTTCGTCTGTGGACCCGGAGCACGTCTTGGCCAGTGGACGGACGAGGTCACGTCGGTCACGCTCGTCCCACTGCGAGATCGCCGACGAACTGCGCAGCCGGATCAGGTCCGGTGAGCTGCGGCCGGGTCAGCGCATGCCCACCCAGGCCAAGCTGGCCGACGAGTTCGGCGTCGACCGGGGGGCCGTACGGCAGGCGTTGCGCATCCTGCGGTCCGAACACCTGCTCACCGGTGCCTCGAAGGGCAGCCCGGCCACAGTGGCGGCGCAGCCCGGGTGCACGAGTTCCGCGGCCGGTCCGGCTGCGTCGCCGCAGCCCACCGTGGTGGGGCTCACGCCGCGTGTCGCGGCGGCCTTCGCGGTCCCGCACGTGGCGATCGACGCGTTGTGCCTGACGTCCGTCTCGCTCACGCTGGCCGTCGGCGAGCCGCTCCGGCTGATCCACGCGGGGCGGTTGAAACCAGCCAAGATCGATGTCCGGGTCCTGCTGCCCAGTGATGACATCGAGCTTGCGTTCCCGACGCCGGTGGCGACCGATGACGGCGGCCTGTTGCGCCGGCGCTGGCTCGCCCAGCGCAACGCCCAGGGGATGGTGCTGCGGCAGAACCTGCTGGCCCTGCGCACCACGCACGGCATCGGCGTGCAAGTCTCCTTCCGCGCAGTGCCGTTCACCCCGCCGGTCAAGCTGTACCTGCTCAACGGGACCGAGGCGTTGCTCGCGTACTACACGCTGGCGCGTCAGGAGCGGGAGATCGAGCACGAACACCTGGAGCTGTACGACGCCGACGGAGTCCGGTCGATGCTGTTCGCCTTCGAGCGGAGGGCCGGGCGGCGGGACTCGGCGTTCGTGGAGCAGTCGCGGCTGTGGTTCGACGCGCTGTGGGAGACGATCAGCTCGGACCTGGTGCTGGCGTCGTAACGAATCGCACACACGATCCATGTTCCTCGTCAGGTCTGCAGAAGTTGGCAGCCAACTCGGCCCATGTGCTGCTACTTGGTCTCACCAATAAACAACTTTCCTGCAACTCCCCTCAGATGGATCATAGTTGTAGCGTTTGGTTGTGACCCAGGAGAACGTGGCAGCGAGCGGCGGCAGAAGGATCACGCCCCAGGAGATCGCGGATGCCCTGCGCGAGCGCATCCGCACCGGCGTCCTGAGGCCCGGTGACCGGCTGCCCACCCAGGCCGAACTGGCGGAGGAGTTCGGCGTGGAGCGTGGTGCCGTGCGCCAGGCGCTGCGGACGCTCCGGGAGGAAAGGCTGCTGAGCAACGTCAGCAAGGGCAGCCCGCCGCGGGTGGCCGAGCCGCCACGCCCGGCCCGGGAGGATCCCCAGCCGACCATGGTGGCCCTGGCCCCCCGCCTGAGCGAGGCCTTTTCGGCACCCCAGGTGCGCATCGACGCGGTCTGTCTGACCGCGCAGAGCCTGATCCCCGCCCTCGGTGAGCCGCTGCGCCTGATCCACGAGGGGCGTATCCGCCCCGAGCGGATCGACGTCCGGGTCCTGCTCCCCTCCCGGGACATCGACCTCGCCTTCCCGGTCTCGGCCGACGCCGGGAGCGACGCCGCCGCCGTGCACCAGCGGTGGTTGGGGATGCGCAACGCCCAGGGCCAGGTGCTCCAGTACAACCTCCAGGCGCTGCGCGGCACCCACGGCATCGACGTTCACGTCTCCTTCCGGGCACTGCCGTTCACCCCGCCGGCGAAGCTGTACCTGCTCAATGGGACGGAGGCGCTGTACGCGTATTACATGATCACGCGCCGGGCGGAGCCCACCGACGGCGGGATGCTGGAGATGTATGACGCCCTCGGCTCCGAATCCCTGCTCTTCTCCTTCGAGGAGCGGGCCGGGCAGCGTGACGCGGCCTTCGTGGCGCAATCACAGAAGTGGTTCGACGCCCTCTGGGAAACCATCTCCTCGGACCTGACACTCTCCTGGTGACTTCTGATGCAACGTCTGCAGCGACGTCTGACGCAAGCGAGATCGAGAAGCTACGTGAACTGATCGCATCGGTCCGGTTCGTTCTTTGGGACTTCGACGGACCGATCTGCCGGCTGTTCGCCCGACACCGCGCGGAGCGGGTGGCCGCGGACCTGGTGGGGTGGTTGGAGCGGCAGGGCCCGCGCGAGCTGCTCACCGACGCCGAACGGGTCTCACCGGATCCACAGGTCGTCCTGCGGGCCGTGGGCCGCCGGAGCCCGGACAGCGGCCTCGTCGCCGGGCTGGAGGAACAGCTCACCCAGCAGGAGCTGCGAGCCGCCGCCTCGGCGCTGCCGACCGCTTACGCCGACCCACTCATCCGTACCTGGACCGCCGTCGGCGCCCGCCTCGCCGTCACCACCGACAACTCGCCCCAGGCGGCCGGTGCGTACCTCGAAGCGCGGGGCCTCACCCGGTGCTTCGCCACCCACCTGTACGGCCGTACACGGCAGTTGGACCACCTCAAGCCACATCCGCAATGCCTCATCCGCGCCCTTGACGCGATGGGCGCGACGGCATCCACCGCCCTGATGATCGGCGATTCCGGCTCGGACGTGGCTGCCGCCCGCGAGGCCGGTGTCCCGTTCCTGGGTTACGCGTGTGCCGAGAGCAGGGAGGAACGCCTGCGCGCGGCGGGCGCCGAGCATGTGGTGCGGTCGCTGGAGCCGTTGCTCAGAGTGCTCCGGAGCGGACGTCCGGTGGGCTAGCATGCCGACACGTCCGAGCCACCGCTCGGAACATGCGCGAGGAACGGCAACGAGCCGGTCCTCGGCCGCCGGCCCGGCACGGACGACCGGCGGACGCCCGTTGGGCCACTCGCCCCGGCCTGGTAGTGCCCGTCGGCACCTGGAACGGCATCGTCCCCTACGCGTTCCCCGATGCCGTCCGCTACCCGCCTCGGTCCCTACCCGCCTCGGTCCCGAGTCTCCTTCCTCCCGACCCGTCCTTCATTTCACGCGATCTACCCGGAGCGGCCAGTGGGCGCACCGCCTGTTCCCCGACCCACGGCCGGGGGACACGTCGGCAGAGTTCGGACGGACACCGTCGTCCGGGAGTTCGTGGCCCGTGCGGTCGCGGCGGGGCGGACCCGCGGGGGCCTGCGTCACCGCGACCGCGTTCTGCCGCTGACCGAACCACTGGCCGGACTCCTGGACCGGGAGCCCGGCACCCTGGTGACCGTACGGGTGTCGGGCATGGACATGGACACGGCGCCGGTGGCCGTCCGGACCTGGCACAGCGAGCCGGAGGTCCTGCGGGCACTGCGCGGCGTCCTGCCGGTGCCGGAGTGCCTGGTGGCGGGGGAGGGGTACGCCGTCCACAGTCATGTGGACGGCGACGTGCTCGGTGACGTCTGCGGTTCCGGCAAACCCGTCGACGCGCTCCTCCTGAGGGACCTGGCCCAGCTGTTGGCGTCGATCGTCCAGGTGCGCGGCGGTGTCCTGCCACCTCTGCCGTCCTGCTGGCCCGACAACCACACGGACTCCCAGGGTTTCCTGCGCATCCTCGCCCGGCTCGCGGACGACCAGATCCGCGGGCCCGGCGGGCACCGGTACGGCGGCCTGTTCGTCGCCCTCGGCGTGCCCGAGGGCGCGTTGCTCCGGTTCGCCGAACGGGTACCGGCGATGACCCGGCGCCCGTACGGGCTGCTCCACGGTGACCTGCACCGCGGCAACCTGGTCCGGCCGTCCGCCGGTGACCTGCCGCTGCACTGCCTGGACTGGGGACTCGCCGGCTACGGCGACCCGCTGCACGATCTCGCCGTCCACCTGGTGCGGATGCGGTATCCGGACCACCAGTGGTGCGAGGTCGTTGACGCCTGGGCCGACGCCGTGCACCGGGTGCGGCCGGCCGCCGTGGCGGGTCTGGCCAAGGACCTGCGGCACTACCTCGCGTTCGAGTACGCCCGGGCCCTCTACGCCGATGTGATTCGGGCCGTGCGGTCCCTGGAGGACTCCTTCGACCGGCGGAGCCTGGACGAGGCGACGGCCGTGGTGCGCGCCGCCCTGTGTGCCGCCGCCGAGCCGCTGCGGCTGGGGCGGGTGCCCGGGCGGGACGAGATCCGGCGCATCCTGTTCCGGCGGGGAGCGTCCGCCGGTGCTGGCGCCAGGGCTGTCCGGGCCCTGGACTGGACACCGGACCAGAGGGTGCCCGAGCACCCCGGCTTTCCGCACCGCGCGGTCGCCGACGCGCTGTTCCTGGAAGGCGCCGCCCCGCCCGGCCGGGTCTTCAAGGGTGCTGCGCACCTCAACACGGTGCTTCAGGTGCCCGGGACGCCGTTCCCCGTCGTGGTCCGCCGTGAGGCGACCGTCGTGCTGCGGCGCGAACGCAGCTTCCTCAGTGAGCACGCCGTGCTGCGGGCGATCGAACGGTCCGGCGTGCCGGTGGCCGCGCCCCGGGTCCTGGCACTGGGCGAGAGCCACGCCGCGGACCCCGGGCTGCGGTACTGGGGGGACCGTTTTGCCGTCCACACCTACGAGGGCGCCCGCGACCTCGGCCGCCGCCCCGACCACCCGGTGCACGGACTGCGTCCGCACGAGGCGGACCGCTTGGTCGACCAACTGGCGGCGCTGACCGAGGTCGACCACGCCCCGGTCGACCCGGTGGGAGGGCGACCCCCCTTCTACGATTGGCTCAGCGAACAGCTCGTGCTGCTGGTCGCCGGTCTGCCGGAGGAGTCGCAGCGGCTGGCCCGCTTCCTCGGCCTGCCCGACGCCCCCCGGCTGCGCGAGATCCTCGCCCGGCACCACGTCGCCGACCGGGACCCCGCCCTGCTGCACGGCGACCTCAACCCGTGGAACCTGGTGCGCCGGGACGACCACCGAGCCCTCACCCTCATCGACTGGGAGATGGCCCTGGTGGGGGACCCGCTGTACGAACTGGTCCGGCACATGCACCTCACCCCGACCCGGTCGGAGATCCGGGACCGCATGTTCCGGCGCTGGGATGCCCGCCTGCCCGCCCGGTTCACCCGGAACTGGCGGGAGGACTGGCGGGTGTACCGGTGGATCGAGATCGTCCGTTCGGCCTACGTCGACCTCGACCGGCTGGTCACCGGCGCGAGCCTGGACGCCCCCAACGTGCGCCGCGCGCTGGACTCGTACGCCATGACCCTCGCCGCTGCCACCGCCTCGCTGGGCCTGTCCTCCCGGCGGCGCAGCGGTGTGCGTGGCAGCCCGCGGCTGACCCGCGCCCTGGTCCGGCCGACCGGGCCGGGCGGTGCTGCGTAGGCTCGCCCCATGGGTGAGATGGGCCTGCGTGAGCGCAAGAAGCGGCAGATGTACCAGGACGTGTCGGACCTCGCCGTGGGGCTGTTCCTGGAGCGGGGCTTCGACGCGGTGTCCGTGGCCGAGGTCGCCGCCGCGGCCGGGATCTCCAAGCCGACCCTCTTCCGGTACTTCCCAGCCAAGGAAGACCTGGTCCTGCACCGGATCGCGGATCACGAGGGGGAGGCCGCTCGGGTGGTCGCCGGGGCGGCCGACCCGGTGGATGCGCTGCGCCGGAACTTCCTTTCCGGCCTGGAGCGGCGCGATCCGGTCACCGGACTGAACGACGACCCCGCGGTGCTCGCCTTCCACGCCCTGCTGTACGGGACGCCGGCCCTGGTGGCCAGGCTGCACGGTCATCTGGAGCGGTCGGAGGTGGCGCTCGCCGGAGCCCTGGGCGGGGGGTTGGACGCCCGGCTGGCGGCCGGGCAGATCGTCGCCGTCCAGCGGGTCCTGGCGCAGGAGAACTGGCTGCGGATCGCAGCCGGGGAGCGTGCTGCGCAGGTGGCACCGGATGCGGTGCGGGCGGCCGAGCGGGCGTTTTGGAGTCTGGCCACGGGGCTGCCGGGTCTGACGGCCGACCCTGCCTCATAAAACCCGGTTAAAAATATAACTGAGTAACATTATTTGGGTAGGGTGACGCCATGACGCCACTCCACCCCGCGCAAGAGCACGCCGAGTACGCCGAGAACGTGCAGGAGACCGAGTGCGCGCAGCCGTCCGAGTGCGCGCAGACCCCCGGGGAAGCGAGAGGCAGGGGGGAAGCGGGGGACGTGACGGACACGGCGGACGCCCTCCGCGTCGAGCGGGCCTACCACGACACCTGTCGTGCCGCTCTCGCTGCCATGGTCGAGGGCGCCGACGCACAGGTCGTCACCGGTGAAGACGTCTCCGCTTCCGGTGCCGACGCCGAGGTGCTCGGCCGCCGGCTGCGCAGCCAGGCCAAGGCACTGGGCGCACTTCCCCCCGGTCCCCTGTACTTCGGCCGCCTCGACTTCGCCGACCATGCCCCCGGACACGGCGGGCAGCGCTACCACCTGGGCCGTGTGCGGATCACCGAGGACCCGGCCGCCCCGCCCCTCGTGATCGACTGGCGCGCTCCCGTCTCCCGCGCCTTCTACCAGGCGAGCGCCGGCGATCCCCAGGGCGTCGAGGTGCGCCGCCGGTTCGGCTGGGCGCCGGGCAGCCGGGGGGAGTCCGCCGACCTCACCGGGCTGGAGGACGAACACCTGGGCCGGGGCGAAGCCCGGGCCAGCGACATCGTGGCGCGTGAGATCGAGCGGCCCCGGGTCGGACCCATGCGGGACATCGTCGCCACCATCCAGCCCGAGCAGGACGACCTGGTTCGGGCGGACCTCGCCGAATCCGTCTGCGTGCAGGGCGCTCCGGGCACCGGCAAGACCGCCGTCGGCCTGCACCGGGCCGCGTACCTGCTCTACACCCATCCCAAGCGGCTGCAACGCTCCGGCCTGCTCGTCCTCGGCCCCAGCCGTACCTTCCTCGGCTACATCGCCGAGGTGCTGCCCGCCCTCGGGGAGACCGCCGGCCACCTGGCGACCGGTGGCGGTCACCGTCAATCCACCCTCCAGGAGGAGATCGCCCGCCATCCGGTCACCGGGACCGATCCTGCTGCCACGGCCACCGTCAAACATGATCCGCGTATGGCCGAGGTGCTGCGCCGGGCACTGTACGCGCGGGTGACCACCGAGGGCGTGGCCGACCTCGCCGTACCGGACGGCTCCTACCGGTGGCGAGTGGCCGCCGGTGAACTGGCTGGAATCGTCGAGGAGGTGCGCGCCGAACAGCCGCCGTACGCCCTGGGTCGCGACCGGGTGCTCACCCGGGTGGTGCGCCGGCTGCGCGACCAGGCCGAACGGCGTGCCGGTGCCCGCCCCGCCTCCTGGGCGCGCCGCATCGAGCGGGCCCGGCCGCTCACCGCCCACCTCGACTCCGTCTGGCCGAAGGCCCGCCCCGAGGAGCTTCTCGCCGAACTCCTGAGCGATCGGGCGGTGTTGGCCCGCGCAGCCGACGGATTGTTGGGCCTCGACGAACAGTCCGCGCTGTTGTGGCCGTACCCGCCGCGCTCGTACCGGTCTGCCCGCTGGTCAGCGGCCGACCTGGTCCTCCTGGACGAGATCGCCGGGCTGGTCGAGCGCCCCGAGGGCTACGGTCACATCATCGTGGACGAAGCACAGGACCTCTCGCCCATGGAGTGCCGGGCGATCGCTCGCCGGGCCGCCTTCGGTTCGCTGACCGTCCTCGGTGACCTCGCTCAGGGCACCACCCCTTGGGCGGCCCGCGACTGGTCCGTCCAACTGCGCCACCTCGGCAAGCCGGACGCGGCCGTCGTGCCGTTGACCACCGGGTTCCGGGTCCCCGTGGCCGTCGTCGAACTGGCCAACCGCCTGCTCGCCCGCCTGGACGTGGCCGTACCCGCGGCGGAGTCGATGCGTACGGACGGGGAACTGACCCTCCGCCCGACCGACGACGTCCTCGGTACGACCGTGGCCGCCGTACGGGGCGCCCTCACCCGGGACGGGTCGATCGGGGTGGTGGTGGCCGACGCGGACGCGGCCGGCGTGCGTGCGGCGCTCACCGGAGCCGGTGTCGACCACGCGGGCCCCGACGTGCTCGGCGCCCGCGTGACCGTGGTACCCGCGAGCCTGGTCAAGGGACTGGAGTACGACCACGTGGTGGCCGTGGAGCCGGCCGCGGTCCTGACGGCGGAGGAGCGCGGCGCCCACCGGCTCTACGTGGTGCTGACCCGTGCCGTGTCCCGACTGGACGTGGTGCACGCCCTTCCACTGCCGTTCTGACCGCTGCTGTTCCGGTCCACTGCTGTTCCGGTCCACTGCCGTTCTGGTCCGCTGCCGTTCCGGTCCGTTGCTTTGTGAGAAGGCCCGCCGGGACCGGATCACCACGGCCCTCGCCGAGAGCGGGCTCATGACCGATCCTGGGATTGATGCTGCTCTTCCTCGACGTCGACGGTCCGCTGATCCCGTTCGGGGCGGCGGACGGCGCCTACCCGGTCTACGACCGCGGCTCCACTCTGCTGCCGGACACGGTCGGACACCCGCTGCTGTCCCGTGTCGACCCGGCGCTCGGCCCGCGGCTGGCCGCGCTGGGCTGCGAGCTGGTGTGGGCCACGACCTGGATGGACGATGCCAACGCCTGCCTCGCCCCCTGGCTGGGCCTGCCCGCGCTGCCGGTCGTGGAGTGGCCTGATGAGGACGCGCCTCCCGACCTGCTGCACTGGAAGACCCGCCCGTTGGTCGCCTGGGCTGCCGGCCGGCCCTTCATCTGGATCGATGACGAAGTAACCGAGGCCGACCGTTCCTGGGTCGCCGTCCACCACTCGTCCGCGGCCCTGCTCCACCGCGTCGACCACCACTACGGGCTGACGCGAGCCGACTTCAGCGCGCTGGAAAAGTGGCTGGAGGCGGCCGGGCGCCAGGCCTGAGCGGCCACCGGCCGGTGCTCCGTGCCCCGGCCCGTGGGCGAACCAGCTTGGTCGGCGTGCGAGTACTGCCGTCCGGACCGCGGTCCTGAGGGGGCGCGATCCGGAGGGGCGCTGCCCTCGGGGAAGGAGGCACGGGTGCCGGCCGCGCGGGGCTCAGGCGCCGACGTAGTCCGCCAGGTGTTCGCCCGTGAGCGTGGAGCGGGCCGTGACCAGGTCGGCGGGTGTGCCCTCGAAGACGATGCGGCCGCCGTCGTGGCCGGCACCGGGGCCGAGGTCGATGATCCAGTCGGCGTGCGCCATAACTGCCTGGTGGTGCTCGATGACGATCACCGACTTGCCGGCGTCCACCAGCCGGTCGAGCAGACCCAGCAGTTGTTCCACGTCGGCGAGGTGGAGACCGGTGGTCGGCTCGTCGAGGACGTAGATGTGCCGGTCCTTGCTCTTCTCCGCCATGTGGGTGGCCAGCTTGAGCCGCTGCCGCTCGCCGCCGGACAGCGTGGTGAGCGGCTGGCCGAGGGTGAGGTAGCCGAGGCCCACGTCGGCCATGTGTCGGAGGGTCCGGTGGGCGGCGGGGGTACGGGCCTCTCCCGCGGCGAAGAACTCCTCGGCTTCGGCCACCGGCATCGCCAGTACTTCGCTGATGTCCCGGCCACCGAGGCGGTACTCCAGCACCGACGCGTCGAACCGCTTGCCCTCGCACTCCTCGCATGTGGTGGCGACGCCAGCCATCATCGCCAGGTCGGTGTAGATGACGCCGACGCCGTTGCAGGTGGGGCAGGCGCCCTCGGAGTTGGCGCTGAACAGTGCCGGCTTCACGCCGTTGGCCTTGGCGAACGCCTTGCGGACCGGCTCCAGCAGTCCGGTGTAGGTCGCCGGGTTGCTCCGGCGCGAGCCGCGGATCGGCGTCTGGTCGATCGACACCACGTCCGAGCCGGCCGGGATCGACCCGTGGACGAGGGAGCTCTTGCCGGAACCGGCGACGCCGGTGATGACGGTCAGCACACCGAGCGGAATGTCGACGTCGACGCCCTGCAGGTTGTGCGTCGTGGCGCCGCGGACCTCCAGTGCGCCGACCGGCTTCCGCACCCTCTCCTTGAGAGCGGCCCTGTCATCGAGGTGACGGCCGGTGCGGGTGCCGCTGGTCCGCAGCCTCTCGACGGTGCCCTCGAAGACCACCTCGCCGCCGGCCGCACCGGCGCCGGGGCCGAGGTCCACGACGTGGTCGGCGAGCGCGATGACCTCCGGCTTGTGCTCCACGACGAGCACCGTGTTGCCCTTGTCGCGCAGCCGCAGCAGCAGATCGTTCATCCGCTGGATGTCGTGCGGGTGCAGGCCGATGCTGGGCTCGTCGAAGACATAGGTGACGTCGGTGAGCGAGGAGCCGAGGTGACGGATCATCTTGACGCGCTGCGCCTCGCCGCCCGACAGCGTGCCCGCGGGTCGGTCGAGGGAGAGATAGCCGAGACCGATCTCCACGAAGGAGTCGAGGGTCTCGCCCAGCGCGGTGAGTAGCGGAGCCACCGTGGGGTACCCCCTGCTCGAAGAGCTTGGGGAGGGCTGGTTGAGAGCACGGACCCATTCGGCCAGGTCGCTGATCTGCAGGGCGCAGGCGTCGGCGATGCTCATCCCCTCGATCTTCGAGGACCGGGCGCCCTCGTTGAGCCGGGTGCCGTCGCATTCGGGGCAGGTGGTGAAGGTGACCGCGCGGTCCACGAACTCCCGGATGTGCGGCTGCATCGCCTCCCGGTCCTTGGCCAGCATCGACCTCTGGATCCGAGGGATCAGACCCTCGTAGGTCATGTTGATGCCCGCGATCTTCATCCGTACCGGCTGGCGGTGCAGGAAGTCGTGCAGCTGCTTCCTGGTGTACGTGCGGATCGGTTTGTCCGGGTCGAAGAAGCCGGACTCGCTGTAGAGCCGGTAGTTCCAGCCGCCCGCCTTGTAACCGGGAACGGTGAGTGCGCCCTCGGCGAGCGACTTGTCCTCGTCGTAGAGCTGGGTGAGGTCGATGTCGGTGACCGAGCCGCGGCCCTCGCACCGCGGGCACATGCCACCGGTGATGCTGAAGTCGCGCCGTTCCTTCACGGTCTTCCCACCGCGTTCGAGTGTGACCGCGCCCGCCCCGCTGATCGAGGCGACGTTGAAGGAGAACGCCTTGGGCGAGCCGATGTGCGGCTTGCCGAGCCGGCTGAAGAGGATCCGCAGCATCGCGTGGGCGTCGGTGGCGGTGCCCACGGTGGAGCGTGGGTCGGACCCGATGCGCTGCTGATCGACGATGATCGCGGTGGTCAGTCCGTCGAGGACGTCGACGTCGGGCCGTGCGAGCGTGGGCATGAACCCCTGCACGAAGGCGCTGTACGTCTCGTTGATCAGCCGCTGTGACTCCGCGGCGATGGTGTCGAACACCAGCGAGCTCTTGCCCGAACCGGAGATTCCGGTGAACACCGTCAGCCTGCGCTTGGGAATCTCGACGCTGACGTTCTTGAGGTTGTTCTCCCGTGCGCCGTGCACCCGGATCAGATCGTGGCCGTCGGCAACGTGCGGCACGGTGGACCCCGCGCCCGCCCCGGTGGTCGTGGTCATCGTCGTCGTCTCTCCGTCCCTGCGGGCAGCCGACGCCCCGTCTCCTTCTTCGGAAGGCCGCCGAGGCCACGCTAGCCGCGATCCGTCGGCCGCCGCTTCTCGAATCCTGACCGATCCCGGCGTCCCCGGCCGGTGACCGATCCCGGCGTCCCCGGGGCGTGGTCTGCTCCTCCTACTGCCGCAAGCCGGCGGTTTCGGCGACGTCGGCGATCGCGCAGCTGACGTTGTCCGGACCTCCGGAGCCGTTGGCGAGGGCGACGAGTTCGCGGACCGCCTGCTCGGGCTCCCCGGTCTCGGCGAGCACCCGGCGGATCTCTCCTGCCGGTACGACGGCGGACAGACCGTCGGAGCAGAGCAGGTACCGGTCTCCCCGTCGGGGGTCGTGCAGGCGCATGTCGACGGTGGTGTCGGCTCCTCGGCCCAGGGCGCGTACCAACAGTGATCGCTGTGGGTGGGATGCGGCTTCCTCCGGGCTGAGGCGTCCTTCGTCGACCATCGACTGCACCATGGTGTGGTCGTGGGTGATCTGGAACAGCTCGCCGTCGCGCAGCAGATAGCCGCGGGAGTCACCGATGTGCACGAGGGCCAATCGCGATCCGGTCCAGAGCATCGCGGTGAGTGTCGTGCCGGTGCTTTCGGGGGAGGGACCGGTACCGGCGACGCTGTGCACGGCCCGCCTGGCCTGGTCGATCGCGTCGGTGAGGACGTTGAGCAGATCATCCGCCGGGATGCCGTCCGCTTCGAGGCGCTGGAGCGCCCCGACGGCGGCAGCGCTCGCAGAGGCACCGCTCCCGCCGCAGCCGTCGGCGACGGCGAGCAGATGGGAACCGGCGTAAGCGGTGTCTTGGTTGCTTTCACGGACGAGGCCCTTGTCGGATAGAGCGGCGTAGCGGATGCCGAGGGGCACGGCGGTCGGGGACATGGTGGGTTCCTCCCAGGACAGGTGGTCGATGAGGAAGGCGGCCAGGTCCCGTCGGGCGGCGGTGTCGGCTTCCACTCGGGCCCAGAACGCGCGGATCTCCTGAGCCGCGGCGGTCGCCCCCAGCGTGCAGACGTGCTGGATGCGGGCGAGGGGCATGCCCAGGCGTCGGAGCCACGCAACCAGCCGGGCCTGCTCCAACTGCTCCGACGCGTAGAGGCGGTAACCGGTCACCGGGTCGACGCGAGCGGGGGGCAGCAGGCCGAGTTCGTCGTAGAGACGCAGCGCCTTGGGCGACAGCCGGGACGCCTTTGCGAACGACCCGATGGTCAACAACCCCATACTCGTTCCTCCTCGTGCCGGGCACGCCGCCCGGCCCCACCGATGCTGCGGGTTTCCCCAAGGTGAAGGTCAACGACGTTCCGCTCCACCCCGTTTGGCGGAGAACTGTCCTGGAAGGATGCGCGGGCTCGGGCACCAAGGTGCGCACGCCGCGCGAGCGCCTGCGGGTGGTCCGCTCGCGGTACCGTTCCCGCTCCCGTACCGGCACGGGGGAGCGAGGCAGAGCCGACGCCTGGGATGCGCACAGTCAGGCGCGCGTCCCTGCTCCTGAAGCGATCGCCGAGCGCCACGCCATCGGCCCCGGGGACCTCTGCGTCACTACGCAGTACGCGTTCCTCGCCGACGGGCAACCCGTCCAGCTTTCCGAATCCTGGGAGCCCATGGCCATCACGGACGGAACGCCGATCGTGCTGCCCGAGATGGGCCCCTCGCGGGAAAGGGAGTGGCCGAGCGAGTGCGCTCCATCGGCGTGGTCATCGAGACCGTCGTCGAATTCCCGCGCCCGGCTCGTGCCAGCGTCACGCCGACGGCTGGGTGAGTTTGGCGGCCACGGCGTCGAGGACCCAGTCCAGGCCGGTCGTGAAGGAAGCCTCGGCGTCCACGTCCGTGCCGTCGTGTACGACTTTGGCCAGCGCCGGGAAACGACCCGTGGCCAACATTCTCGTCACGTGTGGGCCGGAGGCCCGCTGCCAGTCGCGCTTGGACAGGCCCGTGGTGCGCTCGGCCCGCAGGTTCGCGATCTCGCGCCTGATCGCGCCGATGGAGTAGGCGCTGACCGTCTCCACGGCGCGCATGACGGTGTCGACATCGGCGAGGCCGTTGAGGGCAGCCAGCGTGGCCTCGGTCACGGCGAGGCCGTTCGGCCCCAGGGCCGGGCGACCGCCGAGAAGGTCGGCCAGCCATGTGTGACGGAGAGCGGCCTGCCTGGTGCGCTGGGCCAGGACGCGCAATGCCTCCCGCCAGTCACCGGGCTGCTCCTCGGGGACGATCTCGGCTTGGACCTCGTCCACCATGAGGTCGTACAGCTCCTCCTTGGTGGAGATGTATCTGTAGAGCCGCATCGGGCCGGCGTCCAGGCGGGCGGCGACCTTGCGCAACGACACCGCCTCCAGCCCGCCCTCGTCGGCCAGCGCGATGGCGGCGGCGACAATCTGCTCCCGGTTGAGCGGCACGGGGCGAGTCGGCGGCTCCGGCCGGTCCCACACGGTCATCGTGTCACCGTACCGTTGCGATGCGACGCATGGAAAAATACAGTGTATCGATATGAGGCACCGTATCGCAGTGGTGGGGAGCGGTCCTGCCGGCCTTACCTTGGCCCGCGTCCTGCACCGCCATGATCACCCTGTCACCGTCCTCGAACGTGATCCCACCCCCGACGCCCGCCCCCCGGGCGGCACGCTTGACCTGCACAAAGGGATGGGCCAGCTCGCGCTGGACAAGGCGGGGCTGCTAGCGGAGTTCCAGGCGCTGTCGCGCCCCGAGGGGCAGGCCACGCGCATCCTGGACGCGGACGGGACCGTCTTGCGTGACTGATCGCACCGAGGAGACGACTTGATCACGGAGTACCAGCAAAAGCTGCGCGAGCGCTACCTCGCCGCCGTCGTCATGTCGGCTCCCGAGCCGTGGCAGCCGGTGCTGGACCGCAGGACTCCCATCGGGGGTCTCCTCGGTATCGGATTCGCGGTCCATCCCGACAATGGCCATGATCTCGTCATGGTCGTGTCCAGCGACGGCCATGGACTCTTCGACGCGGTCACCGGCGAGAAGATCGCCCGCGACCGGGACCCTGACCCCGAAACGAGCACCCCCGACGCCCACCCGGACCTCACCTGCCCCGGGCTCGGCCCCATCGCGGGCGTCCCGGTACACATAGCCGGACTCTTCACCGGCGGTCTGCACAGCACCACGCCGGACGGCTGGACCCTGGACGTCGTCAGCCCAGAGTGGCCCCACGACCGCGTCATCCTCTCCGCCGACGGCGGGTCCCACAAAGGCCCGGCGGGAGGGACGTGGTGGCACGTCTTCCACTCCGAGTACTCAGAACTCCGCGCGGCCGGGTTCTCTCCCTCCGGCCTGACCCTGGCGGTCGCCACCAGCAGTGACCTCACACTCTGGACCCGGCCCGGCCTTCACTTCGACGACTGAGCGGACAGCGGGACAGCAGGCGGGAGGAGGAAAGATGGATCGGGCGGAACTTGCCGTGATGCTGGGCGACCAGACCACGGCCTGCGAACCCGCCAGGGAGGCGCTTCTGGCCGGAGGTGACTTCGTCGTATGGGACGGCCGCGTTCCCAGCCAGCAGCTCGCCGGCATCTACGCGGCTCGCCTCCGACGGGCGAGGAAGCGCGGCACTGAGACTCTCGCCCTGCCGTCCACCGTCGACATCCTCACCCGGCTCGAAGTCGATCAGGTCAAGATCGGCTGCATCTTCTCACCAGACCGGACGTGGGCCTTCATGCTCTTTCTCGCTGACGACGCCAACACAGTCATCGCCTGCACGGGAGTCCGTCAAGCCGCACGGTGACAGTTGTCCTGCTCAGGTGACAACTAGCGTGCTCAGGCTCAACAACCCGGGCGGCGCGATGGCGCACTTTTGCTAGCGGGTGCTTGCAATTGTTAGCGAAGTTGGGGCAAGGTGGAGGCATGGCATCACTGAACGTCGGCAATCTCGGTGAGTATCTGCGCGAACAGCGGCGTAATGCCCAGCTGTCGCTGCGGCAGCTCGCCGATGCCGCCGGGGTGTCCAATCCGTACCTCAGTCAGATCGAGCGCGGGCTGCGCAAGCCCAGCGCGGAGGTGCTCCAGCAGGTCGCCAAGGCCCTGCGCATCTCGGCCGAGACGTTGTACGTCCGCGCCGGGATCCTCGACGCCGAGCGGGACCGGGATGAAGTGGAGACGCGCGCCGTCATCCTCGCCGATCCCTCGCTCAACGAGCGGCAGAAGCAGGTGCTGCTCCAGATCTACGAGTCCTTTCGCAAGGAGAACGGATTCGGGGTCGGCGAGCCCGCCGCGGACGAGGACGGCGACGGAGTGACGGAGGAAGCGCCCGGCGACACCGAAGTGCGCGGCACCCGCACGGCCGACGGAGACGATGCCGGCCCGCGGCGGACGGAGGGGTGACGCAGGCCCTCGAAAACCAGCCACCGGCCGCCCCGCCGCGGACCACACCAACCTCAGCCGAACGTACATCCGGGAGGACCACCACCATGGCCATCACCGACGACCTGCGCAAGACCTTCAGCGACCCGACTCCGCTGTACTTCGCCGCCGGCACCGCCGATCTCGCATACCAGCAGGCCAAGAAGGTGCCCGCCCTGGTCGAGCAGTTGCGTGCCGATGCGCCGGCCCGTATCGAGGCGGTGCGCAACACCGACCCGAAGGACGTACAGGAGAAGGCCGCCACCCGGGCCAGGGAGGCGCAGGAGATTCTCCAGACCAAGGTCAACGAGTTCTTCGGTGTCCTCGATGGAGACCTCAAGAAGTTCGGCGAGACCGCCCAGGACCTCGCACTGCGTGGGGTCGGCGTCGCCGCCGAGTACGCCGTCAAGGCCCGTGAGACCTACGAGAAGGTGGCCGAGCACGGTGAGCAGGCCGTGAAGACCTGGCGCGGCGAGGCCGCCGAGGAGATCGAGGACCTGGCCATCGTCGTTGAGGGCGCGCCCGAACCGGTCCAGGACGACGTCGAGTCGAAGCCGGCCGGGGCGCAGACCGAGCCCGCCGCCGAGAAGAAGCCCGTGGCGAAGAAGGCGCCGGCCCCGCGCAAGACCACCACCGCGAAGAAGACGACCCCGCCGGCCAAGTGATCACGGCTGACGAAGTGAGCTCGGGCCGGGCACCTTCGGGGGTCCGGCCCGTTCTATGGGTACGGTGGCTGTACGGACGATTCGACACAGGTGGTGGGCATTGTGCTGATGACGGCATTCGGCGGCCTTATGTGGCTGATCTTCACCGCCATGCTGGCGCTCGCCGTGGTGGCTTTCGTGGTGGCCGCGCTGTACCGCGAGGACGCCTACCGTGCCGCGGGCAAGCAGAGCAAGGGCTTCTGGCTGATCATCCTGGGTGTCACGGTTGCCGTGAACCTGCTCGTTCCGATGCTGTTCCTGCAGCTCGCCGGCCTGGTCGCCACGATCGTCTTCTTCGTCGACGTTCGTCCCGCGCTCCAGCACGTCGGTGGCGGTCGCGGCTGGGGGCGCCGCCGCGGCGGAAGCAGCAGCGACGGTCCCTACGGGCCGTACAACGGTGGCCGTTAGCAGCGCCCGCCGGAGATCTGGCGAGCGGGCCGCTCCTCCTACGCCATCCGGTCCAAGCCGCTCCTCCTACGCCATCCGGTCCAACAGGACGACCGCCACGTCGTCAGTGAGCTCACCGCCGTTGAGGTCGCGGACCTCGTGCACCGCCGCCCGCAGCAGATTCTCGCCGCGTAGGCCCTCGGTCAGCTGGCGGCGGATCATCTCCAGCATGCCGTCCTGGCCGAGTCGCTCCCCGCCCGCGCCGACCCGGCCTTCGATCAGGCCGTCGGTGTAGAGCATCAGGCTCCATTCGGCGCCCAGCTCCACCTGCATGCGCGGCCATCGGGCTCCCGACAGCAGGCCGAGGGCGGGACCGTTGTTGTCGTACGGCAGCAGCCGGGCAGGTCGACCAGGGCGGAAGACCAGCGGGGCGGGGTGACCAGCCAGGCACAGGCCCGCACGGCGGCCGTCGGGGGCGATGTCCACGGTGCACAGCGTCGCGAAGATCTCCTCGTCGGCGCGTTCGTGCTCCAGCACCTGCTGCAGCGTGTCCAGCAGTTCGTCACCGCACAGTCCGGCCAGGGTCAGCGCCCGCCAGGCGATGCGCAACTCCACACCGAGCGCGGCTTCGTCCGGGCCGTGGCCGCAGACATCGCCGATCATGGCGTGCACCGTGCCGTCGGGGGTGCGCACAGCATCGTAGAAGTCGCCGCCCAGCAGGGCCCGGGAACGGCCGGGGCGGTAGCGGGCGGCGAAGCGCAGCGAGGAGCCCTCCAGCAGCGGGGTGGGGAGCAAGCCGCGTTCCAGCCTGCGGTTCTCCTGCGCGCGTAGCCTGCCTTCGGCGAGCCGCCGCTCGGCCGAGTCGGATCGTTTCCGTTCCACCGCGTAACGGATGGCGCGGCTGAGCAGGCGACCGTCCAGTTCGTCCCGGAAGAGGTAATCCTGGGCGCCGACGCGCACGGCCTCGGCGCCGCGTTCGGCGTCCCCTGAGGCGGTCAGCACGAGCACGGCGTGTCGGGGCGCGAGCTGCAGTACGTGCCGGAGCACGGCCAGCTCGTCATCGGCGTCGCGGCCCCCCGGCGCCGGGAGCGCGAGGTCCAACAGGATGCAGTGGACGTCGTCGGTGAGCAGTCGTTCGGCTTCGGTGAGGTTGCGGGCGGTGCGCACGCGGATCGGCTTGCCGGCTGAGTCCAGCAGTTCCGGCACGATCGGCGAGTTGGCCGGATCGTCCTCGATCAGCAGCAGGGTGAGAGTGGTGCCGGTGCCACTGGTGGGCATGGCGTCGCGCCGGGCCTCTTCCATGAAGGGACCGCCGACTGCGGAGGCGGCCTGCGCCTGACCACTCTCCACGGCCGGGATCGCTCTCTGCCGCGGTACGGGTACGGGCATCGTCCTGGGTTCCTTCCCTCCCCCCGACCTTCCCTCCCCCAAGGGCACGGCGGTGACGAGGGACCTCGACCCACCGACGGGTGACCATAGCGGCAGTGGCCACCCCGATGGAATGGTGTGAGCCGCGTCGCTCCCACGCAGGACCCCGTCATATGCCGCGTTCCGTAACGCAGTTGGACAGGACGACACCCTCTTGGGGATGACAAAGCTCACGTCCTGGCCGGGTTTGGGTGGGGGTTGGGCATGCAATGGGTCACATGACCCATATCACCAGGGGTGCGGCGGGCGTGGCCGGCAGCCAGCTTCACCCGCCCGGCCGTACGACCCCCAGGATCGGCATCGAGCCTGCGCCCGCGATCGTCACCGTCCGTCCGGGGCGCGGGGCGTGGATGATCGCGCCATCGCCCACGTACATCGCGACATGGCTGGCGTCGTCGAAGTAGATGATCAGATCGCCGGGACGCATGTCCTTGACGCTGACGTGTTTGAGCTGTTTCCACTGCTCTTGCGAGGTGCGCGGGATGGGGTGTCCAGCCGCCGCCCAGGCCTGTGAGGTCAGTCCCGAGCAGTCGAAGGAGTTCGGCCCCTCGGCACCCCAGACATACGGCTTTCCCAGCTGGGCGGTGGCGTACTGCACCGCCTTCTTCCCCTGTGCGGACGCCTTGCCGTCGATCTTCTTGAGGACACCGGTGTCAAGCCAGGCAGTCTGCGCCTTCAGCGCGGCCTGTTCCTCCAGCTTGGCGAGCCGCTCCTTCTCCTTCTTCTCCAGCTTCGACTCAAGCTTCTTGGCGGCGCCGATCTCCTGCTCGATCTTCTTCTTGGCGGCGGCCTTGTTCTTGCGGTTGCGTTCCAGCTTCTTCCACTGTTCGGACGCGTCGTCGGCGTACTCCCGCAGCTCCTTCTGGGTGCGGGTCATGTCGTCGAGCAACTTCTTCGTCGCCCGCTGTCCCTCGAGAATCAGCCCGGCGCCGTCGAGGAACTGTCCCGGGTCGTTGCTGAGCAGGAACTGGGCGGTGGGAGGCAGTCCGCCGGTGCGGTACTGGGCCCGGGCTGCCGCGCCCGCCTGGTCCTTGAGCCTGTCCAGCTTCCGTCGGCCCTCGACGATCTTCTTCGCCAGGGCGACGATCTCGGCGGACTGGTCGTTCGCCTTCTCCTCGGCCGCGTTGTAGGCGTCGGTGGCGACGGCCGCGTCGTGGTAGAGCTTGTCGAGTTTCTCCCGGACCTGCTCAAGATCCTTGTTGGGCGGGGGAGTTTGTTGCGCTGGACCGGGCAAAACGGGTGAACCAGGCGAATCGGTCGGGCCTGTCGGGCTCGTCGAGTCGGCCGGCGAGCCGCTTGTTGTCGGCGCGGGTACGGACGCGGAAGCCGCGAACGCCGTACCCGGTACCGCGAGTGCGGTCACCGCGCAGACCACGGTCAGGGCCGCCGTGAGCAGGCCGCGCTCGCCCGAGCCCATACCTCTCCCCCCAACTGATTTACCGTCAGTAACTTGTGGTGCCTGAGGGATCGTGCCACGGCCGCGCACAAAGCGACAGAGGTCGTCGGAAGCCGGATTCCCCCCCGATGACCGCCGGGAGCGACGATCTCTCCGCCGATGTGACGAACGACGCACGCCGTTCGTTCCGTCTCCGGAGCCGTGATGCGTTCGGGACTGGAGTGGCGTGGTCTTCGGGGTCCCGGCCGAGGCGTTCCGGGTCTGGCGGGCGGGGTGTTCGGGATGAGGGGGGGAGTTCAGGAGCGGGGAGCCAACGCCTCCCACGTCACGGTCACTTCGCCCTGGCGCCAGCGGGACGGGGAGTCCGTCACCGGCCAGTCGGCCGCCAGGTCCCGTACCGCGCGCAGCCAGCGCTGGCGGGTGCCGTAGGAGGCGTAGGGCGCGGCAGCGGCCCAGGCGCGGTCGAAGTCGCCGAGGAAGGTGTGCACCGGCTCGCCGGGGACGTTCCGGTGGATCAGCGCCTTCGGCAGGCGCTCGGCGAGGTCGGAGGGCCGGTCCAGGGAGCCCAGACGGGTGGCGAAGGTGACCGTGCGCGGCCCCTCCGGGCCGAGCGCCACCCATACGTGCCGTCGGCCGATCTCGTCGCAGGTCCCCTCGACCAGGAGTCCGCCGTGCGAGGCGCCGCCCGCCGGGGAGAGGCGTGCGCACAACCGCTGCCAGACATCGCTGACCTCGGTCTCGTCGTACTGCCGCAGTACGTTGGCGGCTCGGATGAGCACCGGGCGGCCGGGTACGGGGACCTCGAAGCCCCCGTGCCGGAAGGTCAATCCCACCCGTTCGTACGGCCGGGCGGCGGCCACCCGGTCCGGTTCGATCTCGATGCCGACCACGCGTGCGCGCGGAGTCACGGTGCGTAGCCGGTCGAGGAGTTCGACGGCGGTCCAGGGCGCGGCGCCGTAGCCGAGGTCGATCGCCACCGGGTCCGCGGCGCGGCGGAGTTCGGCGCCGTGCGTGGCCGCGATCCAGCGGTCCATGCGGCGCAGCCGGTTGGGGTTGGTCGTCCCGCGTGTCACCGTTCCCACGGGGCGGGTCGTCGCGCGGGCTGTCATGGCTACGAGGGTAGGCGGGTGTCCCGGTCGCCAGCACCAGGCTCCGGGTGCCGGACGCCCGGTGGACCCCCGCCCGGCCCGCCCGACCGGGCGGGGGGAGTCGGGGCGGCCGGTGCGGGCGTGCTGTCCGTGCCTGGCGGGCGGAGGGCTCGGCGGGGTGCGCGCCCGCGGGGTACTCCGCCGAACGACTGATCGACGAAGGGTAATGATTGGGTAAAGGTGCTTGGTCGGGAAATGCCGGGCCCCCCGCTCGCTGTTGCACTCCCTCGGAGGGCGGGGGACGCCCCTCCGGCAGGCTTGCCGCAGCGAGGAGGAACGCCACGTGAGCCAGTACGTCAGCAGGCTCGGGCGCCACTCTTCGCCGGTCGGCCCCCGGCTCCGGCTGCACCGCAGGCCACGCAGGGTCGCCATGCTCTCCGTGCACACCTCCCCACTCCATCAGCCCGGCACGGGTGACGCCGGAGGCATGAACGTCTACATCGTGGAGCTGGCCCAGCGGCTCGCCGCGATCAACATCGAGGTCGAGATCTTCACCCGGGCCACGGCCGGCGGACTTCCCCCCGCCGTCGAACTGGCCCCCGGTGTCCTCGTCCGGCACATCGACGCGGGCCCCTACGAGGGCCTCGCCAAGGAGGAGCTCCCGGCCCAGCTGTGTGCCTTCACCCACGGCGTGATGCAGGCCTGGGCCGGTCATCGTCCCGGTCACTACGACCTCGTCCACTCCCACTACTGGCTCTCCGGTCACGTCGGCTGGCTCGCCGCCCAGCGCTGGGGTGTGCCTCTGGTGCACGCCATGCACACCATGGCCAAGGTCAAGAACGCCAATCTGGCCGACGGCGACACCCCCGAGCCCCCGGCCCGCGTCATCGGTGAAACCCAGATCGTGGCCGCCGCCGACCGGCTGATCGCCAACACGGCCGAGGAGGGCGACGAACTCGTCCGGCACTACGCGGCCGACCCGGCCAAGGTCGCCGTCGTCCATCCCGGCGTGAACCTGAACCGTTTCCGCCCCGCTGACGGCCGGGCCGCCGCCCGTGCCCGTCTCGGCCTGCCACAGGACGCCCTGATCCCCCTCTTCGCGGGGCGCATCCAGCCACTGAAGGCTCCGGACGTGCTGCTGCGGGCGGTGGCCGTCCTGCTCGACGGGCATCCTGAGTTGCGCTCCCGCGTCCTGGTACCCGTCGTCGGCGGCCCCAGCGGCAGCGGGTTGGCCAAGCCCGAGGGGCTGCAGAAGCTCGCCGCCCGGCTCGGCATCGCGGACGTCGTGCGGTTCCGGCCACCGGTCGGTCAGGAACAGCTCGCGGACTGGTTCCGGGCCGCGTCCGTCCTCGTCATGCCGTCCTACAGCGAGTCCTTCGGCCTGGTCGCCATAGAGGCGCAGGCCGCGGGCACTCCGGTGCTCGCGGCCTCCGTGGGCGGCCTGCCGGTGGCCGTTCGCGACGGTGACACCGGCTTCCTCGTGGACGGCCACGACCCCGCCGACTACGCACGCGTGCTGCGCCGCTTCGCCGACGAGCCATCTCTGCCGGTGCGCATGGGCCGGTCCGCCGCCCGGCACGCCCAGTCCTTCGGTTGGGACACGGCCGCCGCCGCCACCGCCGACGTCTACACGGCCGCGGCCCAGTCCCACCGCCGTCGCGTACGCTCCCACCATGGGTGATGTCGAGAAGGCCGGGCAGGTCCTGGAGGCCGTCCTCAAGGACGCCGAGCTGGAGTGGGAGTGTCCCAAGCCCGGAAGCTACGTGGTCAGGCTCCCCGGTACCCGAAAGCTCTCGACGACGGTCTCCTTCCTCGTCGGCCGGCACTCCGTCTCGCTCAACGCCTTCGTCATCCGTCACCCCGATGAGAACGAGGCGGGTGTCCACCGCTGGCTCCTGGAGCGCAACCTCAAGCTCTACGGGGTGAGTTACGCGGTCGACCACCTGGGCGACGTGTACGTCACCGCCCGCCTCCCCCTCGCCTGTGTCACCACCGACGAGATCGACCGCCTGCTCGGTCAGGTCCTGGAGGCGGCCGACGGTGCCTTCAACACCCTTCTGGAACTGGGCTTTGCCTCCTCGATCCGCAAGGAGTACGCCTGGCGGGTGTCGCGTGGCGAATCCACCCGGAACCTGGAGGCGTTCATGCATCTGATCGAGCGTCCGACGGACTGACCCGACTCTTCTCGACTGGGCGGCGCCCCCGGAGAGTTCGGTCGGCGTGCGCCCCCGGACCCGCGTACCTGGGGTGACGGGGCGACGTGGTAAGCGCCACTGAACACCCCCACCAGATAGGTGGGTTGGGGGTTCGGTGGGCGCGCGGCCAGCGCCGGGCAAGAGACCGCGGGCGAGCCACGGCTCCAGCAGCTCCCGCAACCGGGCGTCGGGTACCACCGTCCGGGGCACAGCTCGCCCCGGACGGTGGTACCCGACGCGGTGGATGAACCCGCAGCTGCTGCGGGGCGAGGGCCGCCCGGCCTGCCGCCTCCTTCGCGGTGCGGCTGGCCGGCCGCACCGCGGCGGACTTCCGTCAGCCGAACATGCCGGGCTGGTAGTCACCGGCGGGCTGCCGGACGATGACGTTGACCCGGTTGTAGGCGTTGATGAGAGCGATGAGGCCCACCAAGGCGGCGAGTTGGGCCTCGTGGTAGTGCCTGGCGGCCTCCTCCCAGGCCTCATCCGTGACCCCGCCGGCCGCATCGGCGATGCGGGTGCCCTGCTCCGTGAGCTCCAGGGCGGCCCGCTCGGCCTCGGTGAACACCGTGGTCTCCCGCCAGGCCGCGACCAGGTTGAGCCGGGTCGCGCTCTCCCCTGCGGCGGCGGCGTCCTTGCTGTGCATGTCGGTGCAGAACCCGCAGCCGTTGATCTGGCTGGCGCGCAGTTTCACCAGTTCCTGCGTCGCGGGCGGCAGAGTGGAGCCGGTGAGCGCCTTGCCCGCCGAGTTGATGTGCTTCATGAAGGCGCCGCTGAGGGGGCTGGCGATCAGGTTCATACGAGCGTCCAATGTGTGCTCCGGTGTGGTCGCGGTTGGCTACACCCCACTGACGGAACGGCTCGGCGAACTGTGACACGACCCGCGTATGACGCGAGTCACTCGGCAGTCTCAGGCGGCCCGACCTTGCTCCGGCGCGGGCTTCGAGGGCCGCGGCCGGTGCGCCGGACTCGACGGGCTCTCCTCCGGTAGCCGTCGCATGAGCACCCCGTACCCGGCCCCGGCCACCGTGCCCACTGCGGCGCACGTCCCCCACAGCCACTGCGCGCCGAACCGGTCGATGACGGTGCCGGACACCAGTGGCGCGACCAGCGCGGCGACGGACCAGGACAGGGTGTACACGCCCTGGTAGCGCCCGCGCCCGTGCACCGGTGACAGCCGGACGACGAGCCCGGTCTGGGTCGGCGCGTTGACGATCTCGGCGAGGGTCCACACGCACACGGTGAGCATGAAGACGCCGACCGATCCGGCGATGGCGGTGAGCCCGAAGCCGTAGCCCGCGAGCAACGAGGAGACGACCAGGAGCGTGCGCGGGTCGCGGTGCTCGATGAACCGGGTGACGGGGATCTGCAGGGCGACGATCAGGATGCCGTTGACGGAGATGGCCAGGCCGTAGTCCGCGGGCGAGAAACCGGCCCGCCCCATGGCCACCGGAAGTCCGACCGAGCCCTGCTGGAAAACCAGGGCGGCGAGGAAAGACAACCCCACGACGGCCATGTACCGCCCGTCGCGCAGCACGGTCTTGAGGCTGACGTCGCCACTCCCGTCCCTGACCCGGACCGTGGGCCGTGATTCCGGCACCTTGAGGAAGACGACGAGCGCACAGGCCACGGTCATCCCGGCCTCGATCAGGAACCCGGCGAGATAGCTGAACTCGGCGATGAACCCGGCGGCCATGGAGGAGACGGCGAAGCCGAGGTTGATGGCCCAGTAGTTGAGGGAGAAGGCCCGCACCCGGTCCTCGGGCCGGACGATGTCGGCCATCATCGCCTGCACGGCCGGCCGGGAGGCGTTGGAGGCCATGCCGACGAGGAAGGCGACGCCGGCGATGGCGCCCGGGTCCGTCATGAACCCGAGCAGCGCGACGGAGCCTGCGGTGGCGCTCTGGGCGAGGAGCAAGGTCGGCCGCCGTCCCAGCCGGTCGGCCATCACCCCGCCGCCGAGCGAAGAGACGACCCCGCCGAGCCCGTGCAGCGAGGCGACGAGACCGGCGTACGAGGCGGAGTACCCACGGTCGAGCGTGAGGTAGAGGGCCATGAAGGTGGCCACGAACGCGCCCAACCGGTTGACCAGGGTGCTGGTCCACAACCACCAGAACTCACGGGGCAGCCCGGAGACGCTTTCCCGGGTGGCGCGTCTGAGACGGACGGCGGCGGACATGACGGGACCCCCTGGGACGTACGCGCCTCAGCGCGACACTGTAAGTAGTCAAAATGGCAGGCACAACTTACAGATGGGGTCCGACGGCGGCCACTCGTTTAACAGACGCCGCCACCCGTCCACCCACTGACCGGCCCGGGCAAGGGTCCGAATCCGTGGATTACGCTCTCTTCCATGGCCGACGCACCGTACAAGCTGATCCTCCTCCGCCACGGCGAGAGCGAGTGGAACGCGAAGAACCTGTTCACCGGCTGGGTGGACGTCAACCTCAACGAGAAGGGTGAGAAGGAGGCGGTCCGCGGCGGTGAGCTGCTCAAGGACGCCGGCCTGCTGCCCGACGTGGTCCACACGTCCCTCCAGAAGCGTGCGATCCGCACCGCCCAGCTCGGGCTGGAGGCCGCCGACCGCCACTGGATCCCGGTCCACCGCAGCTGGCGTCTGAACGAGCGCCACTACGGCGCCCTGCAGGGTAAGGACAAGGCGGCGACCCTGGCCGAGTTCGGTGAGGAGCAGTTCATGCTCTGGCGCCGCTCCTACGACACCCCGCCGCCCCCGCTCTCGGACGACTCCGAGTTCTCCCAGGCGCACGACGCCCGCTACGCCTCCATCCCCCCGGAGCTGCGGCCGAGGACCGAGTGCCTCAAGGACGTCGTCTTCCGTATGCTCCCGTACTGGTACGACGCCATCGTCCCCGACCTCATGACCGGTCGCACGGTCCTGGTCGCGGCCCACGGCAACAGCCTGCGTGCCCTGGTCAAGCACCTGGACGGCATCTCCGACGCCGACATCGCGGGCCTGAACATCCCGACGGGCATCCCGCTCTTCTACGAGCTCGACGCCGACTTCAAGCCGGTCACGCCCGGCGGCACGTACCTCGACCCGGAGGCGGCTGCGGCAGCGATCGAGGCGGTCAAGAACCAGGGCAAGAAGAAGTAAGCGTATGGATCAAGCCCCCTGCCTGCTGTTTTCCCGCAGGAAGGGGGCTTGATGCTGGCCTGGGGCCGTCTTTGGGCCGTCGGGCGTGAGAGGCCCCGGCCGGGCCGCGTCGAAGACCACGGCCACGGCCTTGCAGATCCGATCCCGGCTCGCCGGCATGAGGCGCGCGTACACGCGGGTGCCAGGCCGGGGTCCGAGCATGGCCGCCGGCGCCGAGGCAGTTCCAGCCCCAAGCCGCTCCGCCGACCCCGGTGGTGGACATCACGACGCTGTTATCGCCCGCCCTCGCCGGAAGAGCGGCGGCTGCGACCGGATCCGCCAACGGTTTCGTGGGCGCCGCCCCCCTGGGAGGCCGCGTGGTGATTCAGCACCTTCATGATCTCCGAGGCCAGCGCGTCTGCCAGTGCGGGCGCGAGAGACTCTGCCAGTGCGGTCGCGAGGGTCTGCGCGAGCAGCACCCTTTCCACTTCCGAGGATCGGGAGGGCGGCTTGGAAAGGAACGCCACGGCCGCTTCCATCAGGGCTCCCGCCATCGGGTCCTTTCCATGCTTGATGCCGGTGCCGGTATGGGGGATTCCGGCATCGCGCACGATTTCCTCGAAGATCTCGTCGACGAAGGTCTCCAAGGGATCCCGTTCCGATTTTTCGCCGGACTCAGCTGCCATTGTGTTTCCTCAGGTCTTCGGTTGCCGTACGGGACCTGCCCCCCGATGTCGGCGACTGCCGGGATCGGAGGGCAGAGTGTCGCTATTTCCTGTCAGCGGCGCATGAGTGCGGCGAGGAGGAGGGGGTGCTGGATCAGCGGTTCGCCGCGTTCCTCGCGGCGGCGGCGCATGAGTGCGGCGAGGAGCAGTGGGTGCTCGATGATCGACTCGTCGTTGCTCTCCTCGCGGCGGCGCATGAGTGCGGCGAGGAGGAGGGGGTGCTGGATCAGCGGTTCGCCGCGTTCCTCGCGGCGGCGGCGCATGAGTGCGGCGAGGAGCAGCGGGTGCTCGATGATCGACTCCTCGTCACGTTCCTCGCGGCGGTGGCGCATGAGTGCGGCGAGGAGCAGTGGGTGCTCGATGATCGACTCGTCGTTGCTCTCCTCGCGGCGGCGCGCGAGTGCGGCCAGGAGGAGCGGGTGCTCGATGATCGGTTCCTCGCCGCGCTCCTCACGCCGGGCCAGCAAGGCCGCCAGCAGAAGCGGTCCGAAGGCGGATTCCTCGCCGAACTCTTCCTGGCCTACTGCGCCCTTTTCGCGAGTGGGAGTCTCCGTCGCTGCCGTCATTGTTTCCTCTTTCTCTGACGCATGACTCGGCGGAGTGCTTGGCCGACACAGGCCGGCCTCGCGCTCCGCCCCTTCAGCGCCATCGTCACGGTGCCCGACGCCGACCGCATTTCGATCATGCTGCATATGGCCGCAGAATGTGCCAGACCCCTTGCGAGCCGACAGCAGGACCTGGTGTTGTGCCGGCCCCCCGTACGGGTGCGAGACCCACGGCAGCCGTCGGGCGGGCAGACGCACGGTCCGACCGGCCGTGTGACGGTGTCCGGCGTCGGGCGGGCTCCGGCGAGCGGTCAGGCGGACGGGATGATCGCTCGCACGGTCCGACCGGCCGTGTGACGGTGTCCGGCGTCGGGCGGGCTCCGGCGAGCGGTCAGGCGGGATGATCGCCCGGGTGACAGCCGAGAGCCCCGGGGCCGGCCGGGACGCCTTCCAAAGGCCGTGGCATCGTCTCAGGGCGGCCGGGTCGCGCGGCGGAGTACGTCGCCGGCGGACGGGAGCGCCTCAGCACGTCGGCGCGATGTCCACGGAGCGCTTGCGGGGATGCCCCGCAGAGGAGTCCGGTAGGGCGCGCTCAGACTGACAGAGGTACCGGGTGTACCTCGTCCGCACGGTGCCCGGCGCGCTCATGGATGCGCTGGACGGCCTCGGCCGAGGGAGCCTCGGAGAGGCAGTAGACGACGCCGGACTCCGGGTCCGCCCATGCCTTCTCGAAGTGCACGCCCTCTTCTTCCTCGATGGCGAGGTCGGCACCGTGCGCCTGCTTCAGCTGGTCGGCCGTAATGCCTTTCATTCCGTGGTGGACGTCCATGAACCTGCCCATGGCTCCACACCTCCTTCTCACCTGCCTATGTCCATGGTGCGCCTGGCGTCCGGCGGTGGCATCCGGTACGGGAAGGGCCGGTGCGAATCGGGTGCACACCGGCCCTTGCCCCGGACGGCCGTAGCGTCAGCCGCACTGGCAGGGGTTGCCCGACTGGCAGCCGCAACCGCAGCCGGAGCCGCAGCCGCACGCGCCGAACAGCGGAAGGCTCCTGATCTCGGCGGGCTGCTCGGTCTGGCGCTCTTGCGTGGGGTCGGGTGTGGTGCTGCTGGTGCTGGGGGATTCGGCCATGGGTCCCTCCTAGACGCGGGGGCAGGGGTGCCCTCGCCCATTCCATGCCCGCTCCGCTGGGCGCATCAACGGCGCACGGAGGCGCCCACACGCCCGTACGCCCGTTCCGGTCCCTCGTCCGCAGGCCGTCCGCGGGCTCCCGGCGGTGCTACGGGCCCTCGACGCCGGTCACCGGCTGGATGTCCGGCTGCAGCTCGTCCGCGTGCTCACCCGTGACCAGGTAGACGACGCGCTTGGCGACGGCCACCGCGTGATCGGCGTAGCGCTCGTAGTAACGGCCGAGCAGGGTGACGTCCACGGCCGTCTCGATGCCGTGCTTCCAGCGGTCGTCGATCAAGTGCTGGAAGAGGGTGCGGTGCAGGAGGTCCATCTCGTCGTCGTCCTGCTCCAGCTGCAGCGCGAGGTCGACGTCCTTCGTCACGATCACCTCGGCGGCCTTCGCCATCAGACGTTGCGCGAGCTGGCCCATCTCCAGGATGGTGGCATGCAGATCCTGCGGGACGGCTCGCTGGGGGAAGCGCAGCCGGGCCAGCTTGGCCACGTGCTGGGCGAGGTCGCCGGAGCGCTCCAGATCGGCGGACATGCGCAGTGACGTGACCACGATCCTGAGGTCGGTCGCCACCGGTTGCTGGCGTGCCAGCAGGGCTATCGCCCGGGCCTCCAGGTCGTGCTGGAGCTCGTCGACCTTCTGGTCCGCCTCGATGACGCTTTCGGCCAGCTTGAGGTCGGCGTCCAGGATGGCGGTCGTGGCGCGCCCGATCGCCGATCCGACCAGCCGGGCCATCTCCACCAGTCCGTCGCCGATCGAGTCAAGTTCCTCGTGGTACGCGTCCCGCATCAGGGTTCCCTCTCCTACGTGTGCTTCGGGGGCTCCGGGGGCCGTGACACCTCGCGCCCGGCACGGACCGGCGGTGCGAACCCCACGCTCCCCACGCTCCCACGTTCTGCCACCTACGCGTCGGCTTCTGCCACCACAAATGAATCAACACTGGCTCCTAGGTGAACTCTGAGCGACGAGTGTCCGAGGTCGCACCCCGACGGCTGTGGTCATGTCGTGGCCCGTGCCTAACCTGGAGGCATGGACGTGAACGCGGCGGTCGCCGCAGCGGCAGCGATCGCCGGGGTGCTCACCGGTGTCATCGCCATGCTGGCGTTCCGCTGGAGCGAACGCGACCAGAGGCGACCGACCAGGACTTCCCTGCACACCGACCCGGTGCTCCCGCCCGGCGTGGACACCGTGCTGTCGGTGCTGCGCTCCTCGGCCGTCGTCCTCGACGAGGCCGACGCCGTGGTCAAGGCCAGCTCCGCAGCCTATGCCCTGGGGCTGGTGCGCGGCGGCAAGCTCGCCATCGAGCCCATGCTGCAGATGACCAGGGACACGAGGAGGGACGGCGAGATACGCCAGGTCGAGTTGGATCTGCCCCGGCGCGGCACTGGACGCGGCGAGGCCCTCGCCGTATCGGCGCGCGTGGCCCCGCTCGGTTCCCGCCTGGTCCTGCTGCTGGTCGAGGACCTGACCGAGGCCCGCAGGATCGAGGCCGTACGACGCGACTTCGTGGCGAACGTCAGCCATGAGCTGAAGACGCCCGTCGGCGCGCTGTCCCTCCTGTCCGAGGCGGTCATGGACGCCTCCGACGATCCCGAGGCCGTCGAGCGCTTCGCCGGCCGGATGCAGATCGAGGCGACCCGTCTGACCAACCTGGTCCAGGAGCTGATCGACCTCTCCCGGGTGCAGAACGACGACCCGCTGGAGGACGCCGAGCCGGTCGGTGTGGACGAACTGGTCGCCGAGGCCATCGACCGCTGCCGGCACCAGGCGGGGACGAAGCAGATCACCATGGCCTCCGGTGGCACGGCCGGACTGCACGTCTGGGGGAACCGGGGCCAGCTGGCCGCCGCCCTGGGCAATCTGGTCGAGAACGCCGTGAACTACTCTCCGGCCCGCACCCGGGTCGGTATCGCTGCCCGGCGGGTGTCCGCGCCCGGCGGCGATCTGATCGAGGTCGCCGTGACCGACCAGGGCATCGGCATCTCCGACAAGGACAAGGAGCGCATCTTCGAGCGCTTCTACCGCGTCGATCCGGCCCGCTCCCGGGCCACCGGCGGCACCGGTCTGGGTCTCGCGATCGTCAAACACGTGGTCGCCTCGCACGGCGGGGAGGTCACGGTCTGGAGCGCCGAAGGTCAGGGCTCCACCTTCACCCTCAGGCTGCCGGAGGCGGGCGCGGCCCGCGACCGCGCGCAACAGCACCCCGACCTCGACGACGAGGCGGGCACCCCCGACTCATCCCCGTACGAACCGCTTCCCGCCCCGGAGGTCCTTCCGTGACCCGAGTGCTCGTCGTCGAGGACGAGGAGTCCTTCTCCGACGCCCTGTCGTACATGCTCCGCAAAGAGGGCTTCGAGGTCGCCGTGGCGGCGACCGGCCCGGACGGACTCGACGAGTTCGAGCGCAATGGCGCCGACCTCGTCCTGCTCGACCTGATGCTGCCGGGTCTGCCCGGCACCGAGGTCTGCCGTCAACTGCGCGGCCGTTCCAATGTCCCCGTGATCATGGTGACCGCGAAGGACAGCGAGATCGACAAGGTGGTCGGCCTGGAAATAGGAGCCGACGACTACGTCACCAAGCCGTTCTCCTCCCGTGAACTGGTCGCCCGGATCCGCGCGGTGCTGCGCCGTCGCGGCGAGCCGGAGGAGGTCACCCCGGCCGCTCTGGAGGCGGGACCGGTCCGTATGGACGTCGACCGCCATGTGGTGACGGTGGCCGGCTCCAAGGTCGACCTTCCCCTCAAGGAGTTCGACCTGCTGGAGATGCTCCTGCGCAACGCCGGGCGCGTCCTCACCCGCATGCAGCTCATCGACCGCGTCTGGGGCGCCGACTACGTGGGCGACACCAAGACTCTCGACGTCCATGTCAAGCGCCTGCGCGCCAAGATCGAGCCGGACCCGGGTGCACCGCGCTACCTGGTGACGGTCCGCGGTCTGGGCTACAAGTTCGAGCCGTAGGCCGGGCAGGGCTCCTGGTGCCGCGACAGCCGCGGCGCCAGCCACGCCGAAGGGCGGCACCCCGGACCGGGGTGCCGCCCTTCGGCGTGGCTGCGGTGCGACCGCTCAGTTGCCGGCAGCCGACTGCGAGGCCGAGTCGCTCGGGGTGGCGGCCGTTTCGGAAGCCGTGGACGAGGGGGTCGCGGTGCTGCCCTTCGCCGGCTTGCTGCTGCTGGACGCGGTCGCGCCCGGGGCGCCGGAGGTGGTGGCGGGGGCGGACGGGATCTCGCTCGGGCCCCACTCGCCGAAGTAGCTGGTGGCCGGGACGACGAAGGCGCGCAGGCTCACGTCACCGGTCTTGCTGAAGGTGAAGGTGACTTTCTGGGCGTTGCCGTCCTGGACCGCTTCACGACCGCTGCTCACCATGGCGGAGGCGTTGCCCTTGCCGCCGATGACCAGGGAGCCGTGCGCCGGGACGGTCAGGGTCTGACCCTTGGCCGGCGTCAGCTTGACGGCCTCGCTGGTGCCCGGGATCGTGAGCGACTGCAGCGTCTGGTCCTTGCCGCCCACGTTGAACAGGGTCGCCGAGACCACGGCCGGACCCGTCGAGTTCAGGTCGGGCTGCGTGATGATCGTGGCGTTCTGGATCTTGATGTCGCCCACACTGGTCGCCGCGTTGTCCGGCTTGATCTGCAGGGTCTGGGCGTTGTTGCCGGCGCCACAGGCGGCGAGCGAGGCGATCGAGAAGACGATGGCGGAGGCGGCGAGGGCGCCGCGTCGAAGGCTGCTGCTCACGGCGGCGGCAACTCCTTGAACGCACGGGCGGCTTCCTTGTAAAGCCACCCTAAATGTCTGTCGGCGACCTTAGGTTACCGAGCCGTTCCCGCGCGGCCGCACCCGACCCTCCCCCGAGTGCCGGGCGTCCCTCCGGGCGGGGGTACCCCGGCCGCCACAGGTGACCCGCCGGTCACATTCCGCGGCGGCTGGTCCGTCATTCACATAACACGGCAGCGCCCCCCTCTCGGGCCCCGACCAAGGCTCGGGTAACTCGGCTCTTGCCATCACCCGGAAGGCGTCTCGCAACACTGCGGCAACATCGCTCACGGGATTTCTGCGAAGGAATGCGCGGGAGCCCCGATATTGAACGCGGGCCACCCCCGCCGGCCATCGTTGATCAATTTCGGATTCGTCTCACATCCATCTCGGGTCACCGAACGGAGTAGCGGAAGTCGTACGCTTGGAACCGGACAAAGTGGGGCGTTCGTCCACTTGGAGTGAGCTTCTGGGGCGTGTACGGTGCGCGTTTCGCCTCGCCCGGAGAGCCCCTCCGACCTGCGAATACCCGCTTCCGCAGGCCCCTCGCAGCACGTTCCGGTTGCTGTTGTCAAGCCCCGAGATATGCCCTGACCTGCGAAAACGCCATTCAGAAGACGCCGTATCCGTGTTACCCTGGATAGCCACGGAAGGGGTACCTGTCACATGACGTTCAAGGTTGGCGACACCGTGGTCTATCCCCATCACGGGGCCGCGCTGATCGAGGCCATCGAAACTCGCCAGATCAAAGGCGTGGACAAGACCTACTTGGTGCTGAAGGTCGCCCAGGGTGACCTGACGGTGCGTGTGCCAGCGGACAATGCGGAGTTCGTCGGCGTGCGTGATGTGGTCGGTCAGGACGGGCTCGACCGGGTCTTCGAGGTGCTGCGTGCGCCGTATGCCGAAGAGCCCACGAACTGGTCCCGTCGCTACAAGGCAAATCTGGAGAAGCTCGCCTCCGGCGATGTCATCAAGGTCGCAGAAGTCGTGCGTGACCTGTGGCGTCGTGAGCGTGAGCGCGGACTCTCCGCCGGTGAGAAGCGCATGCTAGCCAAGGCCCGCCAGATTCTGGTGAGCGAGCTGGCTCTCGCTGAGAACACGAACGAGGACAAGGCCGAGGCTCTGCTCGACGAGGTGCTCGCTTCCTGAGGCGCGGCGGCAGCGATCCCTCGCTTCCGGCACGCTCAGCTTCAGCACGCTCAGCACAGTGAAATGCCGCGGTGCCCGATGACACTCACCCTGTCGCCGGGCGCTGCGGCATGTTCGTCCCCGCAGTGCCTCGCATGTTCCCCGAGGGTCTTCACCTACGGCCCCCGATACGTGACGTGCCGGGCCCGGGCGGATGGCTCGACCAGGGTCACGGAAAGGGTCCGGTCAAGGCGTCGCGCTCGGCACTCCTCCAGGCCATACCCACCTAGGTCGAGCACACAAACCTGACAGGAACCGATGTCTGACGAACCGCGCCCTTCGCCTGCGCAGACCTCTGTCGCCGCCGTGATTCCCGCCGCCGGCCGCGGCGTACGCCTCGGCCCAGGCGCCCCCAAGGCGCTGCGCACGCTGAACGGCACGCCCATGCTCATCCACGCGGTGCACGCGCTCGCCGCGTCCCGTTACGTCTCCCTGGTGATCGTCGTGGCCCCGCCGGACGGCGCCGCCGAGGTCAAGTCCCTGCTCGATGCGCACGAACTCCCCGAGCGCACCGATTTCCTGGTCGTCCCCGGCGGGGAGTCCCGCCAGGAATCGGTCAAGCTCGGTCTCGACGCCCTGCCGCCCGAGTACGGCATCGTCCTGGTCCACGACGCTGCCCGCCCGCTCGTCCCCGTCGACACCGTGGACGGGGTCGTCGAGGCGGTACGTGACGGTGCCCTCGCCGTCGTCCCCGCACTGCCACTGGCCGACACCGTGAAGGAGGTCGAGCCCGCAGCCGTGCCCGGCGACCCCGAACCGGTCGTCGCCACGCCCGACCGCGCCCGGCTGCGCGCGGTACAGACCCCCCAGGGCTTCGACCGCGTGACCCTGGTCCGCGCCCACGAGACCGTCACCGAGAACGTCACCGACGACGCGAGCATGGTGGAGCAGCTGGGGCTGACCGTCGTCGCCGTACCCGGCCATGAGGAGGCCTTCAAGGTCACCCGCCCGCTCGACCTGGTCCTCGCCGAGGCGGTCCTGGCCCGCAGGAGGCTCACCGATGGCTTCTGAACGGTCTCCCGAGCCGCCTTTTGGGCCGGCTTCCGAGCGGCCCCTGGTGCTTCCCCGGGTCGGTATCGGCACGGACGTCCATGCCTTCGAAGAGGGGCGGGAGCTGTGGTGCGCCGGCCTGAAGTGGGAGGGGCAGGGGCCGGGCCTGGCTGGGCACTCCGACGCCGACGTCGTGGCGCACGCCGCCTGCAACGCCCTCTTCTCCGCCGCCGGTCTCGGTGATCTGGGTCGGCACTTCGGCACCGGCCGCCCTGAGTGGTCCGGCGCGTCCGGGACCACCCTGCTCACCGAGGCGGCCCGGATCGTCCGTGAGGCGGGCTTCACCATCGGCAACATCGCCGTACAGGTCGTCGGTCCCCGACCGAAGATCGGCAAGCGGCGGGACGAGGCCGAGGAGATCCTCTCCGAAGCGGCCGGCGCACCGGTCTCGGTCTCCGGCGCGACCACGGACGGCCTCGGCTTCCCGGGCCGCGACGAGGGCCTGATGGCGGTGGCGACGGCCCTGGTGGCCCGGACCGGCTGACCGTTCGGCACCGGGTCGCCGCAGTCGGGGCTCCCGGGCCCGCGGCGACCGGACTGCCGGGGCGTGGCGGTGTTCCCGGGGTGGGCGGGCCCCGGGGCGCGGCGGCGCGTTCGTGGCCTGTTCGCCGTGCGGGGGAGTGGAGAGCGTGCGGGGGCACCGGAAGAGTCACCGCCGACCGTGGTCGTGTGGAGGTATCCAGGTCGGCCGCCCGGTCCGACCGGCTCAAGTCCCTGCTCGACGGCAAGGTGTTCATCGTCGTCGGCACCGTCCTAGCCCGACGGCAGCCCGCAGATGTCCCCGGTCCGGGTGAAACGGGACGGCGACCAGATCCTCTTCTCCACCACGGTCAACCGCCGCACGAAGAAGAACCTGGACCGCGACCCGCGGGTGACGGTCGTCGTCATGAACCCGAGCAGCCCGACGCGTACGCCGAGGTCCGCGGCACCGTCGAGGTGACCACCGGGGGCGGCCCGGAACTCATCAACGAGCTGAACGAGAAGTACACGGAGAGAAGTACGTGGACTTCAACCGCGCCTCCGTGCACGACGCCCAGCGGGTGGTCGTGCGGATCACGGCCCGGAACGTCACCGGGACGAGGTGAGTCACCCGCGTTGTGGGGAAGGGGCGTCAGGCACGTCCCGGCGCCCACTACCCTGGAGTGGTGACTATTCGCCTGTACGACACCAACGCCCGGCAGATCCGTGATTTCACCCCGCTCAGGCCGGGCTGTGTCTCGATCTACCTGTGTGGCGCGACCGTGCAGGCGCCGCCGCACATCGGTCACATCCGCTCGTACCTCAACTTCGACATCATGCGTCGCTGGTTCGCGTACCGCGGTTATGACGTGACGTTCATCCGGAACGTCACGGACATCGATGACAAGATCATTGCCAAGGGCCACGAGCAGGACCGGCCGTGGTGGTCGATCGGGTACGAGAACGAGCGCGCCTTCAACGACGGCTACAACGCCCTCGGGTGCCTCCCGCCCACCTACGAGCCCCGCGCCACCGGGCACGTGCCCGAGATGGTCGAGATGATGCAGCGCCTCATCGAGCGCGGGCACGCCTACGAGGCCGAGGGCAACGTCTATTTCGACGTACGGTCCTTCCCGCAGTACCTGGAGCTGTCCCGGCAGGAGCTGGACAACCTGCTCCAGCCCTCGGGCGAGGGCGAGACCGGCAAGCGGGACCAGCGCGACTTCGCCATGTGGAAGGCGGCGAAGCCGGGCGAGCCGAGCTGGCCGACGCCTTGGGGCCCGGGTCGGCCCGGCTGGCACCTGGAGTGCTCGGCGATGGCCCACAAGTACCTCGGCAGCGCCTTCGACATCCACGGCGGCGGCGTCGACCTGATCTTCCCGCACCACGAGAACGAGATCGCCCAGGCCAAGGCGTTCGGCGACGAGTTCGCCCGCTACTGGCTGCACAACGCCTGGGTCACCCTGAGCGGCGAGAAGATGTCGAAGTCGCTCGGCAACAGCGTCCTGGTCTCCGAGATGGTCAAGCGGTGGCGGCCGATCGTGTTGCGCTACTACCTCGGTACCCCGCACTACCGCTCGATGATCGAGTACAGCGAGGCGTCGGTGCACGAGGCCGAGTCGGCGTTCGCCCGGATCGAGGGCTTCGTGCAGCGGGTCACCGAACTGGCCGGGGAGACCGTGGAGCCCGCCGCCGAGGTCCCGTCCGCCTTCGCCGCGGCGATGGACGACGACATGGGCGTGCCGCAGGCCCTCGCGGTCGTGCACACCGCCGTCCGGCACGGCAACAGCGCGCTGGCCGCCGGCGACAAGGAAGCCGCCGTGGCCCGGCTCGCGGAGGTGCGGGCCATGCTCGGCGTCCTCGGTCTCGACCCGCTCGATGCGCACTGGGCAGGCGAGGCCGACCGGAGCGAAGACCTGCACGGCGTGGTCGACGGCCTCGTGCGCCTGGTCCTGGACCAGCGCGAGTCCGCCCGCGCACGCAAGGACTGGGCCACCGCCGACGCCATCCGCGATCAGCTGGGGCAGTCGGGTCTGGTCATCGAGGACAGCCCGCAGGGTCCGCGCTGGAGCCTCGGAGCCCGTTGAGCACCCACCCTTGATCGATTGTGCCGCCCGGCCCTCCGGGCGGCACACTGCATAAGACATACGTACGAAACGCTTTTCCCGAGAGTAGAGACAGGTAACTCATGGCCGCGAACAACCGCCGCATGTCCGGCAAGAAGGGCGCGCAGGTCGGCAGCGGCGGCAAGCGGCGCCGGGGCCTGGAAGGCAAGGGGCCGACCCCGCCCGCCGAGATGCGCAAGGGCCACGCCAAACAGCGTGTCGCCGCGGCCAAGGCCCGCCGCGGGCAGGGCCGCCCGCAGCAGCGTCGGGGTGGCGGCAAGTCCGCTTCCGAGCTGGTCGTCGGCCGCAACCCGGTGGTCGAGGCGCTCCGCGAGGGCGTGCCGGCCTCGACGCTCTACGTCCAGCAGTTCATCGACAACGACGAGCGCGTCCGCGAGGCCCTGCAGCTCGCCGCCGAGCGCGGCGGCATCAACCTGATGGAGGCCCCGCGTCCCGAGTTGGACCGCATGACGGGCGGCCTGAACCACCAGGGCCTGGTCCTGCAGGTCCCACCGTACGAGTACGCGCACCCCGAGGACCTCACCGACGCGGCCTACGACGAGGGTGAGGACCCGCTGATCGTGGCGCTCGACGGCGTTACCGACCCGCGCAACCTCGGCGCGGTCGTGCGCTCGGTCTCCGCCTTCGGCGGCCACGGAGTGGTCGTGCCCGAGCGCCGTTCGGCCAGCATGACCGCGGGCGCCTGGAAGACCTCCGCCGGTACGGCCGCCCGCACCCCGGTCGCGCGCGCCACCAACCTCACCCGGACGCTGGAGGCCTACCAGAAGGCCGGCATCATGGTGGCCGGCCTGGCGGCCGACGGCGAGGTCGAACTCGGCGACCTCGAAGCCCTCGCGGGGCCGGTCGTCATCGTGGTCGGCAGCGAGGGCAAGGGCCTGTCCCGCCTGGTCGGCGAGACCTGTGACTTCCGTGTCCGGATTCCGATGCCGGGTGGCGCGGAGTCGCTGAACGCGGGCGTCGCGGCGGGGATCGTGCTGTACGAGGCGGCGCGCCGACGGGGCTGAACACCCGTGCCCGATCTCACCCGTGCGAGGCAATTCCGGCGTCCATACGGCGTGTAGGGCGGCTTTGACGCGGTCCGGACACATCCGATCGGTCCAAGCAGTGTCCTAACTCCACGTCACTCGGTTAGATGAGTGTGGACACCAGAACACCCCGCACACCCACGGGGGACCGCTCGTCGGGCTTCGACGACGCTCCCGCGCTGAGCATGGTGAAGGTGCCGAGCGATCCGGCGCAGGTCATCGTCAATCACGCCAGCTTCCGCGTGCAGCTGGGCGGATCGGCGACGCGTGGCACCCCATCTCCGCGGATCGCCCGGCACCTGAGCGCCGCCCAGGACACCGCGCGCATGCCCGCCGTGGGCACGGCGGGCCGGGCGGGTGCCGCCGGCCGCCGTCGCCCCGTCGTGTGGAGCGGCAAGTCCGCCCCCGACGACACGGGCGCCCACCGGCTCCTCCAGGCCGTGCGGGGCAACAGCGTCCGCCACGCCGACGAGGCGGAAGCCGGCGCCACCCAGGTCATCCCACGCGTCGAGACCGGCTACGCCGACACCTACGACGACCTCGACCAGACCGTCGAGACGCCAGTCGTGGGCCACCAGCGCACCGCCGCCGACGCCGACGGCACCCGCCTCCTGCCGACCATGCGCACGGTGAGCGGCGCCTACGACGAACCCGCCTACGCGGGCGACGGCGTCGAGCCGTACGACGGCTACGCGGCCCCGGGGGAGTCCGGCCCCGATGCCGCGTACGCCGCCCGGCGCCACGGTGACGACCCGGCCCGGCACGCCTACTACCCCGGCCGCCGGATGAACCTCGGCGTCGTCTTCCTCCCCCTGCGCATCTTCCTCGGCTTCATCTCCATCTACGCCGGCATGGGCAAGCTGTGCGATCCCGTCTACTTCGACGGCGGCAAGCGCGGTTCCATGGTCAAGTGGCTCAACACCCTGCACCCCTGGGACGTCGCCGAACCGTTGCGCCAGTTCGCCCTGCACCACCCGGTCGGCTCCGGCCTGGTCATCGCCTTCCTCCAGGTGATCGTGGGTGTCCTGACGATCCTGGGTTGCTGGCAGCGGGTGGCCGCGGTCCTGGGTGCCCTGCTCTCCGCCGCACTGATCGTCACCGTCAGCTGGAAGACGGTCCCCGCCTACGACGCTCCCGACATCATCTATCTCGCTGCCTGGTCCCCGCTGATCATCGCTGGCGCCCCCGTCTACTCCGTGGACGGCCGTCTCGCGGCCGGTGCCTGGCGGCGTCTCGGTCCCCGCGCCGGTATCTGGGAACTGCGTCGCTACGTCCTGCGTCGCGGTGCGCTGATCACGGCCATCACCGTCGGCCTGACGTTCCTCATCGGTTCGTTGCTGGGTGGTGCCGTCCGCGACTCGGGGCGCGTGGTCGTACCCGGTCCGGGTGAGGCCCCCCGCAACAACCTGCCCGGCTCCCCGCTTCCGCAGGAGCCCGGCAAGCGGCACCGGAAGGGCCCGGTGGTCTCCACCTCGCCCACCGGCGGCGCCACGGCTGGCGCGAGCCCCTCCGGCGCGGCGACGACGCCGGGTGCCGTCACCCGTGGCACCGGCGCCGCCACGACAACCCCCAGCCAGACCCAGGGCACTACGGGGCAGGCCCCGCCCAGCCGGACCTCCCCGACCGGCGGCGCCCCCAGCACGACGGCTGGCCCGACCAGCACGGGTGGTACCAGCAGCTCCTCGGGCGCTGGTACGCCGACGGGTACCAGCAGCTCCGGCGGCGCCTCTTCCACGGGCCAGCCGGGCCTGGTGGGCGGTCTGTTGGGCTAGCGAGCCAGGACAACGAGGACCCCGTACCACCGAAGGTACGGGGTCCGTTTGCGGTGCGTTCGGACGGCGCGCGACCGTCGGACGCGGATCCGTCAGCGTCCGAGAGCCGCCAGCTCCTTGGCCGCCTCGGTCAGATCCTTGGCCGTGTCGATGGCCCGCCAGTACGCCCCCTGCGGGATGGGGAACCCCGCGAGCTTCCGCTCCCGGGCCAGCCGGGGGAACGTCGTCCGCTCGTGGTCTCCGCGTTCCGGCAGCAGGCCGGCGAACTCGGGCGAGAACACGTACACACCGGCGTTGATCTCGAACGTGGACGGTGGGGCCTCGATGAAGTCGGTGATGTGCCCGAAGCCGTCGGTCTTCACCGCGCCCCAAGGGATGCGTGGACGCGCCAGTGCCAGAGTGGCGACGGCGTCCCGCTCGGTGTGGAAGTCGGCCATGTCCCGCAGCGAGAAGCGGGTCCAGATGTCGCCGTTGGTGGCGTACCAGGGCCGGTCGGGGTGGGGGAGGTGTGCGGCGGCGAACTTCAGGCCGCCGCCGCGGCCGAGGGGCTCGGTCTCCACGGCGGTGGTGACGGAGACGGGCAGGTCGGTCGAGTCCAGCCACTTCTGCAGGACCTCGGCGAGGTGGCCGCAGGAGACCACCACGTCCGTCACGCCCTCCTCGGCGAGCCAGGTCAGCTGGTGGCCGATGATCGGGACGCCCGTGCCGGGGATCTCGACCATGGGCTTGGGCCGGTCGTCGGTGTAAGGACGCAGCCGTGAGCCCTGGCCACCGGCCAGAACCACGGCTTGAGTGGGGCGCGACGCGGCGTTCGGATGGGTCATGAACGCACTGTACGTGGCGTCCCACCGCCGTTGGTCCGCGGCTGACCTGTTCCTTGGGGAGCTGTTACCGACCGCCGGGTCGGTAACAGCGGAGCGTGGCTCAGCTGTGCGCGGCCAGCACGCCGGAGGCGAAGGCGGTGTCGCACACCGGGCGCGCGTATGACTGGGCGCGCGAGGCACCGTAGATGCGCACCGCGGCCTTGCCGAGGGCCCGGGCGATGGAGGTGCAGTGCTCGGCCAGCGAGGGGTGCCCGTTCACGGCCTGCTGGAGATGGGTGAGAACCACACCAGGGTTCTTGTCCTGCAACTCGGCCATCAGATGGTCCCGGAGCACGTCCTGCGGGGTACGGGTGGCCGTCCTGGAGGAGACCTTCGCCGGGGAAACCTCCGCCGAGGAGACGTCCGAGGCGGCCAGCATCGAGCTGGAGGGGCTCCCGGTCCAGTTGACCCGGGTGACCGCGAGGGTCCCGGAGAGCACCAGGACGACGGGCAGGACGAGGGCGAGAGTGCGGCCGATCCGGCGGGCAGGGCCGCCCCGGTGGCCGCGTTGCGTCTGTGGGGTGGTGGAGTGCTTCACGCGAGTGAGGGTAGCGCCCAGTAATGATCGGGGGACAATGAGTCACTCTTACGGGGGATGAGAACGCGCCGCTTTGCGGGTAGTGGCTTGACGCCCAGTGCCCACAACGAACGCTTTGCCAGGGTGTCGCAGGGCAAACAAGAGGGCCCCGCGGCAGCCACATCGGGCCGCGGGGCCCCTCCACAGGACGTGTGGGACGACGTCAGTCGGACAGTCGCGCACCCGTGGACGTCGAGAACACGTGCGCCTCGCCCGGCTGCGGCACCACGTGCACGGTGGAGCCCTTCTCCGGCACGGAGCGGCTGCTGACACGGACCACGATGTCCTTGTTCTCGCCGCCGACCTCGACGGTGCCGTAGATGTAGCCGTCGGCGCCGGTCTCCTCGACCACGTTCACCGAGACGGCGAGGCCGGCTGGGCCGTCAGCCGCGTCCTTCGACAGGGACGCGGCGGCGCCGCTCTGTTCGACCACGTCGAAGTGCTCGGGGCGGACGCCGACGGTCACCGTGCTGTCACCCTTGTCGGTGGCGGCCTTCAGTGCCTCCCGGCTCACCGGCACCACGCTGTTGCCGAACTTCACACCGCCGTCGATGATCGGCACCTCGACCAGGTTCATGGCGGGGGAGCCGATGAAGCCGGCGACGAAGAGGTTGGCGGGCTTGTCGTACATGTGTCGGGGCGAGTCGACCTGCTGGAGCACGCCGTCCTTGAGCACGGCCACGCGGTCGCCCATCGTCATGGCCTCGACCTGGTCGTGGGTGACGTAGACAGTGGTGATGCCGAGGCGCCGCTGCAGGGACGCGATCTGCGTACGGGTCGAGACGCGGAGCTTGGCATCCAGGTTGGACAGCGGCTCGTCCATGAGGAAGACCTGCGGCTCACGCACGATCGCGCGGCCCATGGCGACACGCTGGCGCTGACCGCCGGAGAGGGCCTTCGGCTTGCGGTCCAGATACTCGGTGAGGTCGAGGATCTTCGCGGCTTCCTCGACCTTCTGCCGGATCTCCGCCTTGTTGACACCGGCGATCTTGAGCGCGAAGCCCATGTTGTCGGCGACCGTCATGTGAGGGTAGAGGGCGTAGTTCTGGAACACCATGGCGATGTCCCGGTCCTTGGGCGGCAGGTGCGTGACGTCGCGGTCACCGATGCGGATGGCGCCGGCGTTGACGTCCTCCAGGCCCGCGAGCATCCGCAGGGAGGTGGACTTCCCGCAGCCGGACGGGCCGACCAGGACGAGGAACTCGCCGTCCTCGATCGCGATCTCGAGAGCATCGACGGCGGGCTTCTCGGAACCCGGGTAGATCCGGGTCGCCTTGTCGAACGTGACAGTGGCCATGGTGAATGGGCCCCCTTCTACCGGCAGGAACGTGCCGGACGATCCGTTGTAGGAAGGTGGTTGGTGTAGTCCACGCGAGTGAACCGGATCGAGACGGTACCTGGCGTTCACTCGGTCTGTCATTACCCGGGCGACTGTGAACTTCATGGAAATTTTCGCCGGGGCCGCAGCAGGAGGTGGGTACACTGCACAGGCACGTATGCGGCACGCACACGTGCAGGCCTCCTTAGCTCAGCTGGTCAGAGCGCCGCTCTTGTAAAGCGAAGGTCGTCGGTTCGAATCCGACAGGGGGCTCTTGGGTTGAACAGCGCGAACGCCCCGGCCGATGATCGGTCCGGGGCGTTCGACATCCACGGGTGACATCAACGCGGGCGGTCACTCACGTTCGACACGGCGCCTGAGCAGGCGATCCATGTGGCTGATGGCCTCGCGCTGCGTGTCCGAGGCCACGTGCGTGTACACGTCCATGGTGATGCTGATCTGGCTGTGCCCCAGGATCTCCATCACGACGCGGGGCGCGACACCGGCCGCGGTGAGGAGCGTGGCGCAGCCGTGCCGGGCGTCGTGCAGACGGATGCGCCGAAGGCCGGCAGCGGCGGTGATGCGGAAGAACGACCGGTTGATGTTCTGCGGGTCGATCGGGCGACCGGTACGGGTGGTGAAGACGTAGGAGGACGGCGACAGCTCCTCTCCCTTGAGCCGCGCAGCCTCCGTCTGCCGCATCCGGTGCCAGCGGAGCGCCGCCAGGCAGATCAGGGGGAGGGGTACGGGACGCGCCCGGCCGCTCTTGGTGGTGTCCTCGTACAGCTCCCCGCCCACGCGCTGCACCTGCTTGCTGATCCGCAGCACCCGGTGTTCGAGGTCCACGTCCGACCAGCGAAGCCCGAGGATCTCGCCGCGCCGCAGGCCCATGGAGACCGCCAGGACGAAGGCGGCGTACAGCGGATCGCGGCGTGCGTGCTCCAGGAACGTCAGCGTTTCGTCCAGCGTCCACGGCGTCAGCTCGCGGCGGGGCACCTTCGGGGCCTCTACGAGCGAGGCGGCGTTCCGCGTCACCAGCTCCTCACGGCAGGCCGCGGTGAGGGCGGTCCGCAGCACGCGGTGCGCCTCCTTGGCCGTGGCCGGGGAGGCCCGGCGCGACACCTCGGCGACGAACGTCCGCACGTGTCGAGGCCCCAGCGCCTCCAGGCTCTTGGAGCCGAGCAACGGCACGAGGTAGAGGCGCACGTGCATCGCGTACTTGCTGTACGTCGTGCGCTTGCGGTTGGGCTTGATGAAGTGCTCCAGCCAGTACGGCAGCCACTCCGAGAGCTTGGCCGACTTGGTGGGCACGGGCACGCCCTGGTCCACCTTGTCGAGCAGTTCCCGGCGCTTGGCGTCACACTCAGCCCAGGTCTTGCCGTAGGCGAACTTGCGGGCGCGGGTGCCGTCCGGTTGAAGCACGTAGACCGCGCACTGGAACCGGCCGTCCTTGCGCTTGGTGATGGTCCCGGCGCCGTTGGGGTTCCGTTTGCGTTGCTGGGCCATCAGGCCGCTGCCTCCAGTTCGTTGCTGATGTACTCGCGGACAGCCCGCGCCGGGATACGGCGGCACCGGCCGATGGTGATCGAGGGAAGACGCCGGGAGCGGATGAGGTCATAGACCGTGGAGCGGCCGAGCTTGAGACGCGCCATGACGTCCGGGACCGTCAGCAGCTCGTCGTCATGCATGGGTGGGTTCTCCTTCCGTTCCGGGAGCGGGTTCGAGGGATGCGGCAAGCCAGGCTTCGGTGTCGGACAGGCCGGTGCCGGCGAAGACCCAGTGGGCGAGGACGTATGTGGTCTCGGTCTCCGGACCGTTGGGTGCAGTTGCCTGTGCTCGACGCCATTGGGCGCGGGCGTCGCGGAGGGCGCCGAGGGTGGTGGAGTAGCGGCGGGACTTGGTGGAGAAGTGGCCGCGGAAGCCGAGCATGTGGGCCCAGGCGCGCGGGCGGAGGTGTTCCAGGTCCTTGCGGGCGCCGAGGGCCCAGGCGGTTCGGATGAGGCGGCGGGCGTGGTCGCTGATGTTGAGCTGGGCGAGTTCGGCAGCGAACTTCAGGGGGCGGTCGAGGGCGCCCGTCGCGGTCTCTGCGCCCTTGGTGGCGTACTTGGCGATGTACGCGGCTACAGCCCGCTCGGACAGCTCCTGGCCGTTGTTGAAGTCGGCGGAGCGGATGGTGCGGACGTCGAGCTGGCGGCCGAAGGTGAAGGTGTGGTCGCGGCCGTCGATGGTCGGGCCGTCGACGCGGGTCTTGGCGGCGGCAGCCTCGATGGCGTCGGTGAGCAGTTCGGCAGTGGCCCAGGCTGGGGGCGGGGTGTCGCCGCCGCTGGGGCCGTCGAGGCGGATCACGGCGTGGAAGTGGACGGCGCCGCGCTTCTGGTACTCGGCGACCTTGGCGAAGGAGACGCGGGCGTGTTCACGGAAGCGGCGTTGTGACAGGCCCGCGCGCTTGGCGATCTCCCGGCGCAGGTGGATGGAGAAGCGGCGCCAGAGGAGACCGGCGTGCGCGTTCCACAGCACGGCCGCTTCGTAGTCGTACGTGTCGGGGTCGAGCGGGGTGCCAAGGGCGTGGTCGTCCTGTTCGTGGCGGGCGCCGCAGCGGCAGGGGCGGCCGTCGGTGCGGCGGTTGTGGACCGGGCCGAAGCCGGGGGCGGTGAAGGTGGCGAAGACGCGGGGGTGGGCGGCGACCTGTTCCGGTGTGCCCTTGCCGCCGCGCAGTCCGGCGGTGATGAGGTGGAAGGTGTCGCGGCGGTAGACCTCGGCGCAGGCGGGGCAGCGGGTGGTGCGGCGGTTGTTGCAGCGGACGAGTAGCTGGCCGGCCGGGAGGGTGGTCGAGTCGAGGTGCTGGAGGACGCGGCCGATCTCGCCGGTGGTGGTGTCGACGTCGTACTCGGTGCGGTGGCCGTCGAGGCGGATCGGGTTGGTGCAGCCGCCGAGTCCGGAGAGCTGGCGGAGGATACCGGGCAGGGTGCCGTGGGCGGCGAGGTTGCTGAGTTCCGGGAGCGGGGGCGGGGTGGTGCGGGTGAAGATGGCGGTCTCCTTCTGACGGGTGTTGTCGGGAGGAATGGGCCGCCGGGGCGGCGGATGCTTGGCCGTGTTGCGCCGCCCCGGAGGTCAGGGCGTGTCAGCGCCGGTTGTGCTCGCGGAGGAGTGAGCGAAGGACCACGGCGGCGATGGCCACGGAGACGGCCGTGACGGCGACAGCGGCCAGGAGCGCGGTGAGGACGACGCCACCGACGAGCACGGCCGCGACCGTCTTCTGATCGACGGAGAGGGACGGGAGGCCGCGCCGGACGGGCGCCGGGTCCGTCGGGGTGTGGGTGTGGACGGGTGGCGGGGTGGGGTTGTCCGGGTACTTGGGCTGGAGCACGGTCGCCTTCTCCTTATCTACTCGTCTAGTTATGTGAGCCGTTTACGACGCCCACGCCGGACCGCGTGCCGGACTCGATGGCGGGGGCCAGGAAGCTGTGCGAGAGCCAGAAGCCGAACAAGGCGATGAGGACGACGATCCAGGGGCGGACGCCGAGGAACTTGATCGCTCCCCAGGCGAAGAAGCCGAGGACGACGACGAGCGGCAGCGAGACGGTCACGGTTGTCCGGGTCCTTTCAGCGAACAGGGCAGCGGTGGGTGCGGGCGGCCAGTTCGGCGGCGGCGCGGCTGTCGTAGTCGGCGGAGAAGCCGCAGCGCGGAGCGGTGCAGGCGGCGGTGTGCTTCTCGCGGCCCCGGTTGTCGTAGGCGGTTCCGACCTGGACGGGGCCGATGCGGATGACGTTGCGGAAGTGCCGGTTGGCGGTCACGGGGTCTCCCTCTCAGATGTGTGTGGCGATGGCTTCGGCCATGGGGGCTGGGACGCCGAGGCGGGCGCGGAGGGTCGGGGTGTCGATGGGGGTACCGGTGCGGGCGTGATGCTCGGCGGCGACCTTGCGGGCGTGTTCGACCAGGGCGGATGGGACCGGCACGGGTGGGGTCTGTGCCGGTGCCTCGATGGTCGGTTGGGCAGGCGGTTCGGGTGCGGTTTCGGGCTCGTCCTCCTGGTCCTCGATGACCTCGGTGCCGGGGTCTGTCTCGGGCGCGGTGTGGGCGAGGAGGGTTCCGCCGAGGAAGGCGACGGCGGGCCAGCCCGCGACGAGGGTGCGCAGCCAGGCCGGGACATTGCTGAGGTCGAGGAGGCCGGCGGTGGCGACGTTGGCGCCGAGGGATGCGGTGAGCGCGGTGACGAACCAGCACCAGGCCGCCGCTTTGGTCGTACCGGAGCGCAGTCGACGCCAGGCAGCGACCAACAGCAGATCGACGGAGACGGGGTAGGCCCAGGCTTTCCACCCATCCTGTCCGGCTGCCATGGCGAGGTCGTGGAGGTGGGCGAAGGACAGCGCGGCGGCGATGAGAGCTTGGACGAGTACCGCGTCGACGCGGGCCAGGCGGGCGCGCATGATGCGGCTCCTTCCGGAGTCGGGCGGGGAAGGTCAGTCGATGACCGGGTGGGGCAGGACGACAGGTGCCGCGGACTCGACCGGGCGCACGGGCACGTCCGGCCGGAAGGGCTTCAGCACGGCCAGGTCGGGCACCATGTGCGCCGATTCCTGGCAGGTCTCGGCGGCGTCGCCGAGGGAGAGGTACGGCGTGCGGATGCGGGACCAGCCGCCGGAGGTGTCGCCTGCCACGGCCAGGCCGGGGCGTTCGGGTGCGATGGAGCAAGCCGCATGCACCGCTTCGGGTGCGATGTCGCCGAGCGCCATCTTGGCGGAGGCTTCATCGTTGACGCGGTGGCACACGCGGCCGGTGAGCTGGGCGCGGAGCATGGTGGCGCCCTTGCCGAGTTCGGCACCGAAGCGCTGTCCGCAGACTTCCAGGTAGATGCCGGCGGCGCGGCCGAGCTGGGCGAGCCGGATGAGCTGGGTGACCATCTCGTCCCGGCGTTCCTCGTCCTTCTTGGTGGCCACGAGGAACAGCTCTGCCACCTCGTCCACGAACAGCACGACGGGCACCGGGCGTTCGTCCTCGGGCAGTCCCCAGATGTCGGAGGTGATCTCCTCGTCCGGGGTGTCCGGGGCTATGCCCTGCCGGGCCCTGATCAGGTCGTATCGGTCCTCCATCTCCTTGACCAGCGTGGGCAGCAGCTCGGCCGCCTGGTCCGGGTCCGTGGCGAGCGCCGAAAGCCGGGGTGCGAAGGGAGCCAGTTCGACGCCGCGCTTGCAGTCGATGCCGACCAGGGCGACCGGCTGTCGGGCGAGTCCGGCGATCAGGTGGCGCAGGTACATGGACTTGCCGGAAAGGGTTGCGCCGAGGGTGAGTTGGTGCGGGATGGTGCGGTAGTCGCGTATGAACGGCGTCGCGTCCTCTCGCAGTGCGACCGGCACCGTGAGGAAGCCGCCCGCGGCCTTGCGCGGCATACGCACCCGCCGTAAGACGTCGTAGCCCACGAGCCTCAGCTCGACGACCCCCGGCTTGACGGTGGTGACGTACGCGGAATGAACGCCCCAGGCGTGCCGCAGCCGCTCGGCGGACGCGGCGATGTCGGCGGGTTCCTGGCCGGGTGCCAGGCGGAGGCGAAGCTTCAACCCGGTCAGAGTGGGTCGGATGATGCCCCGGCGCGGCGGTACGGGCCGCACCTCGCGCTGCGTCATGGCCTTCATGGCGAGGACGCGCAGTCGGGAGGGCGCCACGGTCAGGCCGCACGCTTCCATGACCGAGCCGTACGAGCTGAGCAGCCGGACCGTGGACACCGGGAGGCCGATCGTGGACCAGTACGCCGCCGGGTGCTTGGCCCGGGCGTAGGCGGCCCCGCCGCCGAGTACGGCGACAGGACCACCCACTTCGAGAAGCGTCGTCAGGTCGGACATCAGGCAGCGACCCCGGTGGCGGCCGGGAAGGCGGCAGGGGTGACGGCGGCGGCGCGGTAGGCGATGCCGTGGCGCTGCTGGCCGTTGAAGACGGACTCCCACGGCCGGGCGATGAGGCCGGGCAGCGAGACCGGCGCCCCGAGAGTCAGCCCCTCGGAGATGCCGCCTTCCGGAACGGTGACCTTGATGAGCGACGACTCGCCGTCCTCGATGTAGACGACGCCGATGGTCATCAGCGCCTCGCCGCTGTTGGCGTCCTTGGCGATCTCGCCGGTCTGCCGGTCGCGGACCTTCGGCTCAGGGGCCTCGGTGAGGAGGATCGTCGCGGCCGAGGTCTCCACGCGGATGGTGCGCAAGGCACACTCCTATCTACTCGTCTATACAAGATGGGTCCTGCGAGTCCCTTGGTCGGGATCGCGGGATCACCTTGCCACACAACTCGCCCACTCGTCTATACGAGTTGGCGTGTTGGGGTGTACGAGTTCGGAGAAGCGCCCTACGCCCCATGTCAGACCTACCCGCCAGAATCCACCCATGCTGATAGCGACCAACGGCCGTGGCTACGAGCTGAAGCGCCCCACGAAGCCGGCAGTAGGAACCATGCTCGCCAACCTGAGACGCGGCAACGAGTACTTGATCCTTGAGCGCCGCGACGAGGAACGGGAGGGCGACTGGTACATCCAGGTCTGGTTCCGCGACAACAACACCTACCAGCTGGAATACCGCGACGGTGTCCCTGCGGAGCACCACCAGACCCGAACGGTGTCCCAGGAGAAGGTCTTGCAGGCTCTCCTCGGCTGGATGCTCGACAAGCCCGACTGGCGAGAGAGCTTCATGTGGACCAACATCGGCCACATGTCCGCGCCCGCCGCCGACGGCGAGGACGAGCCGACCGCTTAGAGCCGTGCCGTCGCCCATCTGATCACGTGGCCGGGAGCTGGTACGACAGCACGTACGCGTCCGCCGCCATCACCGTGTCGCAGACCTCGACCGCCCGTCCCTCCGTGTCGAAGGCGGTCCGGATGAGGTGGATGACCGGCACGCCGGCCGCCAGCCGAAGCGTCTTCACCTCGGCCGGGGAGGGCATCCGTGCGCGGATCTCCTCCTCGAAGTGGTCGAGGTGGTGGCCGAGTTCTTCGAGGCGGGCGTAGATGCCGCCGGGGCCGGGGTTGGGTTCGGCGATGGGGGTTCCTCGGGCGATGTCGAGCGGGAGGTAGGAGGTGGCGAACTCGACCGGCTTCCCGTCGAGCAGGTAGCGGCGCCGACGCGCGAGAACCCGCCGGACGGACCCGAGCCGGGTGGAGATGTCCTGGCCGGCCTTCTCCTCCTTGACCTCCAGGCTGTCCACCTGGGGGTGACTGCCGGCCGCGTCGGCTTCCACGATGAACGCGGACTTGCCCTGCTCCCGGTGTCGCCGGGCGAAGCGGTCCGAGGCCAGCCGTCGCACAGGCGGTCGTGGTCGTACGAAGACCCCTCGGCCGTGCTCGGCGTGCACCAGGCCCTCGCCCTGGAGGATGGAGAAGGCGTTGCGGACCGTCATCCGGGACACGCCGAAGTGCTCGACAAGGTCGGCTTCGGAGGGCAGCTTCTCGCCCTCACGGAATCGCCCACGGTCGATGGCCTCGCGCAGCTGGTCGGCGATCTGCCGGAAGACCGCACGATCGCTCGTGGGGTCGAGATCACCGAGCAGGCCCGAAGAGAGAGGGCTCACGAGTACTCCTTTAGGTATCTAGACGAGTGGGCGAGTGGTGTTGCTACGGTGGAGAGCCTAGCCAGCCGAGAGGGCCGAGGAACGTGAGCACAGAACGCCCGCACTCCGTGAGCGTCGCCGGGGTCGTCGTGGACGACCAAGGCCGGGCCCTCCTGATCCAGCGCCGGGACAACGGCCACTGGGAACCGCCGGGCGGTGTCCTCGAAAAGGAGGAGACCATCCCGGAAGCCCTCCAGCGCGAAGTCCTCGAAGAGACCGGCATCAAGATCGCACTTCCGGCGACCCTGACCGGCGTCTACAAGAACATGAAGGGCTTGATCGTCTCTCTGGTCTTCCGCTGTGAGGCCGCGGACGGCACGCCCACCACTGGTGACGAGACCCGCGCGCTGCGCTGGGCCACTCGTGAAGAGGTCACCGAGCTCGCCGACGAGGCGTACGCGATCCGCGTTCTTGACGCACTCGACGCGGCGTCCCCGCCGGCCGTTCGCGCCCACGACGGCGTGAAACTCGTCTAGCCCGAACCCGCTGCACATGGCGGCCTACCAGCACGAAGGAACTTGTATGCACGAGTATACGAGTACAGCCCGGGTCTGGGGGCTGAGTTGCCCAGGATTCCCGGAAGAAGTGAGCCGAGCCCGCCGCTGGACCCGTGACATCCTGCGCGGATCACCCTTGGCGGACGACGCCGCCCTCATCGTGAGCGAGCTGAGCACCAACGCGATCCGCCACACGGCGAGCGGCTTGGAGTCCGGCGTCTTTCACTTGGCCGTCGCGGTCTCGGCTCAGGTCATCGCGGTCTCGGTCACGGACGACGGCGGCACGGGCACGGCCCCGAAGATCGAGCACCAGGACCACGACGCGGAACACGGCCGGGGCCTGGACATGGTCAGCACCATCGCTCACCGAGTGGTCGTCCACAGCAGCGACCAGGGCTACACGGTCACCGCGGAGCTGTACGCGGACCATCGACTGGGAGGACGCTCGTGCTGAAACGAGGCTTCTGGTGTGAGTGCTGGACCGAGGACCTGGCCGAGCAGCAGCGGCCGGCACTACTGGCATCGTTCGACGCCTACTCGGCACCGCAGGCCGACCGTTGGGTATCGGTCGCCCTCCGGACGATCTCCCCTGCCCTGGACTCAGATGCTTCGGACGAAGCGTGGGAGTGGCTGTACGAGGGCCGCATCGAGACCCGACGAGCTCTGTTGCGGGTGGAACCGTGCACGGTGTCAGTGACCCACGCCAACACCCGGATCACGTGGACGATCCGACCAGCGCTCTTCCTTCCTCTCGCCCACCGCCAGGGCGCCGAACTTCCGGCGTGCGCGAACGAGTTCAAGCCCCGCTCGACAGAGTGAGTTACAACTTTCTCTACGGGTTCAAGCCCCGGCGTCGCTCCGCTCCGCCGGGCGCGCTCCCGGCTCCGCTGCGGGCGCCGCTCCTGCCTCCGGCCCGCTCCGCCCGCGCTGCGCCGACGCGCGCCCACGTGTGGGTAGGGCCGAAGGCCATGAGCCGATCACCGCATAGTGCGGTCTGCGGTCAAGGCAATGCCTCCGGCGGGGGATCGGCCGGCACCGGGATGGAGGGGGCGCCCTTCCCGACTGCGGGTCCGTAGTGGCGTGCGTGTGGAGCTCTCATCCCGTCCACCGCCGACCCAGGCAGAGCCGAGCAGACGCGGCCCCACGGTGTGTGGGTCGACGGCGGACGGGATGAGAGCGGGGCGAGTGGTGGGCGAGGAGGTCGTGATCTCACCTCCATTGCCTGACTGACCTGCGCAGGAGGGTACTTGACTGCACATCACACCCTCGACTGTCAGTGGCGCACGCTACGCTTATAAAAATCGCCCCTCACCTGAGGGAGCGTTCTTACAACCCCACGGGAGGGGTGTGTGAGCGCGAACGCCTGGGCCAGACCCGATGAACGCGGTGGCCATGAAGTTGAGCTCGCGGAGCTGGGCCTGAAGTACGAGTACTTCGAGCGCCTCATCAGCGAAGGAGAAGAAGCCCGGGCCGGCGCCACGGAGGACGACGCCAACAACGCTGCGGGCACATTGGACTACTTCGCCCGAGTGCGTACGCTGCGCTACCTGCTCCGCACTGAGGAGCATTGGAAGCGGTATGACCCCAAGCAGTCTCCGCTCAGCGTCAACCCCGACAAGACGATGGCCATCGGTGTCTTGCTGGGCGATGCTCGTACCGGCCTGCCCGGGAACCCGCAGCCGCGGAGTCACAGGCCGGCGGGCGTGGCGAAGGAGTCGCTGGTGGCCCGCAACCAGGATCTTGATCCCGGCCTCTTCCCGTTGCCCCCGCAGGATGATGCCGAAGCGGAACTTACCGACGGCGAGTATGCGCGTTTGACTACGTGGTACTTGTTGACCTACCGGTACGCGGCGAGGAAGCAGGGCTTCATCGAGGTGCGGAGCGAGCTGTCCCTCCCCAGTAGGGTGGGCGTCCAGGGCAAGATCGACAGCTGGGACCGGAGGATCCTCCTCCCCGCCATTCGATTCAAAAAGATGTTCGATTACCCTGACGGTGACACCGGCTTCGACGTTCCCGTTGAAGAGTGGTGAGATAGGGGCAATCCGGTCATATGTGAGGGTGGCGGTAGTAGATGGTTTCTTCCTCGCGTATCGCCATCGCTCGCAAGCGAAGGGGGCTCACCCTCGCGGATCTCAGCGAGCGTGTGGGGGTGAGCCTCCAAAGCCTGTCCAACTACGAGACGGGACGCACAGATCCGACGCGGGAGACGCTCGCGAAGATCTCAGCTGCACTGGATTTTCCAGAGTCATTTTTCCGGAAACCTGACGTCGAGATCTTGCCTCCAGATGCTGTGTCATTCCGTGCTCGAAGTAAGCTAGCTGCGGCCCCGAGAGATGCCGCATTGGCTGCTAGCACCCTGGCATTGGAGCTTAATGAGTGGATCGAAGTTCGCTACAAGCTTCCGGCTGCCCAACTTCCGACTCTGGGGCGTCTAGATCCAGAGGGGGCGGCAAATGTCTTGCGCACGCGTTGGGGTCTCGATGATACTCCGATCTCCAACATGGTTCACTTGGTCGAATCGCGCGGAGTTCGCGTTTTCTCCCTGCCGCCAGAGTTCGCCGATGTCGACGCATTTTCGTTCTGGCGAAATGGCACGCCGTTTATCTTTCTGAGCACACTGAAGAGTCCGGAGCGCGGGCGATTTGATGTGGCTCACGAGCTGGGCCATCTCGTGCTGCACGGAGAGGAGCGGAGTCTACAGGGGCCGCCGGCAGAAAAGGAAGCAAATGCTTTCGCCAGCGCTTTCCTTATGCCTGAAGCAAGCGTGAGAAGCTGCATCCCCAAATCCCCACTCCCGTCGCAGATTGTCAGCGCGAAGAAGATTTGGAAGGTCGCAGCAATGGCGCTCACTTACAGGCTGCATGATCTCGATATGCTATCCGATTGGCATTATCGCAAAGCCTGTATCGAGTTGAGCAAGCAGGGATATCGGTCGTCTGAGCCCCGCGGGATGCCGACTCGTGAGAAGTCCCAGTTGCTGGAGAAGGTTTTTAACTTGGCGCAGGGAAAGGGAATATCAACGCGCCAGGTGGCGGACGAGCTAAACGTCAGCACTCAGGAACTTAGTAGCTGGATCTTCGGACTGGTGGTTACCGTTCGGGCGGGATCAGGGCGACCCGTGCCCCCAGCGTCTGCTGCTAGGCCCCGTCTGTCCGTCGTCAGGTGAGCGGGCCCCAGCTGAGAGTACCCCGTGAGGCGCGGCTGTATGAGCCGAGCCGGGACGAGAGATACCTGTCAAGGTCCCGCCCGGCCGCTTGACACCAAGAGCTGTGAACCGCGACGGCTCCGGCTGGACACCAGTCAACAGACTCCCGGTCCGGATGGGTGGATCGGGAGTCTCCTGCATGCGTTATGACGCAAGCCCTGGGCGCGGACCTGTTTACGGGTGGCGGTGCGCTCGGCCAATGTCGGGTATGTCAAGAGGAAGGCCGTCCAGGGCGAGCATTCAAGTCAGGACTCTGGACCAGCTTTTCGCCTGTCACTATTTTGCCCAAAGAAATATCCAAGCACTATCAGGAAACTGTTAGCCAGTATTTCCGAGACCGGCACCTTCAAAAACATCGCAACCGTAATGACGGCCGCCAATCCAACTAGGAGCAGCGAGCCCACCAACGTAGCAACCGATTCACGCGCAAGTAGTTGCGTACGAACACTCCACTTGCGCTCAGATATGTGCTGCTTCAGCAGCGCCGCGTTTTTTCTTCTTCGAAACGTTCGGAGATACTCTCGCGGCTCTCACTTGCGAAAGACTTCGATGACTGCTCAAGCGCATCCAGCTCGGCTCGAATCCTTTCCCTATTGCCAGAGTCCGGTATGAGATCTAGCGTCTCGCGAAGCGAATTTATCTGCCTCCTGTTAGTGATCTCCCAGAGGCGCGACGAGATTAGTTCTTTTCTACGGTGGATGTGAGAGACCGCCGTCTTGTAAATCCGTGGCGGGAGTTCCGCTCTGGCGAAATCGAGTTCAGAGTTGACGATACTCAGGAAGTGTTGAAGTTCTTGGATATCTTCACTTCGCGAAATTCTCTGGATCGGCACATTCGCCCGAAGCTCATCTATATATTTTGCTCGGGCTGCGATAGTTTCCGCGTCGTCCCTAATTCCAGGGCTGTTGCAAAGTCTTTTGATCTTGCGTGGGAGCGCTGGTCAGGCAAGGCCGAGGAGGTCCAGTGGTCGGCGGAAGCCGTCGTAGGACATCTCGCGGAGTCCGGCCGCGATGTTCGCGTGGCCGGAGGCTCGCAGTGTGTTGATCGCGAAGCTGCGGAGGGTGGCCATGTTGTCCGGGCCGTGTCCGGTTCGGACCGTGGAGGCGTCCTCGGCGAAGGCGGTGTCTCGGACGAAGTGGAGACGGTTCTCGATGATCCACTGCGAGCGGACGATCTTCGCGATGCGCTCGGGGGAGGCTTCGCGGCTGGCCAGGTCCGTGATGACGTAGACCGTCTCGCGGCTGCGTTTGCCGGTCTTGCGCTGAGTGCGGTGCCGGACGATCTTCGCGACCTGGACCGCGTGGGGGAAGTCGACGCCGAGGTCGGTGATGGTCAGGGCCTGCACGACGCGGGTCTCCAGGCGTCCGTGGGCATCGGTGCGGTCGTAGAACTTCGCACTCGCCTTCTCCCAGGGCAGGGTGGCGAGTTGGCGGTGCAGGTTCTTCTGGTTGCGCTTCACGGTGAAGGCGTAGTGCGCCTTCTTCTCCTCGACGAGGAACCGGGCGTGATCGCGCTGGCAGTGCAGGGCATCCGCGGAGACCGTGACGCCGGTCAGGTCGTAGGGCGCCAGCAAGGCATCAAAGCAGGTGATTTCGTTCGTCTTGCCGGGGACCCGCAGTTGGGTGACGGTCAGGCCGGCGCCGGTGATCGCGGCCAGCAGATGGGCGGCCGGGATCTCGCCGTGGCGCGAGCCGCGGGCGCTCTTGCCATCCACCGCGAGGGTGTCCGCCCCGGCCGGATCGGATCCGAGCAGGTCGGCGAGCCCGCCGGGGCAGGCGGCGTTCAGGACGCGGCGGATGGTCGCCGCACTCGGCGCGATGCGCACGTTCAAGACCGTCGTGGCGCGGGCGCCGAGCCGGGCGAGCGTGTCCTGCGGGGCGCTCGCTGCCCACTGGCCGATCGCGGCGAAGGAACGGGCTCCGGTCAGCACCGCCGAGCAGGCCACCAGCAGCACGCTCACGAACGAGTGACGCTTCCCGCGCCGATGCCGGGGGTCGGCCAAGGTCCGCAGCCGCAGGGCCAGCGGTCCGATCAACCGGTGCTGACGGGTGGGCGACTTGATCAGACAGACGGTGGCAGACTGACGGCACATCGAAGCTCCGGGCGGTGCGGGCGACTTGATCGGTCACCGGCATCAACCGGAGCTTCGTTGCGTACGGACCGGGCCGACCGCGCATCGTCATACCGTCGCGACCTGCGCACTCACGTGATCACCGCCCTCTCTGACACCGTTGGGTGAGACGCCCTGAAATGATCAGATATTGTGGGCGTGCACGACAGGAGCACCCATCCGCATGTCCCGTACCAATTCTTCCGAGCAGGTTCCCGCTCCGCGGCCGAAGCGTCGTCGCTTCTCGGCCGAGTACAAGTTGCGCATCGTCGCCGAGTACGACGCCGCCCCCGCCGGAGACAAGGGCGCGATTCTGCGCCGGGAGAGGCTGTACCACTCCCACGTCATCGAGTGGCGTCAGGCCAGAGACGCCGGCGCGCTGGAGAAGCTGACCGACCACCGCACCAGCCCCACCCGCCCGAAGAAGCACCCCGCCGAGGCCGAGAACGACAAGCTGCGGCGTCAGGTGGAGCGGCTGGAGAAGGAGGTTGCGAAGCGGGATGCCGCGCTGGAGGTGCTGGGAAAAACACACGCGCTCTTGGAAGCACTCTCCAAGAGCGCGGACTGAAGGACGCCCTGGAGCCGCTCCTCCACGAGGCCGTGGAGGAGCTGACCCCGTACCTGGGCATCGTGGCGGCGTGCCGGATCGCCGGACGCTCCCGGGCCACCCATCACCGGCGGCTGAACCCGGCCCCGCCCAGACCCAAGGCGCCGAGGCCCACGCCGGTCAACGCCTTGTCGGACACCGAGCGGCAGGCGGTGCTGGAGCTGATGAACCGGCCCGAGTACGTGGACCTGCCACCCGCGCAGATCTACGCCCGGGAACTGGACGACGGCCGCTATCACTGCTCCGAGCGCACCATGTACCGGATCCTGAAGGAGGCCGGGCAGGACGGTGAACGCCGCCGTCAGGCCACCCACCCGCCCCACACGGTTCCCGAGCTCGTGGCCGACGGCCCCTCGCAGGTATGGAGTTGGGACATCACATGCCTGGCCGGCCCGGCGAAGGGAAACTGGTACCACGGCTACGTCATCCTGGACATCTACTCCCGCTACGCCGTCGGCCACACCGTCGAGGCGGCCGAATCCGCCGCGCGGGCAGAGGAGTTGATCCGTGAGGCGATCGACCGCAACGGGATCGTGCCGCACACCGTGCACGCCGACCGCGGCACCTCCATGACGTCCAAGCAGGTCTCCCAGATGCTCCTCGACCTCGGCGTGACCCGTAGCCACTCCAGGCCCAGGGTCAGCAACGACAACCCGTTCAGCGAGAGCCAGTTCCGCACCACGAAGTACCAGCCGGACTACCCAGAACGCTTCGATTCCCTCGCCCACGCGCGGGAGTGGATGGACGCGTTCATCTCGCACTACAACCACGTGCACAGGCATTCCGGGATCGGCTACCACACCCCCGCCAGCGTCCACTTCGGCACCGCCGAACTCGTCCGCGAGCAGCGGGCGGCCACCCTCACAGCCGCCTTCGAGCAGCATCCCGAACGCTTCAACCGCCGCCCCGCACCACCGACGATTCCCCAGCAGGCATGGATCAACGACCCCGCCAGGCGGCGTGAACCACAGCAACACAATTCATAGCCGCACATACGTTTCATTTGACTTGACAGCTACCGCCGGGACTTTGAAACCGCCCTGTCCCTAATTCTCTGGTTATCGCTGATCTCATAAGCTCCCACGTGCCCCCGCCCTTCAGGTTGAGGTCAGCATCCTAGACGCCGAGGGAGACGCATGGAGGCACGTGTAGCTATTCACGCCTGCCTGATCGCTGCCTCAGCCATCAGCTAGGCGATCCGAGTTCTTCGAGCTACGCATCAGTAGGTGGCCGTGCCCCAACCGTGCCCGATCGAGCGGGCAACCACGGGGAACACCGGGCAGTCACAGCGCGCGGACACGAGAACGGCCCTCGACCGGACAACCAGGTCAGGGGCCGTTCTCACTGCTCATCAAGCGGAGGCGGTGGGATTTGAACCCACGGTGACATCGCTGCCACGACGGTTTTCAAGATCGACACCGGCGCGACAGAACCATTGAGACTCCGCCCCCCGTTCCCGACACGTCGGACCCTTGGGGTAGGCCGCGGATCTGCAGGACCTGCGAGCACCGTCGGGCAACGCCGAAACCCCAGCGCTATCAACGCGTTGGTGGCAAGATCGATGCATGGGTTCACTCTCCGACTGGGTCCCGGCCGCCTTCGGGGCGGTAGCGAGTGTTGGCGCCCTGTACTCAGCCGTCAGAGCATCCCTCGGCTCGTACAAGCGGGATGTTGCCGAGAATCGCCAACGGCTGCAGCGGGAACTTCAGATCTCAGCTGACGGGAGTGTGGCCATTCGTGAGCCACAAGCCAGCGCTGACACGGAGGAACCCGGCGGAACAGGGCAATCGGCCACACACAACACCTACTACAACATCACGGTTGATTCGGCAGCGGCTGCCGAGGATCTGCGCGCCGAGCGAGAAGAACAGACCTTCTCCGTGCTTCTGGCGGACTACTACGCTCACGGGCTGACTCAGGCGCAGCGCAGTTCGATCATGAGTCTCGTGTTCTCTGGCCTTGGTTGCATGATTCTCTTTGTCGGTGTCGCTATGGCCATCTGGCGGTCGGAGACGACCGGCGAGTTGTATGCGGCGATGGTCACGAACGTTACGGGCATCGTCACTGGGACCGTAGGTGTGCTCTTCCACAGACAGGCGCGCGGTGCCATGGACCACCTAGCCAGTCAGACGAAGCTTCTGCGCCAGGACATGAGGTCAGAGCGCGGAACGCGTAACGCCATGCGACTCGTTGAAGCCGTGCTTGATCAAGAGCTGAAGGGTCGGCTGCAAGCAGCCCTGATCTTGAAGTTCACCGATGCCACGCTGCCCGATGTATCAGGCGGATCCGTACAACGAGGCATCCCAGCCCAGCAGCCGAATCCCGAACAGAGCGCCACCTGAACACTCGCCGTGCCACAGTCAAGCCAGATGCAGGGGTCAGCTGCGGTCAGCAAGGGTGGCTAGGGGCAACAGCTGTGCCCGCTAGCTCGACCGACGAAACGGCAGGTCACCGCACCGAGGCCCCACCCTCTCTCCTAATGTGGTGGTGCACGATGGCTGGTGAGACCATCGGGGAGTGACAGACGCTCAACTGCCAGCGCAGTGGACCCTTCGGCGGATCCGTGACGTGTCCGGGGATCAAGAGGCTGTCGTCCTGGACTCTGAACGGACGGTCAAATGGGTGGCTGGCCCCGGAGCCCACGAGGTCCTGCGCCCAGAGATCGTTCTTGGGTTTCACGGTCTGTGCCTCGTGAAGCCCGTCGATGACGAGGACTGGTACATGGGCAGCCTGTACGACGACGGCAGCATCGACTGTTGGGCCGCATACGGTGAGCTGTATGAGGCACTACGCGGCCTCTAGAGTTTGTGCCACGGCCGGCGCGCGAGGCGTCCTGAGTGTCTGACTGCGTGACAGCCACGACGCACAACCGCGAACAACCACGGACGTCAGCGGACCATCAGCGCAGGTGACAGGCAGGGCAGGCGTACAAGGTCAGAGCCACTCAGACCGCCAGACCACCTTCCGTTGTAGGAGCCTCGAGCGGCTACGCTAGGCGCGATTGCCAGGGCAGCGAGCTGCAGGGTGGCGACAGAGCTTGGGGGCAAAGTGCAGCCGGACAGTGACCTGGGCGTTGGTCTCAGCCCGAGGGAGGTTGCCGCCCTCCTGTTGGACAAGATCCGTCAGGGCAACGGCTACGCCCGCGGCAAGAAGAAGCGGTTCAGTCGAAGTGCCGCCGTCACCAAGGTGGCGACGCTCGTACTGTCCGCTGCGTCCACCGTCATCCTGGGCCTGCAGAACCTCAACACCTGGGCTGGTCTGGCCCTGGCGTGTGTAGCGCTGGTGACGCTGCTAGGAGCCGTCGAACCGTTCTTCAACTGGCGCTCCCGGTGGGTTCTGATGGAGGAAGCGCAGTACCGGTTCCAGCGACTTGCCGATGACCTCGAATACCTCGTGGCCTCAACGGCCGCCGACGAGCTCACGTTCGATCATCTGAACGAGATCTTTGGTCAGTATCAGGCGATCTGGGGCGACCTAAGCCGCACATGGCTGGAGCATCGTCGGGAACCCGCGCCGTCGACCAATGCCTAGAGGTGCGCGTATCCACAGGCTGCGGCGCGGTCAGAAACAACACCTGGTGCACGATCGAGATCACCTACTGCGGCCGTGACGTCCAGAGCTCCAGACGCACCACAAGCGCACCAGATACGGCGGATAACAGCGGGGAACTACGGTGACAGCGACGGCCCTAACCGGAGCCGCGAAGCGGCCGTTCGCCCAGTTCAGGGACCGAATCGACGATGTATCCCCTCAGCTTCCCAAGCTGAGGGCACAAGCACCGTCAGGGACGTGCCGGCCGTCGTGGCTGGCTCTGGTCGACGGCGCTGGCAACGCGGTGAAGGCCGGTGGGGGTGCAGCGAGGCATACGCGCGCCTGGTCGGCCAGCGCACCCGCCGTCGTGGCTGACTGTCGTCGGCTGAGGTTCGTGCCACAACCGTGCCAGATGCAGGGGCCAGCCACGGTCAACACCGGTGCTCTGCGGGCGTGTAGCCACTCGCCTCCCCGGCCGACGAAGCCGCAGCTCAAGCCACAGATCACCCAGCCGCTCTCCTAAAGTGGTTGTCCACGCTCATCGAGTCCATACCCGCAGAAACTCTTCGGCCGAGATGGCCTCCAGCGGATCCTGTTCAGGATCGATCGCTTGGTCTGTCAGGCCGCCGTGCTCGTCCTCCAGGTGCTCACAGCTGTACCGGTGGACCTGGCCGGCCGAGGTCAGCTCGGCCTGCTTGATGACGATCAACTCGCCGCGGTCGGGTACGGCCTCGATGTACCAGAGGCCGCCTTCTTCGTCAGCGTGGCGGAAGTGGTGCCGCAGCGTGGCGCTCTCGTCGAGTGCTCGCAGGTACGCCATGATCTCTGCCGCGATTCGCTCCAGGTCAACCACGGGACCATCGTGCCAGCGAACGCGCGCAGTTGGGCCACTCTGACATCCATAAGTGACATCAACGGCGCAGGACGCCAGCACTCCTAGGCGACCTGGCATGGCCAACGTGGCCATGTGGCTCCCCGGCAGGGCCGCGGAGTGATCGAACTTGTAAAGCGAAGGTCGTCGGTTCGAATCCGACAGGGGGCTCTGGAAAACCTGCTCTGACCTGGTGCTTCTCTCAGGTGAGGCGCTCTATTCGGCCTCGGACTCCGCGTCCGGGGCCGTTTGCGTGAGCGGTGCGTGAGCGGATGCGCCACCAGGGCCGGGGTGGGCTGCGGATTCCTCGGCATCCGCCGGCATGTCTTCGGCGCCGGATTCCACGCCGTCGGCGGCCTCTGGCTCGGTCTCGGCCGTTTCGGCATCACCCGTCCGGCGGGCGCGCGGGACCAGGCGTGCGGCGGCCTCGGCGATCGCACGGTCGGCCTCGGGCAGCAGGCTCGTGTACGTGTCCGCCGTGATGGCGATCGAGGAGTGGCCGAGCATCTCCTGGATGTCCTTCAGGTCGGCCCCGGCCGCGTGCGCAAGCGTCGCCGCGCCGTGCCGCAGGTCGTGGAGCCGGATGGGCGGGAGGCCGATCTCCTCGTACAGCTCGATGAAGCGGCGCGTGACGTTGGCGGGGTGGAGCATCTCGCCGTTCTCCTTGGTGAAGACACGGCAGGTCTCCACCCAGGCGCTGCCCCATTCCTCTCGGTCCTTGTCCTGCTGGACGCGGTGGCGCGTGAGGGCTCGGACCGTGTCGGAGTCGAGCGCGATGGTGCGGGCGCCCGCGTCGGTCTTGGGGTCGTCCTCGTACACATCCCAGCCGCTCACGACGAGCTGCTTGGCGACGGTGATGCGGCCGTCGTCGAGGTGCGTGTCGGTCCACCTCTGCCCGCACGCCTCGCCCCGACGCAGCCCGCGGAAGGCGATCAGGTGCCACAGCGCGTACAGGCGGTCCTCCGCGACATGGTCGAGGAAGAGGCCGGTGTGCTCCGGCGTCCAGACCATCACCGGCGAGGGCTTCTCTCTGGTGCGCTTCAAGACGGCAACTCGATCATCGTGATCGTTGCCGCCGAGGAGACGCCGCCCGGATCCGTCTTGTGCCGTCCCACGCGTCCTCGCCGTATCACCGCAGGTCACAGCCCCGCCGGTCAGGACGGCACAACGTAGCAGTGCCGTCCTGACCGGCAAAGAGGTGACGCCAAGAGCAATCGGCCGATCGCCCGCCGTCAGGCCGCCTCCGCGCACGCGGGAAGAGCCCGAACGCCGCCGGTACGGCACATCCACGCCCCTGCCGTACCGGCCCTGACCTGCGCTTGCAACGGCCAAGACGGCCGCCGCCGGCGTCAATGCCCTTGTCGAAGCGGACGACCGGCAGGGTGGGCACACAGCGCTGGAGAGGGCCGCCGTACAGGGGCGCGACAGGGTACTGGAGCTACAGCAGCGCAACGCCGGCGAACGCGTCCGCCGCTCCCTGTACGCACTGGCCGCCGAGTACACCACCATCGCCGCCTGGTCTTGCATCGATGCCCGCAACCTCGACCAGGCGCAGACTTACCTGAACGAATCAGCGACGTACGCCGGCCTCTCCCAGGACGGACCCACCGAAATGCGCGTGTGGGTCAACCTTTCGATCCTCGCGTACCAGCGGCACAACTGGCCGGAGGCGCTGGCAGCTGCACAGGCCGCGCAAGCCTCTCCGGCGGCTCGTCGCGATCCGTTCTTCGACTCCTTGGGCCGAGTCCGCGTGGCCCTCGCCTACGCGGCTCTCGGTGACGGCCGGGCCGGCCTGCGGTCCCTTGGATCGGCCCAGGACACCTTCACCAAGGTCGTCGAGTGCGAACGCCCGCGTTGGACAGCGTTCTACGGCCAAGCCGAACTCGACCACCTCGCCGCCGTCGTGCAGTTCAACAGCCGACGCCATGCTCACTCCGAAGCCATGGCCTACCGAGCACTGGCCAAGATTCCCAGGGCCTTCCGGCGCAACAGGGCACTCGCGACCGCCCAGCTCGCCCTCGCACAACTTCACCAGGGGGAGGCCGAGCAGGCCACAGCCACGGCAGCCAACGTCTTCACGATCATGGACGGCGACCCCATGCCCGGCCGCATGCGCACCCTCATCGGAGACTTCCACCGCGGCCTGTTCACCATGGCCCCCTCTACTTCCTACGCACGAGACTGGGCAGACCGCATGCGAACCGAATGGAGCCGAGCGTGACCGACCTGCGTCACTTCCAGGACGGAGACCTCCCCGAGGGCTTCCGGCAGATGCTCATCGACGTACACGCCGACGCCTACGCAGACCAGATGGACGACCCCTTCCACCAGCGCTTCGCCTGGTTCGTCGACCACTGGACGAGCAGGGAGGGCTTCTCCTGCGTGGTGGCGTACGACGCCGACGAACCGGTCGGCTTCGCGTACGGCGCGCCGCTCGCCTCCGGCCGCGAGTGGTGGCGTTCCACCGGATACGAGCCGAACAACGGCTACACCTCCACCTACGCGGTCTCCGAGGTGATGGTCCGCCCGCGCTGGCGCAAACAGGGCATCTCCGAACGACTCCACGAAGCACTGCTGAAGGAGCGCACGGAAGACCTCGCCGCACTCCTGGTCGACGTCACGCACCCGAAGGTGCAGGCACTCTACGAGTCGTGGGGATATGCCAAGGTGGGCGATCAGCAGCCGTTCGCCGACTCACCGGTGTACGCGGTCATGGTCAAGGACCTCCGCTCCTGAACCCTCCACCGGCGGTGCCAAAGATCGCACAAGCCAAGCGAACATCGGGTCCAGACGTTCTCCGACCCCAAGGACCATGGTGACGAAGCACGAGAGCGAAGATCGTCCGCCTCCGTCATCGAAAGGTCATCAGCCACTTTGTTCTTCTTTAGGGTGGTCAGAACGCCAAATCCGCCCAGGGCATGTGGGTGCATGCCCTGGAAGTAGCCGGGGCCCAGCAGCAGTCGCCGCCTCAGCAGCGGAGCGAAGCACCTGGTCTCCATGACTCCGGCCGCCATCCCCAGCACTGCAGGCTCCCCATGGAGCGTTGAGATGTTCTCCGCCAAGCCACCCGGAACCTGACGGGTTCACGCCATTCTTATCCGTCGCGTTCCAATCCCGCCTGTCTGGCCAGGCAGTTCCCAGGCCGGTCTCGTAGTTCCCCCGTGGGGATTTCAGACAACCCGCAAATCACAGGTTCCTCTGGGGCCTCATCAGCCAAAGATCCCCTAGTCGCATGCTTCACGGCTTGACCACAGGGGGCGCACAGTGCACACACGAGCGCGACGATTCGTCGTCACCGTCCTGGCCATGGCGCTCGTGGCCATCGGGGGCGTGACACCGTCATGGGCCCTGCCGGACAGGCTCGCTGCGTCGCACGCCTCTTCCACTGCGAGGTCGCGGACGGCGGCTGATCTTCCGAAGCCGCCGAAGGCGATGACCTCGGCTGCGCGGCGCGCCCAGGTGGCGAAGGAGCGCCTTCGGCTGTCACCTGCCGGTGCTTTCATGCGTGCACGGCGCCACTCTGCGTCGGACAAGCCTGTACCACGCTCCGCTGAGCGGCCATCACATGCCCCGGCGGTGGTGCCGCGGTCCTCGGCCGCGGTCCCGCCGGATCCCGCCTGGGTCAGTGCCTCTGCTGTGGCGTATCCGGGAACCGTGGACATCGGCGGACATTTGCAGTTCGCGGCCGGTACCAGTGCCGCGAGCTACTCCGAGGTGTTGCTGCTGGTCCGGGACTCCTCGGGTACCACTGTGGTGGCCAGGGAGGTCACCCGAGCCTCTGATGACCCGGCCGGGAAGTCGGATCCGGTCCTTGCGTGGTGCTACGACTGGTGGCCCAACGATGGTGGTCACCCGGAGTTCAAGAACGAGTGCTTCTGGGCCGCGTCGAACGGTGCCGACGGACCGTTGCGGGACGGGCAGCAGTACTTCGCCCAGATTTACCTCCGGAGCACTGACGGGACGTGGAGCGCCAACGGGACCGACTCGCCGTACGTCACCGCTTTCTACACGCCGGACATTCCGGGTTCTCAGGTGGGAATCTGCACCTGTTACGCACAGTCGGACCGCGCGGACCCGGTGAACACCGCCACGGGTACCTACTTCGAGAAGGCCACGGACGCACGTCTGGTGGGCGCAGGTAGGCCGCTGTCGCTCGACCGCTACTACCGTTCGGATTCCACGGACGTGGGCCTGCTGGGACGGGGCTGGTCGACACCGTTCGACTCGAAACTGACGCTCACCTCGAACACTGCCACGCTGCTCACCGCGGACGGTTCTAAGGTCGCCTTCGGGAAACGGAGTGACGGCACGTATGTCGCGCCCGCTGGCACGTTCCTGAAGCTGACCGTGTCCGGAGGCACGTACACCGTCACCGATCAGGACCATTCGGCCAGCGTCTTCGACAGCGGCGGCCGGCTCACCGCGTTACGTGACGCCAGTGGAAACGGTCTGACGCTGACGTACACGTCGGGCCGGCTGGCGTCGGTCACCGATGCCGCGGGCCGCAGCACGGCGTTCACGGTGGGTTCCGACGGCCTGCTGAGCAAGGTGGCCCTGCCGGACGACACCACGGTGGGGTACGGATACACCTCCGGGCAGCTGACCTCGGTCACGGATCCAGCAGGCAAGACGACGACGTACGGGTACGACTCCGCCCAGCACCTGACCACCGTAACGGATCCGACCGGCGCGAAGATCGTCAACACCTACGACGCGAACGGCCGGGTCAACAGCCAGACCGATCCCAACGGCAAGAAGACCACGTTCACCTGGGACGGCAACAGCACCTCGAACACCACCGACGCCGACGGCGGGGTGTGGTCGGACCAGTACGCAGGCAATGTGCTGATGGCGAGCATCGACCCGTATGGCAACGAAGTCTCGTACGACTACGACAAGTCGCTGCACCCGGTGGACATCACCGACCGGCTAGGCAACACCACCACGATGACGTACGACAGCGCCGGGAACATGCTCACCCGCACCGCGCCGTCGTCCGTTGGCAACAAGGAGAGCTGGACGTACGACGCGAAGGGCAACGTCGCCACCCACACCGACGGCCGCGGCGACACCACGGGGTACACGTACAACTCCACCGGCCAGGTCGCCACCGCCACCGACCCGGCGGGCGGAAAGGTGAGCTACACCTACACCTCGCTCGGCGCGCTCGCCTCAGTCACCACACCGCGCGGCAAGGTCACGTCCTACGGCTACGACGCGGCCGGGAACCGGACGTCGGTCACCACGCCGCTGGGTGAGAAGACGACGTTCACCTATGACCCCTCGGGACGCATCCTCACCAAGACCGACCCCCGCGGCAACGTCAGCGGGGCGGATGCGGCCGCGTACACCACCACGTATGCCTACGACCCGCGCGGACTGCTGTCGTCCATGACCGACCCGCTCGGCAACGTCACCAGCTACGGCTACAACGCAGCCGGGCAGCTGACCTCGGTCAAGGACGCCCAGGGACACACGACCAGCTATACCTACGACCCGGCTGGGAACGTCCTGACCAGCACCGACCCCGCGGGGAAGGTCACCACCAACACCTACGACGCGGCCGGTCACCTCACCTCACCTCGGTGACCGACCCGCTCGGCGACACCACGACCTACACGTACGACAAGAACGGGCAACTGCTCAGCACGGTCTCCCCGCGAGGCAACGTCTCCGGCGCCGACAAAGCTGCCTACACCACGAGTTACGCCTACGACGCGGACGGCAACCGGACGAAGGTCACCGACCCGAGCGGGGCCGTCACCACCACCGCGTACGACGCACTGAACCGGGTGGTGTCGGTGACCGACCCGCTGGGCCATGTCACCAAGACCACCTACGACGGCAACGACAACGTCGCCACCACCACCGACCCGCTGGGCAAGGTGACGACGTACGCCTACGACAAGGCCGGCCGGCCCACGTCGGTGAAGGACCCGTTGGGGAAGGTCACGACCTACGGCTACGACGCGGACGGCAACCGCACCAGCGTCACATCGCCGCTGGGGTACACCACTTCGTCGACGTTCGACGCGGACGGGCGGATGCTGACGCAGGTCGACCCGCGGGGCAACGTCAGCGGGGCCACGGCGTCGCAGTACACGACGACCTACAGCTACGACCCGGCCGGCAACCAGACGACCGTCACCGACCCGCTGGGCCACAAGACCGTGACCGCCTACGACGCGATGAACTACGTCACGTCGGTGACCGATCCACTCGGTCGGGTCACGAAGACGGGCTACGACGAACTGGGCCGGATCTTGAAGGTGACCGGACCCGACGGGGCCGCGACCACCTACTCGTACGACGTCACCGGCACACTCGCCACGCGCAAGGATCCGGGCGGGCACACCACGGCGTACGGTTACGACGACGCTGGCCGGCGGACGTCCGTCACCGACCCGCTGGGCCGCAAGCAGGCGTTCGGCTATGACGCGGACGGCAACGCCACCACTGCCACCGATGCCCGCGGCATCACCGCCACCACGGCGTTCGACGGGCGCGGACTGGCCACGGGGACGACGTACAGCGACAGCACCCCGGCGACCGGCTACACCTACTTCGCCGACGGCCGGCCGCAGACCGTCACCGACGGAAAGGGCAAGCGGACCTTCGGCTACGACGCGGACGGCCGGCTGACATCGGTGGCGCCGAGCGCCGGCAAGGGCGCCTTCGCCTACACCTACGACGCCGACGGCCGGATCACCTCCCGCGCCCAGGACTACACCGCCGGCGCCGCACTCGACTGGTCGGGCGCAGCGCAGACGGCATCGGCGGACCTGAACGGCGACGGAATCACCGACGTGATCCGCACCGACGCCAAGGACGGCATCCGCACCTATCTCGGCCGCCCCGATGGCACGTTCACCGCGCGTGCGACCCTGACCGGCAGCGGGACCGGCTTCAACCAGATCCTGCCCGCCGAGTTCACCGGCGACGGCAAGACCGACCTCCTGGCCATCGACAAGTCCACCGGTCACCTGTACCGGTACAACGGCGACGGGTCCGGCGGCTTCGCCGCAGCCGCCGACCTCGGCGCCGGGTGGGGTGCGATGACCCTGACCGCCGGTGACTTCAACGGCGACGGCAAGCCGGACGTGCTGGCCATCAGCTCCACCGCCAACGAGATGTACCTCTATCCGGGCAGGGGCGACGGCACCTTCGGCACCCGCACGGACATCGGCAGCGGCTGGGCCACCTACCGGCTGACCCCCGGCGACTACACCGGCGACGGCAAGACCGACGTCCTCGCCATCAACTCCGCCGACGGGCACCTGTATCTCTATCCGGGCAAGGGCGACGGCGCCTTCGGCAGCCGCACTGACCTCGGCGCCGGGTGGGGCAGCATGTACCTCACCCCCGGCGACTTCAACGGCGACGGGAAAACCGACTTCCTCGCCCGCGACACCGCCCACAACAAGCTGCGCTTCTACCCCGCCAACGGCACCGGCGGCTTCGGCACCTACATCCTCCAGACCGACGACTGGACGTCCTACCGTACGCCCGCCACGGGCACGTTCGACGCCGGCAAGACCCTGGACATCGTCGCTCCCGACACCTCGGGGCATCTGCGGCGGTGGAGCGGCGATGGCGCGGGCCACCTCACCGGGGCGGCGACCGCCACCGCCCCGGCCTCGGGGCAGAAGACCACCTACGGCTACGACGACTCCCGCCAGACCTCCCAGACTGGCCCCGCGGGAACCGTCAACTACGCCTACGACCCAGCCGGCAACCTCACCACCACCACACTGCCCACCGCCAACGGCTACACCGAAAAGCGCGGCTACGACAACGCAGGCCGACTCACCTCCATCGGCAGCACCAAGGGCCTGACCACCCTGGCCAACTGGCAGCTCACCCTCGACGACGCCGGACAGCCCACCCAGGTCGATGTCACCCGGCTCGGCAAACCCACCAGCCACCAGTACTACACCTACGACGACGCCGGACGACTGCTCACCGACTGCACCTCCGCCACCGCCGGCACCCAATGCCCCGACGCCTCGGCCGCCACCACGTACACCTACGACGGCGTCGGCAACCGCCTCACCTCCACCACCGCCGGCACCACCACCACGTACACCTACGACGCGGCCGACCAGCTGACCACCGCCACCACCGGCACCACCACCAGCACCTACAGCTACGACAAGGACGGCAACCAGACCGGCGACGGCACCAACACCTACGCCTACGACGCCACCAACCACCTCACCTCACTGACCACCCCCAGCGCCACCTACACCTACGGCTACGACGCCGACGGCAACCGCACCACCGCCTCGAAGACCGGCACGGGCCTGCTGCGCACCACCGTCTGGGACCCCAACAACGCCCTCCCGCAGGCAGCCGCCGACTACACCGGCAACGGCACCCTCACCGCCACCTACCAGTACAACCCGCTGGAGCAGATCCAGTCCCAGACCCTGCCCAGCGGAGACGCGTACTTCCAGCACCACGACCAACTGGGTTCCGCCACCGACCTCACCGACGCCACCGGCAGCCTTCAGTCCAGCTGGACTTACACCGCCTACGGCCAATCCACCCAGACCAACACCGCCACCAGCCCGCCAGCCAACCCCTTCACGTACACCGGCCAGTACACCGAACCCACCACCAAGGCCGCCGGCTACAACCTCCGCGCCCGCAACTACGACCCCACCACCGGCCGCTTCACCACCACCGACCCCATCCAGCCGCAGCAGGCCGATCCCTACACCTCGGCGTACAGCTACACGGGTGACCGGCCGACCTACGCCGTCGACCTCTCGGGCCAGAGCTGGCGGGATCCGATCACCAGCCGCCTCAAAGCCATCGGCAGAGGCCTGAAGGAAGGCGCCGAACTCCCCTTCACCTTCATCGGCGACCTCGGCGACGCCATCTCCGGCCGCAACGGCGGCGCGGGCGCCTTCTTCGACAAGTACTTCCCCGTCCGCCCCGCCTACCGCCTCTACCGCGCCGCTGAAATGCTGCGCCAGCAAGGGTGCGACCAACTCGCCGACCAGTACGACGCGGCCGGCGACCAGCTCACCCAGCAGATCCTCCTCGTCGGCATCGGCGGACTCACCGGCTGGGAAAAGGACGCGGTCGAGGCAGGCGCAGCCCAACCCAAGAGGTTCGGCCCCGGCGCAGCCCATGGCGACGACCCGGCTCTTGGGGGGAAAGATCCCTATATCCCGCGTGGGTTCGGGGGTTCTTCGCAGTATGAGGAGTTCGTGCACGAGCTATACGATGGATTGAATGAAGCAGGGTTCGGGGACGCCCAAGCGGCATTCCAGGGTAGTTCAGTGACAGGGGCTCGCTACCGCACAGGCGAACCGTTTGACGACGAGAGTGATTACGATATTGCCCTTGCTGGCGAGAGCTTGCTTGAAAAGGCGAAAAAGGCGGGCGTTGGCCTCCGTTCCGGAGGTAGTCGCACCGGGCCGCTGCGGCCCGAGGATCTTCGCAAAATGCGCCTGGATGGACTCGCCAGTCAACTCTCGAATACTGCGGGCCGTAAAGTCGCCTTCATGATCTACGGATCGATTGACGCGGCGGTCGAACGGGGGCCAAGTATCATTGCGAAAAAATGATGCGAGAGGTCGCACGTGATGCAGAGGTTCTACTTATTCGGCTACCGTGGCAGTGAGCTCCCCGAAGTTGAGGCGGCTTTGTCTGGAGTGCTGGGTGGTGACTTTAGGCACCGCAACAGTTCCTACAAGGGGGGAGATTACCTATTGTTCAGTAGTGCCGAAGTCCAGGAAGTCACAGTGGAAAGAAACTGGATAGACGACGAGGGTTACTTGGCAGAGCCAGACTTTCCGGAGTGGCAGGTTCTCGTGTACGTCACGAACCCTGATAATCGTACGTTGGCCGCTCTCCAGGATGTGGCTATCCTGAGCCAACTGCGACTCACCGAGTTGGACTAGCCGATACACGCTGGGTGGCTCTCACCTATTTTGAGTCACCCAGCGTGCATTGGAACGCAGCGCCTCTCTTCAGGAGTTGGGGTGGATGCCGCCGAGGCACATCACCCAGCGTGGTTCTGTCGCGGACGGAGGAATCGTCTACGGCTGGGGCACCGACGACAGTGCGACGGGTCATGTCCTCCTCCGGGAAGACGCCGAAGCAGTCCGTCCCTGCACGTCGAACGCCGTGCCGATCGGCGACATGCTAGCGCGCAGGGGCTCGGGGACCGTTCGATAGAGCGGTCAGCTTCGAAGGTGGAGCAGAGCTCCTCGCGGCAATTGTTCTCCTGGCGGAATTGTCTTGGTTTCAAGAGAAGGTCACCGGCAGGGATATAGTGCGTGAAGTAAAAGCCTGGCTCGATATCGCTCCGCAACTTGAACTCGGAGACGATGTGGAAGAGTTGCCGGCCAGCCGGCGGAGAAGGAAGGCCCACGGCCTGTGACCTGGGAAGGGCGCAGACGGCAACAGATGCCCATCGCAGGGCTGACGGTCGAGCCCTGCTGGTGGCGTGCCCTGCGTGGAGCCAGGGAGCGCGGCGTCCGGAGCCCCGCGCCCGGTGCATCGATGAACGTGGCCACGACGCCGGAGCGGACTTCGCAGTCGGCCCGACAGTCCCGCCGTGTGCGTGGACTGCTGCCATTCGCGCCGTGTCGGCAGCCGCCTTCGGTACTCGAAGAGAACTCTGCTCTCCCACGTCTTGAAGCTTGCCGACGCCGCCGGTGACATCCCCTTCATGCGTGAGCGATGCGTGAGCGGACCGCCCGGCACGAGGCGTCATGAGGCGGATGGAGCAGGCCGCCGCGTGGCGCTGATCAGGCGAAACAGCACCACGCGGCAGCTTCGAGCACCACCTGGCAAGGATTCGATCCCACTTGTAAAGCGAAGGTCGTCGGTTCGAATCCGACAGGGGGCTCCGAGAAGTAGCAGGCCAAGGCCCCGGAAATCTCAGGTCAGGGAGGGTTCGGGGCCTCTTCCTCGTTCGGCGTCTCCTGCTCTGGCTACAGGCTGGCTACACCCCCACTGCTAGAGCCGATCTCCCAAATAACCCCTAAATGATCTTGCTGTTTCGGCAGGTCACGGCCACGGCCGACATACCGAACGACCCCGGTCCTCCCATGAGGGGAACGGGGGCCGTCGTGTGCCGGGGCACCGCCAAGAGGGGGGCACCGTCCTGGTGGCCCGGCACGTCTGAGGCCGACGCAGAGCGGCTACGTCGACTGCATCACCTGTCTAACAAAGCAGGTCGCGGCAGGTAATCACCCGTTCGGGTGAACGGGTGTTCGATTCGGAGTCATGCCCTCAGCCTCACGGCGTATGCCAGTGCTGGATTGGTCAGCGGTTCGTGGCGGCGCACGGACGCGTGCAATCAATTGGGAAGCATGCTGCCCCGTTTCCGTAGGTGACTGCGTGCGGAGCGTCACCGTAGGGCCGCGGGCAAGAGAGAAGGGGGACAGTTCGTCCCCCTGTCCCAGACTGTCCCCCTTGTTCAGCCGGTGCTCACGCCCACCATCTCGGCGAGCCGGCCGGCCTCTTGCCGCATCGACCTGGGGGCGCCACGCCACAGTTCGGCGGCCACAGTGCGGGCAGACGGGGTGTAGGCGACGGTTTCCGCACCGATGCGGTGCGCCATCTGCATGACGTGCAGGGCGGCCGTGGTGTCGCCGCGCTGGAGGTGGCCGCGAGCGACTTCGACCCACAGGCGGGCCCGCCGCTCACGAGAGGGCATCGTGTCCGGGTCCAAGTCGGCTGCCAGGCCGAGGGCCTTCTGCGCTCGCTGCAGGTCGGTTGCGACGGACACGGCATGGAAATCCACGTTGGCCCTCCCGAACACGGTGCAGGGGTGCACGTAGTTGGCAGGGAGGTTCTTGGCGACCTGGTCGCCGCGGTCCCAGTAGCGCCAGGCGTCGCCGTCGCGTCCCTCGCGGGCGACGGTGACGGCCGCGTGGAGCTGCAGGGCGCCGTAGATGCCGCGCCAGTCGTCCGGCGCGCCGTCGAGGTGCGGCCGGATCAGGTCGGCGGCCTCGGTGACGACGCGCAGCGCATCCTCTGGATATGAGGTCTCGCGCAGGATGTTGCCCAAGTTCCAGGCTGCGGCAGCTTTCGCGGCCGGCTGGTCGGCGGCCTGCGCGGCGGACAGGGCACGGTCGGCGACTACCCATGCCATCTCGGCGGGGGCGACGTAGGCGGTGGCTTGCCCGGTGAGCCGGTAGACGTCGGAAAGGGCGACCAGTGCGGCGCGGCGCTGCTCGCCGTCGAGGGCGCGCACGGCAGTCTCGGCGTCCCGGATCAGGTCCGGGAGTAGCGCGCCGACCTCGGTGCGGTTGTGTTCCGAGGTGTGCCACAGGTGCCACGTCTGGTCCACCCGGCCCTGCAGGATCGCGGGATCAGCCGGTGATGGTGTGCTGCTGGTGAGGCTGCGTTGCATGACGGTAGCTCAGATTGCGGGCATGGCCGGGTGGGCGAGGCGGCCGAGCGGGACACTCGCCGCGGGCCCGCTGTCCCGGCCGGTGAGCGCTGCCAGGTCGTGCACCTGGAGGGCGGCGGCGAGGCGCAGCAGCAACGTGTGCGACCGCAGCTCCCGTTCGCCGGACTCGATCTTCTTCAGCCAGTCGGTGCCGCGTCCGCAGAGCTGGGCCAGGGAGGCCCGGGACATGCCGCGGGACTCCCGCAGTACGCGGATACGCTCGCCGGTGCTGAGGTCTGCTGACAGGTCCACGCGTGCCCCCTCGGGTACCGGTGCCGGTGGGGTCAGGGTACGGCTGCCGTCAATGCCCCGGGAACAGCAAAGAACGCCCCCTGTACGGCCGACATGGGCCGTACAGGGGGCGTTGTGTCAGGTGAGGATGTGGACGAGGAACCAGGCGGCGAACGCGCACCAGGCCACGCCGAAGGTGATAGCGCCGGTTGGCGGCGGCGAAGTTCTCCAGCGACCGGGGCAGTGAACGCCTCTTGCGCCGGTTGATGCCGCGGATGTCGCGCTCACGCATCACGCGGGCAACGCGCTTGCGGTTCACCTGTCGGCCCAAATGGCGCAGTTCGGCGTGGACGCGCGGGACACCGTAGGTGTGGTGGGAGGCGATGTGCAGCACGGCGGCCCTTCGAGCGCGGGCACCTGAAGATGCTCAGCAACCAGTCGCTCCCCGGCAGACCACTCCTGCGCTTGGCCCACCGGCACCTCCTCAAAGCCCATGATGGACGGGATCCCCTCAGCCAGTACGCCGACAGCAGAGACGTCGTCAGCCCCATGCTTGTGCCCCATCCGGTCTATCGGCATCGGCGGCCGCTCGATCCTCAACAGCCTCGGACCCGTTGGAGTAGCCGAGCGAAACATCTTTTCACCCAATCAGGGTTATTGGGTGCCGGCGTCGGCCTTGTGCAGCATCTGGGTCAACAGCAGTGCGCCTCCGGTCACTGCCCCCAGCCCTCCCGCGGCCAGGAAACCGCGAGAGGAACGCCAGGACAGCACGGACCACCGCGACTGCGCGGAAAACAACGATCCTGTGCTCAGCCACGAGCCGGTTGAGATCAGCGACAGAGCAGAACCAATCGAGCCGACCGACAGGGCACTTCCGATCGAGCCGACTGACACAGCAGAACCGACAGAACCCACGGAAAGGACCGATCCTACTGAGCCGATCGACAGCACGGAGTTCTGTGACCACAACGACAACACCGAACCAGAGGGGGGACGACAGATCGACCGTACGGACAGCTTTGTCATGAGCCCATTTTGCCCGGTGGTCGTTCTGTCTCGGGAGGCTATGGACGGATATATCGGGTCTCAGGGTGAGAGCCTTCCGCCATCTGGCTCGCTGCGTGGTCGGGATGGACGAGCTGAGAGCACCGATCGCCTCATCACACCAGGGGAGGAGTGAAATAACCTCCCCCAACGCCACCGTCTCAGTCCTCTGCCTCGTTCAACCCCGGTCACGCCGTTCAGAGGGTGCTCCCTGCCAGGGCGGTTTCAAAGTCCCGGTGATCACGTGAGTGCGCAGGTCGCGACGGTATGACGATGCGCGGTCGGCCCGGTCCGTACGCAACGAAGCTCCGGTTGATGCCGGTGACCGATCAAGTCGCCCGCACCGCCCGGAGCTTCGATGTGCCGTCAGTCTGCCACCGTCTGTCTGATCAAGTCGCCCACCCGTCAGCACCGGTTGATCGGACCGCTGGCCCTGCGGCTGCGGACCTTGGCCGACCCCCGGCATCGGCGCGGGAAGCGTCACTCGTTCGTGAGCGTGCTGCTGGTGGCCTGCTCGGCGGTGCTGACCGGAGCCCGTTCCTTCGCCGCGATCGGCCAGTGGGCAGCGAGCGCCCCGCAGGACACGCTCGCCCGGCTCGGCGCCCGCGCCACGACGGTCTTGAACGTGCGCATCGCGCCGAGTGCGGCGACCATCCGCCGCGTCCTGAACGCCGCCTGCCCCGGCGGGCTCGCCGACCTGCTCGGATCCGATCCGGCCGGGGCGGACACCCTCGCGGTGGATGGCAAGAGCGCCCGCGGCTCGCGCCACGGCGAGATCCCGGCCGCCCATCTGCTGGCCGCGATCACCGGCGCCGGCCTGACCGTCACCCAACTGCGGGTCCCCGGCAAGACGAACGAAATCACCTGCTTTGATGCCTTGCTGGCGCCCTACGACCTGACCGGCGTCACGGTCTCCGCGGATGCCCTGCACTGCCAGCGCGATCACGCCCGGTTCCTCGTCGAGGAGAAGAAGGCGCACTACGCCTTCACCGTGAAGCGCAACCAGAAGAACCTGCACCGCCAACTCGCCACCCTGCCCTGGGAGAAGGCGAGTGCGAAGTTCTACGACCGCACCGATGCCCACGGACGCCTGGAGACCCGCGTCGTGCAGGCCCTGACCATCACCGACCTCGGCGTCGACTTCCCCCACGCGGTCCAGGTCGCGAAGATCGTCCGGCACCGCACTCAGCGCAAGACCGGCAAACGCAGCCGCGAGACGGTCTACGTCATCACGGACCTGGCCAGCCGCGAAGCCTCCCCCGAGCGCATCGCGAAGATCGTCCGTTCGCAGTGGATCATCGAGAACCGTCTCCACTTCGTCCGAGACACCGCCTTCGCCGAGGACGCCTCCACGGTCCGAACCGGACACGGCCCGGACAACATGGCCACCCTCCGCAGCTTCGCGATCAACACACTGCGAGCCTCCGGCCACGCGAACATCGCGGCCGGACTCCGCGAGATGTCCTACGACGGCTTCCGCCGACCACTGGACCTCCTCGGCCTTGCCTGACCAGCGCTCTCACGCAAGATCAAAAGACTTTGCAACAGCCCTGTGCTCCCTGCCCGAGATGTGCGGCAACGGCCTCCGCACGTCGCGGGCTCACTGAGAGGGACGCGTTGCACGCCTGGCACCTGAAGACGGTGGCCAAGGTCCACCCCCGCGTTCATCCCCTCCAGCGCTCATAGGCTGTCGCTTCCGGTCGATCACCAACCCGCATGTGAGGACAGCGAGCTGTAACGCGGCCACAGACCTGCACCACAAGCCCACCGGATCGAGCGGGGAATAAACGTCAACGCCCGCCACGGCGATGTCCTGGCCGCCGACCGACGCTGTTGCGGCCTCCGGAGCGCAAAGGGAAGGAATCCACTCCAGACCCCGACTCCGCGTCCGTCCAAACATCGATCAGGGACCAGAAAGAGACCATCCTCGGCCGCGCCGGAGTGGCTCCTTCGACGAGTTTTCCAGCGGTTCTGCGGGGCGGACGTGGTCTGATGCGGCACTAGCTAGAAGACTGCTGAAAATCTCGGGTTCTGGCCCCGGCTCGGTGGAGTCGGGGCCAGTCTTGTAGGCATGCAGGGGGAATGGGCCGGAGAGATGGTCGGGCCGGATGTGTGGGAGACCTGCCGGGAGTTGATCCCGGCAGGGAGTGTGTTCGCGTTCCTCGCCGAGCATCGCGAGGTGCTGTTCCCGCCAGGAATGTTCACCGACATGTACCCCTCGTCCAACGGCCGTCCGAGTCTGCCGCCGCAGGTCCTGGCCGTGACGGTGGTGCTGCAGAGCCTGCACGGGCTGTCGGACTTCGAGACAGTCCAGGAGTTGCGGTGTGACCTGCGGTGGAAGGCCGCCTGCGGGCTCGGCCTGTACGACACCGCTTTCGACCCGTCGCTGCTGACGTACTTCCGGCGCCGGCTGCGTCACTCGGCCGACCCGACGCGGATCTTCACCAAGGTCAAAGAGGTCGTGGCCGGGACCGGCGTGCTCAAGGGCAAGCAGCGGCGGGCACTGGACTCCACCGTCCTCGATGACGCGGTGGCCACCCAGGACACCGTCACCCAGATCATCTCCGCCGCCCGACGGGTGATCCGTGAGGTCCCCGGCGCGCAGGAGACCGCGGAGCAGTGGTGCACGGCACACGACTACACCCCTCTCTGACACCGTTGGGTGAGACGCCCTGAAATGATCAGATATTGTGGGCGTGCACGACAGGAGCACCCATCCGCATGTCCCGTACCAATTCTTCCGAGCAGGTTCCCGCTCCGCGGCCGAAGCGTCGTCGCTTCTCGGCCGAGTACAAGTTGCGCATCGTCGCCGAGTACGACGCCGCCCCCGCCGGAGACAAGGGCGCGATTCTGCGCCGGGAGAGGCTGTACCACTCCCACGTCATCGAGTGGCGTCAGGCCAGAGACGCCGGCGCGCTGGAGAAGCTGACCGACCACCGCACCAGCCCCACCCGCCCGAAGAAGCACCCCGCCGAGGCCGAGAACGACAAGCTGCGGCGTCAGGTGGAGCGGCTGGAGAAGGAGGTTGCGAAGCGGGATGCCGCGCTGGAGGTGCTGGGAAAAACACACGCGCTCTTGGAAGCACTCTCCAAGAGCGCGGACTGAAGGACGCCCTGGAGCCGCTCCTCCACGAGGCCGTGGAGGAGCTGACCCCGTACCTGGGCATCGTGGCGGCGTGCCGGATCGCCGGACGCTCCCGGGCCACCCATCACCGGCGGCTGAACCCGGCCCCGCCCAGACCCAAGGCGCCGAGGCCCACGCCGGTCAACGCCTTGTCGGACACCGAGCGGCAGGCGGTACTGGAGCTGATGAACCGGCCCGAGTACGTGGACCTGCCACCCGCGCAGATCTACGCCCGGGAACTGGACGACGGCCGCTATCACTGCTCCGAGCGCACCATGTACCGGATCCTGAAGGAGGCCGGGCAGGACGGTGAACGCCGCCGTCAGGCCACCCACCCGCCCCACACGGTTCCCGAGCTCGTGGCCGACGGCCCCTCGCAGGTATGGAGTTGGGACATCACGTGCCTGGCCGGCCCGGCGAAGGGAATCTGGTACCACGGCTACGTCATCCTGGACATCTACTCCCGCTACGCCGTCGGCCACACCGTCGAGGCGGCCGAATCCGCCGCGCGGGCCGAGGAGTTGATCCGTGAGGCGATCGACCGCAACGGGATCGTGCCGCACACCGTGCACGCCGACCGCGGCACCTCCATGACGTCCAAGCAGGTCTCCCAGATGCTCCTCGACCTCGGCGTGACCCGTAGCCACTCCAGGCCCAGGGTCAGCAACGACAACCCGTTCAGCGAGAGCCAGTTCCGCACCACGAAGTACCAGCCGGACTACCCAGAACGCTTCGATTCCCTCGCCCACGCGCGGGAGTGGATGGACGCGTTCATCTCGCACTACAACCACGTGCACAGGCATTCCGGGATCGGCTACCACACCCCCGCCAGCGTCCACTTCGGCACCGCCGAACTCGTCCGCGAGCAGCGGGCGGCCACCCTCACAGCCGCCTTCGAGCAGCATCCCGAACGCTTCAACCGCCGCCCCGCACCACCGACGATTCCCCAGCAGGCATGGATCAACGACCCCGCCAGGCGGCGTGAACCACAGCAACACAACTCATAGCCGCACATACGTTTCATTTGACTTGACAGCTACCGCACCGACCCCGGCAAGCCGAGGATCGCCTGGGACGACGAGGCCGCCCGCGCCGCGCTGGTCGACGCGCTGGTCACCGACGCCCTCAACCTGCTCGGTCACCTGCCCGAACAGGAACTGGGCGAGAGGGCGGCGAACGCGGTGGGCCTGCTGGCCCTGGTCGCGGGCCAGGACGTGGAGCCGGCCGAGGACTCCGACGGACGCGACGGACGCTGGCGCATCGCCCAGCGCACGGTCGCGGACCGGACCGTGTCCACCGTCGATGCGGACGCGCGGCACATCCACAAAAACCGAACCCGCCACCAGGACGGCTTCAAAGGGCATGCGTCCTTCGAGCCGGAGACCGGGCTGTTCACCGCGGTTGCCCTCACCAGCGGCTACGGCCCCGACAACCACGAGGCCGCCGTCGCCTGCGATCTGCTGGCCGACGAGGACGAGGGCCAGGAGTTAACCGTGCTCGGCGACTCCGCATACGGCACCGGCGACCTGCGCGCACACCTGCAGGCCGACGGCCACACCCTGGTGATCAAGCCGCCGCCGCTGCGGCAGGCCATCCCCGGCGGCTTCACCATCGACGACTTCCACGTCGACTCGGCGGCCGGCACCGCGACCTGCCCGGCCGGACACACCGCCAACCTCGGACAGGTCAAAGCGGACGGTGCTCGCACCGCCCAGTTCAAGCGCATGTGCACCGACTGCCCCCTGCGCGGACGCTGCACCACCTCCAAGACCGGGCGCACCCTCAACGTCCACCCCCAGCACGAACTGCTCACCGCAGCCCGCCACCAGGCTGCCACCGACCCCGTCTGGCAGGACGAATACCGCAGATGGCGGCCCCCAGTCGAACGTGCCATCGCCTGGCTGGTCGCCAAGGGAAACCGCCGGGTCCCCTACCGCGGCGTCATCGCCAACAACGTCTGGCTCCACCACCGCGCCGCCGCCCTCAACCTCCGCCGACTGATCAACCTCGGACTCACCAGGGCCAACGGCAGCTGGCACCTCACCCCGGCCACCGCATAAGCAAGAAGTGAACCGCCCCGGGTTCGGTAGAGATCTCAGATCGTGGTGATGACCTGGGGTTTTTTGAGTTCGGTGTAGTAGTTGGCTTCGTATTCGACGGGCGGGATGTGCCCTATCTCACCGTGGAGTCGGTAAGGTCGGCCCGGGGCGCGGTACTGGCCTTTCGACCAGCCCGTTTCCCCGGACCGCCTTCCGAACCCGCCGTGCGCCTCGTCAACGCAACGGGCTCTCCACAAGCCCCAGTTCGGGCCCGCGTCCGGTCCTCATGCTATCGCCAGCGGCCAGGGGGACGGAATTCGTGATCCTCGGTAGCGGTAACGCGTAGTGCGCACCTTTGCCGGGTCAAATAGATCCCGTTCCTGCCCTCTGGGCCACCATTCGCCACCGCAGTAACGGCGACGCAGTTCCTTCCAGTTCATTCGGCGGTGCTTGCTACGAATCCATTTGATGACCCGACGCCATGCGTAGGCGCTCAGGTATTGGAAGGTAGCGCTAGACACCCCCGGCCGGAAGAACATGGTCCAACCTCGCAACACCGAGTTGAGTCGGCGTAGGAGTTCGTCCAATGGTTGGTTTGTGTTGACCTGTCGGCAGATCGTCTTGACCTTGGCCATGACGGCGTGAAGTGCCTTCTTGGCTGGGTAGGTGTAGACGTACCATCGGTCCGTGCCCTTCTTGCGATGGCGTTGGATGCGCCACCCCAGGAAGTCCACGCCCTCATTGATGTGGGTGATTAGGGTCTTCTCCTCTGACAGGTGCAGCCCCATTCTGCTGAGCACCTGTGCTGCCTCTTCCTTGAGGGTGTAGGCGTCTTCCTTCGTGCCAGTAACCGCAATCACCCAGTCGTCCGCGTACCGGCAGAGCCGGTAATTAGGCAGACCGCGGCGACGGCGCTTCGCTCGCTCGTTAGGTGTAGACGCTGGCCCTCCTGGCGCCTGGGCGAAGTGCTCGTCCAGGACGGCGAGGGCGACGTTGCTGAGCAACGGCGACAGGATCGAACCTTGCGGAGTACCGGATCTACTCTCCTTCAACGAGCCGTGTTCCGTGAGGATGCCCGCTTTCAGAAAGGCTTTCACCAGCACCAGGACGCGTCTGTCCCCGATCCGAAGGCGCACCCGGTCCATAAGGGCCGGATGGGCAATCTCGTCGAAGCAGGCCCGGATGTCACCCTCAACCACCCATTCGTAAGAGTGGGAAGTCAAGTGTCTTACCTCGGACACCGCGTCGTGGATCCGATAGTTGGGGCGGAATCCGTACGAGCACGGAAGAAAATCTGCCTCAAAGATTGGTTCCATCACCAGCTTCAGGGATGCTTGCACCACCCGATCGCGGATCGTACTGATTCCCAGGCGTCGACGCTTTGTCGACCCCGGTTTCGGAATCAGTCGCTCCCGTGCCGGAAGCGGCAGGAAACTGCGATCCTTCAGAGAGGAACGCAGCGCGCCGAGAAAACCCTCGACGCCCTGCTGCAGCGAAATGGACGCAGCCGTACGGCCGTCCACCCCAGCGGTTTTGGCTCCCCTGTTACTCCGAACCCGGTCCCATGCGACAAGCAAGAACGCGGGGTCGGTCACGAGGTTGTACAGGTCGTCAAACCGCCGATGAGGATCATCTACGGCCCAACGGTGCAGCTTGGTCTGGATCTCCAGTACCCGGCGCTCGGCCTTCATCAAGGCCCACTCCAGTTCGTCGGTATTCACCAACGCCCTCCCGGCATTCCAGTTCCCTCCCTGCTGACTTGCTGGCCCCCTTCGCCGTGTACGCGCCTTTCGCGCGCTCGGACTACTACGGGGCCTCCGCCCCACTCCACGGCCAACAGCCGACAACGGGCCTGCCCATCACCGCACCGGATGTCCGGCGAGAGGGCGACCGGGAGTGGTTCCCACGTTCACTAGGAGTCGTTCGGCCAGGTCGGCGTCCAGCTCTATCCCGGCAGCATCGCCACGCCTACACCGCAGGTATTCAGCGTGGCCTCTGAGCCGTTTCACCGCGGGCGGCTTCAGAGTCGGCCCATCTCCTTGGAGGACGGGTCGCGTACTGCAACCCCGGCCCATATCCGCCAGGTTGGAGCCGGGAGGTACTGTTACGGGACTTCGGACGCTGATTCACTTTCGTTACGCCTTCTGGCCTTGCTAGCCGGACCCGAGCCGTCTGGCAGTGCCGACTCGTCCCGACGTTGTCGAGGCTGCTTCCCGCCCTCCTCAGCGTTCCCTGAGTTGGACTGCCTCCAGCTTCAACCGGGCCTCTACGGCGGTCCGGCGGTGGGGATTCGCACCCGCACACGATCTCCTAGCGCCTCGTGGCGCACGCGGTGGTTGTACCAGTCGATCCACTCGGCGGTGGCCAGCTCGACCTGGGAGAGCGTCTTCCAGGGTCGCTGGGGTTTGATCAGCTCGGTTTTGTACAGGCCGATCGTGGACTCCATCAGGGCGTTGTCGTACGCGTCACCGACGGATCCGATGCTCGCCGCGATGCCGGCGGCGTCCAGGTGCTCGGCGAGGCGGAAGCTCGTGTACTGCGACCCGGCGTCCGAATGGTGTACCAACTCGCCTGGCTGTATGGGGTGTTGGTCCCGGTCGCGCTGCCAGATCGCCATCTCCAGGGCGTCCAGCACGAACACCGTCTCCTTCACCGTGGCGGCCGACCAGCCCACGATCCGGCGCGAGAAGGTGTCCACGACGAACGCGACATAGACGACGCCGGCGAAGGTCTTCACGTGCGTGAAGTCGGCTACCCAGCAGCGGTTTGGGGCGCCGGCGACGAACTCGCGGTCGACAAGGTCGGGGGCCCGCTCGGCCTGCCCGCCGGGGATCGTGGTGATGACGCGTTTGCCGCGCACCGCGCCCTGGATGCCGAGCTCGCGCATCAGGCGCTCGACGGTGCAGCGGGCCACCGCATGCCCCTGCCGGTTCAGCTCGCGCCAGATCTTCCTCGCTCCGTAGACACGGTAGTTGGACGTGTAGACCTCGTGGATCCTCTCCTTGAGCTCCTCGTCACGCACGGAACGGGCAGAGGGGGTTTCGAGGCGTTTCTTATGGGCGTAGTACGTGGAAGGGGCGATCTGGCAGTCGTGTGCGGTGAGCGTTCTGCAGATCGGCTCGACCCCGCCGAAGCGGTCCCGGTGCTCGTCGATGAACGCTACGAGCGCGTGTATGGCCGGTCGAGCTCGGCCGCGAAGAAACTCGCCGCGGCCTTCAGGATCTCGTTCGCCCGCTTCAGCTCAGCATTCTCCTTCTTCAACGCCTTGAGCTGGGCGGACTCCTCCGTCGTCGTCCCTGGACGCTGCCCCGCGTCGATCTCGTACTGCTTCACCCAGTTCCGCAGCGTCTCGCGGGAACCAATGTCGAGCTTGTCCACCACCGCCTGCAGGGCGGCCGTCTCGTTCGGGTAGTCGCCGCGCACTTCGGCAACCATGCGCACCGCGCGACGGCGCAGCTCAAGCGGGTAACGGGAGGGTCGTGCCATGACTCAATCCTTTCACGGAATCGAGTCTCTACCTGACACGGGGCGGTTCAAAGGGCTGTCCGACCTACGGCTGGACAGCCCACGACAAGATCTTCAGCAGTCTTCTAGATGATCTATTCCAATGGGTCGCTCCGGCTGTTCGTCAGCTCAGTTGCCGTACTGAGATGAGGAGATGACGGTGGTCTTCGCGTGCCGCATCATCCTCGTCCGGGACGCCACTGAGTAGTGCTCGCTGGCCGGGGCCCAGAAGTTCAAAGCGCACTTGGGAGGCGTTGAAGGAGCTGAGGGCTTCCAGCAAGTACGCGGGGTTGAAGGCGACAACCAGGTCATCGGCGTCGGCCAACGTGGCCGCGAGCTGCTGCGAAGCGATGTCGTCTTCGTACCCCGCTTGCAGGAGGACGGTTCCCTGGGCGGAGAAGCCGAGCCGGATCGGGCTGTTCGGCTCCGCGACGACCGCGACACGGCGGACCGCGTCGGCGAGCGCCTCCCGTTCGGCGACCGCGACTGCCGGGCTGTCCAGCGTGAACAACTTGTCGTAGCGCGGCAGTCGCCCCTCCAGCAACCGCAGTGTGGTATGCATCCCGGTTCCCTCGAAGGCGATCAAGCCACCGCCCGCGCCACCCGTGCCGTTCAGCCCGATGCGGATCAGCCCCGACTTCGCCAGCGCACGGGAGATCTCGGTCAGCCTGCGGCCGGGAACCACTACCTCCACCGCGTCGGAAGCCGCCCCATCCGGCTTCCACGGCACCACACGCACGGCATACCGGTACCGGTCCGTAGCGGCCAACGTCATGGACTCGCCATCCAACCGGAGCTGGATCCCTGTGAGCACCGGGAGGGAGTCGTCACGGCCAGCGGCTATCACGACCTGTGCGACCGCCGCTGCGAATTCTGCCGCATCCAACGTTCCGCGAAAGGCGGGAAGCTCGGGAAGGGCCGGATACTCCTGCATGGGCAAGGTCGACAGCCCAAAGCGCGTACCGCCCCCTTCCATCGTGAAACGCCGTCCTTCCAGCGCGCACGTCACCATCTCATCGGGCAATACCCGGCAGATATCCAGCAGTCTGCGCCCGAGCACGAGCACTCGACCGGCTGTCAGTGTCTCCGCCGGGACCTCGATGGTCGCGGACGCCTCGTAGTCGAAGCCTGAGATACGCAGCCGTCCCTCCGCCGCGTCCAGTATCAAGCCGCCCAACACAGGCACGGGCGAACGTGCGGGCAACGACCTGGCCGCCCAGGCCACGGCCTCGGCGAGAGCGCCTCGCTCGATCCAGAACTCCATCCGTACCTCCCCCATCGCGTTGCACCATTTGGTCCGCGCACGCTATCTGTCGCCACCGACAACGCTCGGTCCGTCCCGGCACACCAGGGCGGGGGAGCCCACGACTTGGTGGTGACGCCCGACTTGGACTCCCTTGCGACCGCGCTCTGTGCGAAAACCGGCGTGGCTCCGCCACGCTCGCTGCCACCTGCGGCGTCTCTTCCCGTACCTGCCCCAGCGACCCGGCTACAACAACCGGCTGCGCCAGGTCGCCGAACCGCTCCGCCGTGAGGGACGGTGGAGTCCGCACCCGTAACGGGCAGTGACATGGGTGCCAGGTTCACGACGCTGCCGCGGCCCAGGGGCGGTGTCCGGCGCGCTCGCCCCGGTGATGAGGGTGGCAGTAGGAGCCGGGACCGTGCCGGTGCCGGTGATCACCCGGCGGCCACGCACTTGTGGTGCCTGCCAGGGCGGCGCACTGTGCTCGCTTCGCGCTGTCGACCATGCGATCGCTGTCGGATGCCGCGTTGGCCAGGCACGCGCAGCACACGGCCAGCAAGAGAGCGTTGGCCAGGAACGGCAGGCTGCGGCGGGCGGGAGGCGGCGCCAGCAGGGCCCGTACCCGCTGAGGCACCTCCCCGCCGGTCACGGCAAGGGCGGGGCGGGGCGCTCCGGCGGACGCGAGGGCGGCGCGGCCGACCGCGCGGGCGACGACCGCGCGGTCGCCGACCCGCACGGCGGCCTCCTCGTCGGCCCAGCGCTCCAACACGAAGGCGCCAGTGTCGGCGAGGGGGCGCAGCAGCGGGTTCAGGGCCGTCGTGAGCCGCCACAGGCTCAGGAAGAGGTGGTGTCTGCCGCGGAGGTGGGTCCGCTCGTGCGCCAGCAGGGCCTCGCGCTCGTCGTCGCCGAGGCAGCGCAGCATGCCCCGGGAGACCACGATCCGTCCGGGTGCTCCGGGCAGGGCGAACGCCAGCGGAGCGGCGTCGTCGACGACGGCCAGCTCCGTGTCGCCCCTTAGTGCTGCGCACTCCCGTTTGGCCCGGACGATCTGCTGGACCTGGCGGAGGGCGGCCACGCCGAGCGAAACGACGCTTGCGGCCAGGACGAGCGCGCTGACGGCTGCGACGACGACGTCCACCGGGTCTTCGGCGCGCAGCGCGGTCACGGACCAGTGGCCCTCGGCCGCGACCTCGGGGATCTGCGCGATGCCGGTGAACGCCAGCAGGGCGAGCGAGCCGGTCCAGCCGACCGCCGTGACGAGTGCGATGCAGGCCAGGGCCCAGGCGGCGGGGCGCGGCGTCAGCCGCCGTGCGAGACGCGGCGCGATCAGCGTCAGGACGGCCGTGATGACGAAGGGTACGTAGACGCTGATCAGCACCGGCGCTCACTGCCTCCGGTCGGAACGCTCGTCGCGGGCTTCGTGTCTGGAGAGCAGTTGCTGCAGCAACTGTTCTTCCTGCGCGGAGAGTTCGGACACGAAGCGGGTCAGCACGGCCTCGCGGTCGGTACCTTCCTCCAGCAGCGATCGCATGCGTCGGGCCGTGTGCGACGCCTCGTCGCGGACCGGTGTGTAGGCGTATCCGCGGCCTTCCCGGTTCCGTACGAGCATGCCCTTCTCGTAGAGGCGGGACAGGATGGTCAGCACGGTGGTGTACGCCAGGTCGCCGGACAGTCGGTCGAGAACCTGGCGGGCGGTCAGCGGGCCGTCGGCGGCCCACAGCGCGGCCAGGACGTCGCTCTCCAGTTCGCCCCGCGCCCGCCTGCCGGATCCGCCGGGGACGTTCTCGTCCGTCGGGTCGCTCACTGTCCGCCTTTCTTCGCCTTCGGCAAGAGAGGCTACCCGGCCGTCTCCTACTAGTTGTAGGAGGTATGCTCCGGGCTTCGAAACGCGAACTACTACATCTTGTAGAGTTCCCAGCTCTCCCGACGCGCGGAGGACCGACCCATGCCCCACGCCGGACGCACCCTTCCCAGGACGGTGCCCGCAGGTGCCGTGCCACGTCCGAGAGGTGAAGCGACACCCTCGGGCCGGATCGCGATCATTTCCGCGAGCATCGGCGCGGGGCACGACGGCGCCGCCGGCGAACTCGCCCGCCGCCTGACCGCGGACGGCTTCACCGTCGACCGGCATGATCTGCTGGACCTGCTGCCCGCCCGACTCGGCCGAGGCGTCCAGGACGGGTACCACCGGATGCTGGTCCGCGCTCCTTGGCTCTACCAGCGGATCTACGCCAGCACCGAGCGCGCCCGAGGCGGTGGCCCGGCAGCGCGGGCACTGCTGCGCTCCGCCGAGGACCGGGTGCTGCGCGCCCTCGCCCCGGGAACCGGCGCGGTCGTCTCCACCTATCCCGGAGCCAGCCGAGTACTGGGAAACCTGCGCCTGTCCGGACGGCTGGCCGTGCCGGTCCTCACCTACCTGACCGACTTCTCCGTGCACCCGCTGTGGGTGGCGGACGGCGTTGACGTCCACCTCGCGGCCCACGCCGTGCCCGCCGCCCAGGCGCGGGCCGTCGGCGCCCGGGATGTGCGAGTCTGCGGACCGGTCACCGGCCCGCGGTTCACGCCCTGCGCCGGACGGGAACGCGATCGCGCGCGGGCCAGGTTCGGGCTGCCGCCGCGCAGTCCGCTCGCCCTGTTGGTCGCCGGCTCCTGGGGCGTTGGACCGGTCCGGAAGGTGGCCCGGGAAGTGCGTGAGTGCGGCGCCGCCGTGCCGGTCGTCGTCTGCGGCCGCAACGAGGCCCTGGCCGAACAGTTGCGCGCGGACGGCATCGAGCACACGTACGGCTGGGTGGACGACATGCCCGGCCTGATGCACGCCGCCGACGTACTGGTCCAGAACGCCGGCGGACTCACCTCCTTGGAGGCGTTCGCCGCGGGCCTGCCGGTCGCCAGCTACCGCTGCATACCCGGCCACGGCCTGACCAACGCCGCTGCCCTGGACGAAGCCGGGGCGGCGGTGTGGATCCGCGATCCTGCCGACCTGAAGGCCGCGCTGCACGACCTGATCGAGGGCCCGCGCGGGCCACGCCAGCGTGCGACGGGCCTCGCCCTGTTCGCCGGGGCACCAGGTGGAGGCCCGGCGGCCGAGATAGCCCGCGTGCACCACTCGGGGCTGCAGCCCAGCCCAGGGCCCGAGGCGCGCCGACGCCCCACGCCCCGCCGGCTCGGCACCACGGTCGCGATCGCATGCGCTGTATGGGCGTGCGCCGTCGGCATCGGAATCGCGACGACGTACGACGGCCCGGGGCTGGCGCACGCCATCGGCCACGGCCTCGACCTGGACGACCACGCCCCGCATCACGCCCCCCGGACGGAAGGCCGCCACTCATGACCCTCGCCGGCCCCCTCCGCACGGCCGCACTGGCCGCCCTGCCCGCACTCGCCGCCGCCCATGCCGCACCGGTGGTCTCCACCTTCGGACCGCTGCGCAACCGCCTCATGCCCCACCTTGCGGGCCGAGGCCGTCCGGACCACGTCGCTCTGACCTTCGACGACGGACCGGACCCTCGCTCCACTCCGCTCTTCCTGCGGCTGCTCGCCGAGCGCGGGGTGCGTGCCACCTTCTTCCTGCTGGGCGGGCAGGCGCACAGCTCGCCCGGCCTGGTCCGAGAGATCGCCAGCGCGGGTCACGAGATCGGTGTCCACGGCTGGCTGCACCGCCCGCTGCTGCTGCGCGGCCCCCGCGCCACCCACGACGACCTGGCCCGTGCCCGCGACACCGTCGCCAGGATCACCGGGCGCCAGCCCAGGTTGTTCCGGCCGCCCTACGGCGTCATGTCGACCGCGGCCCACCTCGCGGCCCGGCGGCTCGGCCTCACTCCGGTGTTGTGGACCTGCTGGGGGGAGGACTGGACGGCCCGGGCCACCCCGGAGTCCGTCCACCGCACGGTCGCGCGCGATCTGGACGGCGGCGGAACCATCCTGCTCCACGACTCCGACTGCACCTCGGCCCCGGGCGCCTGGCAGTCGGCCCTGGGCGCCCTGCCTCGCATCCTCGACACCTGCGCGGAACGCGGCTTTGAGGTCGGCCGGCTGCGTGACCACGGGTGGCCTTCACTCGAAAGGGCGCCCTCCGCTGCGGCACTCGGCGCGGCCACCGATGGCCTGGAGCTCAGTGGACCGTCTACTTTTGTGTAGTCAATCGTTTCCGTCCGTCCGCCCAGGCCCGTCTCCGTCGTCGGGAAAGGCTCCAGCATGCCCCCACCGCCGCACACGGCCGCGCCGCCGGCCGTTCCGCCCTTGAAGGTGAAGGGGCATCCACCGACGACTCCGCCCTGCACGGCCCTGCGGCACCGAGCACGCCGCTCGTCCCGCGGGAGCACCACGAACATGATCATTTACGTGCCCTTGCACATACCGGCGTTCCTTCCCGCCTCTGCCCGTGTGACGGAAGAAGGACGCTTTGGCCCCTCGAACCACCTCCCAGCCGCCCACCTCCCAGCCGCCTGTTGACCGGGCCGCCAACTGGTTGCGACGTCGGCTCGGCCGCGCGGTCGTCCTGTCCTACGCTGCCGCGCTGTTCTTGCCGGGCCCCGGACTGTGGCTGCGCCGGACCCACTCGCTCTCCCTCGGCGGCACGTTCCACCTGCCCCTGTCCACCGCACCCCTGCTGCTCTCCCTGGTGCTCTTCTCGGCCGGGCTCCAGGTGCCCGTACATGCGCTGGGCGGCCTGCTGCGACGCCCGATCGCCCTGCTGGCCGGCCTCGCGCTGCACTTGACGATCCCGCTGCTGGCCATTCCAGTCGTCGCGTTCCTGCTGCGCGAGACTCCCGACTCCGATGGCGGCAGCGGACTGGTCACCGCGATGATCCTGATCGTGGCGATGCCCGTCGCCGCCGGGGCCACCGTGTGGACCGGCAAGGGCGACGGCGACCAGCCGACCATGGTGGGGCTCGTCCTCGCTTCCACCCTGCTCAGCCCCCTCACCATCCCCTTGGTCATCAGGGCCCTGATGCCGCTCCTCAGCGACGACTACGCGGACACCCTCACCCGGACCGTGCACGCCACCCACGGCGGATTCGCCCTCCTGGGCGTGGTCCTGCCGTGCGCGGCGGGCATCCTGTGCCGCCTGGCGCTGTCCGTGCCGCGGCTCAGCCGGCTGCTCGGCACCGTCGTACCCGTCGCCCTGTACGGCTCGCTCGTCCTGACCTACGTCAACGCCAGCGGCGCCTTCGGCTCCTTCCTGGCTCGGCCACGCCCGTTGCTGTTCGCCGCCGCACTGGCCGTGGCAACCCTGGTCTGCCTGCTGTCCTTCGCGGCCGGCCGCTGCGCCGGCCGCCTGCTGAGACTGGACGCCCCTGCCGCGTCGTCCCTCACGCTGGCCTGCGGCATGAACAACAGCAGCGCGAGCGCGGTCCTGATCACGACCACGCTGCCCGACAAACCGCACCTGCTCCTGCCGGTCCTCGCCTACGGACTGCTGCAGAAGACGGCCGCCAGCAGGGTGGTGCGCGGACGGCGGTCACCTGCCCCCCGTGCGTACCCATCGGCTCCCGCGTCCTGACCGGCGTCAAGGGCGTCCCTGACCGGCGTCAAGGCTGCTCCTACCGGTGCCAGAGGGCCGCTGCGCGGGCTCACAGCCGCTCCGAGCACACGGCACCGGGTCGTAGACGGCACCCGGTCGTAGTACCCCGGTACCACCTGCTCCCCACTGTTCAGTCCCCGGTACCACCGGATTTGGAAGACGCGGACCTAGCGTGGTCAAGGAGGCGTCGGGCGTTTCGGGCGCCGGAGTCCGAAAGAGAGAATGCGAATGATCGAGGCACAGCGGCTCACCAAGAGGTACGGGGAGAAGACAGCCGTCGACGGTCTGGACTTCACCGTGAAGCCGGGCACGGTGACCGGCTTCCTGGGGCCCAACGGTGCGGGCAAGTCCACGACGATGCGCATGATCGTCGGGCTGGACGCGCCGACGAGCGGTTCCGTCACGGTGAACGGCCAGCGTTACGCCCGTCACCAGGCACCGCTGCAGGAGGTCGGGGCGCTCCTGGAGGCGAAGTCCATCCATCCGGGCCGCTCGGCCTACAACCACCTCCGTGCCCTTGCGCTCACCCACGGCATTCCGCGCCGCCGGGTCGACGAGGTCGTCGAACTCGCCGGGCTCAGCAGCGTCGCGAAGAAGCGGGCCGGCGCCTTCTCCCTCGGCATGGGGCAGCGGCTCGGCATCGCGGCGGCCCTGCTCGGCGATCCGCAGACGGTGATGCTGGATGAACCCGTCAACGGACTGGACCCCGAGGGCGTCCTTTGGATCCGGAACCTGCTCACCTCCCTCGCGTCCGAGGGACGGACGGTGTTCGTCTCCTCGCACCTGATGAGCGAGGTGTCACTGGTCGCGGACCACCTGATCATCGTCGGGCGTGGCCGGCTGCTGGCCGACACGACCGTGCAGGACCTGGTCCGCGAGGCGGGTGGCGACACCGTGCAGGTCGCGACGGACGACCCCGCGCGGCTGCGGGACGTACTGGCCGGACCGGACGTGGAGATCACCGGACGCATCGGCTCGGAGGAGCTGCAGGTGTCCGGGCTGTCCGCCCGCGAGATCGGGCTGAAGGCGGCCGAGCACGGGATCCCCCTGTTCGAGCTGACTACGAAGGCGGTGTCGCTGGAGGAGGCATTCATGGAACTGACCAGGGACGCCGTGGAGTACCACGGTTCCACGACCGGCACCGAGACCTCTGGGAGCGCGGCATGAGCACCCTCACGGCAAACCCCGAGACTCCCGAGACCGCCCCGGCCGCGTCGGCCCGGCCCACCTACCGGGTGACCGGGCGGCGGGTGCTGTCCTCGGAGTGGGCCAAGCTCTGGTCCCTGCGCTCCACCTGGATCACCCTCGGCCTGGGCCTGCTGTTCCTCATCGCCTTCGGCGTCATCGCCGCGAGCCACTACAAGTCCAATCTCGACTCCGGCCGCCACATGCGCGGTGACTTCGCCACCGCGACGGCGGTGAGCCTGTCCCTCTTCGGCACGAACTTCGCGCAGTTGGCCCTCGGCGTGCTCGGCGTACTGGTCACGGCGGGCGAGTACTCCACCGGCATGATCCGCTCGACGCTGGCCGCGGTGCCGCGCCGGCTGCCCGTGCTGTGGTCCAAGGCGGCGGTGTACGGGCTGGTCGCGCTGGTGGTCGGGACCGTCGGCGCGTTCGTCGCCTTCCTCATCGGCAGCCAGATCGTCTCCGGCACGCCCGCTGCCATGGGCCTCGGTCACGCCGGCGTCGCCCGCAGCCTGCTGGGCGCGGGGCTCTACCTGGGCCTGGTCGGTGTGATCGGCGCCGCTCTGGGTGCGCTGCTGCGGTCGGTGGCCGGTGGCATCTCGGTGCTCGTGGCCGCCCTCATGCTCGTACCGGGGCTGGTCTCCCTGCTGCCCAGCTCGTGGCAGGGGAACATCGACCCCTACCTACCGAGCCACGCGGGTGAGTCGATCTTCGCCCTCACGCACGACTCGACCACCCTGTCGCCCGGTGCGGGGCTGCTGGTCTTCCTCGGCTGGACGGTGCTGGCGCTGGCCGGGGCGGCGTACCGGCTGGTGCGCAGCGACGTGTGAGCGGCAGTCACCCGCATCATGGGTCGGTGACCTCCGTGACCACCGTGACCCCCGAAGACCTCAGCGCCATGGGGCCGCTGGTCGCCCGGCTCGGCCGGGCCGGCCAGCGGCTTAGGCACGCCGACCAGGCCCGTCCGTGGGTACTGGACACCGCAGTGGTGGCCCTGGTCTTCCTGATGTTCTGCATGCCGGACTTGCTGCACGCGGTCGGCGCGATCGGTGGGGACGGCGACGGCAATGGCCCGCGCCGCTTCCGCCTGGCCCACACCCGGCTGCCGGTGGCAGGCATGCTTGCCCTGCAAGCGGGGCTGGTGCTGCCGCTGCTGTGGCGACGCCGGGCACCCGCCGTCGCCTTCGGTGCCATCACGGCCGTGTTCGTCCTCCAGTGGTCGCTCGGCGCCGCGCTCCGTGCGGACGTCGCCCTCTTCGTCGCCCTGTACAGCCTGGCCCTGCACGGGCGGCTGCGGCAGCTGCCGTGGGCCTGTGCGGCCATGGCGGGCGCGCTGGGCCTGGTCGCGGCGCAGGTTTCGGCGGCGGTGCCGGTGTGGGACGCGCTCTTCTTCCTGCTCAGTACGGCAACGGCGGCTCTTGCGCTCGGCCTGATGATCCGCATCCGGCGGGCGCAACTGGCCGGGCTGCGCGATCGCGCAGCCCGGCTGGAGATCGAACGCGACCAGCGGGGCAGGCTCGCCGTCGCGGCCGAGCGGGCGCGGGTGGCCCGCGAGATGCACGACATCGTCGGCCACAACCTGTCCGTCATCATCACACTCGCCGACGCGGGCGCCTATGCCACTGCCGCCTCCCCGGAGCGGGGGAAGGAAGCCCTGCACCTCATCGGTGACACCGGTCGCCAGGCTCTGAGTGAACTGCGGCGGGTGCTCGGGGTACTGCGTGCGGCGGACGGTCCGCGGACCGAGCCGGAACTGAGCCCGCAGCCCGGTCTCACGGACATCGACGCGCTGTGCGAGGGGGTACGGTCCGCCGGCCTGGAGGTCGTCTACCGAACCGCCGGAGACATCGACGCCCTCGACAGCGGGGTGCAGCTGACGGTCTACCGCATCGTGCAGGAGGCCCTGACGAACACCCTCAAACACGCCGGCGCCGGCACCCGCGCGAACCTGGCGATCGTCGTGGAGGACACTCGGTTGACGGTCACCGTCGAGGACTTCGGCCCGCCCGCCCCGGTTGGCCGACCCCGCACGGCGAACGAGGAAGGACACGGCCTGGTGGGCATGCGAGAACGGGCGGCGCTCTACGGAGGGCACATCAGCGCTGGCCCGGCCGGCGCCGGCTGGACGGTGCGGGTCGCACTCGACCTCGCTCCCCGGGGCGGTGCTGCTCGGTGACCACCGTGCTCATCGTGGACGACCAGCCGCTTCAGAGGTACGGCTTCCGCATGCTCCTCGACTCCGTACCCGAGACGGAGGTGGTCGGCGAGGCCGCGCAGGGAACCGAGGCCGTCCGCAAGGCTGCCGGACTCCGCCCCGACGTCGTCCTCATGGACGTACGCATGCCGGGCATGGACGGCATCGAGGCCACCCGCCGCATCGTCGCCGCCGGCGACCGTTCCAGGGTCCTGGTCCTGACCACCTTCGACCTCGACGAGTACGTCTATGCGGCCCTGCGCGCCGGGGCCAGCGGCTTCCTCCTCAAGGACGCCCGTCCCGAGGAACTCCTCGCGGGTATCCGTGCCGTGGCTGCCGGCGACGCGGTGATCGCCCCCGCCCTCACCCGTCGCCTGCTGCACGAATTCGCCCGGCTCGTGCCCGCCGACGTCGACGGCTCTGCCGCGGATCCGAGACTGGCGTCCCTCACCGACCGCGAACGCCAAATCCTCGTCGCCATCGGCAAGGGCTGGTCCAACGGCGAGATCGCCACCCGCTTCGTGCTGTCGGAATCCACGGTGAAGACCCATGTCGGCCGCGTCCTGTCCAAGATCGGAGCACGTGACCGCATCCAGGCGGTGATCTTCGCCTACGACCACGGCCTGGCCCGGCCGCAGGCGGGTTGAGCCGACCCCGGGGGATCTGGGCGCCGTTCGGCCGGTCGCTGCGGGGCGGCGGCGGGTGCGGCGACCGACGGCGCTGCTCGAAGACCAGGCCAGGCCCGGGGCGTCGTCACGGGTCCGCCGTGGACCTGCTGTGCCGTACCGGTTCGCCGGGGATGTCGATCCCGCTCCGGACGATACTGGCGTGCGTGAATCGGCTCATGCGAATCAACCGGGGCGCGCGCGCTGTGTGGAGGTACATCTGCAGTGCCCCCGGCACGTACGTGTGGCTGTTGGTCCTTTTCGTCACGACCGTCGCCCTGCACCACATGTCGCCGCAGTTCGAGCAGCACTTTCTGCGGCAGCGGTCGACCAACATCCACGAGCTGTCGCGCACCCCGGTACGCGTGTTGGTGGCGAGTGCCATGTGGATCGACGGCGGACACTGGGTGCCGTACGCCTTCCTGTACACGGTGTTCCACGCGCCGGCCGAGCGCTGGCTGGGCACGGCCCGCTGGCTGGCGGTGTGCGCGCTCGCGCACGTCCTGGCCTCGCTGATCAGCGAACTGGGCCTGTTGCTGGCGATCCAGGACGGCATCGCCCCGCCTTCGGCGGTCAACACCCTGGACATCGGGGTGAGTTACGCGCTGGCCGGGGTCGTGGCGGTGCTCACCTACCGGATCGCCTCACCCTGGCGGTACGGGTACCTGCTCGTGGTGCTGGCCAACTTCGGGCTTCCGCTGGCGTCCGGGCCGACCTTCACCGACTTCGGGCACTTTGTCTCCGTGCTGATCGGACTGGCCTGCTATCCGCTGACCAGAGGGCGCGGAAAAGCATGGAATCCGAAGGAGACACTGGCCGCCCTGAGGGGTTAGCGTCCCGGCCATGAGCAGCTCAGCGAGCAGTGCCGTCAACGGCGGTGTCTCCTTCTGGTTCGCGGACGACGGTCTGCCGGTGGTGCGGGAGCCGCTGTCCGGGGACGCGTCGGCGGACGTGGTGATCGTCGGCGGCGGATACACGGGCCTGTGGACCGCGTACTACCTGAAGAAGGCGGCCCCCTTCCTCCGCATCACGGTCCTGGAGCAGAAGTTCTGCGGGTACGGTGCCTCCGGCCGCAACGGCGGCTGGCTCTACAACGGCGTCGCGGGCCGTGACCGGTACGCGAAACTGCACGGCCACGAGGCAGCCGTACGCCTGCAGCGGGCGATGAACGACACCGTGGCCGAGGTGATCACCGTGGCCGGGGCGGAGGGCATCGAGGCCGACGTGCACCGCGGGGGCGTTCTCGAAGTGGCGACCACTCCCGCCCAGCTGGCCCGGCTGCGGGCCTTCCACGAGCACGAGCTGGCGTACGGCGAGAAGGACCGGGAGCTGTACGGAGCCCGGGAGACGGCGGAACGGATCAGGATCGCCGACGCCGTCGGTTCGGCCTGGACCCCGCACGGGGCCCGGCTGCACCCGGTGAAGCTGGTGAAGGGGCTCGCGGGTGTCGTGGAGGGGCTCGGAGTGACCGTCCACGAGTCGACGCCGGTGACGGAGATCCGGCCCAAGCACGCCGTCACCCCGTACGGCACCGTCCGTGCTCCGTACGTCCTGCGCTGCACCGAGGGCTTCACCGCGTCCCTGAAGGGCCAGAAGCGGACCTGGCTGCCGATGAACTCTTCGATGATCGCCACCGAGCCGCTGACCGGGGAACAGTGGGCGGGGATCGGCTGGGATGGCCGCGAGACCCTTGGTGACATGGCGCATGCCTACATGTACGCGCAGCGCACGGTCGACGGCCGGATCGCGCTTGGCGGCCGTGGGGTGCCGTACCGCTTCGGTTCCCGCACCGACAACGACGGCCGTACCCAGGAGGCCACGATCGAGGCGCTGCGGGAGATCCTGACCCGCTTCTTCCCGTCGCTGGCCGGGCTGCGGGTGGAGTACGCGTGGTCGGGTGTCCTCGGGGTCCCGCGTGACTGGTGCGCGACCGTGACCCTGGACCGTTCCACCGGGCTCGGGTGGGCGGGCGGCTACGTCGGCTCCGGCGTGGCTACCGCCAACCTGGCCGCCCGCACTCTGCGCGACCTGGTCCAACAAGACTCGGGGCAGGGCGGCCGGACCGAGCTGACCGACCTGCCGTGGGTGAACCACAAGGTGCGCAAGTGGGAGCCGGAACCCTGGCGCTGGCTGGGTGTACAGGGCCTGTACGCCACCTACCGCGCCGCGGACCAGCGTGAACGCCTCCGCCCCGGCATGGAGTCCTCCCGCCTGGCGCGTGCGGCCGACCGGGTTGCGGGACGGCACTGACCGGTGCGGACGCACTGCCCGGCCGGTGCGTCCGGTCGGCATCCGGGCGTGCCGGGGCCGCTGGACTTGGTATCCGTCCGGATCACCCGCTCGTCCGGATCACCCGCCCGGGCGACGGCCGGTTAGCCTCTCCGCATGATTCGTGCCGCGACCCTTGCCGACGTCCCCGTCATCCATACCCTGATCCGCGAGCTCGCCGAGTACGAGAAGGCCCCGGAGGAAGCCCGCGCGAGCGAGGAGCAACTGCGGGAGGCGCTGTTCGGGGAGCGGCCGGCCGCGTTCGCGCACATGGCGGTGGACGAGGAGAGCGGCGAACCGGTCGGTTTCGCGCTGTGGTTCCTCAACTTCTCCACCTGGCGCGGGGTCCACGGCGTCTACCTGGAGGACCTGTACGTCCGGCCCGGCGCGCGCGGCGGCGGCCACGGCCGGGCCCTGCTGGCCGAGCTGGCCCGCATCTGCGTGGAGCGGGGCTACCAGCGCCTGGAATGGTCGGTGCTGAACTGGAACCGGCCCGCGATCGGCTTCTACGAGGCGCTCGGCGCCCGGCCACAGGATGAGTGGACGGTGTATCGGCTCACCGACGGGGCGTTGGCGGAGCTGGGCGGTTCAGCCCACTGACTCCGGCACTGGCGCACCGGACTGTGTTCCGTGCTTGGGTGCCCTGGCCGTCACCATCAGGCCCGCCGTCAGGGCCGCGAGGAGCATCACGCCGGCTGCCCACCAGATGGCCACCGTGTATCCGTGCACTACGCCCGCCGGCACCACGGCCGACTTCTGGGCGCCGGGGCTGCGCAGGTGGGCCGTGATGTACGCGGCGCTGCTGGTGGTGGCGATGGTGTTGAGCAGGGCCGTGCCGATCGAGCCGCCCACCTGCTGGGAGGTGTTGACGGTCGCGGAAGTGACCCCGGAGTCGCGCGGGGCGACCCCGGCGGTGGCCGTGGCGAACACCGGCATGAAGGTCAGGCCCATGCCGAGGCCCAACAGCACCAGGGCGGGGAGGATCTCTCCGGCGTAGGAGGAGTGGACCGTCATCCCGGTCAGGAGCATCAGGCCCGCGGCGGCGAGGAGCATGCCGGGGACCATCAGCAGGCGCGGGGCCACATGGTGCAGCAGCCGGGCGGAGATCTGCGTGGAGCCGATGATGATCGCGATGGTCAGCGGCAGGAAGCCCAGACCTGCCTTGACCGGGGAGTAGCCGAGGATGACCTGCAGGTAGTAGGTCATGAACAGGAAGAGCCCGAACATACCGATGATCGCGAGCATCATCGTCAGGAAGCAGCCGGCGCGGTTGCGGTCCCGGACGATGTGCAGCGGGAGGAGGGGGCTGGGAGCCCTGTTCTGCCACCAGACGAACGCGACCAGCAGGACCACGCCGGTCGCGAACAGGGCCAGGACCAGCGGGTCGGTCCAACCGCGCGGCTCGGCTTCGCTGAAGCCGTACACGATCGCCACGAGTCCGCCGCAGCCGAGCACCGCGCCGGGAACGTCGAGACGGACCTCGTCGTGACCGGGGCGGTCGTGCAGCAGGTTGAAGGCGCCGAGGACCGCGAGGGCGGCGATGGGCACGTTCACGTACAGGCACCAGCGCCAGTTCAGGTATTCGGTGAGCAGACCGCCGACGATGAAGCCGATCGCCGAACCGCTGCCGGCGAGGGCACCGTAGATGCCGAAGGCCCTGCCCCGTTCGCGCGGGTCGGTGAACGTGGTGGTCAGCAGGCTCAGCGCCGACGGCGCCAGGACGGCGGCGAAGGCGCCCTGCAGTGCACGGGCGCCGAAGAGCATGCCGGAGGTGGTGGCCGTGCCGCCGAGCGCGGAGGCGGCGGCGAAGCCGATGAGCCCGACCACGAAGGTGCGCTTGCGACCCACGAGGTCGGCGATCCGGCCGCCCAACAGGAGCAGCCCGCCGAAGGCGAGGGTGTAGGCGGTGATCACCCATTGCCGGTTGCCGTCGGACATGTGGAGGGCGCGCTGGGCGGAGGGGAGTGCGATGTTCACGATCGTCGCGTCCAGCACGACCATCAGCTGGGCGAGGGCGATCACGACCAGGCCCCACCAGCGGTGCGGATCGGCTCCGTCCGCCGTGGTCCCGGCCGCTGCCCCGAGGTCACCCGTTCGGCCGGTACTCATCTGGCCAGAACACCATGAATCGGGACGTATTGCATCCGGGTGTGTGTGGCGGTCGCGCGACCGTTCGTGACCGCTCGGCACCGTTCGTGACGGCCTAGGGCTGTCATGACCAACCCAGCCGGTTGGTACCGGGGCGGGGACGGGGGTGGATTGTCAGTGGCGGGGTGCAGCATGGGGGGCATGGTGAGGAGAGCTACGGGCGGCGGCCCGGTGAGCCGGGCAAGAGCCCGGGCGGGGGTGAAGGGCGCGCGGCGACCAGAGGTGCGGCTGCCGCCACTGGAGCCGTGGCCCGGGGGCGAGCTGGAGCCGGACGGTGACTACGACGGGCTGGAGCTGCGGGAGCTAGACCTGTCTGGGCAGGACGGCGTGGGTGCGCGGTTCATGGACTGCGCGCTGACGGGGTGCGCGGTGGAGGGCACGGGGCTGCGCCGGACCCGGGTGCTGGACTCGGTCCTGACCGGGCTGCGGGGTGTCGGCACACACCTCGCCGAGTCCACGTTCCGGGACGTCGAGCTGGTCGACCCGCGCCTGGGCGGCACCCAGATGCACGGCGCGGTACTGGAGAGGGTCGTGGTCCGCGGTGGCAAGATCGATTACCTCAACCTGCGCGAGGCCCGGCTCAGAGACGTCGTCTTCGAATCGTGCGTCCTGGTCGAGCCGGACTTCGCCGGCGCGCGCCTGGAGCGCGTGGAGTTCGTCGGCTGCGCCGTGAAGGGCGCCGACTTCGGCGGCGCGACGCTGACCGACGTGGACCTGCGCGGGGCGGCTTCGCTGGAGATCGTGCGAGGACTCGACCGGCTTTCCGGCGCGGTGATCAGCACCGGTCAGCTCTTCGATCTGGCCCCGCAGTTGGCGGCTGCGCTGGGCATCCGGGTGGAGGACTGAGGTATCCAGGGGGAGGGCCGAGCGGTCCAAGGGATGGGCCGTGGGGGCCAGGGGGAGGGCCGGGCCCCGCCGCTGACGGTTCTACTGGTTCCGTCTACTGGTCCCGGGGAAGGTCACGGCACCCTGGGGAAGCGGGCCTGGAGCGTCCAGAGCGCGGGGTTCTCCGCCAGGTCCTCGTGGAGGTCGGTCAGGTCCGCGATCAGGTCGTGCAGGAAGTCGCGGGCTTCGCGGCGGAGTTCTGTGTGGGGGAAGTGCAGCGGGGACTCCTCGGCCGGCGCCCAGTCGGAGGTGATGTCGACCCAGCCGAAACGGCGCTCGAAGAGCATCCGGTCGGTGGACTCGGTGAAGTCCAGCTCCGCCCGCTGCGGCCGGGCGGCACGGGACCCCAGCGGGTCCCGGTCGAGCCGCTCCACGATGTCGCACAGTGCCCACGCGAAGTCCAGCACCGGCACCCATCCCCAGGCCGTGGCCAGCTCCCGGTCCGTCTCGGTGTCCGCGAGGTACACGTCTCCGCAGAACAGGTCGTGCCGCAGCGCGTGGACGTCCGCGCGGCGGTAGTCGGTCTGCGGCGGGTCCGGGAAGCGGTTGGAGAGGGCGTAGCCGATGTCGAGCACGGGGAGATGGTGTCACGTTCCCCGGCCCGGCCGTCTCCGGAGGTCGCCTGCCTAAGATCGCTGACGTGTCCAGATCCATGCGCCCTGTGCCATCCGCGGCCGTGCTCCTCGCCCTGACACTGACTGGCACCGCGTGCGACGGCGGAGGGCATGGCACCGCGGGCGCCCCCGGCGTACACGATCCGTACTTCCCCAAGGCCGGCAACGGCGGCTACGACGTCGCTCACTACGCCCTCACCCTCGACTACACCCCCGCCACCCGTCACCTCACGGGCACGGCGGTCATCACCGCACGGGCCAAGCAGGACCTGTCCGCGTTCGACCTCGACCTCGTCGGACTCCACGTCGACTCGGTCACCGTCGAGGGTGCCAGCGCCCGCTGGAACCGCACCGGCCAGGAACTCACCATCCGCCCGCACGACGACCTCGCCGGGGGCGAGACCTTCAGCACGACCGTCCACTACTCGGGCACCCCGCGGACCCTCACCGACCCCGACGGCTCTGAGGAGGGCTGGCTGCCCACCGCCGACGGCGCGCTCGGACTCGGCGAACCGGTCGGCTCCATGGCCTGGTTCCCCGGCAACCACCACCCCGGCGACAAGGCCACCTACGACATCACCGTCAGCGTCCCGAAGGGCCTCCAGGCCGTCTCCAACGGAGAGCTGACCGGTCGGCACACCCACGACGGCCGGACGTCCTACTCCTGGCACACCGCCCAGCCCATGGCGAGCTACCTGGCCACGGTCGCCGTCGGCCACTACGACATCACCCGCACCACAGGCCCGCACGGCCTGCCCATCGTCACCGCCGTCGATCCCACGCAGGCCACGGCGAGCGACAAGGTGCTCGCCAGGATTCCCGAGGTTCTCGCATGGGAGGAGTCCACCTTCGGTCCGTACCCCTTCTCCTCCGCCGGCGCGATCGTCGACCGGACGGACGACGCCGGTTACGCCCTGGAGACCCAGAACCGGCCGGTCTTCCCCGGCGCCCCGGACATCGGCACCCTCGTGCACGAGCTCGCCCACCAGTGGTACGGCGACTCGGTCACGCCCCTGTCCTGGCGGGACATGTGGCTCAACGAGGGTTGTGCCACCTACGCCGAGTGGCTGTGGCAGGAGGACCACGGCGGACCGAGTGCGCAGCAGACCTTCGAGGACCTCTACGACGGCGACGACGCGGCCGTCTGGGCCTTCCCGCCCGCGAAGCCGACCAGCGCCGCGCACATCTCCGACAGTCCCGTCTACGAGCGCGGTGCAATGGTCCTGCAGAAGATCCGGCAGAAGGTCGGTGACGACACCTTCTACGACATCCTCCAGGGCTGGGCCGCCGCCCGCCGTCACGGCAGTGCGAGTACCGCCGACTTCACCTCGTACGTGGAGCACAAGGCTCCGGACGAGGACTTCGGCGGAATCTGGAAGGACTGGCTCTACGGGGACGGCAAGCCGGACCGCCCGTGACGGACGGCCCGGCCGAGGTACTGCCGTGTCTGTACTGGCCAGACGGTGCGACTAGTTGACGTTGACCGCCGTCCAGGCCGCCGCCACAGCCTTGTACTCCGCGCTGCCCGAGCCGTACAGGTCGGCCGCGGCCTGCAGGGTGCCGGATCGGGCGCCCGCGTAGTCGGTGGAGGAGGTGAAGTACGTGGTCAGGGCCTTGTACCAAATCTGGTCGGCCTTGTCCCGGCCGATGCCGGTGACCGTGGAACCGTCGTAGGTCGGGGAGTTGTAGGAGACCCCGTTGATCGTCTTCGCGCCGCTGCCTTCGGACAGCAGGTAGAAGAAGTGGTTGGCGACACCGGACGAGTAGTGCACGTTGAGGTGACCGACCCTGCGCGACCAGTAGTCGGCGGAGTTGCCGTCCTTGCTGGGCTTGTCCATGTAGCGCAGCGGAGTGCCGTCGCCGTTGATGTCGATCTTCTCACCGATCAGGTAGTCACCCGGATCAGCGGGGTTGTTGGCGAAGAACTCCACCGAGGTGCCGAAGATGTCGGAGGTCGCCTCGTTCAGACCGCCGGACTCACGGCTGTACTTGAGCCCGGCGGTGGCCGCGGTCAGGCCGTGGCTCATCTCGTGGCCGGCGACGTCGAGCGAGGTCAGCGGGTCGGTGTTGTTCGTGCCGTCGCCGTAGGTCATGCAGAAGCAGCTGTCGTCCCAGAAGGCGTTGACGTAGGCGTTGCCGTAGTGGACGCGGGAGTAGGCGGCCCTGCCGTCGCCCGCGATGCCGTTGCGGTTGAACGCGGACTTGTAGAAGTCCCAGGTCACGGCGGCGCCGTAGGCGGCGTCGACGGCCGCGGTCTGACGATTGTTCACGGTGCCGTCGCCCCAGATGTCGTCGGCGTCGTGGAAGAGGGTGCCGGTGCCGCTCGTGCCGCCGTTCAGGTCGTACGTCGTGTGGCCGCCGCGGCCTGAGTCGATCAGGTCGTAGCCGCCGGAGGCGGATGCGGTGGTGCCGATGGTGACCTTGCCGCTGTACTGGCTGGTGCCCGTGCCGGTGTCGATGGCCTCGTAGGAGTAGAGCTCCTTGCCGTCGGTGGCGTCGGTGATGACGTGCCGTTCGCTCGGGGTGCCGTCGTGCTGGACGCCCTTGACGACGGACTCGTAGGCGAGAACCGGCTTGGCGCCGGCCGCCCAGACGACCTTGCGGGCGGTCGAGGCGCTGGCCTCGGCGGTGCCGGCGGCCTTGACGGCCGCCTTCCTCGCGCTCGCCGGGGAGACGGCAGCGGCGGTGGTCGGTACGGATATCCGGGCCTTGGTCGCCTTGCTCACGCCCTTGAGCGCACCGTTCTTCGCCACGTGGGTGACCAGGTCGCCGCCGAGCACGGGCAGACCGGCGTAGGTGCGCTCGTAGCGGGTGTGGACGGTACCGTCCGCGTCCTCGACCACGTCCTGGACGACCAGCTTCTCCTTGGCGCCGAGGCCGAGTGTGCGGGCCGCCCCGTCGGCGTGCTGCTGGGCCGACTTGATGGCCGCGGCGCGGGCCGGAGCGTTGAGCGCCACCGCGGCGGCGCCGGAGGGGTGTGATGCGGGGGCGGCGTTCGCCGGGCCGTTCTGCAGTGCGAGGACGACCATCGCCGCCGAGCCAACCAGAGCGGCGGCGCGCACGGCGGTCTTGCGGGGAGTACCGGAGGTGCGGGCGGCGTGGGGCTGCTGTCTCACTCGATCTCCTTCGGACTGGTCTCGTGGGGTGGAGACACAGGTCGGATCACAGGAAATGCACAGGTGCGGCGGGTCAGGAGAGAGTGGCACCTCCACCCGCATCTTTGACAGAGCGCCGACAAAAGTTTACTTGTTCGTGTCCGAAATCCATGCCACGAAATCCGTTATGCGGACGTCGTGGGGGCAGTCAACTTCCCCTATGGCCAGCGTCTTTGGGGCGTGGAGTGTCACACCCCTAGGAGGACAGCTCCGCCCGCATCGCGGTCCGGGCGGCCCAGACGGCCCGCGCGTGTTTCATCCGGTGCTCCTGGAATTCGGCGGAGTCCAGGGCCGGTTCGCCGGCCGCGAGCACCTCCAGCAGCTCCCGCAGGGTCGCGTAGACGTCCTCGACGACGGTCGCCATTTCCTGCGGGGCGCACAGCAGTACGCTCTCCCGCACCTCGTCGCAGCCCGAGTTGCGGAATGCCTCCCGCACCGCCGTCTCGCGGTCCGCCGGGGGCGCCTCGCGGTGCCGGTCGGCGGCTGTGTGCATACCCTCGTACGCCAGCCGGTACCTGGTCAGACAGCCGACGTAGATCTCCCGGCGTTCGCGCCGGGCCCGTTCAGCGGCCTCGCGCCGCCAGCGCACCCGGTCGGCGAACAGTGTCGAACCCACACCGACCAGCGCACCCAGCCCCGTACCGGCCAGCGTCGTCCACTCCGTCGGTGGCTCAGTCCTCCCACTCGTCCAGCAGTCGGGCGAGCCCCGGCGGCCACACCGGTTCCGCCTCCTCGGCCAGTTCGCGTCTGCTCCACCAACGCCAGGTCAGGATGGCGTCGGCGGCGTGCGCGGCGGCGAGGTGGGGTCCGGCCGGATCCCGACGAGGACCGCGGCTGACGTAGATGCGCTCGTGCTGGCGTACGGGGATTCCCGAGTGGGTGAAGTCGTGTTCCCAGGTGTGCAGCAGGGGACCCGGTTCCAGGTCGGTCCAGCCGGTCTCCTCGGCCAGCTCACGCCGGGCACCCTCGCGCGGCCCCTCGCCCGGTTCCAGCCCCCCGCCGGGCAGCGCCCAGTGCACACCGACCTCGACGTTGTCGTACCGGAACAGCAGCACCGCCCCGTCCGGTGCCACGACGGCGATCCGGGCCGCCCGCCGGGGTGTGCGCAGGGACTTGCGCAGTACGGTGCGGGGCAGGCCGAGGGCCTGGTCGTGGCCGATCACCGCGTAACCCAGGGCGTTCCAGAAGGACAGGCCCTCGGGGTCGTCGTCGAGCACGGCGAGCCGTATGGCGGTGCGGCCCCGAGTGCGGAATCGGTTCTCGACGAGTTCCGCGAAGGTGCGGCCGTACTCCTTCCCGTGCTCGCCGTGCTCGGCCGCGTGCACCATGAGCAGCCCGATCCAGGGGTCCGGGTCGGCGGGGTCCGGGTGGTGGGCCAGTGTGACGGAGAGCCCGACGAGCCGTCCGTCTTCGGTACGGGCCAGCAGCACTTCGGAGTCCGGCACGGCGAGCTCGTCGGGCAGCACCTTCGCCACCTGCTCCGGGCGGATGCCGTCAGGGTTGGGGAAGCCGTTCCCGAGCCCGTGCAACTCGCTGTTGGACGCGTACAGCGCGGTGAGTTCGCTCAGGAGCCGGGCCGGGACTTCCTGGGGGGCGGAAAGGGGCTGCAGGATCACAGAGGCAACCTATCCGCGGATGTCGCGGGACGTCACCGGCGTTGTTGCCGGGAGCGCAGGAGGCCTCGGGCCGGGGTCGCCACCCGCGGCCCGAGGCCTCCGCCCTGCACCCGGCGTTCGTCAGACGTTGACGCCGAAGTCCTGGGCGATGCCCACCAGACCTGAGGCGTAACCCTGGCCCACCGCACGGAACTTCCACTCCGCACCGTTGCGGTACAGCTCGCCGAAGACCATGGCGGTCTCGGTGGCCGCGTCCTCGGACAGGTCGTAGCGGGCGATCTCGGCGCCGCCGGCCTGGTTGACGATGCGGATGTACGCGTTGCGGACCTGGCCGAAGTTCTGGCCGCGGTTCTCGGCGTCGTAGATGGAGACAGGGAAGACGATCTTGTCGATCTCTGCCGGGAGCCCGGCGAGGTTGACGTTGATCGCCTCGTCGTCGCCGGCGCCCTCACCGGTGCGGTTGTCGCCGGTGTGGACGATGGTGTTGTCCGGCGTCTGCTTGTTGTTGAAGAAGACGAAGTGGGCGTCCGAGTGGACCTTGCCCTGCGCGTTGACCGCGATGGCGGAGGCGTCGAGGTCGAAGTCCGTGCCGGTGGTGGTGCGGACGTCCCAGCCGAGGCCCACGGTGACGGCGTTCAGGCCCGGAGCCTCCTTGGTGAGCGAGACGTTGCCACCCTTGGACAGGCTTACAGCCATGTTGGGAGTCCCTTCCTTAGATGTCCCTGCGCATGTGCGTCGACGAAGCTACCTTCACGGGGAAGAACGTCGAGAGGGGTCCCGGTGGTTCCTGGCCCCTTTACCTTTTTTACCAAGCCGGAAATCAGGGTGACGCGGACCGGGCTCGGCGGGGAACATGGGGGCATGTCCGGTCCCTACGTCATCCGCGGCTCTGTCTCCCTTCCCGAGGCCGAGTTGATGTGGCGTTTCTCCAGGTCGTCCGGGCCCGGAGGTCAGCACGTCAACACCAGCGACTCCCAGGTGGAGTTGCGATTCGACCTGGCGAACACCGAGGCCCTTCCCCCGGTGTGGAAGGAGCGCGCGCTGCAGCGGCTGGCCGGGCGGCTGGTCGGCGGAGTCGTCAGCGTCCGGGCATCCGAGCACCGTTCTCAGTGGCGCAACCGTGAGGCCGCCGCCGTACGCCTCGCCGCCCTGCTGGCGGAGGTCACCGCGCCGCCACCCAAGCCCCGCAAGCCGTCCCGGATTCCGCGCGGCATCAACGAACGCCGGTTGCGGGAGAAGAAGCACCGTGCGGAGACGAAGCGGGGCCGCTCACGGCGGGACTGGGGATGAGGCGGCCCGGCCAGGTTGGTCACGTCTGCGCCACCCGGGCCGTCAGTGCGGTGACGGAACACTGAACGCGACGGAGGGACGGTCACGCCCATGAGCGACGGCGACCAGCACCGCCACGGCGACCAACACCGCGAGGACTTCCTCGCCGAGCGGTTCGAGGAGTACCGGGGGCACTTGCGAGCCGTCGCCCATCGCATGCTGGGCTCGGTCGCCGAGGCCGAGGACGCGGTGCAGGAGGCGTGGTTCCGGTTGAGCCGGTCCGACACCCGGGAGGTGCAGAACCTCGCGGGCTGGTTGACGACCGTCGTCGGCCGGGTCTGTCTGGACATGTTGCGGTCGCGCCGCTCGCGGGGCGAGCAGCCCCTGGACACCTGGAGTCCGGCTCCCTCTGCCGAACCGGATCCCGCGCAGGACGCCCTGCGCGCCGACTCGGTCGGGTCGGCCCTTCTCGTCGTGCTGGAGACGCTCTCGCCCGCCGAGCGACTGGCGTTCGTGCTGCACGATCTGTTCGGGGTGCCGTTCGAGGAGATCGGCGGCATCCTCGGCCGCAGCCCGGCCGCGGCCCGTCAGCTCGCCAGCCGGGCCCGCCGCCGGGTACGAGGAGCCGATGCGCCGGAGGCCGATCTGGTGCGGCAGCGCGAGGTGGTGGACGCCTTTCTGGCCGCCGCGCGGGACGGGGACTTCGACGGGCTGCTGGCGGTTCTCGACCCGGAGGTAGTGGCCCGTGGCGAGGCCGGTGTGACCATCGGCGCGACGGATGTCGCCGCCACCGCGGCGAGTTTCGGCCACCTGGCCGGCGTCGCGCTTCCGGCGCTGGTCGACGGTGCCACGGCCCTGGTCGTGCTCACCGACGGCCGTCCGGAACGCGTCCTGACCTTCACCTTCGCGGCCGACCGCATCGCCGGCATCGACGTCGTCACCGACCCGGCCCGACTGGCGGAGCTGAGCATCGAGCCGGCCTGAGCAGTGGAGCCCCGAGGTACCTGCCGGCGGTGTCTGCTCGGCGGTGTCTGCTCGGTGGTATCCGATCGGTGGGCGGGACCAGTCACGGCTTCGCCGCCCCGGCTCAGCCCAGCTGGCGGTACCTGCTCCGGAAGTAGAGCAGTGGGCCGCCCTGCGAGCCGGGGACCTGCGCGGTCAGGACGCGGCCGATGACGAGGGTGTGGTCCCCGGCCGCCACCCGCTGTTCGGTACGGCACTCCAAGGTGGCCAGCGCGCCGTCCACCAGGGGGGCGCCGGTGGCCTCGCCACGGGCGCAGGGGATGTCCTGGAAGAGCAGGCGGTCGCTGATGCGGCCCTTCATGGCGAAGCGGCCGGCGATGTGCCGCTGGCTGTCGGCGAGGACCGACACCGCCCACAACGGCTGCTCGGCGAGCAGGTCGTCCATGCGGGAGCCCTCGCGCAGACTGACCAGGACCAGGGGCGGGTCGAGGGAGACCGACAGGAAGGCGGTGGCGGTCATGCCGACGTCCTCGACCCCCGGCGCCCCTGGGTCTTCCGGGTCCAGCGGCGGTTCTTGCGCGGTCACCAGGACCACGCCTGCCGCGAGCCGGGACATCGCGGCCCGGAACTCGTCGTTGCTCACCCCCTCAGCATGCCCGGAAGCGGCGGGAGTGATGGGGTAGGGCGTCTTCAGCACGTCGGAAACGCTAGCCCTGGATCATCACGGGACGCATCGGACCTCCGCCCGAGCCGGGTCCTAGGACCAGAGGTGCATGCCGCGGACCAGAGGTGCATGCCGCACACGGAGGGGGCTGTGTTCAACATATGCACACACTCTTGTAATTTGCGTTCAGGAAATGTACATAACAAACGCAGAAACTCCACTCAATTGTTCACGTTTTCCTGTGACTTGAGTCACAAGGGGCGGGAATTGTTGACCCTGTGTACCGAGTGGGCAGCGCGCTGTGATTCAGTGGCGGGGAGGTCGCAAGAGCACCTGGAATCCGCCGCGAAGAAGCGCCGACGACAACCCTTGATTCGCTGCGAGGACTCGGGGGGAGGGCGAGCATGGAGACCGAGTCGGAGCCGTATGTCCGCCTTGCGTCCCTGCGGCAGCTGCACCAGGCCATGGCCGACATGAACACGGCACGCAGTCTGGCGGACACCCTGCAGACGGTCGCCGATGGCGCGGTCCACGCCCTCGGCTACGAGCTGGCGTGCGTGAACCTCGTTCGCCCCGACGGTGACCTCGTCGTCGCCGCGCTCTCCGGCAATCCCGCCGCCGAGGCGCTGATCACCGGCCGCGCCGGCTCCCGGGAGTCCTGGGACCGGCGGCTGAGCATGGGCGAACGCTGGGGTGACCTGGTGTTCATACCTCACACCGAGGGCTGGGTTCTCGACGACGACGACGTTCCGCAGTGGTACACGGACGGGCCCGAACCCCGCTTCGAGGACGAGTGGCATCCTTCCGACCGCCTCTTCGCGCCCATGTACACCCCCGGTTTGTCAGGAGGATCGTCGGGGGAACTGCTCGGCGTCATATCCGTCGACCGTCCGCGCAACGGCCGCCGTCCCGGCGCTTGGGGCCGCGAGGCGCTGCAGATGTACACCTTCCAGGCCGCCATTGCGATCAGCAACGCGCGTCTGCGTGCCAATATGCAGCGTGCTCTCGTCCGCCTGGAGCGCGAGCAGCAGGCCCTGCGCGCCAGCGAGGAATCCTTCCGGCAGGCCTTCGAGTACGCCCCCTCCGGCATGGCCATCGCCGAGATGGGTGGCGACCAGCACGGCCGCATCCTGCGCAGCAACGACGCCCTGTGCCGTCTGTTGGGCCGTCCTGCCTCCGCGATGCGCCGCTACTCCTTCGCCGACCTCGTCCACCCCGAGGACGTCGGCACACTGCTCAGGACCTCCGCCGAGGGCGGCCGGGCCGAGCTGCGCCTGGGCCGCCGGGACGGCACCTACGTCTGGGTGTCGCTGCGCAACAGTGTTGTCGCGGACGCCGCAGACGGTCCCCGCTTCCTACTCACCCACGTCGAGGACATAGAGGAGCGCAAGCGTCGTGAACTGCAACTCGCCCACCGCGCCTCCCACGACTCGCTGACCGGCCTGCCGAACTCCGCCGAACTGCGCTCCCGCCTGTCCGCCCGCCTGTGCCGGCGCCCTACCCAGCCCGGGGTCCTGGAGTCCCTGGACGCGGCCTACGGCCACCCCGCGCTCGACGCCCCGACCGGCCACGGCTTTGACTTCACGGCCGGCGCGGAGGCGTACGACACGTACGACCACCACGTGCACACCGTCGCTCCCGAGGACGGTCGTGACGACGGCACCAAGGGCCTCGCGGTCCTCTTCTGCGACCTCGACGGCTTCAAGTCGATCAACGACCGTTTCGGTCACAATGCGGGCGACGCCGTCCTCATCGAGGTGGCACGACGCCTGTCCGGAGGAGTACGGGACGGGGACACGGTCGCCCGACTCGGCGGCGACGAGTTCGTGATCCTCGCCGACGGGCTCGGCCGGGCCGACGCCCAGGACCTCGCCGTACGGCTGCGCAACGAGATCATTCAGCCGATCCGCGCCGAGGGCCGGGCCGTCCGGGTGGGTGCGAGTTTCGGCATCGGCTGGGCGCACTGCGGGATGACGGCGGACGAAGTGCTGAAGTCCGCTGACGAGCGGATGTACGTAGAGAAACGATCTCGTCCCAAACAGCATCGGCGCGCCGGATAAGCCGCAGGTCAGCGAGTTGGTGCGGGCTGAAGCATCCGTTTGGCCCAGCCGGAGCGGGTAGGCTCGCCATTCCAACCCGTACCCGCATCCGCCCGCACCTGTTGAGGAGTACCTAGGCATGACGCCCGGCGACAACGGCGCGAGCACGCCCGAGGACGACGACCCGTTCGGCTACCTGTACGCAGACGGCCAGGCCCGGGGAGCCCAGCCACCGTCCGGCGGCTACGGCTACCCGAACTCGGTCAGCAGGGTGCGCACGGTCGGCGAGCGCCAGTACGGCCAGCCGCAGGCGCCGCACGGCCAGCCGTCCGTCCCGCAGCAGCAGGGCGCCTACGGTCAGCCGAACGCCCACTACCAGGCGCCCGAGACGCTGTCCGGTGGTCCGGCCGGCCGCCAGAGCGCCCCGCCCCCCGGTGCCGGCGGCCGGAGCGGTCCGAACACCAAGGGCCTGCTGATCGGTGCGGTCGCGGTAGTCGCGGCGGTCGTCATCGGCATCGGTGTCGCGGTGTTCAACGGCAACTCGGGCGACGGCACGTCGGGCAACCAGGCGGACACGACCCCGGCCCAGTCCCAGAACCCCTCCCCGAGCCCGTCGGGCAGCGACTCGGCGCAACCAGGTGAGCTACCGAAGGCTGACGGCTCCGACAAGGGCCTCCAACTGGCCGGCGGTGCCGGGGTGGCCTCGGACGTGTCCGGCGCGCGGTCCGCGGACGGCAGCTATGTGGGCGGGCTGAACCAGGTCGGTGCCTCAGTGACCTGGACGGTCAACGACCTCCCCGAGGACGGCCCGTACACGCTCTTCGTCAACTACAGCGCGGCTGGCAGCGACCAGTCGATGTCGGTCACCATCAACGGCAAGCCGTTCGGCAGCAAGCTGGGCCTGAAGAACTACCGGAGCGCCGCCGACGGCGACTTCGCCAAGGGCTGGACCACGTCCTACGTGTGGCCGACCCTGAAGAAGGGCCCCAACACCATCTCCATCTCCTGCCAGCCCGGCGACAAGTGCAACGTCCTGATCGACCAGCTCTGGATCAAGAAGGGCCACGTCAAGCGGAACGGCTAGTGCCTGTTGCGGCACTAGGCTGCGCTGGCCTCCTCGGTCACTGCGATCCGCGGCAGCAGTTCCTCATACGTCTCCCGGTCGAACTCGCCCGCCACGGGGGCCCGTACGGTCGCCGCCGAAAGTGCGACCGCGCGGGTCAGGCGCGCCGGCCAGGTCAGGTGCTCCACCAGTCCGGACAGTAGACCCGCGACCACCGAGTCGCCCGCGCCGGTCGGGTTGCCGCGGAACCGGGCTGGCGGCACGGCGTGCCAGCGGCCCTCCGGTGTCACGGCGAGCAGCCCCTTTGGGCCGAGGGAAGCCACGACCGTATGGGCCCCTCGGCGCCGCGCGTCCTGCGTCGCCCGCAACGGCTCGTGGGCGCCGGTGAGTTCGGCGAGCTCGTCGGAGTTCGGCTTGATGATGTCGGGGCGGGCGGCCACCCCGCGCCGCAGCGGTGCGCCGCTGGTGTCGAGCAGCACGGGTATGCCGCGCGCCCGGGCGCCGCGGACGAGGTTCGCGTACGCGCCGACCGGCACCCCTGGCGGCAGGCTGCCGCACAGGGCCACGGCCGAGGCGCTGGACAGCAGTTCCTCGTACCGGTCCAGGAAGTCGCCCCACTCGACCGGTGAGATCTGCGGACCGGGCTCGTTCAACTGGGTGGTGTCACCAGAGACGTGGTCCACGACGGCGATCGTCCGCCGGGTCTGACCGGCGACCGGCACCAGCGCGTCCGCCAGCCGGGGGGTGCCGGCAAGCCGGTCGCGCACGGTGCGCCCGGTGGTGCCACCCGCGAACCCGGTGACCGTCACCTCGTGTCCGAGGGCGGCCAGGACCCGGGCCACGTTCACCCCTTTGCCACCCGCCCGCTCGGTGACCGCCGAGACGCGGTGCGAGGTGCGCGGTCGCAGCGCGCGTACGCGATAGGTGATGTCGAGAGCGGTGTTCAGTGTGACCGTCAGGATCACCCGGGCCGACCTCCCTCGAAGTCCGTGCGTCCGTCATCGGTTTCCGGGGTCACGATCATGCCAAAGAGACAGCGGCCGGCCCAGTCACGGGTCGGCCGCTGCCGGGGAAGAAGACGGACGGATCAGGCCAGTTGGGGAGCGACCACCCATTCGCCCCGGCGCATCACGCCCTTGAGGTCGAAGTCCGCGTCCAGCAGGACCAGGTCGGCGTCCTTGCCGGGCTCCAGGGAGCCGATGCGGTCGGCGAGGCCGAGTAGGCGGGCCGGGTTGGCGGACAACGCCGTCACCGCGTCCTGCACCGGCAGCCTGTCGATGGTCACTGCCCGCTTGAACGCGCGGTCCAGGGTGAGCGTGGAGCCCGCGATCGAGCCACCGTGCACCAGCCGGGCCACGCCCTCGCGCACCTCGACCTCCAGCGGGCCGAGCAGGTAGCGGCCGTCGCCGGAGCCGGCCGCGTCCATCGCGTCGGTGATGAAAGCCACCCGGCCCGGACCTGCGTGGTGGAAGGCCAGCTCCAGCGCGGCGGGGTGGAGGTGTGTGCCGTCGTTGATCAGTTCCACCGTCACGCGCTCGTCCTCCAGTAGCGCGGCGATCGGGCCGGGTGCGCGGTGGCCCAGGGCGGGCATGGCGTTGAAGAGGTGGGTGGCGACCGTGGCGCCCGCGCCGATCGCCTCGACCGTCTGCTCGTAGTCGGCGTCCGTGTGCCCGATCGCGGCGATCACACCGTGTTCGGCGAGCAGCCGTACGGAGTCCACGCCGCCCGGAAGTTCGGCGGCGAGGGTGACCATCTTCGCCGTGCCGCGCGCCGCGTCGATCAGCTTGCGGACCTCGGACGGGTCCGGGTCGCGCAGCAGTTCCTCGGAGTGCGCGCCCTTGCGGCACGGCGAGATGAACGGTCCCTCGAAGTGGATGCCGGCGATGTCGCCCTGCTCGGCCAGTTCGCTCAGCAGTCCCGCCTGCCGTACCAGCAGGTCCATCTCGTCGGTGACGGTGGAGGCGACCAGGGTGGTGGTGCCGTGCTCGCGGTGGGTGCGGACGGCGGTCAGCACGTCCTGCGCCGTGCCGGAGAACGACGCTCCGCCACCGCCGTGGTTGTGGATGTCGACGAAACCCGGGACCAGCCAGTGGCCGGTCACGTCGAGGACATCGGCGTCCTCGGTGGCCGTGGCCGCGATCTTCGTGCCCTCGACGACCACGCGCCCGTCGTCCACCACCCCGGTGGGCAGTACCACCCGAGCACCTGCGAGAACCAAGTGGGGAGCCATCAGGCGGTTACCTCCGAGAGGTCGGTGGGACCGGCGGAGCCGGTGGGGGCGGCTGGGGTGGTGGGATCGGTGCGACCGATGGGATCAGAGCGGGTGGGATCAGAGCGGGTGGGATCAGAGTGGGCGGGATCAGAGTGGGTGGGATCGGTGGATCCGGCGGCGTCGAGGAGGTCGCGGGCCAGGAGCCCCGCGCCCAGGCAGCCGGCGGTGTCGCCGAGCGCGGCGGGGACGACGGTCGGCAGCTTCTGGAAGGTGACCCGCCGTCGGATGCCGTTCCGCAACGGCTGGAACAGCACGTCCCCCGCCTCGGCCAGGCCACCACCGATGATCAGCGTGCGCGGGTCCAGCAGGGTGAGCGCGGTGACCAGCCCGTCGGCGAGGGCGTCCACCGCCTCCTGCCACACCCGAACGGCGTTCGGGTCACCGGACGCGACGGCCTTGGCGCAGTCGGCGGCGTCCGCGTCCGGATCCCCGCAGACCGCGGCCCAGGCTTCGCTGACGGCGGATGCGGAGGCGTAGCGTTCCAGACAGCCGTGCTGGCCGCACGGGCAGGGAACGCCCTGCGGCCGTACGACAATGTGGCCGATCTCGCCGGCGAAGCCGTGGGCGCCCGCCTCCACCCGTCCGTCCAGGCCGATGGCGCCGGCGATGCCGGTGCCGAGCGGCACGAACAGGAACCGGTCGGCGCCCTGCCCCGCGCCGATCCGCCCCTCGGCCAGTCCGCCGGTGCGTACGTCGTGGCCGAGGGCGACGGGCACCCCGAGGCGTTCGGCGAGCAGGGCGCGCAGCGGGACGTCCCGCCAGCCGAGGTTGGCCGCGTACGCGGCTATGCCGTGCCGTTCGTCGACGATGCCGGGGACGGCGATTCCGGCCGCGGCGGCCGGCTCGCCGTAGTGCTCAACGCCGTATGCGCGCAGTTCGGCGGCGAAGTCGAGGATCGCCGCGATCACCGCGTCCGGTCCGCGTTCGCGGCCGGTGGCGCGACGGTCGCGGTGCAGCAGCGCACCGTCGTCGCCGACGAGAGCGGCCTTCATCCCGGTACCGCCCACGTCGAGGGCGATGACATGTCTCACCACGGGCCCTAGTGTGACCCTCACACCCGGGAGAGGTCTAGTCCACTCACGTGGTGTAGACCTTATGTGTCCATATATTGAACGGTCAGACAGCAGGTTGGGGCTTTGACGGTGGGTCGGCGTACGGCAGGAATGATCGCGGTGGTGTCCGCACTGGGCATGGCGGCGGTACTGGGCGGCTGCGGGAGCACCGGCTCCTCCGACGTGACCCTCAGACTAGTGGCGGCCGACTACGGTGACTCCGCCGCCAACAGTTCAAAGAAGTACTGGGACAACCTGGTCGATGACTACGAGTCCCAGCACCCCGGCGTGAAGATCGACGTCAGCGTCTACTCCTGGAACGACGTCGACCGCAAGGTCAAGGACATGGTCGACGCCGGGCACGCCCCCGACCTGGCCCAGATAGGCGCCTACGCCGACTACGCTGCCGCCGGCAAGCTCTACCAGGCCTCCGAGCTGCTCTCCATCCGCACCCAGGCGGACTTCCTCTCCCAACTCTCCGACGCCGGCGAATGGCAGCACACCCAATACGGCATCCCCTTCGCCGCCTCCACCCGGGTGCTCTTCTACAACAAGACCCTGTTCGCCAAGGCCGGCATCACCCCGCCCACCACCTGGGACGAACTGGCCGCTGACGCCGCGGCGCTCAAGGACAAGGGCGTGAAGTACCCCTACGCTCTGCCCCTCGGGCCCGAGGAGGCCCAGGCCGAGACCATGCAGTGGCTGCTGAGCGGCACCGACGCCGAGTCCGGCGGTAGCGGCTACACAGACGATGTCGGCACGTACCACATCAACTCCCAACAGAACGTCAACACCTTCACCTGGCTCAAGGACGACCTGGTCGGCAAGGGTCTGACCGGTCCGGACGCCCCCGGCAAGTTCAACCGTGCGGATGCCTTCACCGCCTTCGCCGACGGCCAGGTCGGCATGCTCAACGGCCACCCCGCACTGATCCAGCAGGCCACGAAGAAGGGCGTGAAGTTCGGCATGGTGCCCACTCCGGGACGCACCGGTACGTCCCGGGCCTCGATGGGCGTCTCCGACTGGATGATGGCCTTCAAGCAGAACGGGCACGCCGAGCAGATCGGCGACTTCCTCAACTTCGTCTACGCCGAGAAGAACGTCCTGGCCTTCTCCCGGGAGTACGGGCTGCTCCCGGTCACCAGCTCCGCCTCCAACGTCATGAGCGCGTCGGACGCGGCCCCCGACAAGGCCCTGCACCCCTTCCTCGACCAGCTGCCCACCTCCGAGCTGTACCCCGTCGGCAAGACCTCCTGGGCGGCGGTCAGCGCGGCCGTCAAGAAGGGCATCGGTCAGGCGGTCGCCCCCGGCGGCAGCCCCTCCACGATCCTCACCCGCCTCCAGGCGACGGCGACGACGGCCGACAGCAACGACGCGAGCTGAGCGGGCCGCCACCGCCCGGCGCTACGGTGGCCTCCATGGAACCCCCAACGGAACTGGGCCGGCGCGAACAAGCCGTCCTCGCGCTGGAGCGCCGGGGCTTCTTCGGCCCCGGTGCGAAGGAACGGGCGATACGCGAGGAGCTGGATCTGTCACCGGTCCGCTACTACCAGCTCCTCAACGCCCTGCTGGACGACGAGCGGGCACTGGCCCACGACCCGGTGACCGTGAACCGTCTGCGCCGGGTCCGTGAGGCCCGGCGTTCCGAACGCTGAGGAGTGGACCCGGTCCCGCGCGGATAGTGTCGCCGTATGGGTACCCATACGACGGACTCGACGGACCCGACCAACCCGATGGACCCGCTGCCGGTTCCCGCGACCCAGGCCGGCCGGGACGGACTCGCCGCCCTGCTCGCCAGCCCCCGCACCGCGGTGATCGGCCTGGACTTCGACGGCACCCTCGCCCCGATCGTCGCCGACCCCGATCAGGCCCGTGCCCACCCCGAAGCGGTCCCCGCGCTCGCCGCGCTCGCTCCCGGGGTGGCCTCGGTCGCCGTGATCACCGGCCGGCCCGCCGGGGTGGCGGTGCGGTACGGGGGTTTCGCCGGCGTCCCCGGCCTGGAACACCTGACCGTTCTCGGCCACTACGGTGCCGAACGCTGGGACGCGGTCACCGGCACGGTCAGCGCACCCGCCCCGCACCCCGGTGTGGCGGCGGCCCGCGCGGAGCTGCCGGGCCTGCTGGACCGTGCGGGTGCCTGGCCCGGCACCTGGATCGAGGAGAAGGGCCGGGCGGTCGCCGTCCACACCCGCCGGGCCACCGACCCCCAGGCCGCGTTCGAGGCCTTGCGCGTCCCCCTCACCGACCTCGCCACCCGCCACGGCCTGATCGTCGAACCCGGCCGGATGGTCCTCGAACTGCGGCCACCGGGCATGGACAAGGGCATGGCGCTTGGCGAATACGTCCGCGAGATCGGCGCCGAGTCGGTCCTCTACGCCGGCGACGACCTCGGCGACCTCCCCGCCTTCGCCGCCGTCGACAAACTCCGTTCCGACGGCGTCCCCGGCCTCCTGGTCTGCAGCGGCAGCACCGAAGTCACCCAACTGTCCGACCGGGCGGACCTGGTGGTGGACGGCCCGGCGGGGGTGGTACGGCTGCTGCGCGCGCTCGCCGCTCAGCTCGGTTGATCGACCAGGGCGTGCAACTGGTCCAGGAACCACTGAGCGGGCGGCAGCGCGGTGGCCGCCGCGGCCAGCCTCTTCGAACGCTCCGCCCGCTCGGCCTCCGGCAGCATCAGTGCCTCGTGCAACGCCGCCGCCGTGCCGGTGATGTCGTACGGGTTCACCACGATCGCGTCCTCGCCCAGTTCCTCGTACGCGCCCGCCTCCCGCGACAGCACCAGGGCACAGCCCTCGTCGGAGACGACCGGGATCTCCTTGGCGACCAGGTTCATCCCGTCCCGGATCGGGTTGACGAGTGCCACGTCGGCGAGCCGGTAGGCGGCCAGGGACCGGGCGAAGTCGTCCTTGACGTGGAGTACGACCGGCGTCCAACCCACCGTGCCGTAGCGCGAGTTGATCTCCTGGGCCACCCGCTGCACCTCGGCCGTGTAGGTCCGGTAGACCTCCAGGTCCTGCCGGGAGGGGTAGGCGAAGGCCAGGTGGACGACCGTCTCCCGCAACTCGGGGCGGTCCTCCAGTAGCTGCCGGTACGCCAGCAGACCGCGCACGATGTTCTTGGACAGCTCGGTGCGGTCCACCCGGACGATCGTCCGGCGCGCCGTGCCGTCGGGAGCCGAGCCGATCTCCTTCCGCAGCACCGCCATCCGCTGCTCCACGTCGGGCTCGTGCGCCCGCTTGCGCAGGAAGTCGGCGTCCGCGCCGAGCCCGTGCACACCGATCCGGGTCCCGGACGGGATGCCGGGCCCCAGCACCGCGTGACAGCAGTCGGTGAAGGCGTCCGCCCACCGATGGGTGAGGAACGCCGCGCGGTCCGCGCCCAGGATGCCGGTCAGTAGCTCGGCCGCGATGTCGTCGGGCAGCAGGCGGAAGTAGTCCGGCGGCGCCCACGGGGTGTGCGAGAAGTGGCCGATGCGCAGGTCGGGACGGAGCCGGCGGAGCATCCGGGGGGTGAGGGCCAGGTGGTAGTCCTGGACCAGCACCGCCGCACCCTCGGCCGCCTCCTGCGCCAGGGCCTCGGCGAACGCCTGGTTGTAGGCCTCGTACGACGCCCACCGTCGCCGGAACTCCGCGTCGAAGACCGGTTCCAGCGGTGTCTGGTACAGCATGTGGTGGACGAACCAGAGCACCGAGTTGGCGATGCCGTTGTAGGCGTCGGTGTGCAGGGCCGCCTCGACGTCGAGCATCCGCACCAGCTGCCCGCCCGTCGCCTCGATCGGCAGCCGGCGCCCGCCGTGCGAACGCCGTACCGCCTCCCGGTCGGCGTCGTCCAGGGCCGCGCACACCCACAGGGCGTTGCTGCCCGGCCCGATGGCCGACAGCCCCGAGACCAGCCCGCCGCCGCCCCGCCTGGCGTGCAACGAGCCGTCCTCGCGCACCTGATACGAAACCGGGCCGCGATTGGACGCGACCAGCACCTCAGCACTGTGCGTGGAAGCCATGGTCCTCACCCTAGCCCGGCAGCGAAACGCCCAAACGTGCGCAGGGGCCGCACGGGAATTCGGCGTGTTTCCTCACGGCTCCGGCCGATTCCCGGTCCATCCCGTCCCACCGATTGTGAAGATCATATGCAGAGAGGGAGGATGCGTGAACGCATAGCGACGAGGGGGGAACTTTCATGATCGACATTCGGATGCGCGACCGGAGAGCCGTCGGTCCGGTCGCGCTGGTGGCCGCCGCCGCGCTGGCCCTCGCCGGCTGCCAGGGCGGGGATGAGGGCACGAAGCCCGAACAGAAGCCGACCCCGGTCGCCACCGCCTCGGCGGCCGGCAGCCCGACGCCCACACCCACGTCCACCCCCGCGCCCACGACGTCCCCCACCCCCACCGTCGCCACCCTGCGCGACCAGGCGGGCGGAACCGTCGGGCGGGCCGTCACCGCCGCCAGGGGCAGGGGGCTGCACTACGCCGTGTACCTCCAGGGCACCGGTGCGTCGCTCCACGGCGGCGGGAGACGCGCCACCTCCTGGGGCACCGGCGAGAAGGTCTGCCGTCAGATCGACGACCCCACCGATGTCAACAGCACCTTCGACGTGGCCTTCGTCATCGCCCGGGACGGGCGCGACTGCGCGGGCAGGCTGCTGCACACACCGACACCGACACCGGTTACGACGCCCTCCAGGAACAGCACCGGCGGCGGTGGCAGCGGGACGGGCGGCACCACCACGACCTGCGCGATCACCAGCCCCGCGGGCAACTGCTACGCCGACGGGCAGTTCTGTGCCACGCGGCACCACGGACTGAGCACCTACGGCAAGGGCGGCGAGTACCTGACCTGCGAGCGGGACTCCGCCGGCGTCTGGCGCTGGTCCGACGGCCGGGCCGGCTGAGCCTCCGGGCACCGGGCAGTGGGCGGGGGCCGCACCCCGGGCCGGGCCGTATACAGCCGTTCCCCAGCCTCGCGCACCGACCTCATGCCACCCGCCGCGCCGCGTACTCGGCGATCTCCGCCATCGGCGGTCGTTCCTCGGTGTCCACCGAATAGGTGCGCGGCTCGAAGCCGTCCTCGCCCCGCTCGAACTGGGTGAGGGCGGGCCGCAGCAGGTGTCCGCGGGCCAACCGGAGCTGCGCCGTGCGGTAGATCGCGGCGGCCATGCGGCCCAGGGCCTGCCCGTCCTGGTGGCGGTGCTTGCGCACTCCGACATCGACCTGGGCCAGCGCGTCCAGGCCCACCAGGTGCAGGGCGTCCACCAACATGCCCAGCTCCACTCCGTAGCCCACCGGGAACGGCAGCTGTTCCAGCAGGGTTCGGCGGGCCGCGTACTCGCCGCCCAGCGGCTGCACGAAACCGGCCAGTTGCGGCCAGTGCATGTTCAGCAGCGGGCGGGCCATCAGCTCGGTGACCCGGCCGCCCTGGCCCGCCGCGGCACCGAGCGGCCGGTCGTACATGCCCTTGACCAGGTCGACGTCCGGGTCGGTGAGCAGTGGGCCGACGATCCCGGAGACGAAGTCGGAGCAGAACTCCTTCAGGTCCGCGTCGATGAAACAGAGGATGTCCCCGCTGGTCACCAGGAGCGAGCGCCACAGGACCTCGCCCTTGCCGGGGACGGCCGGCAGTCGGGGCAGGATGTCGTCGCGGTGGACGACCCGAGCGCCTGCGCCGGCGGCGACCTCGGAGGTGCGGTCGGTGGAGCCGGAGTCGACGACGACGATCTCGTCGACGAGCGGGATCTGATCCACCAGGTCATGACGTATGACCGCGACGATGTCGCCGACCGTCTCCTCCTCGTTGAGCGCGGGCAGCACCACGCTGATCGTCTGGCCGGTGCGCTGTTTCGCGGCCAGCACCTTGTGCAGCGGCCGATCGGTCACGGACCAGGAGCGGGTGCTCAGCCAGCGCTCGACTTCTTCCAGCACGGTCTGCGGCTCCTCACGGTTGTCTCGCGGTTCGGACGACTATCTCAACTGTCCTGGCCTTCGGTTACAGTCTTGAACAACGCCGGTGACCATCGCATGTCCGAGGTCGCCCGCGCCGACAACCGCATACAGCTCATCCAGAGGGGCAGAGGGACACGGCCCGATGAAGCCCCGGCAACCCTCCAGTCGGTACTCGTCTTCGTAGCGAGGCTCCCGGCTAGGGAAGGTGCCAAATCCGTCTCACGGCGAGGTGCGTCGTGAGGAAGATGAGGAGAAAGGGCCTCGCCTCCATGGCTGTGCAGACAGTTGCAAGCTCCGGTCATCCCACCGTCGACCTCGGTTCCGCAGCGGCTTTGAGCTGCCGCGAGTGCAGTCACCGCGTGCCGCTCGGCCCGGTCTTCGCCTGCGAGGAGTGTTTCGGCCCACTGGAGATCGCTTACGACTTCTCCGCCTACGACACCGAGGAACTGCGCCACCGCATCGAGGCCGGCCCCGCGAACGTCTGGCGTTACGCGCCGCTGCTGCCCGTCCCCGCCAACGTGGCCGACAGGCCCCACCTCAACCCGGGATGGACCCAGCTGGTCAAGGCCGACAACCTGGCGCGCGAACTGGGCGTCACCGGTGGTCTGTACGTGAAGGACGACTCCGGCAACCCGACGCACTCCTTCAAGGACCGGGTCGTCGCCCAGGCACTGGAGGCTGCCCGCGCCTTCGGCTTCACCACGCTCTCCTGTTCCTCCACCGGCAACCTGGCCGGTGCCGTCGGTGCCGCCGCCGCCCGGGCCGGCTTGCGCTCCTGCGTGTTCATCCCGCACGACCTGGAGCAGGGCAAGGTCGTCATGGCCGCGGTCTACGGCGGCGAACTCGTTGGCATCGAGGGCAACTACGACGACGTGAACCGGTTCTGCTCCGAGCTGATCGGTGATCCGGCCGGTGAGGGCTGGGGCTTCGTCAACGTCAACCTGCGGCCGTACTACGCCGAGGGCTCCAAGACGCTGGCGTACGAGATCTGCGAGCAGCTCGGCTGGCGGCTCCCGGACCAGATCGTCGTCCCGATCGCCTCCGGCTCTCAGCTCACGAAGATCGACAAGGGGCTGCAGGAGCTGATCAAGCTCGGTCTGGTCGAGGACCGGCCGTACAAGATCTTCGGTGCGCAGGCCGAGGGCTGCTCGCCGGTGTCCACCGCCTTCAAGGCCGGTCACGACGTGGTCCGTCCGCAGAAGCCGGACACCATCGCCAAGTCCCTCGCCATCGGTAATCCGGCCGACGGGCCGTACGTCCTCGACATCGCGCGCCGGACGGGCGGTGCGGTGGAGGACGTGACGGACGCGGAGATCGTCGACGCCATCAAGCTGCTGGCCCGTACAGAGGGCATCTTCGCCGAGACGGCCGGTGGTGTGACCGTCGGCGTCACGCGCAAGCTGCTCAAGGACGGCGTGCTGGACCCGGGCAAGACCACGGTCGTGCTCAACACCGGCGACGGCCTGAAGACCCTGGACGCGGTGGCCGGCACCGGCCTCACCGCCACCATCCGCCCGACCCTGGACTCCTTCCGAGAGGCTGGCCTCGCATGAGCGTGACCGTTCGCATCCCCACCATTCTGCGCACCTACACGGGCGGTCGGGCCGAGGTGCCGGCCGACGGCGCGACCCTCGCCGAGGTCATCGAGGACCTGGAGAAGAACCACACCGGGATCGCCGCCCGGGTGCTCGACGACCAGGGCAAGCTGCGCCGGTTCGTCAACGTCTACGTCAACGACGACGACGTCCGCTTCGAGCAGGGCCTTGAGACGGTGACTCCGGACGGCGCCGGTGTCTCCATCATCCCGGCGGTCGCCGGAGGCTGACCACGCCTCTCAATTACCTTGGGTAACCTCGGTTACCCACTGTTCATCCGATTGCCCCCTCCGTGAGAGAAACGGAGGGGGCAATTCTGTGTGGTTGAGCGCGATAGAGTTGGGGAACGCGGTCGCGACCTTCGGGTCGCGAGCCCCGGATTCATGCCGCATGCCCGACAAGAAGTAGCCAAACTGTGGGGGTTTTATGCGGCTTTTCTTGGCTTTTGTGGGGCCCGACTTGCCCTGAAGTCAGGTGAATTCTCACTACATTCCGGACCGTTCGCGTCCAGAATTCTCGTCCGATTGACCTGTTGCAGACGGCAGTTGGACAGATACATTCAGCCGCGGTCGACGCGTTCCGGCGCACGCCCCCGTCTGAATAGGGGGTGAGGTCTGACCCGGGTCCGCGAGGTGTGGATCTGTGCAAGGGCCAGTAATAGGGGAGTTAGGCATGGCTCAGGGCACCGTCAAGTGGTTCAACGCGGAGAAGGGGTATGGCTTCATCGCGGTCGACGGTGGTGCGGACGTCTTCGTCCACTACAGCGCGATTCAGATGGACGGCTACCGCACCCTGGAAGAGGGCCAGCGGGTCGAGTTCGAGATCTCGCAGGGCCAGAAGGGCCCGCAGGCCGACATGGTTCGCGTCACCGCCTGAACGTTTCTTGCACGAAGGGCCCGCACCGGAACACGGTGCGGGCCCTTCGTCGTGCCCTGGTTCTGCCGTTCGCGCGTGGCTGACGGGGCCGGTCGCATGTCGGGAGGCGCTTGCACTCGACCATGCCGAGTGCTAATCATTGCGTTAGCACTCTGAAGGTGAGAGTGACAGCGAAGGACCGGGTCGGTGAGGCCCGCGGGCCAGGTGGGGCAAGGAACCACGCGGCCGGCGAGCCGTCCGTCGCGGGCGCGGGCGCGGTCCGAAGGAATCACCCCCAGTCCTGGAGGGACCACTTCACATGGCCAAGATCATCGCGTTCGACGAGGAGGCGCGGCGCGGCCTCGAGCGCGGCATGAACCAGCTCGCGGACGCCGTCAAGGTGACCCTCGGCCCCAAGGGCCGCAACGTCGTCCTCGAGAAGAAGTGGGGCGCCCCCACGATCACCAACGACGGCGTCTCCATCGCCAAGGAGATCGAGCTCGAGGACCCGTACGAGAAGATCGGCGCCGAGCTGGTCAAGGAAGTCGCCAAGAAGACGGACGACGTCGCCGGTGACGGTACGACCACCGCGACCGTGCTCGCCCAGGCCCTGGTCAAGGAGGGCCTGCGCAACGTCGCCGCCGGTGCCAACCCGATGGCCCTGAAGCGCGGTATCGAGAGGGCTGTCGAGGCCGTCTCCGCCGCCCTGCTGGAGCAGGCGAAGGACGTCGAGACCAAGGAGCAGATCGCCTCCACCGCGTCCATCTCCGCCGCCGACACCCAGATCGGCGAGCTGATCGCCGAGGCCATGGACAAGGTCGGCAAGGAAGGTGTCATCACCGTCGAGGAGTCCCAGACCTTCGGTCTGGAGCTGGAGCTCACCGAGGGTATGCGCTTCGACAAGGGCTACATCTCGGCCTACTTCGCCACCGACATGGAGCGTATGGAGGCGTCGCTCGACGACCCGTACATCCTCATCGCCAACTCCAAGATCTCCTCGGTCAAGGACCTGCTCCCGCTCCTGGAGAAGGTCATGCAGTCGGGCAAGCCGCTGCTGATCATCGCCGAGGACGTCGAGGGCGAGGCCCTGTCCACCCTGGTCGTCAACAAGATCCGGGGCACCTTCAAGTCCGTCGCCGTCAAGGCCCCGGGCTTCGGTGACCGCCGCAAGGCCATGCTCGGCGACATCGCCATCCTCACGGGCGGCGAGGTCATCTCCGAGGAGGTCGGCCTCAAGCTGGAGAACGCGACCCTGGACCTCCTGGGCCGCGCCCGCAAGGTCGTCATCACCAAGGACGAGACCACCATCGTCGACGGTGCCGGCTCCTCCGAGCAGGTCAACGGCCGGGTCAACCAGATCCGCGCCGAGATCGAGAACAGCGACTCCGACTACGACCGCGAGAAGCTGCAGGAGCGCCTGGCCAAGCTGGCCGGCGGTGTCGCGGTCATCAAGGCCGGTGCCGCCACCGAGGTGGAGCTCAAGGAGCGCAAGCACCGCATCGAGGACGCCGTCCGCAACGCCAAGGCGGCCGTCGAGGAGGGCATCGTCGCCGGCGGTGGCGTGGCCCTGCTGCAGACCACCAGCGTCTTCGAGAAGCTGGAGCTGGAGGGTGACGAGGCGACCGGCGCCCAGGCCGTGAAGCTCGCCCTTGAGGCTCCGCTGAAGCAGATCGCCGTCAACGCCGGCCTTGAGGGTGGCGTCGTGGTGGAGAAGGTCCGCAACCTCACCCCGGGTCACGGCCTGAACGCCGCGACCGGTGAGTACGTCGACCTGGTCGCCGAGGGCATCATCGACCCGGCGAAGGTGACCCGTTCCGCGCTGCAGAACGCCGCCTCCATCGCCGCCCTGTTCCTCACCACCGAGGCCGTCATCGCCGACAAGCCGGAGAAGGCAGCCGCTGCGCCGGCTGGCGGCGGCATGCCGGGCGGTGACATGGACTTCTGATCGCCCCGAGGGTTGATCAACGTCCTTACCGAGGGCGGCACCCCCTGCCATGGCAGGGGGTGCCGCCCTCGGGCGTGTCCGGGCTGGAGCCTTCGCGTGGGCGGGATCACAGGAGGCGTGCCCCGGGCGCGGAATGCCGGCGGCCGGCACTCAGTTGCTTGAGAAGGTGCAACGATGCGTGCGCACATACCGACCGGTTAACAGAACCATGCACGAGGAGCTCCCCACGTGACTGCCACCACATCCGCCTCCCGCGCGGCCCGGATTCTCTCCCGCCCCATTGCGCTCAACGGTCTGACCGTCCCCAACCGGATCGTGATGGCGCCGATGACCCGCATGTTCTCCCCGGGCGGCATCCCTGGCGACGACGTCCGCTCCTACTACGCGCGCCGTGCCGCTGCCGGCGTCGGTCTGATCGTCACCGAAGGCACCTACGTCGGCCACGAGTCGGCCGGCCAGAGCGACCGCGTCCCGCGCTTCCACGGTGAGGAGCAGCTCGCCGGGTGGGCGAAGGTCGCCGAGGACGTGCACGCGGCGGGTGGCACGATCGTCCCGCAGCTGTGGCACATAGGCACCGTCCGCAAGCAGGGGCAGGCGCCCGTCCCGGACGCCCCCGCGGTCGGCCCCTCCGGGCTGCGGATCGACGGCACCGCGGACGCCAAGGCCATGACCCAGGCCGACATCGACGCCGTCATCGGCGCGTTCGCCGAGGCGGCGGCCGCTGCCGAGCGCATCGGCTTCGACGGTGTGGAAATCCACGGCGCCCACGGCTACCTCCTCGACCAGTTCCTGTGGTCGGGCACCAACCGCCGCACCGACGCCTACGGCGGCGACCCGGTGGCCCGTGCGACGTTCTCCGCGGAGATCGTCGCCGCGGTCCGCGAGTCGGTCTCCCCCTCCTTCCCGGTCCTGTTCCGCTACTCGCAGTGGAAGCAGGAGGCCTACGATGCGCGCCTGGCCGAGACCCCGGAGGAGCTGGAGGCGATCCTCACCCCGTTGGCCGCCGCCGGCGTAGACGCCTTCCACGCCTCCACCCGCCGCTACTGGCTCCCCGAGTTCGAGGGCTCCGACTTGAACCTCGCGGGCTGGACCAAGAAGCTCACCGGAAAGCCGGTCATCACCGTGGGATCCGTCGGTCTCGATGGTGACTTCATCGGCGCCTTCCAGGGTCAGGGCTCTCCGGTCAAGGCGATCGACAACCTCTTGGACCGTCTGGAGTCGGAGGAGTTCGACATGGTTGCCGTGGGTCGTGCTCTGCTCCAGGACCCGGAGTGGGCGGCGAAGGTCCTGGCGGACCGCTTTGACGAGCTGATGCCGTATGACGCGGCGGCGTTGCAGACGCTCAGCTGATGCGACCGGGGTGGCCGGGCAGATGCGATCGTCCCTGGTCGCCTTCTTGATGTCCGGTCCGTGTGGTGCTGTTGAAGCCGAGCAAGGTCAGTCCTTCGCCCTGGCACAGGTGGTTGGAAGGGCTGCCGACCTCGGTCTGGAGGAGCGGTTAGGCGGCGCCGTGGGACTGGCCCCAGTGCATTGCGGCCTGCCACAGGCCACGCCCGAGGCCCTGCCCTGGGCGTGGCCTGTGGAACGCCGCCGGCCGCCGCAGCGGCGGCGCAAGGGTCGGAGGCCGTACAGCCCCGGGCGCCGCCACTGTGCACCGGGTCCGTGCGGTCAGCAGATCTGAGTGCCGCACATGGCGGGAATCTCCGCCTCGGTGCTCAGCGTCGCGTGGTAGGAACCCTGGGTCAGGGTGACGTTCGCGACCAGGTACTGCTCGCCCTGTCTCGGCACGGTGATGGTGCAGTAGTCAGACGTGGAGGTGCAGCCGTAGGCCACGTGGACACCGTGGTTGGTCGGCGGCGTCCATGCGTAGGTGTAGCTGCCAGTCCCGTTCTGCACGCGGTAGGCGACCGTGTAGGTGGTGGACGACTTGGTAGTGAAGCAGTTCTGTGTGTAGTTGGAGCTGTTTGACGGGGAGACGTGGCAGACCATGTCTTCTCCGCCGGCGGCTGATGAGGTGCCGGTGCCGAGGAGCAGCGCCCCGGCGGTCGCTGCCAGGGCTATGACGGACGATGTCTTTCTGATCACTGTGCAGTCTCCTTGCCGTCTGGGTTCGGGCTGCGCAGTGCGTCAGGTGGCGGTCTGTGCCACGCGGGTGACCACGCTTCGCCCTGGGGGACGTCACGATCGCGGCGGCCCGCATGACACCGGCCCGGCCAAGGCCGGACTGAATCGAACATGACAAATTTACGAAGGTGGAGCCACCAGGCGTCAGCTTTGCGGCTGGGCGGTGGAGAGGCACAGTCGCGAACAGGCCATTCCTCGCCCCTGCCGAAGCCGTTGCCCTTCCGGGAGCGGCAGTGGTGTGTCCGCTGCTCAGGCGGAGGGCCGGTGCCTCGCCGGCTTGGAAGGTTTCGCTGTTCCGGGCCGTCGACGGAAACGCCGGATGTCGTCGCTGGTGTGGCTGCTCAGGCGGAGCGCGGGCGTGCCGTGCGGTAGCGGGTGGAGACACGTGGACCCGGGAGGGCGGTGTCAGATCCGCAGGATCACAGCAGGCGCAGGCGCAGGCGCAGGCGCATGTGGGAGGGGTACGACCTCTGCCGCCCCTTGCCACTGCCCTCGTCCCCGTGGGTCCGACCGCGGCTACAGGTTGCCCATGGGTTCGATGTCGATGCGTACCGGAGTACCCCACACCCGCAGTACCTCGTAGTCGGTGAACTCGTGCACCAGCCGGTAGGCCATGGCGGGCCCGTCCGGCGTCTGCACGCCGCAGCCCGTCCGGCGCAGCAGCCCCGGAGAAGCGAGTGCTCGGGGCTGGGAGCCTGGATGTACAAGAGCACCTGCGCGATTGTTAGCCTGGCAGACGCACGCTAAGCACGTCTACGGGGGCGAGATTTGGTGTCAGAGTCGGCGGGAGAACGGCATATAGCGCGTGGGCATGCCGTACACGCGGTGGGGATGCGACTCAATCAGCTGCCGGATGGCCCTGGTGGTGGTGGCCCGGACCTCGCGCACTCCTCGCACGAAAAGCAGGCCGCAGCGAACACACTCCATCGCGACATCGAACCGGATACCAAGACGGCGGGAGCCTGGGCGGACGATGAGACGGGCGCCGTGGTGAAGGCGTTCGACGCGAGGGACGGGCACGGTTGGCTCACTTCCGGTGCCGTGCGCAAGGCCCACAAGATCTGGGGCGAACAGGTCCAGGACTTCCTGGACCGGCTGTCGGGGGACGAATCAGCCCTCCGGACCAACAACACCGTGTTGACCGGGGCGGACGCCGGAGTGGGTGGTGCCTCACGCAAGGTGTCTGTGTTCGATACGTACTCGCTGCCCCCACGCAGTGACTGACAGTCGACCTCTCTCGCGCGCCACCAGATCCAACGGGGACCCATGCCGACGTACCACGAGATCCTGACGACTGACCTGTCCACACTCACCACGGCCGCCGAGCGCTGGGACGGCATGGCGAAGGAACTCAACAAGCAGGAGACCGCGTACCGGCGGGACGTGCACGGCATCACTCTGCGTCCGACGTTCGTGGGGGAGAGCCAGCAAGCCGCCAACGCGCGCTTTGGGGTGCGGCTAGCAGAGTTCCAGAGCGCCCAGACCGAAGCCAAGGCGATCGCCTCACTCCTGCGTGACGCGCACACCCAGTTCGTGGACCTGCGTAAGAAGCTGCAGTCGGCCTGCGAGGACGCGATTGCCACAGGCATGAAGGTGTCGGATCAGGGCGTGGTCTCGTACGACACCGAGAAGATGAGCCACGGCGAACGTATGGCCTATGTGCACGACCCCTCCTACCAGGACAGCATCCACAAGGATGTCGCTTCCTGGCAGGCCCGCATCGACCGGTGCGTGAAGGACGTGGACGACGCTGACAAGGGCGTTGAGGTCGCCTTCACCGCCGTCGTGAAGGGTTCCGGCATGGGCGACAGCATGGTCCCCGGCTTCAACAGCGAGGCTCAGGGTGACATCGAGAAGTACGAGGCCCAGGAGGCTGACGACATCGCCCGGCGCGTCGCCAAGGGTGAAAAGGTCTCCGCCACCGACCTCGCTGAACTGCGCCGCGCTTTTCGGGACAACAAGGGGGACAAGGCATTCAGCCAGACGTTCCTGAACGGGTTGGGGCCGGACACCACGATCAAGTTCACCAACGAGCTGAATCATCTGGCCTACTCCTCTGACAAGAGCCACGAGAACGTGTACATGGACCTGCAGAGCTCGCTGGCCGACACGGTCGCCAACGCCACGCAAGTGCCGGGCTCGGTTGCTGACATGCCGCCGGGCTCACCGAAGTTCAAGGCGTGGCTTGACAGCGCCGACGGAGCGTTCTATCGGCAGTGGACGCAGGGGCTTGAGGAGTACGGCACCCAGAACTACGGCTCCAAGTCGAATCCGCTCTGCGGCTACCAGTCGTTCGTCAGCATGATGCAGCACAGCGACACCAAGTACGACGACCAGTTCCTGTACCAGATGGGCGACGACCTGATCGCCGCCGAGAAGACACACTCGGGCCTGTTCACCGAATGGGGACCAGGCCACGACGGCATCCGTGCCGACGCGCTCGACGGGCTTCTCGCCATGATGAGCCAGAACCCAGATGCCGCGACCCATTTCCTCGATCCGGCCGGCAACGGCAGCGGCGCCGATCACGTCGGCAACGATCATTTGCACTACCTGCTCAACACCCGGCACTGGCCGAAGCACGTGCTCGACGGCATGGGTTATTCGGAGATCGACGGCCCCCTGAACCGCACGGGCTTGGGTGCGGCGCTGGAGGCCGCGGCAACGGGACACCTCCCCCTCGAAGACGGCCAGGATCCCTGGCCCGATATGCCGCACAGCGATGCCCAGGCACGCGTCATGCACGACGTCATCGAAGAACTCAAGCCGAGTTCGGGTAATGACGCGCCCGTACCCGGGAACCTGCGCAAGCCGCTGGCGAACGCCCTGGCCCAGTACACGAACGACACGCACGAGATCCTGGGCGGCATGAGCGCCGACTACGTGAGCCATGCAACGGGGGACGGGTACTTCGACAGCGGGGGCACGGCGCACATGGCTGTGTCTGAGAAGGACCTGGTACAGGTCATGCGAGGGATGTCCGAGGACCCCGACGCCTACGCGACGCTGCACAAGGCCGAGGCCCGGTACATGAACGAGGAACTGAACAAGATTCCGGCGGGCGAGACCGACTTCGAGAAGACCGGACCCCTGGGCAAAGCGGGCGCTGCGCTGGGCGCGTATACCGCCATCCGAGAGGACGTGATCAACGACGGGCGCATGGACGGCTACAGTGCAGCCGACTGGAAGTCGAAGATCGCCTACCACGTCATCGGCGGCATTCTTACCCCCATGACGATTCCCACAACAGCAGGTGGCTCCATCGTGGTCGGTGACGTGCTCCAGCGAGGCGTGGACACATGGGCGTGGCAGTGGGACAACGACATGAAGGCAGGGGTGGACGCCCGTGCCGATGCCGAGGTCGCGGACAACTACCTTGACGCCAACAACCAGGCGGCTCTGATGGTCGACGGGTGGGCACACGGCCGCTCGGACATCGACCCCGACTCCACAGCCGGCAGGGACCGGATCGACGCGTTCAAGAACGCGATGCTCAACGGTCACGACAGAGGAGCGAACACGGCCGAGAAGTACCTCTGACCGAACCGCCTCCTAGCCCCGTACTCCGTCAAGGAAAACCCATGCCTGAAGCATCCTCCCGCCGCTCGCAGCGGCGTCGTCTCGTCGCCATCACTGCCGCCGTCGCTTGTGCGTCGGCGGTCGGCGGTGTCGCGGCCTGGCTGCTCCTTGGCTCGGACGGGCACGCCGGGACATGCGACGACCTGCTCGGTGACAAGCACCTGCACACGGCGCTGGGCAGCGGATACCGGCCCGGGATGAGTTGTTCCGAACTCGGATCGGCTGTCGAAAAGGCTGTCGTGGGAGCCAAGCCACACCGGCACTCACTCCAGCAGGCGCAGACGATGAAGCTGGTTCTGGTAGCTGTCGACGAGAGCCTGTCCAAGAACGGCCGGCGCGTCGACGCCGCACTTCGAACGCCCCTCGCGGAATCCCTCGCGGACTACGCGCCGGACACCGCGTCGGTCCTGGGCATCGGGGACGCCGATTACGCCGTGCGCGGCCTTCCGGCCAAGCCGGCCTGGGAGGACGCCGACGGCGTTCACATGGCGGTGACACGCAGCACGCTGCTCCGCGTCCTGCGGGGCATCTCGGAGGACCCTGCGGCCTACGCCACGGTGCGTGCTGCCTCGACTCGGTACGCCGCCGAGCAACTCGCCGCCGTGCCGCGTGGCGTCACCGGCTACGACCTCACCGTTCCACCTGCGCAGAACTCGCGTGTGTTCGGCTCTCTGGACGCCGTTGCCACCGGCGTCCGCCATGACCTCGGCGATTCCCAGGCGGAGCAATGGCAGCGAGTCGTCTTTACGAAGGCGACGAAGCAGGCGTCCACACCGCCTTCCTACGAAAAGGACCCGGTCGGGCACCTTGTCGATATGTGGGGGAGCACCCTGCGCGCGGGTGGGCTCAAGAACAGCCCTGATGTTCTTGAGCAACAGAGCGCCGACATGGTGGACGCGTGGAGCCGGGCCCTGAAACTCACCGCCACGGTCCAGAACTCCCTCCATGAAAATGCCCTGAACGACTCGTTCCACGCACGCTCCGATGCGCTTCGTGAGCTTTCCTGACGTACCGGGGGGAGGGAAGCCTGACGGATCGGAGGGGGAAGGACGAGCGCGACCTCTGCCGCCCCTTGCCACTGCCCTCGTCCCCGTGGGTCCGACCGCGGCTACAGGTTGCCCATGGGTTCGATGTCGATGCGTACCGGAGTACCCCACACCCGCAGTACCTCGTAGTCGGTGAACTCGTGCACCAGCCGGTAGGCCATGGCGGGCCGGGGGCCGCGCCGTTGGGCGGCGAGATACGCCTCCGCCTCGCGCCGGTCCCGCCGGGGTGTGCCGCACAGCTGCCACTCCTGCCCGTTCCACAGCTCCGGCAGCCAGCGCTGCTGTGCCTGTGGCCGGTCGGCGCGGACGCCGTAGCGGGAAGGGGCGGGGTCCGGGGCCTCCACCGCGGCGGGCCTGCCCTGGAACTCCGAGCGCCGGGCGGCCCGCCGCCGGGTCTCGCACAGCAGGCACCGGTCCGGGGCGCTCTCGTCCACCGGCCCGTTCGGGTGCTCGGCGCAGCGGGTGGCGGGTGCGTTCGCGCCGACGGTCTCGTCGAGCAGGCCGAGGGCTCGCCGCAGGTCGGTCTTGATCTCGTGCAGCCGGGCGTCCGGGGTGTCGGCGGTCAGCGCATCCCCGTGCTCCCCGAGGAGCCGGAGGGCCCGTCCGAGGGCGGCGGTCTGGCCGTGGTTCATGTCACTCCACGTATTCCTTGCATTCCTAGCATTCCTAGCATTCCTTGCACCCCTTGCACCCTTGCGTTCCTCCAGACTCTCCGTGTCCAGGGTGATGCCGACCGGGTGCGGCAGTTCGACGGTAGCGCCTGACGGATGGCTGAGGGACCGGCGGCGAACGGGAGGATGCCAACGGGATCGTGCAGACCGCGCTGTTCCAGGCGGACACCAACCGTGCGCTCGCGGTCGGCATGACCTCGTTCCGCCCGGAGGCCGCGGGCGCCGGCCGGTACGTCAGCGTGCTGGAACGCGCACCGACGTAGGGACACGTCTTCTTGCGGCGACGGGCCTGAGTACACGTACTCAGGCCCCGCTCGTTGCCGGCGGGCACAACGCAATGGCCGTGCCGGACGGAAAGGATCGGCATGCTGCTGTTTCGGACCCCTCGTACAGCCCGGAGGTCCACCGCCGCCGTAGGCGTCGTAGCTGCCGTGTTCGGCGTCGCCTCGTGTTCCGCTTTCGCCAGCGACCACGCCATCAGCCGTGCTGAGCTGCGCAGGCCGGCAGGAAGCACCGAAGCCGTGCACGCCAGAAGGAGGAGCGAGGAACGTCTCACGGGCGTTGTCCGGACGTACGACCAGAAGACACCGCTCACCCTCGCCCTGGTCACCGTGGACGACTCCTGCAAGAGGGGCGGAGGCGGACTGTGGCCGGCGAACGACGACACGTACAAGATCCACTGCGTGATGACCGTCACCGGCTACTACGGTGCCGACCCCGATCGCGCCGGTGACGTGCTGGACCGCATCCCTTCCGCAGGCGACCGGTACGCGGCCGACCACCTCCCGGATGGTGACGGCGGTGTCGCCTTCCGGCACGACGACTTCGGCAGCAAACTGGTTGCCTACGACCGTGGGAAGGTCTCGAACCCGGAGGGTCCGCACACGGGTGAACCGACACAACTATCCAACGGCTCACAGACGTTGGACTGGGATACGGTCCGCCCTCCGGTACCGGAAGCGGGTCGGGGAACCGGTCGTCTGCCAGGCGCCCGATCCCCCGGTCACCCACTGCTCGCACGAGCCCGGGTCAGCCACCGTGGCCGGCATCCGCCGCGCGGACGGCGTGGTGTTCAGATGGTCCGGGACCGGGACGTACTACGAGATCCCCGACTGAAGTTCCCGCACCAGGTCGGGTGTCAGCCGTCCTGCCGGATGAGGCTGCCCTCGCCGCAGGCGGGAGGGGCCTCGTCCAGCGGCAGCGGCGACACCGCCTTGAGGACGGGGACGACGGCGAGGTCGCCGGCGCACCTGGCGGTGCCGGTGGCGGTCCAGTGGTCGTCGGCGTGGGCGGCGGGGGCGGCCAGCGCGGTGGCGGAGGCGGCGAGGGCGGCAGCGGCCAGGACGGATTTCATCATGCTCGGGGAAACGACCGGTCCTGGTGGTGCGTCACGCGGGTGCGGCCACCCGGGCGCGGCGCGGGAGCCCGAAGAGGTACGTCGCCGCGAAACCCACCGCATAACCGGTGAGGAGACCGCCCGCGTAGACGGCCGCCGCCCATCCCGGCCCCCTGCTCCCCGTCAGCAGGGGGAACAGCGCCCAGCCCGACGGGCCGATCGCCGTGGCGCCTACCTCGGTGCCCAGCATCGCGAAGAAGCCGACGAACGCCCCGCCCGCCGCGCCGCCCGCGCAGGCGGTCAGGAACGGTCGGCCGAGCGGCAGGGAGACGCCGTAGATCAGGGGTTCGCCGACGCCCAGCAGTCCCGCGGGCAGGGCTGACCTGATCGTCGTACGCAGGCAGACGTCGTGGCGCAGGCGGACGTACACCGCGAGGGCCGCGCCGACCTGGCCCGCACCCGCCATGGCCAGCAGGGGGAGCAGGGCCGTGTAGCCCTGCTGCTCGATGAGGGTGGCGTGGATGGGGATGAGGGCCTGGTGCAGGCCCAGCATGACCAGGGGGAGGAACAGGCCACCGAGTACGAGTCCGGCGGCGGCTCCCGCCGTCTCCAGGAGCCAGTTCGCCGCCGAGCCGATCGCGGCGGCCACCGCCCCGGCCGCGTACATCAGGCCGTACAGCGTCACCAGGCCGGACACGAGGACCGTGACCGTGGGGGTGAGGAGGACGTCCAGCGCGCCCGGGACCCGGCCCCGGCACCCCTTCTCCACCCGGGTGGCCAGCAGCGCTGCCGCGAGCGCGCCGAGCACTCCGCCCTGCCCGGGGGCCAGGTGCGCCCCGAACACCGTCACCTGCGCCACGCCCGGGTATACGACGACGGCCGCCACCGCCGCGCCCAGCACGGGTGTGCCGCCGAACTCCTTCGCCGTGTTGTGGCCGACGAACACCGCGATCAGCGCCATGAAGGCGGACGCGACGGCGGACACGGCGGGGGTCAGGAAGGGCAGCAATCCGGCATTCAGCAGCAGGCCGTTGAGTCCGGCGAGGACGCCGCAGCCGATCAGCGCGGGGATGAGCGGGACGAAGACGGCGGCGATCCGGCGCAGTGCGGTCTTGGCGGGGGTGGCGTTGCGCTGCCGCAGTTCCGCCTTCAGGCGGGCGCCTTCGGCGGCCAGGTCCGGTTCGGTGTGCGTACCGGCCGGCCGCTCGGCAACCCGTGCCCGCACCGCTGCCGTGACTTCCTCGACCACCCCCGGACCGAGCACGATCTGCCAGACGGCCCCGGCATCCGCCGTCGCCACCACCCCCAGCACCCCGGGCAGGGCCCGCAACGCCGGCTCGTCCACTGCCGAGGGGTCGGCGAGGCCCAGCCGGAGCCGGGTCATGCAGTGGTCCACGGAGGTGACGTTGGCCGGGCCGCCGACCAGTTCGAGGACGGTGGTCGTGGTGGGGGCGGGGTCGTTGCGCACGCCCCGAGGGTGCGGGTCAGCCGGCCGGGTGCGCCAGTGCGGCGCGCAGATGGCCGCCGGACTCCTCCAGAAGGCGGGCTGCTGTCGGGCCGTCGACGTCGGCGAGGATCGCCAGGATCGCGTTCTTCACCTCGCCGCCGGTCTCGGTGAGGACCTTCTCGATCTCCACGTCGTCCGCGCCCGTGGCCAGGGATACGATGCGGCGGGCGCGGGCGCGGAGTTTGTCGTTGGAGGCGCGCACGTCGACCATCAGGTTTCCGTAGGTCTTGCCGAGCCTGATCATCGTGATGGTCGACAGCATGTTCAGGACGAGTTTCTGGGCCGTGCCCGCCTTCAGTCGGGTTGAGCCGGTGATCAGCTCCGGGCCGACGACGATCTCGATGCCGTGTTCGGCGGCGGCGGCGAGCGCACTGCGCTCGTTGCAGGCCAGGCCGATGGTCAGGGCGCCGAGGGCGCGGGCGTGCTCGACGGCACCGATGGCGTAGGGGGTGCGGCCGGAGGCCGAGATGCCGACCACCGTGTCGTCCGGGGTGAGCTTGAGGGCGTCCAGGTCTCGGTGGGCCAGTTCCCCGGAGTCCTCCGCGCCCTCCACCGAGGCGACCATGGCCGTCGGCCCGCCTGCGATCAGGCCGACGACCTGGTCGGGTCGGGTGTTGAAGGTGGGCGGGCACTCGGAGGCGTCCAGTACACCGAGGCGGCCCGCGGTGCCCGCACCGGCGTAGATCAGGCGCCCGCCGCGTGCCATCCGCTCCGCCGTGGCGTCGATGGCGCGGGCGATCCGCGGGAGCTGACTCGCGACCGCGGCGGGTACACCGGCGTCCTCGCCGTTCATCAGGCGGGCGATGTCGTGGGTGGGCAGGCGGTCGATGCCAGCGAGTTCGGGGCGGAAGGCTTCGGTGGTCAGCGAGGCCAACTCGGGCAGTCGGCCCTGGGCGGTGTCGTGCGAGGTCATGGGAGGCGGTTCTCTCCGATTCGGGTGCTGGTTCGCGTGCTCGCTCACCTGGGTGTGCTGCGATGCCGATGGGCCAGCGCCTCGTACGAGGCGGCCAGCGCCGGCGCCGCCGTCTCGTACGTCCGCTGGGCCACTCCCACGAACAGGCAGTCCACCACGAGTAGTTGACTCGTCCGCGAGGACATCGCGGCCGGCCGCAGCTCGGTCTCCCGTGAGGTGGACGTGGCCAGCACGTGGTCGGCGTACTGGGTGACCGGAGAGTCCGGCCGGCCGGTGACGGCCACCGTGGTGGCCCCGTGTCCGAAGGCGGTCCGCAGCGGCTCGATGACGTCCCCCGTCGAGCCGGAGTGCGTGATCGCGATCGCCACGTCGCCCGGGCGGAGCTGCACCGCGTTGGTGACGGCGAGGTGTGGGTCGCCGGGCGCGTGCGCCATGAGGCCTATGCGCAGCAGCTTCTGGGTGAGGTCCTGGGCGACGAGTCCGGACGCCCCTATGCCGTACACATCGGTCCGGCGGGCGGCGGCCAGCGCGGTGACGGCCGCGCCCAGCTGAACGGTGTCGAGCCCGGCGGCCGTGTCGGCGAGGGTCTGCTGCTCCTCGTAGGCCAGCTTGGCGACGACGTCGGCGATCGGGTCGTCCACCGCGATGTCGGTGGTGATCGCGGGAGCGCGCCCGGCCTGTTGCTGGGCGGCGAGGCCGGCGAGGGCGAGTCGCAGGTGGCGGTAGCCCGGGTAACCGAGGAGGCGGGCGGTACGGACGACCGTGGCCTCGCTGGTGCCGGTCAGTTCGGCGAGGCCGGTGACCGTGAGGGCGGCACAGCCGGCCGGGTCGCTGGCGACGGCCTCGGCGACACGTTGCATGGACCTGGTCAGGGAAGGGGAGAGCGTGCGCACCTTGGCGGCGAGGGAGCCACCCGGACCGCCGAAAGTTTCCTTCATGTCCTGGGTCACATGTGAAAGATATTTTCGGTTCGGTGTCGCGGTCAAGCGTGCGCACAATGGGGAGCATGGACGACCCCGTAAGCCCTCTGGAGCAGGCCCTGCACGCGGCGCGCGCCCTGGTGCTCGCCGATCTGATCGCGCGCGAGGTCGCGGAGGCGGACGTCGTCTCACTGGTCGAGGACTCCGTCGCCCAGCGGCGCTGGTGGGTCGAGCAGTGGCCGGAGGGCGCCGCTTACGTGGCCGGGCTGGTCGCCCAGGACGTACAGGACGCGCTATTGGACCGGTACGGCCGCTGGCCGCTGTGCCCGGTGTGCGGCGCGGGCGATCCGCACGCGCTGGACGTGGAGCCCGAACTGGGCCCTGATCCGCATTGGGTGTGCCACCAGGCGGGGGTGAAGGTCGCGGCGGTCGGCTCATTGGGTTCGGCCTCGGGCGGGATGACCTCCTAGGGAGGCGCCCGTGACGGTGTACATCGACCCGCCCACCTGGCCAGGGCACGGCCGTCTGTGGTCGCACCTGGTCAGCGATGTGTCGTACGACGAGCTGCGCCTGTTCGCCGACGGGTTGGGCCTGCCCCGGCGTGCCTTCGAGCGTGACCACTACGACCTTCCGTCGCACCGGTACGCGGACGCGGTGGCCGCGGGGGCGGTGGAGGTCGGCAGCCGCGAGGTGGTGCGGCTGCTGCGGGCGTCGGGGCTGCGCCGCCCGAAGGGGCGGAACCCCTTCTGACCCGCGGCGCGTCGCCGGGCGGTTCAGCTCGCGGACGGCACGGGGCTGTGCACGGTACAGGTCCGGCTCTGTCCGTCCGGCTGGGTTCCGCACGCCCATGCGGTCTGGTTCCCGCTCAGCTCGGCCATCGGGGAGTAGACGTCGTTGCCCCAGTGCACCGGGGTGGCCTCGGTGGCGCCGATGGAGTTGTTCACGTCGACGACCGCTTTCGGCTCCGCGTAGGTGATCCGCCCCCATGAGGCCCCGCATGCCTTGCTGTAACGGAGTTCGATCACCATGTTCTCGTTGCGGGTCAGGGCAAGCGTCTGTCCGTCCCGGGAGCATCCCATGGTCATCGGGTCCTTGCCCGTGCAGCCGGCCTGGGTGCAGTTGACCGGGGCGGTGTGCACGGCCGAGGGGGTCGCGCCCGCCTGACGGCCGGTGTCGTCCGTGCTGCCCTCGGAACGGTCCGAGGAGTAGTGGACGATCGCGAAACCGGACGCTGCGACGACGGCGCACACCGCGGCCGCTGCCGCGACCAGGTACGAGGGCCGGCGAAGTCCCAGGCGCCGCGCGATCCCCGGTCCGGCTGCCGGACCTGTCGTGTCTGCCTCGGTCGTGTCTGCCTCGGGCCCGGGTGCGTCGGGTACGGCTGCCGTGTCGGCCTCGGCGGGCTCCGGTACGGCCGCCTCGGCCTCGGCCGGCGCCGGCTCCTCCGCCGGGCCGGCCACCGGGCCCCCGTTCCTGCTTGCCGCCGGAGCCCGCCCGGACGCGGGGACGGAGGGTTCGGCTGGCTCCGGACCGGCGGCACGTATCAGCTCGGCCTGGTCCCACAGCTCCAGCAGCGGCCCGGCGTCCGTCCGCGCGGCTCGGGCGAAGCTCTCCACCGCGCTGCGGGGCGGGAACTGCTTTCCGTTGATCCAGCGTTCCCAGGACGATTTCGAGTAATGGGTGAGCGCGCTGATCCGGGCGTAGCTGAGCCCGGACCGCTGCTTCTGCGAAAGCAGCTCCGAGCGCAGCCTGACAGCGGGGTCCGGCGAAGGTGGGGATGCGGAGAGATCTATGCCGCTCACTGTCTGCCCGTTCGCTGATGGTCCACCAGCCCAAGCCGAAGACACGGCGACGGACCGGCACACAGCCGGCTCGCCAATGGAACTGCCCCCGTCTCAACCCCGGTGTTCCGGTCCTGAAAGTCGGACGGAAGCATACCGTCGCCGTGGCGCGCCGCGGTGACGGCGCGCCACGGCGACGGTGAGAGCCGCGCCCGACCCGGGGCCGGGCGGCGCCCCTACTCGAAGTAGACGTGGGAGATCAGGTTGTGCCAGGTGTACCGCCCCACGACGCCGTCGGCGCCGCCGGTCACCGTGTGCCGGAGCTGATAGGTCACGACCGCGCTGTACGTCTTGGGCCCGAAGACACCGTCGACGAAACCCGGTTCATCGGCGGTGGCCACTGCACCCGCCTCGACCAGCTCCTCCTGCAGCTCCCGTACACACACCCCGGTCGAGCCCCGGGCGAGCACCACAGTGGGGATGTCCCAGCCCAGGTAGTACTCGGAACCGTACCGGTCCTTGCACGTCTGCAGCTCGCCGGACCAGCTGGCCTGGGCGGGTGCCGCGGTCCCGCCCGCCAGCACCGCCGCCGCGACGAGCACCGAGGCGGCGGTGCCAGCGCGCCTGCGGGTGGCCTGCCCGTTCGTTCTGGTCATGGAGATCAGTCCGTCGTCTGCTGGACGAGCCTCTGCCAGGTCTGCGGGCCGACGATGCCGTCGACCTGCAGACCGTTGGCCTTCTGGAACCGGCGCACGTACGAGTCGGTCTTGGGGCCGAACAGGCCGTCGACGAATCCGTTTTCGTCGGCCGGGTCGAGCCCGACGGTGGAGGCGACGTCGAACTGGATCTCCTTCACGCACACTCCCGACGAGCCCTGGGAGAAGTTGCGGGCGGGAATGGTCCAGTAGCCGTTCGGGGAGGTGCGCGTGCCGACGGCGTTCAGGCAGGAGTCGAGGTAGTCGCCGGCGTGGGCCGCGGGCGCCGAGAGCAGCAGTGAGCCGGCCGCGGTCAGCGCGAGCGAGAGGGCGGACAGGCACTTGAGGGGACGGATTCCGGTCATGGCGGGGTCTCTTCTTCCAGGAGTCGTGGGCTGGGCCCGAAGGGGCGGGTGAGCGGGGGAGGGGTCAGCAGATCCAGAACGCCTTGGTGTCCCAGTCGCTCCAGTTGTCCAGCTGTCGCCACGTCTTCGGGCCGACGATGCCGTCCTTGGCGAGGCCGGCGCATCCCTGGAACTTGACGACCGCGTTGTAGGTCAATCCGCCGAAGATGCCGTCCTCGGCCAGGTTCACGCCCCGCACGCTGCGGTTCAGCGCGCACTGGACCGCCTTGACGGCGTCGCCCCTGTCGCCGTAGCTCACCTCGGGCTCGGCGAGGGTGTAGATGCCGCAGTAGTTGCCCCGGGTGACGGCGGAGGCACTGGTCGCACTGCCGACGCCGACGCCGAGGCCGGTGATCAGCAGGAGTCCGGTGGTGGCGGCGGCGAGCTTCTTGCGCATGGGTGTTTCCCTTCGGCGGGTCGGTGTGGGGAGCGGCGGCGCCCCGGTTCGCGGGGCCGCCGGCACGGGGCCGTCGGCCCGCCGATGGCCCCGCGAGCGGGCTGGTTCCCGGTACGAGACCGGCTCGGACCGGGAGGCGCGGAGTGGGGAGTCAGGCCCCGGAGGGGGAGACGATGGCGTAGGCGCCGCGCGTGGCCGGGTTGAAGTGGCGGCGCATCACCTGGTCGCTGGCGTTGCCCTCGATGGTGTCGACGGTGCCGTCTGCGTAGGCCTTCTCGATGATGCCGACGTGCGTGCTGGTGCTGGGGCTCTGCGGACCGCTGCCGAAGACGATGGCGTCACCGGGCTGAGGGTTGCTCAGGCCGCTGTGCAGCGTGCCGTGGTTGCGCCCGTAGTAGTAGAAGTCCCCGCTGAAGGCGGTGTGGAAGTTGATGCCGGCCTGCCGCCAGGTCCAGCTGGCGAACAGGGCGCACCAGGGCTCGCAGGGGCCGTAGGGGTTGCAGTTGTTGTTCCACTCGTGGACGCCGAGCTGCGAGCGGGCGGCCTGGACGATCTTGTCCCGGATGCTGCCGGACAGCGGGGGAGTGCTGGGCGAGCCGCCGCTCTCGCCCCCCGAGCTGCCGCCGCCGAGTTCACGGGCGATCCCCATGGAGGCCATGGTCTGCGGGCCGGCGATGCCGTCGACCTCCAGGCGGTGTGCGCTCTGGTAGGCCCTCACCGCGCTGAGGGTGGCGGGGCCGTAGTCGCCGTCGGCGGAAGTCCCTGCCTTGCTCTGCACCTGCTTCACCTTCGCGGTGAGCGCGGCGTTGGTCTGCGGGCCGGCGATGCCGTCGACCTCCAGACCGTTGTCGCTCTGGAAGGACAGCACCGCGTCCTTGGTGGCCGGACCGTAGATGCCGTCCACGCCACCGGAGGCCAGGTAGCCGAGACCCACCAGGTTGCGCTGCAGCAGCTTGGTGTCGCTGCTGGCACCGGTGCCGCTGGAGGTGATGCGGTCGATGTTCATCGCGCCCATGGTCTGCGGGCCGGCGATGCCGTCGACCTCCAGGCGGTGTGCGCTCTGGTAGGCCCTCACCGCGCTGAGGGTGGCGGGGCCGTAGTCGCCGTCGGCGGAAGTCCCTGCCTTGCTCTGCACCTGCTTCACCTTCGCGGTGAGCGCGGCCATGGTGGCGGGACCGGCGTCACCGTCCACTGCCAGGCCGTTGTCGCGCTGGAAGTGGCGCACCGAGTCGGTGGTCTGGGAGCCGTAGATGCCGTCGACACCGCTGAGCGGGGCGTAGCTGAGGCCGGCGAGGTCGCGTTGGAGCAGTTGTACGTCAGCCGCGTGGGCCTGCGGCACCGCCGCGCCGAGCAGGCCGACCAGTATCGCGGCGAGGGTGAGCGCCATCGAGATGACGCGGGTGCCGTCCACACGTCTGGGCGTGCGAAGGGTCGTTGTGGACACGTGGATTCTCTCCCTGCTTTCCCGGGCATGCCCGGGAGGGACGGATGGAGTGGTGGGGGGAGGTGCGCCGATCGGCGACACCCATCCTTGATCACGGCACCGCCGTCCCACCAGCGCGAACGCCGGGATGGGACACCTTGGGACGTCCCTCGCCCCTGACCTGCGACTGAGCGGGGCTGCGGGACGGTGCGGGGCTCTTGACGCCGCGGGGTTCCCGGCGGGACCTGGGCGGGGCCTTGGTCGTCGTGGTGCCGGGTGCGGGAGGAGGGCGCTCACGGGTCCGTGGGTGGGCCTCCCTGGTCACCGGAGGCCGCGGACAAGGGCGCGACGGCTCCTGTCGCCGACCCGCCGGGCGTCCCGGAATCGCCATCGGCTCTCGGGAAGCCGCAGGTCGGAATCGTGGGACGCGGACCCTCCGCCGTGGGACGGTCTGGTGTTGCCCGCCGGATCTCGGTTGTGGAACAGTCCTGACCACAGCGGACGGCGGTCACGCGGCCACGCGGTCAAGTCCCTGTCGGGCTGGCTGAATTCCGACACGCGCGGCACTGGCCCCGCTCCGGCAGTGCCCGGACAGGTCCGGTGCCCGGATCCTCGAAGCCGTACCCGGATTCCGGGTCCGCTCCTGCAGCGGCACCGCGGCCGACGGCATCGTGGGTCCCAAGTCCTGGTCCGAGCTCGGCAACCGGAGCGTGTACAGCGCCTCGGGCCTGCTGGTCCTCCCCATGCAAGCAACGCCGAGGCCGGGCCGGCCCGAAGTCACACGAAGTCACACACTCACTCGAAGTCCTTTTGACCAAGGGAGCCACCATGTCCAGAAGTCTCGTCGCTTTCGCCGCCGCGGCAGCCCTGGCCCTCGGCGCGACTCTGGCCGGCGCCGGTACCGCCTCCGCAGCCCGCAACTACCAGTACTGCGGCATCACCTACAGCGCCGCCGAGCCGCAGCTCGGCTACGGCTCCACCGGGGCCGCGGTGAAGGCCCTCCAGTGCCAGCTCAACTTCGTCATGGCCGGCCCCGCCCTCAAGGTGGACGGCATCTTCGGCGGACTGACCTACAACGCGGTCGTCAAGTTCCAGGGATGCACCGGCCTCGACAAGGACGGCATCGTCGGCCCGAAGACCTGGGGCGAGCTGGATGTGAACACCGACCTCCCGCTCGACCTGCGGCACGTCTGCTGACCCCGACCGCGTCGTACGGCGGTGTCCCCTCCGCGGCGCGGTCCGGCTGTCGGCCTGGTTGCGCAGCGCGACCCCGGGCCGTGGGATGCTTCCGGGCCCGGTCAGTCCTCCGCCGCCGGCGCCGGTTGGCCCGTTTCCCGCCGGAGTTCGTAGACGGCCACCTTGTCGTCCGACCCCACCTGCCGGAACCCGGTGCGGGTGACCACCGCCCGGGAAGCGGCGTTGTCCAGGTCGATCTTCGCCGTCAGCGCGTGCACATCATCCCGGGCCAGTGCCCACTTCGTCAGCGAGCGCAGTGCCTCGGTGGCGTAGCCCTGGCCGCGAGCCGCCTCGGCGAGGTCGTAGCCGATCTCCACGCGACCCTCTTCGTCCGGGGCGCTGTGGAAGCCCATCGCGCCGACCGCCAGGCCGTCCTTCCGGACCAGCACGAAGATCCCGAACTCCGGCCGGTGCACACCCGTCTCGTACGCCTTGACAAGGAGTCCGGCCGCGTCCCGCGTGCCCTCGTACGGGCCGCCCTCGATCCACCGGAAGCCGCCGTCGCCGCCGAGACGGAGGTCACGGGCGGCGGCCGGACGGACGCCGGTCAGGGTGAGGCGCTCGGAGGCAATGGCCAGGTTGTTGGACCAGCGCCACTCGGTGACCGGGCTGCGCCCGGGCAGTTCGCCCCGGCCGGTGGCCCACAGCAGGGTCGGCCAGGGCGCGGGGCCGGGCTGGACGTGCGGGAAGAGCCAGGTCAGGACGGACTCCGCCAGCTCCTCATCCGGCTCGTAGTCGATGCCCAGGCCCTCGGCGATGTCGTGCGTGTGCAGCAGCACTTCTGCGATGCCCATCGCTGCGAAGCCCTCGCGGTCGGCGCTGCGGAAGGGGTAGGGGTGGAAGGCGCGCACGCCGGGCGGGGTGGTGCGCACGGTCGCGGCGAGCAACACGCCGGTCGTCTGGATGACGTGCAGCAGACCGCTGTTGTCGGTGCCGTCGTCCAGGGTGATGTCGAAGGGGACGTACCCGTCCTGGGCGCGTCCGGCCAGCTGGCCCGCGTAGGCGATCAGATCGCTCGCGATGTGCTCGGCCGTCTTGCGGCAACTCCATGCGAGACGGGCAGCTTTGACGGACCCCCAGTCCCGGTCCGCCATCGGCCGTAGCGTCGCCACGCAGCTCGTCACGGCCTTGGTCACGTCATCCCCGTTTATCGGTCGCATGGGCGGCACCCTAGAGGTCCCGTGTGCTCAGGGCGACAGGAATTCCAGCTCGGAGGCGAGGTTGTAGCGGGCGGTGGCCTCCCAGTGCTCTTGTCCGTACGGGGTGCGGAACAGGTCCGGGAGGGAGAGCAGCTGGCGCAGGACCGCCGAACGACCCTCCCGGAAGACGTCGTTCGGTACGAAGTGGTACTCCTCGCGAACCTCGGCGGTGTAGACGGCGTACGCGGACGGGGGCGCCGCCAGGACCGCCAGGTCCGCGTCGCACAGGACCTGGCCGTTGCGGTCGTCAGCAGCCGGATCGTGTGTGAGGGTGAGCCGGACCAGTCGGGCCACCTCGGCGGTCTTCGGGTCCGGTAGGCCGGTCTCCGGCAGCGCGCGCTCGGCGAGCCGTGCGGACCGCTCCTCGTTCTCCGACCGCTCGGGGAGGTAGACGGCGTCGTGGAACCAGGCGGCCAGGCGGACGACGTCCGGGTTGTTCGCGTACTCCTCCAGTACGTCGATGTGGTCGAGCACCGCGGTGAGGTGGGCCACTGTGTGGTAACGGCGCTGCGGCTCCCGCCAGCGGGCGAGCAGATGGTCGGCGTACGGCGCGGTATCGGGGCCGCCGCCGGGGGAGCGGGCTGCCTCCAGGGCGTGGGCGAAACGGAGGCGCAGGGCATCGAGGTCGGCCATGAGGTCATTGTTCCGCGCGAAAAGGGCTTGTGCGTCGAGGGGATGCGTGCGGCGCCGGCGGGCGGGCGTACCCTTGAATTGGACTAGACCTGTAGCCGCTCAATGAATGCCGACGAACGCCGATGAATGGGGTGCCATGAGCAAGCGTGCAGTCCTGGAGGTGATCGCCCTCGATGCCGAGGACGCGGTCGCCGCCCAGGCCGGGGGCGCGGATCGCCTGGAGCTGGTCACCGACATGGCGGCCGACGGGCTCACCCCTGCTCCCGCCACCGTCGCCGGTATCCGCGCCGCCGTCGACGTCGACCTGCGCGTGATGCTCCGGCTGGCGGACGGGTTCGCGGCCGGGGACGTGGAGAGCCTGGTCCGGGCGGCGTGCGAGATGCGCGAGGTCGGCGTGGACCAGTTCGTGCTCGGCTTCCTCGGCCCGGGCGGCGCGGTCGACCTGGCCTCCGTGGAGCGGGTCGTCGGCGCGCTGGACGGCTGCCGGTGGACCTTCCACCGGGCGATCGACCGGGCCGTCGACCGGGGCGCCCTGCGCAAGCAGCTCGCCGGCCTGCCCGGCCTGGACACCTACCTGACGGCCGGTTCGGCCGACGGCGTGGACCAGGGGCTGCCCACGTTGGTCGCCGAGGCCGCGCAGGGCGGCGAGCCGGGGTACGAACAGCAGATCCTCGTGGGCGGGGGGCTGCGCCTCGACCACGTGCCGCAGCTCCGGGCCGGCGGGATCGAGGCGTTCCACATCGGTGGGGCGGCTCGCCCCGACGGCTGGCGGGGGCCGGTCTCGACGGAGGCGGTCGCGCGCTGGCGGAAGGAATTGGACGGCGACGAGACCGGGAGACCCGACGGCAGCGCCTGACGCTTCACGGGGCGCGCCGACCGAGCGGTGTGCCGCCGTCCCGACGGCGCGGCGAGCCGGACGGGGCGGTCGCGGCGAGCCCAACGGGGTTCCCCCCGCGGGACGTGCCGGAACGGCAGGGCACCTTACCCGGCGAGTTGTGCGGGCAGCGGCGCGGTGTGCGTCACGATCAGCCCGGACACCGCTCGGGTCAGCGCCACGTACAGCCGCCGCAGCCCTGTTCGCTCGTCCGGCTCGCCGTCCACCACCGCCCGGGGCTCGTCCAGGACGACGTAGTCGTACTCCAGTCCCTTGGCGAGGGAGGCCGGCACGAGGGTGAGGCGGGACTCGCGGGTGGTCTCCTCGCCGGGTGCGAGACACGCGATGCCAGCGGCGGACAGCGCCGCGGTCAGCTCCGGGACGCGGGCGTCCGCGGTGATCAGGCCGGTGGAGCCCTCGTTGCGCAACAACTCCTGGCAGGCGGCGATGACATCGGTGGGCTCGGTGACCGCACGGACCTGGAAGAAGCCGGGGTTCTCGCGGACGGAGGCAACCGGGGTGAGACCGGGCGCGATATGGGGCAGGAGGCGGGAGGCGTATGCGATGACGTCCGTCGGCACGCGGAAACCCACGGTCAGCTCCTCGACGGCCCCGTCCGGTTTGCCGAGGTGGGCCAGCGCCTCGACCCAGCTCCGGGTCGCCCACGGAGTCGTGCCCTGCGCCAGGTCGCCCAGTACCGTGGCGCTGCCCGTGGTGCAGCGGCGGCCGACGGCCCGGTACTGCATGGGGGACAGGTCCTGAGCCTCGTCCAGGACGACGTGACCGAGCGAGTGCGTCCGCTGGATCCGGTCGGCCGCCTCGTCGATCAGCACCGCATCCGCCGCCGACCACTTGGCCGACTTCACGCTGCGGACCGGCTTCGCCCACAGGACCCTCTTCCGTTCGTCCTCGGTGAGGATTCCGTCGGCGTGTTCGGTCAGGAAGTCGGCGTCGGTCAGCAGCCGCAGCACCAGCTTGGCCGGGTCGACGGCCGGCCACATCTGCTTGACCGCCGCCTTCACCGCACTGTTGCGGGCGACGGCGTCCTGCACCCGGTCGTCCGGGGCCTCCCCGGCCCGCTCCATCTGCACCAGCACCGCGTGCGCGATGCGCTGCGGCAGGGCCTCGCGCGCGGCACCGTAGCGGATGTCGCGCTCCAGCAACTGCCGGACGATGTCCTCCAGCTCGTACGCCGGTACCCGCCAGCGCCGGGAGCCGCGCACGACCACGACCGGCTCCGTCGGCGTCGTCACATGCGAGTACAGGGCCCGACGGACCACCTGCGCCATACGGGCGTCGCCCTTGACGACCGCGGCGGCGGCGTCGTCCGTGCCGCGCACCTCGACATGGGCGACGAGGTCGTCCACCGTCGCCTGCTGCACGGTCAACTCGCCCAGCGCGGGCAGGACCTGCTCGATGTAGTGCAGGAAGGAGCGGTTCGGCCCGATGACCAGGGTGCCGGTACGGGCGAGCCGTTCCCGGTGGGCGTAGAGCAGGTACGCGACCCGGTGCAGACCGACGGCGGTCTTCCCGGTGCCCGGACCTCCCTGGACGCAGACCGTGCCGGACAGGCCGGACCGGACGATCTCGTCCTGTTCGGGCTGGATGGTGGCGACGATGTCCCGCATCGGGCCGACGCGCGGCCGTTCGATCTCGCGTTGGAGCAGTCTGCTGGTGGTGGGCGCCTCGGCCGGGTCGGACAGGTGCTCGTCCTCGTAGGCGGTCAGGTCACCACCGGTGTAGCCGAAACGGCGGCGCAGGCCGACGTCCATGGGGTTCTTCTTGGACGCCCGGTAGAACGGCTGTGAGACCGGCGCGCGCCAGTCGATGACCATCGGGTCGCCATCGCCGTCGTGCACGTGCCGCCGCCCGATGTAGAACTGCTCGCCCGCACCGCCTTCGGCGCGCTCCGCCCCCGGAGCGTGCAGGTAGTCCAGCCGACCGAAGAACAGTGGAGTGTCGCTGAGGTCGGCCAGCGCCTTGATGCGCTCGTCGATCTGCCGGGAGAGCACCTGGGCGTTGACCCAGTTCGCGGTGACGTCCCGGATGTCCAGCGCCTCCACGTCCTCGCGCATGGCGCGCAGGGCCGCACGGGAGGCGGTCAGGTGGGAGCGCTCGCGGGCGAGCGGGTCGCCGAGGGAGGAGGGGGCGGGCGTGGACAAGGGAGTGCCTCCGGTGGGCCTGCTGCTGGGCTTCGACGATGCCGCCCGGTTTCCGGCCGGGCGGCGGCACTCCACGGGGAGGCGGGCAAGAGCGGAGATTCTAGTGACGGGCACCGGGCCGGCGCCAATGGATTTCCGTGCGGTCCCGGCCCTGCGGCCCTGCCCGTGTGGTTTCCGCCCCGTGTCCCGGCGGGTCTCCCGCGGTCGGGAAGCGGCTGTGCGCGCCCCGACTCAGCCGGCGGTGCCGGGCTTGGTCCCCCACACGTAGACCGCGTCGTCGATGTCGAGCAGATCCCACAGGGCCGCCGCGTCCGGCACGGTCAGATTCACGCAGCCCGCCGAGCCGCCGCCGTCGTAGAGGTTGCCGGGGTGCCCGTGCAGGGCCTGGCCGCCGTCGAAGAACTGCGAGTACGGCATCGGGGCGTCGTCGTACAGGGTGGAGACGTGGTCCTTGTCCCGCCAGTAGATCGCGTGCCAGCCGGGCCGCGTCTCCTGGGAGTCGCGGCCGGTGCGGATCGGGACCGGGGCGAAGACCACGCGCTTGCCGGTCTGCACCCACAGCAACTGCCGGTCCATGTCGACACAGGTGACCCGGAAGCTGCGCACCGGGCAGCGGCCGGCCGCGTTGGGGTTCGGGGCCGCCTGCACCGCCAGCATGATGCGGTAGGTGGCGAGGTCGGCGTACCCGTCGGTGCGCGGCACCTCGTGGGCCCGTTGGAAGTCACGGACGGCCACGCAGTCCGCGGGGGACTGCACCCCGTCCACGGGGCGGTGCAGGTACTCCTCCAGCGGCCGCTGGTAGGGCCCGGTCCCGGCGGTGCAGGCGGCCGGTGCGGCGGCTGCGTGCGGGGTGGGCAGGACGACCGCCCAGGCCACGGCCGCCGCGCCGACGAGACCGGTTACGCGGGTTCGGCGCATGGCTCAACCTCCAGGTGGGGCGGGCGTGGTGCTGTCAGTGAAACAGCGCACCGGTTCGGCCGCCCACGGTTGGACGGCCGAACCGGTGACACCCGCATCCGGGATACGGCGCGCCGCGGCGTGTCGCCTTGCGGGGCGACGCGACCCCGGTCGCGGGACGGTCTACTGCTTCACGGCGCGTCACCTCTTGGTCGGGGCCGCTGGGTGCGCGGGGTGCCGTCTGGGGTGTGGCCACCGTTTGGTGTGCGGGTGCGTTCGGCGGGGAGATGCCGTCCGTCGTGCTAGCAGTCCTTGCCCTTGCAGGGCTCGCCGCGTTCGTTGGTGACCGCGACGGCCACCCCGGTCGTGCTGTTGGCCGCGGTCACCGCGTAGGGGCCGGAAACCGGGTCGGCGGGCATGACGTAGCCCTCCGGCACGGCCGTCTCACGCAGGTAGTAGTCGCCGAGCGGGAGGTCACCGAAGGAGCAGTGCCCCGCCGCGTCCGTGGCGCATCCGGCGCCCACCCGGGTGTCCGGGCGGGCCCCCGTGGTTTGCAGTCCGCCGACGCCGTTGGTCTCGCGCCAGGCTTCGAACACCGCTCCGGCCAGCGCGGCGCCGTTCTTGGCGTCCCGCTTGGTCAGCCTGATCGAACCGGTCGGGGCCGGCCGGTTCGTCTCGGTGTCCCCGACCACCTCGCCGATTCCGGTCCCGGCGTTCTGCGGGGTCAGCGTGAGGGGACCGAAGACATCCGGGGTGGGTAGGTCGTAGCCCTCGGGGGCCTGTGTCTCGCGCCAGTAGTAGGTGCCCGGCTGCACGGTGTGCGCACAGTTGCCGTCGGTGCCGGTGGTGCACACCGAGATCCGGGTGTCCGGGGTGGTGCCGGCGGTCTGCAGGCCGGGCATGTCGTTGGTCTCGTGCCACAGCTCGAACCGGGCACCCGCCAGCGCGGCGCCGGTGTCGGCATCCGTCTTGCGGATCCGCACCTCACCGGTGACCGGAGGGGTGGGGGTGCAGTCGGGCAGGTCGCCGGTGAACGGGTAGGCGTGGAACTCCTGGCCGCCGCCACCGGTCGCGGTGCTGGTGTGCGTCAGCGAGCCGGCGGTGAAGAACCGCCCGTTGACACCGGGCAGCGTGACCGTGGTCATCGACGACTGCTCGCCCACGAGGAAGCTGCCCTGCATCTGTCCGGTGCCGGTGAGGTGGAGACTGAGGGCGTCGGGGACGTTCCACAGCAGACGCTCGCGGTAGGCGTTGAGCGGGTCGGTGCTGTCGTCGATACCGCCGCTGTAGGTGTTGATGGTGCGGTCGGGGCCCAGGACGTTGACCAGGATGGTGGCGCCCGCCGGGATGTTGCGGAAGACGATGCCCTGCTGGCCGCCGGTCGGCCCGGTGAGGTCGAAGTCCACGTTGAAGACCTGGAGCGCGGAGGTCCCGTCGCCCGTGAACAGCGTCTGTGAGCCCTGGTTGACCGCGGTGCCGGTGGCCTGCCGGGGTTGTCCTGCCACGCGGGCGTAACAGCGGCTGGCCACGGTCAGTTCACCGCGCAGGGCCCGGTAGGGCTGTGCGGCGGTGGCGTCGTGGACGAGCTGCCCGGTGACCGTGCCGCTCTCGGTCCCCGCGTGGCGCACGACGCCCTGCTCGCCGAGGAGCCCGCCGGTGGTGTCCAGCCGCTGGCCGCTCGCGATCGTCACATCGCCGCCGGTGGTCAGGAAGTCCGAGCCGTTCGGCGGAGGCACCCGCGAGCCCACGCCGACGATGCCGAGGTTGTACAGCCCGCCGGCGGCGGAGTCCTTGTTTTGGTCGAAGTCGTCCAGCACCACCACCCGGCCCTCGGCCTCTGCGGCCCGGCCGCGGACCAGGAAGTCGTTGCCGACGAAGATGTTGACGGCCGCGTCACGGCCGGCGATCGGTCCGTTGCCGATGCCCGGGAACGGGTCGGGGCAGCTGCCCGGAACACAGGGGCCGAGGCCGCCGGGCAGCGGTGCCGCCGCGGCCGGTACGGCTCCGATGCCGAGGGCGAGGACGGGCACGCTCGTCGCGACGACGGCCCAGGAGGCCGCTGCGGTGACCGCGCGGGCGCGCAGCACGCCCAGTCGTTTGGAGAGGTTGCTCATGCCGGGCATGTTCGCTGTCCGCCGACCGTGCATCGGGCCCTGACACATCGGATCATGCGATCATCCGCGCAAGCTCATCCGAAAGGCGGGTACGGGCGGCCGGCCCCGTACCCCTAGGGGGCGCCGTACGTTCGGCGTAGGGGGTGGGTCCGTCCGGAGGCTTACCCGAGAGCCACCGGGATTGGCCCCAGAGACCGATTCCGGATACCGGTCCAAAGTTCCACCATGGAGGTATGAGCGCAGCAACCATCACCCCATCACCCGTCCGTCCGCCGTCCGGCGCCACGGCCGTGGACGGCCCTCATCACCACCCGCTCGGCAATGCCCTGCGCGCCGTCAAGGTGTTCCTGGAGGCCGCGTTCGGCGTGGCGATCCTCGGCGAGTACGGCGAGGAAGCGGGCGTTCGCCGAAAGTGACGACATCGCGCCACCGCCGTGCGGAAGCGGATGGTGACGCCTCTCTTCCTGCCCCGCCCCTCCCCGCCGACCAGCTTGCCCGTTGCGGCCCCGCCACCCATCGGGGAGCCGTTCTGGTCAGCCCTTCGCCAGGTTCTCGTCTGCCGGGGGAGGCGTTCCGCTCAGCCCTCCGCCAGGATCTCGTCCGCGTCCATGATGCGGTAGGCGTAGCCCTGTTCGGCCAGGAAGCGTTGGCGGTGGGCGGCGAAGTCCTGGTCGATGGTGTCGCGGGCGACGACCGAGTAGAAGTGCGCCTGGTGACCGTCCGCCTTGGGACGTAGGACGCGGCCGAGGCGCTGGGCTTCCTCCTGACGGGAGCCGAAGGTGCCGGACACCTGGATGGCGACCGTGGCCTCGGGCAGGTCGATGGAGAAGTTGGCGACCTTGGAGACGACGAGCACACTGATCTCGCCCTCGCGGAAGGCGTCGAAGAGCTTCTCGCGCTGGGCGTTGGAGGTCTCCCCCTTGATCACCGGCGCGTTCAGGTGCTCGCCCAGCTCGTCCAGCTGGTCGATGTACTGGCCGATGACGAGGATCTGCTGCCCGGCGAACCGGCGGACGATGGCCTCCGTGACCTTCCGCTTGGTGGCGGTCGTCGCACAGAAGCGGTATTTCTCCTCGGTCTCGGCCGTGGCGTAGGCGAGCCGCTCGGAGTCGGTGAGGTTGACGCGGACCTCGACGCAGTCGGCGGGCGCGATGTGGCCCTGGGCCTCGATCTCCTTCCAGGGCGCGTCGAAGCGCTTGGGCCCGATCAGGGAGAACACGTCGGACTCGCGGCCGTCCTCCCTCACCAGGGTCGCGGTCAGTCCGAGGCGGCGGCGCGCCTGTAGGTCGGCGGTGAACTTGAAGACCGGTGCGGGCAGCAGGTGCACCTCGTCGTAGACGATCAGGCCCCAGTCCCGGGAGTCGAACAACTCCAGGTGCGGGTAGACGCCCTTCCGCCTGGTGGTGAGGACCTGGTAGGTGGCGATGGTGACGGGCCGGATCTCCTTCCTCGTCCCGCTGTACTCGCCGATCTCGTCCTCGGTCAGCGAGGTCCGCTTCACCAGCTCGTGCTTCCACTGCCGGGCGGAGACGGTGTTGGTGACCAGGATGAGGGTGGTGGATTTCGCCTGGGCCATGGACCCGGCGCCGACCAGGGTCTTGCCGGCGCCGCACGGCAGCACGACGACTCCGCTGCCGCCGTGCCAGAAGTTCTCCACGGCCTGCTTCTGGTACGGCCGCAGGGCCCAGCCGTCCTCCCGCAGCTCGATCGGGTGCGCCTCGCCGTCCACGTACCCGGCGAGGTCCTCGGCGGGCCAGCCCAGCTTGAGCAGCACCTGCTTGATCTGCCCGCGCTCGGAGGGGTGCACGGCGACGGTGTCCGGGTCGATCCGGGCACCGACCAGCGGGGTGATCCGCTTGGACTTCAGGACCTCCTCCAGTACCGGCCGGTCGGTGGTGGTGAGGACCAGCCCGTGCGCGGGATGCTTGCTGAGGGTGAGCCGGCCGTAGCGGTCCATCGTCTCGGCGATGTCCACGAGCAGCGCGTGCGGCACGGGGTAGCGGCTGTACTGCACGAGGGCGTCCACCACCTGCTCGGCGTCGTGCCCGGCGGCCCGAGCGTTCCACAGGCCGAGTGGCGTGACCCGGTAGGTGTGGATGTGTTCGGGTGCCCGCTCCAGCTCGGCGAAGGGCGCGATGGCCCGACGGCAGTCGTCGGCCCGCTCGTGGTCGACTTCCAGGAGCAGGGTCTTGTCAGACTGGACGATCAGCGGACCATTCACCTAGGTAACCCCTTCCGCGTGGCCTGAGGCCAGCCAAACGTCCAGTGTGCCTTACCGGCCGGTGATCATGAGGGCCTCGGCGGCCGGAGGGCACGGACACAGCACGGGCTCAGCGGCGCACGATGCGTTCCACGGCACTGCACAGGCGGGCGAAGACGCGGTAGGCGTCCGCGCGCTGCCGGGGGTTGGGGCTGAGGCAGGCCACGAGGACGGCGATCACTACCGGCAGGAGGAGGGCGAGGGACACGATGGGGGCGCTCATGCAGCCAACGTAGGACGGTGAGCGGAAGGCCGTCGGGCCCGAATGTCCACGGGCGGATCTTGCGCCCCGGGCCGGTCGGCGGTAGTACTCCAAGAGTATCTGGAGAGGTGGCGCTCCCCTCCCGGGACGCGATCAGATTGACCGGAAACGATCGCAGATCGACGCGCGGTGCCGCATCCGGTCGGCCCTGTCCGTCATTCGTCCGCGAGTTCCGCCACTCCCGTGATCCGGTGCAGCGGATAGGTCCGTACCTCGTCTGCCGTGTGGTCGTACGCCGTCACGAAGCCGCCCTCCACCCGGACGGGGGCGATGACGCGTTGGCTGGCGGCACCCTCGGCGTTGACGTAGCCGATCCACAGGGACTCATGGGTGAGGACCGCGGCCTGCATGGTCGCCAGGGTCTCGGCGGAGGAAGTGCGGGGCAGCTCGCCGCCCGTCGGCGCCGTCCCGGTGCTCTTGCGCGGGGCGGTGGCGGCCAGGTCACCGGCCCGGATGGCACGGATCGCGGCCGTCAGGAGCGTGGCGTCGGGCGGTGGCGGCCCGTCCGGCACCGGCTCGGGCGCGGTGCGTGGTGGAGTGCGGTGGGCGTGTGCCCGGGTGACGAGGACATCGCCCTCGGCGGACTCGGCGGCCGGTGCGTAGCCCATCGCGCGCAGGCCCTCCAGCAGCGTGGCCGGGTCGCACGGGGCGGCCAGCACGGTCGGGGCCAGCCGGCGCAGGCGCAGCGCGGCGGCGCGCCGATCGGCGAGGATCTCGTTCAGCAGGGTGTCGTCGTCGCAGCGCACGTATGCCGAGGCTGCGCCCACCCGCAAGTGACCGTGTTTGCGGGCCACGTCGTCGATCAGGTAGGCGAGCGGCTGGGGGACCGGGGTGCGGGAGTGCTCGGTGAGGAAGGCGTGCAGGTCGGCGGCGGTCTGGCCGGCGTCCAGGGCCCGACGGACCGAGGCCGGGGTGAAGCGGTACACGGTCGCGCCCCCTTTGGACTCTACGTCCGCGAGCACCCCCAGTGCGTCGGCGAGCGGGCGCTGCAGCGGGCCCGGGGCCACCGCGGTCAGGTCGGCCTGGAGCAGCACGTGGTCCACGGGCTCGGGAAGGAGCGGCGCGAGCAGCCGCACCGCGTCGGCCGCGGCCCGGGACCGCTCGGCGGAGGAGAGGGAAGCGTGGGACACGGGCGTCCGGCGATGACGTACCGGGAGTTTGTCACCGGGGCCGGAGGGCTGCGGGGAGCCGGCCGGGGCGAGGCGGGGGCGCGCCGCGGACGGGACCGGGGAGCCGGCGGGTGCGCCGGGCCCGGGGGAGCCGGCCGAAAAGGTGGCTGACGGGACGGGCCCGGGGGAGTCGGTGTGGGGGACCGGTGGGCCCAGTAGGGCTCGGCCGTGCGCGGACAGCGCGCCCCGGCCGGTGATCCCCAGCAGCTCCGCCTCCGACAGCGTCCAGCGGGCGAGTCTGGTGCGCAGGTCGGCGTCATCGTCGCCCTCCGGTGCCCGGCCCCGCTCGCGCGAGGCGGTACCCGTCGCCCCGCGCAGCGGTCGTTCCCAGCGCAGTCGGGCCAGTACGGACTCGGTGTCCGGGGCGGCACCACCTTCCAGCCCGGCCAGCAGGGTCAGCACCCGGTGCCGCACCTCGGGCGCGGAGGAGCGGTCGAGGCCCGGGCCGAGAGCGGAGAGCGCGCGGTCCTTCGCGTCCCGCCCACCGACCAATCCTGGTGTGCGGGTGGCCGCCAGCCAGGCCTCCGCGAGCCGGGCCCAGCGCTCGGCGGCGGGCCGTTCCAGCCAGTCGTCGTAGGCGGGAGTGGCCGCGTACCGCTCGTCGGCCTCGCCGTCGGAGGCGAGCAGACCGGCTGCATGGGCCAGCTCGGTCCAGAAGGCGGCGACCGTTTCGGGTACGTCCAGGGCGACGGCGGTCCGTTTCAGATCGCGGACGCTGAGCCCGCCAGCCCGCAGTACGGTCGGGCCGCCCTCGTCCCATTCCTTCAGCAGTTCCTCGATGGTGGCCAGGGCGGTGTACGCCTGTCCGGCCGCGGTCGCGTCCACCACCTGTGGATCACGGGTGGCCGCCGGTTCCACCGCGGGCGGCAGCGGCTCGGGCGCGCGGTGGGCGCGGCCCTCGCGCAGGTGCAGGGCGACCTCCCGGGGCAGGACGACCGTGCCGGGCGTGGTCGGCAGGAGGAGGCCCCGGTCGAGCAGCCAGCGCAGATGCGTGGCCGGGTCCGGGGTGACCTGTCCGTACGGCGGCCCCCACATCAGTCGGGACAGCACTTCGCGGGAGCCCTCCGGGGCCCCGGAGAGTAGCCCGGCCATCTTCTTCCGGTCGGTGAACAGCGCGGTCAGTGCGGCCACGGCAGACACCGAGTCGTGAGTCGAGGGCAGCCCGGCGGTTGCCACGATCTCCTGGATACGGCCCGGAGACATACCCGAGGTGGCCTCCTGCACGCTGGGCCCGAGACCGGTCGGGGAGGGATGCTGCGGTGACGGCGCGAGCAGTTCGCGGGCCGTGCGGACGAGCCGCAGCCGATCGTCGTCGCCCCACACCAGTGCCTGCTCGCGCAGGACACCCACGGCGAGCGGCAGTGCTTCGGCGATGGTCTCGTCACCGGCGTCCCCGGCCATCAGACCGAGCAACGTCCGGTAGGAGGCCGGGTCCGGGGCCACGGCCAGGGCCTCCGCGGTCTGCAGCGCGAACCGGTCCAGCCGCTCCAGCGCGCGCAGCACCGAGGCGCGGGTGCCGGCCCGGGTGGCCAGTTGGGTGAGATCGGTCGGTACGGGGGTGATGAGATCCGGGCGGCTGCGCAGCAGCGCGGCCAGGGAGGCGTCATCCCTGGCACGGAGCGCTTCCGCGAGGGAGCGGGGGGCGGATGGGGCCTCGGGGCTCATCCGGCCAACGGTATCCGACATCCCGTCCCGCCCGGAGTCCAAGGGCCGGGAGCGGCGCGGAACGGCCCGGCCGGCGGGTGAGAGCGGAGTGGCACCGAGTGGTTCACCCGGAGCCCTCCGAATCGGAGCCGGCGGTCCCTGGGGAGCAGTCGCACCGAACCGGGTGACCGGGAAGAACCAGGAAGAAGCGGTAACGTCTCACGGGGTTTCAGTCGGCGTCACCCCGGAGGGGTTCCGTGGGGATCGAAAGCGACCAGGTCGTCTACGAGTATCTGAGCCGCGTCGGAGACGTTGCTCAGCAGCGGCAGCTGCCGTCGGCCACGCGGATGCGGCTCGTCTCGGAGTTGCGCAACGAAATTGACCGGCGCCGGGCCAAGGCGACGGTGGACTCTCCCGCCGTCGTCCGCCGCATCCTGGACCACCTCGGTGCCCCCGATGAGATCGTCGAGGCCGCGGGGGGCACCGCAGGTGCGGGTACCGGCCGGATTCCGCCGCCGTCCGCCGCCGTACCCGTGCAGCCCACGTCCGGGGAGCGCGGGCCGGAACCGGCGGATGCGGAACGGCCCAAGGGGCTGCGCCGGATCGTGCCCCGCCCGCGTTCCGCCGAGACGGGGCCCTCCGCCGAGGCCGGGGCGTCTGCCGGGGCCGGAACGTCCGCTGGGCCCGGGGTGCCCGCCCCGCGCGAGGCCCCCTCCCCGCCGCACCTCGCCGCCCCGCACGAACTGGGTGACGGCGCCGTACAGCCCGACTGGTGGCGGGTGGGCAACAGCCCCTTCGGCTCCCCCGCGGACAGCCCCTTCGGCTCCCCCGCGGACAGCCCCTTCGGCTCCCCCGCGGACAGCCCGTTCGGGGACGCCGACCCGGTGCCGGGGTTCGTCGGCGGGGTGGAGATCCCCGAACTGCTCAAACGACCCGCGGAAGGGACGGTTCAGGAGGCGCCAGGGTCCGCTCGGGACACCGAGCCGGAAGCGGCCCCCTCCGTTCCCGCCCCGCGTCGCGGGCTGTTCGGACGCAGAGCGTCCGCCCCTGCCCCCGTCCCGGCCCCGGAGCCTCCCACCGCCCCCGCCCGCCGCCCCCGTCGTCTGCTGCCCGGACCCGCCGCCGGCTGGTCCAACCCCCTCCTGCTGCTAGCTGCCGCCGCACTGGTCGCCGGTGCCGTGCTCGGCAACTGGTTCGCGCTGATCCTGGGTTGGTTGACCGCCTACGGTTCCCGGCGGCTGACGCCGGCGGAGAGCAAGTGGGCGGTACTGGTCCTGCCCGGCACCGCGGTCGCGGCCGGACTGGTGTGGTTGTGGGGGAGGAACGACGGCCGCTGGGGCGAGCCGATCCTCCAGGGGCACATGAACGACGCCGTCGCCCAGACCTGGCCGTGGGTGGTCCGCGGCGCGGCCGTGGCCTCGGCGCTGTACCTCGTGTGGCGTTCACAACGCAGGGGCTGATCGTTGCCGAGGCCCTCGGGCGGACCCGGTGCCGTACCCACCCGGCACAATGTCCGTCATGACGCCGCCTGCCCTCACCGTCGGGTTCGACCTCGACATGACCCTGATCGACTCCCGGCCGGGCATCCGTGCCTGCTACGTGGCGCTGTCGGAGCGGACGGGGACGTACATCGACGCGGATCTGGCGGTGACCCGGCTCGGCCCGCCGCTCGCCGAGGAACTGATCAACTGGTTCTCGGCTGAGCAGGTGCCCGCGATGGCCGACCTGTACCGGGAGATGTACCCGTCGATCGCCATCGCCGCGACCCCGGCCATGGCGGGCGCCGGGGAGGCGCTGGCCGCGGTGCGGGCGGCCGGCGGGCGGACGCTGGTGGTGACCGCGAAGCACGAGCCGAACGCCCGGCTCCACCTGGCGCACCTGGGCATCGAGCCAGACGTGGTCGTCGGCGACCTGTGGGCCGAGCGCAAGGCGGAGGCCCTGCGCGAGCACGGCGCGGCCGTGTACGTCGGGGACCACACCGGGGACGTACGCGGGGCCCGTACCGCAGGGGCGCTGTCGGTGGCCGTGGCGACCGGCCCCTGCCCCGCCGGCGAACTGCGCGCGGCCGGGGCGGACGTGGTCCTCGCGGACCTCGCCGCGTTTCCTCGGTGGCTGGCCGGTTACCGCGAAGCGCTCGGGGTGGCGCCCCGCGCCTGACGCCGACCGGCCGCGATCGATCGCAGGACACCCGCACCGGCGATGAGGAAACCGACGGCCATGAGCATGCTCAATCCGAACATGTACGTCGGAAAGGGCTTCGTTCCGAGGAACAGCGGCGCCACCGTGACCAGGGTGGCCACGGCGCCGATGAAGAACACGACGGCACCGGCGCGGATCAGTCGGTCACCGGGTGCGGCGGAATTCGTTTGGGTTTTGTCACGCACCGGACCAGGGTAGTTCCCTGCGCGAGAGAACAAGCCAGGGACGTCTTGTCACCCGCTCGCAGACCATTAGCCTGGGTAGCGGCGGGTCACGGTCGACCCGCTCTAGTGCTATCAAGAGCCGTTTCCGAAGTTTCCCGACGAGGACGAGGACGAGGACAGACGTGCCTACCGGCAAAGTCAAGTGGTTCAACAGCGAGAAGGGCTTCGGCTTTCTCTCCCGCGACGACGGCGGCGACGTCTTCGTCCATTCCTCGGTTCTCCCCGACGGAGTCGATGCGCTTAAGCCCGGACAGCGGGTGGAGTTCGGTGTCGTCGCCGGTCAGCGCGGCGACCAGGCGCTGTCAGTGACCGTGCTCGACCCAGCGCCCTCGGTCGCCGCCGCCCAGCGCAAGAAGCCGGACGAACTCGCTTCGATCGTGCAGGATCTGACGACCCTTCTCGAAAACGTCGCCCAGTCGCTGGAGCGGGGCCGCTACCCCGAAAAGATGCACGGCCGGAAGATCGCCGGAATGCTGCGGGCGGTCGCCGACCAACTGGACGTCTGACGCGCCTACGGGAACGCGAGCGCGTCCGGGCCGAGGGGCGGTACGAGTCCCTCGGCCGCCGCGCGGGTGAGTAGGCCGCGGACCGCCGCGTAGCCCTTCTCACCGAGGCCGGCGGTGAACTCGTTGACGTACAGCCCGATGTGCTGGTCGGCGACGACCGGGTCCATCTCCTGGGCGTGTGCCATGACGTAGGGCCGCGAGGCTTCCGGGTCGTCCCAGGCGGCCCGCACAGAGGCGCGGATGGACTCGGCGAGCCTGCTCAGGGTGTCGGCGCCCAGCGACCGTTTGGCGATGATCGCGCCCAGCGGGATCGGCAGCGCGGTGGTCCGCTCCCAGTGTTCGCCCATGTCGGCGAGCTTGTGTAGCCCGTAGTTCTGGTAGGTGAACCGGGCCTCGTGGATGACCAGACCGGCGTCCACCTTGCCGTCCCGCACGGCCGGCATGATCTCGTGGAAGGGCATGACGACGATCTCGCCGACCCCGCCACCGGTCAGGGTGTCCGCCGCCCACAACCGGAACAGCAGGTAGGCGGTCGACTTCTCGCTCGGCACGGCGACCGTACGTCCCGCCAGATCCGTGCCCGGCTCCCGCGTGAGCAGGAGTGGCCCGCAGCCCCGCCCCAGGGCGCCCCCGCACGGCACCAGGGCGTACTCACCGAGGACGTACGGCAGGACGGCGTACGACACCTTCAGTACGTCGAACTCGCCGCGCTCGGCCATGCCGTTGGTGATGTCGATGTCGGCGAAGGTCACGTCCAGCGCGGGCGCGTCGGGGACGCGGCCGTGGGCGAGGGCGTCGAAGACGAAGGTGTCGTTCGGACAGGGCGAGTACGCGATCTGCAGGGGCTGCTGTTCACCGGTCGTCATGCTGTGTCCAACTCTCCAGTACGGGTGCGAGCTTCCCGAACGCCTCGGTGAGGGCGGTGAGGGCGTCGCCGATGCGCCAGGCGCCGCGGTCGCGCGGACCGACCGGATTGGAGACCGCACGGATCTCCAGCACGGGCGTTCCGTGCGCGGTCGCCGCTTCCGCCACCCCGAAACCCTCCATGGCCTCGGCGAGCGCGCGGGGGTGCCGGGCGCGCAGTTCGGCGGCGCGCGCGGCGGTGCCGGTGGCGGTGGACACGGTTAGGACCGTGCCGGCCGGGGCGCCGATCGCCCGGGCCGCGGCCCGCACGAGCGATCCCGGCGGGATGTGGGTGACCGTGCCGAAACCCAGTTCGGTCACCGGGAGGAAGCCGTCGGCGGTCTCGGCGCCCAGATCGGCCGCGGTGATCCCGTCGGCGACGACGAGTGAGCCGATGGGTGCCTCGGGTTGGAAACCGCCGCCGATACCGGTCGAGACGACCAGGTCGTAGGGGGTGCCGGTGACGCGGGCCGCGGTGAGGGCGGCGGAGGCGGAAGCGGCGGCGAGGGCCGGGCCGACACCGGCGTCGAGCAGATCCCAGCCCCTGGCCGCACGGGTCAGGCACACGCCCGGCAGCCGGACCTGCTCCGCCTCGGCGGCCGAGCCCGGGAACGCACGTGCCACCGCGTCCCGTTCGGCGGGGACGGCGGTGGCTACGAGAATCCGTGCGGACGTCGCGATCAGGCCTTCTTCAGCTTGAAGGACCACAGACCCTTCGTCTCGTCCATCTGGATGGTCACGGTGTTGGTGTCGCCCTGGGTGCCGTACTGGGCGTTGAAGAACGCACTACCGGGAATCGTCCGGTAGGTCTTCTTGCTGGAGTCGGTGAACTGGCGGCCGTTCACCAGGATCGTCCAACCGCTGTCCGCGATCTTCGGGTCGACGCCGAAGCGGACCGACTCGTCCTGGTCCACCTTGATCGACTCGACGTTGCCGGAGTTCTTGACACACTCTGCCAGCGACTTGGCGTTCAGCTTGTTGCCGTCGTTGTAGCAGAGAGCCTCGGAGTGGACGGAGTCCCGGCCGACGGTGATCGTCGCGACGGGTGTCGGCTTGTCGCAGGCCGACAGAACGAGCAGTCCGGCGGAAACGGCGCCGGCGGCGGCGACGACGCGGCGGCGTCGCACAACGGATTGCAGCGTGGTCATGGCCGAAGGCTATAGGGCGCCCGGAGCCGTCCGCCCATGCGGGGTGCGGCGTGCCCGGTTCGTTACGCCAGGTGCGCTTGGTGCGGCGAGGCTGATGTCCGGTTCGTCATGCTGCGGACGAGTTACGCCCCCCCCGCTGTGTCGCCCGGGCCCGCGCTACGCCACCCGCGTGCCCGGCTGTGCGGTGTGGGCCTGCAGTGATGTCGTCCGTGCCGATGGCTGCGCCGTCCAGGACCGCGGCTACGCCACCCGCGCGTGCGCCCGGCCGCCGTGCCGGGCCGAGGCGAGCAGCCCGCGCAGGGTGGTCAGCCAGCCCGCCGCCACGATCGTGGCGGCGACCGCCAGGCCGGCCGTGCCGTTGAGGGGCATCACGATGCCGACCGCACCCCCGAACACCCACGCCATCTGCAGCAGCGTCTCCGAGCGGGCGAAGGCCGAGGTGCGCACCTGTTCCGGCACGTCCCGCTGGATCAGCGCGTCCAGTGACAGCTTGGCCAGTGCCTGTGCGAACCCGGCGACCGCGGCGAGACAGGCCACCAGAAGCGCACCGAAGAACAGGGCCGCGATGATCGCCGTACCCAACACCAGTGCGACGACGCTCACGATGATGATCTCCGGAGCGCGTGATTTCAGCCATGCTCCGACGGCCGTTCCCAGGGCGTTGCCCGTACCGGCCGCGACCCCGACTATGCCCAGCGAGACCGCCGCGCTCTGTCCGGTCAGCGGGTGTTCGCGCATCAGGAAGGCGAGGAAGAAGATCAGGAAGCCGGACAGGCAGCGCAGGGCCGCATTGGCGCCGAGGGCGTGCGTGACGGCGGGGCCCACGGTCCGCAGCCCCGGCCGTTTGGCCTGCCTGCGCTGCGGTCCGTGCAGATGCTGTGCGTCGGCCGCGAGCAGCGCCACGCCCTCGCCCTTGGCCGAGTCCACCTTGGGTGGCAGGGAGAACGACAGGAACGTGCCCGCAATGAAGATCACGAAGGCGCCGTAGAGCGGCCAGGGGTCCCCGAGGACGTGCAGCCCCGCCGCCACCGGCGCGGCGACGCCGGTCGCCAACAGCCCGGCGAGGGTGACCCGTGAATTGGCCTTCACGAGGGCGAACCGGGGCGGCAGCAACCGCGGTACGACGGCGCTTCTGACCACCCCGTACGCCTTGGAGGCCACCAACACTCCGAGGGCGGCCGGGTACAACTCCAGACTTCCCTGGGCCACCGCGCCGGAGATGACCAGCGCCAGCAGCGCCCGGGCGAGCATGGCGCCGGCCATCGCGGCGCGCCGGCCGTGCGGCAGCCGGTCCAGGAGCGGCCCGATGACCGGGGCGAGGACGGTGAACGGCGCCATGGTGATGGCGAGATACAGCGCGACCCGCCCCCGCGCCTCGTCGGTCGGCACGGAGAAGAACACGGTGGACGCGAGCGCCACGGTGATCATGACGTCCCCGGCGCCGTTCACCGCGTGCAGTTCGATCAGCTTGCTCAGCCCCGACTCGCCCGCGCCATGCGCGTGCGTGGCCTTGCGGATGCCCCGCACGGTCCCGGTGACCGGAAACCGCAGGGCACGGCCCACCGCGCGGACGGCACCACCCATCTGGCCCGCACCGCCGCCCCGACCACTTGCCTTGTCCCCGACTGCCACGACGTTCATAGTGCCCCGAGACGGCGGCGGATGGTGAGGTTACGGCGCGCGTGGGCGCGGGAAACCTCGCCGCGCGGCAGCGGACTGTCCCCCACCACCACGGACGGGGTAGCGTGCGTATCTCAGCCATCAAGCAGAATGGATGGCAGAGGTGCGCCCAAGCGCGATCGGATGCAGACGTCGATGCGGCCCGAAGGTCCGCTCCGTCCGCTTCACCGCCGGAGGCAGCCGCACTCGACGAGACGGCGTAGGAGAGAAGCGATACCTGTGAGCGCAGCGACAACGCGAAGCCGCACCCCCGACCGTCTGTGCGCCGAGGCCGTCGACCTCGCCCGCACCGCCGCCGAGGAGGCCGCCGCGCCCGGCGTGGTCGGCGAGCACACGGGCCTGCTGTCGGAGGGTGACCGCGTCGTCACCCACTTCTTCGAGTGCAAGGAACTGGGCTACCGCGGCTGGCGCTGGGCGGCGACGGTGGCCCGTGCCTCCCGCGCCAAGGTCGTCACCCTCGACGAGGTGGTCCTCCTCCCCGGTCCCGACGCCCTCCTCGCCCCCGAGTGGGTCCCGTGGAGCGAGCGGCTGCGTCCGGGCGACCTCGGTCCCGGAGACCTGCTCCCCACCGATCAGGAGGACCTACGGCTGGAACCCGGCTACACGGCCGAGGACGAGCCGGCGCCCCGCTCGGTGATGTCGCACGAGATGGCGGAACTGGCGGAGGCGGAGGACGCCGACGTCACCCCCGGCGCCCCTGCGGTCCAGCCGACGACCCCCGTCCGTGGCTCGATCGCCGCGGTGGCGGAGGAGCTCGGCATGCGCCGCGCCCGGGTCCTGTCCCGTTACGGCCTGCATGTCGCGGCCGACCGCTGGGAAGAGTCCTTCGGCGCCAAGACCCCCATGGCCCAGGCGGCCCCGGCCACCTGTGTGACCTGTGGTTTCCTCACCCCGATCGGTGGCTCCCTGGGCCAGGCCTTCGGCGTCTGCGCCAACGAGTTCTCCCCGGCGGACGGCCGTGTGGTCTCGCTCTCCTACGGCTGCGGCGGCCACTCGGAGGCGGCGGTCATGCCGAAGCCGCCCCAGCCGGCCCCGCCGGTCGTCGACGAGACGAAGGTCGAACCGTTTCCGCTGCACCCCGCGCGCGACGCGGGCTCGGTCCCGGCGGCGACCGACGAGGCGACGGCGGAACTGGGCCACTCCTAGCGGTGGCTCAGTCGCCGTGCAGCGGCAGGTTCTGCGTCGGGACGGTCCAGTCGCCGATGGTGACGTCCTCGCCGTACACGAAGTCCTTGCGGGGCGCGTAGCGCGGCCCGGCGGGGGTGGGGTGGACGTCGGTGAAGACGGCACCGGTCCCGGTACGGGGGTCGAAGACCGCGTAGACGGGAACGCCGAGGAGCGGATAGTCCCGGATCTTGCCGACCCAGTCGTTGTCGGGGTTGGAGCGGGAGACGACCTCGACCGCGGCGAGGAGGGTGCGGGGGTCGAAGGCCCCGTCGCCTTCCCTGTTCGCTTCGGCGATCACCATGATGTCCGGACGTCGCAGGATGCCCTCCGGCTCGTCCTCCACATCCGGTTCACCGGTGTGGGCCACGATCTCCTCCGGCATGATGTTCTCCAGGCGTTTCCTCAGACGTAGCACGGTGAGTTCGTGCGGTCTGACGGGCGACATCATGTCGTGGACGATCCCTTCCTTGGTGATCTCGAACTTGCCGGGGAGGGTGTCGTCCATCGACTGGACGAAGTCCCGCATGGCCCGGTACAGGTGCGAGGCCTCCCGTCGCGCGTCGTCCGGCGCCATGGTCATGGGGCTCGCTCCTCGTCGTCTGTGTCCAGGGGCAAGGATCGTTGCTTTCATGCTAGGCGGCCTCCGGGAGATCGGAGCGGCAGCCGGGGCAGAGCCCTGGGGTCGGGGAGCGGAACGCGTGGTCGCAGCCGTCGCAGTTCTGGAGTGGGTGCCGGACCGGTGGCGGGGGTTCCGGTGCCCGGAACGGCGGCACGGGAGGCAGGCGGGTCGCCAGCCGGTGGGCCAGCAGGGCCGCCGGGCGGCACAGCGGCTCGGCCGGCAGACCCGTGGTCAGGGCGCGGCGTACGGCTGCCGGTGGCATGTCCCGTTCCAGCCAGGCGGCGACTCCAGGGGCCAGGTGGGCCGTGTCGGTCTCGCTCAGCAGCAGACGGGGGTCGTGGCGGCGCAGGTCCGCCAGCAGGTCCGTGGCGAGTCGGATGAGCTCGGGGGAGGAACAGGCCGGGCGCGGTACCGGGGGGAGCGGCTTGCGGGGCACCTTCTCCGGCTTCTCCGGCTTCTCCGGCTTGTTTGGCTTGTTTGGCTTGCTTGGCCTCTTGGCCTTCTTCGGGTTCTCGGGGGTCTCCAGGGTTTCCGGGTTCTCCAGGGTCTTCGGGTCTTTCGGGGTCTTCGGGTCCTCCGGGCTCCTGTGGCCGGGCGGTGGCGGCCCGGGCTCGTAGGACGCTTCCTGGTGCCCCGGTCGGTTGCAGGAGACCGTGCGGGTGACGATACGGCCGTCCGTCAGACGTCGGCGCTCACGGCGCAGGTAGCCGTGCGCCTCCAGCTCCCGCAGCGCCCTGGCCACCCGAATCGCTCCCTCGGGGAAGCGCCCGGCGAGCGTCTTGATGTCTACGCGGGCCCCCGCCGGGAGCGACTGGATGTACACGCCGATGCCGATGGCGAGTCCCGACAGCTCCGGGTGTTGGGCCAAGTGGTTGCCGATCACCGTGAAGTTGCGGGTGTGGCGGGTGTTGTCGTGGACCAGCCCGGCGGAACCGCGCCCCCGGTTCGGGTGTTTGTTGGCGGCAACGCGGGACTGGAGGTGCTTGGACGCGCTAGGGTTCTGGGTATCCATCAGGAATGGGGTTTTTCCTCGGTGGTCAGGCCCTCGATCGGGATCGCTACTCCCGGCCGGGGGCCGATGTATTTTCGCGGCCTTGTGACCTGCTGCTCGCGCCGAGCGTAGAGCGCGCAACCCAACGCCACGCCAGCCGAGTTGGCGATATTCACCCTCGCGAGTGAGTTTGCCCCTGCGGAGGGGAGGGGGTGGGTTGGGTGGGGTTCTTTCACCTCGTCGTTCTTTGGGAAAGACCGCTCTCGGTGCCGGAGCACGGATTCTCGGGCGCCGGTCGGCAGCACACCTCCGCCCACACCGTCTTGCGCGGCGACGGCCAAGGCGCGGTACCCCACCGGTCGGCGAGCGCGTCCACGAGGAGGAGCCCCCGGCCGATGCCCGCATCGGGAGCGGGGCGCGCCGCCGGGCGGGGGAGCCGGTCACCGCGCGTGTCGGTCACCTCGATACGGAGGGTGTCGGCGACGACGTAGAGCGTCAGCCGGAAGTCCTGTCCCGCCACCCTGCCGTGCGTGGCCGCGTTGGCGGCGAGTTCGGCCACGATCAGCTCCGCCGGGTCCGACGGGAAGCCCCAGGTGCGCAGTTGCCGTGCGGCGGGCAGGCGGGCAGGCGGGCGAGGCGGGCTCCGCGCGGGGTGGGGGACAGCCGCACGGTGAAGTTCGGGATGCGGGTGGAGATTTGCTCGTTCACATCACTCAGCGTGGTGGGGTGTGCATACCGTGAGAAGAGACATGACGGATACATGGAGTCACTGTCCGTGGCTTGTCCGGAGGCGTCCGGACTGTCGGGAAAGAGCCGCGGTGTGCGCGAGGAAGAGGAGCCGGGCTGGGAGGCCGACCCGGACGACGACTGGGGCGTGGCCCTCATCGCCACGGTGGGAGGCCAGTTGAAGCTGCGCCGCGAGGCGGTGGGGATGCGGGCCGCCGACTTCGCCAGGACCATCGGGTACGGCGAGGACCTGGTTTACAAGGTGGAGTCCGGGAAGCGGATCCCACGGCCGAGTACCTGGACAAGGCGGACAGCGTGCTGGAGGCGGGCGGGCTGCTCGCCGCGATGAAGGAGGACGTGGAAAAGGTCCGGTACCCGAAGAAGGTGCGGGATCTGGCCAAGATGGAGGCAAGGGCGGTTGAGCTTCAGCTCTACGATCCGCTGAACATCCATGGGTTGTTGCAGACACCGAAGTATGCGAGAGCGTTGTTCACGATGCGACGGCCTGCTTTCATCCGAAGCGACATCGACCGAGGGGTGGCGGCGCGAGTTGCCCGAAAGTCTGTCTTTGACCGCGATCCGGCACCCGAACTCAGCTTTGTACTGGATTTGTACTGGAGGAGTGGGTGCTGCGGCGCCCTCTGGGCGGCAAGCCACTACTCCGACAGCAGCTTGAACACATCCTGGAGGTCGAACAACGGAGGAACGTCGAAATTCAGGTGATGCCGATGCACCGCGAGGAGCACGCTGGAACAGAGGGAGGGATCGAAGTGCGGGAGTTTGAGGACGGGGCGGCGGTGGGGCGCTCTCCGGGAGTGGTCAACGGCCGTCCGGTCTCCGAACCACGGCAGCTCCGTATCCTCGGACTGAGGTATGGCATCATCCGGGCCCAGGCTCTGCCACCAGGGGAGTCGACGTCCTTCATCGAGCAATTGCTGCTGGGGGCAACATGATCCGTTGGTTCAAGAGCAGTTACAGCAGCAGTGAGATCGACTCCTGCGTAGAAGTGGCCCTCGACTGATTCAAGAGCAGTTACAGCGACGGCTCCGAAGGTGACTCCTGCATCGAGGTGGCCCTGCACCCGACCGTTCCCACCCCCACCACCGTCCACATCCGCGACTCCAAGCAGGCCGGTGGCGGCCCCGTCCTCACCGTGGCCCCCGCGACCTGGACGGACTTCGTGAGGTACGCCGTAGCCGGGCACTGACGGCGGGTCATGTGTGTTCCGGCGTTCGACGCGCTTCCCGTTGCATCCTCAGCGGCGCGGCCTGACGGAGGGCCGGCGTCCGCCTCACCGCACAGGAGACGTCCTAGGAGTCCCGGTCGCTGCGCAGATCGTCCTGCGACGGCGGGGGCGGCAGGGCCTGGTGCGGATCGAACGCCCTGAACCGCTTGCCCGCCGTCGGCGGACGTGCTTCCAGCCGTTTCGGCTCGACCGGCTCGACGTCGAACAGCCCGTCCCCATCATGCGCACCGGGATCAACCCGTAAGGGACATGGCCAGATCCACGCCTCTGGAGAACCGGTCACCCGTCTCACGGTTGTCCGTCCTCTCAATGCCCGCGCTTCCGGCGCTTGCGCTTGGCCTGCGCCAAGGCGTATTTGCGCTCAGCCTCGTCCTGCTTTCGCCTCTTGGACTCAGCTGCGGCCGACGACTTGCGCTGTTCAAGTTCCAGCCGTAGCGCTTCCTGAGACGCGGTACTGCGTCGCCCCTGTGCCACTCGGGCGGCCTCCCGGGCGGCCAGCCTCACAGCCCGCTTCGGGTTGTGCCGCACCGGGTGCCGGGTCTCCACGGGAACCGCGGGGTTGGCCTGCGCACGTTCTAGCAGCGCTGTGCCATGACGTAGCAGGAACTGATACAGCTCGGCGTCCGTGGGCTCACTACCGAACACATGCCGAGTGGCGCGGACCTCGCCTGCCTCGGCGATTTCAAGGACTCCGACCCAGAACGGGGCATCGAAGCAGACCGTCAGGGTCACTGAGGTAGTCACAGAACTCTCCAGTACATGCCAGCCGCCGGCCTGACGAGGCCGGATTCCGGCACACGGGACATCCCTGGAGAGGGCGGATACAGACTGCCGTACTACGACAGCGTCCGGGCTACCAACCGGACCGCGATTTCGTGCGCACAGCCAGGCTACCGGAGAAGGGCCACCAGCGCCGCTGTCTGCCCTGCCTCCTGTGACCCCGGAAACCTCTGGGTGGCACGGGTGTCCAGAGAGGCGGGCGGCAACGCGGGGCCCTGGGGCCGGCCCGTAGGCCGGAGGACCAGCGCAGGGACGTCATTGCACGCCACCGACCGCGCCGGCTGTCGGACACTGGCGGTACCTTCTCCTCACGTCGATGAGGAGAGAGAACGTGAGCAGCAAGTTCGTGCGGCCGGCGGCCGAGGGCGCCGACCCCTTCGGCACCGCCCGTCTGCGCCGTGGTGTCCTCGACGCCTGGGCCACCAGCCCCGCCCGGTTCCGTGAGGACGCCAACGCCGAGGAGGACCTGGTCCTGGGCGGCTACCGGGACCGGCTCGTGGTCGAGCTGGCCCAGAACGCCGCCGATGCCGCTGCTCGCGCCAGGACGCCGGGGCGGCTGCGGCTCACCCTGCGCGACGGCGTGCTGGTGGCGGCGAACACCGGCGCCCCGCTGGACGCGACCGGTGTCGAGTCGCTGTCCACGCTGCGGGCCTCCGCCAAGCGGGAGGCCGACGCCACGCACGGCGCCGTGGGCCGGTTCGGCGTCGGGTTCGCCGCCGTCCTCTCCGTCACCGACGAGCCGGCGATCGTCGGCCGGCACGGCGGGGTCCGCTGGTCGCTGGCCGAGGCGCGCGGGCTGGCCGCCGACACCGCCCGGCACAGCCCGGGCCTGGGCGACGAGATGCGGCGGCGGGACGGGCACGTGCCGCTGCTCCGGCTGCCCTTCGCCGCCGAGGGATCCGCCCCGGAGCCGTACGACACCGCCGTCATCCTGCCGCTGCGGGACGCGGCTGCCGCCGACCTCGCCGAGCGGCTGCTCACCGCCGTGGACGACGCGCTGCTCCTGGCCCTCCCGGGGCTGGCGGAGGTCGTGATCGAGGTGAACGCCGAGGCGCCCCGCACCTTGTGGCGCCGCACCGAGGGCACCGTCACGGTCGTGGAGGACTCGCGGAACGGCGCCACCAGGTGGCGCACCGCCGTCGCGCACGGTCCGCTCACCCCTGAGCTGCTGGTCGGCCGGCCGGTGGAGGAGCGGCTGCGCCCGCACTGGTCGGTGACCTGGGCCGTGCCGGAGGACGAGGCGGGCCGCCCGGTGCGGCCCCGTACGCACTCCGTCGTGCACGCGCCCACCCCCAGCGACGAGCCCCTCGGGGTTCCCGCCCTGCTCATCGCCTCCCTCCCGCTGGACACCACCCGGCGGCACGCGGCGCCCGGACCGCTCACCGACTTCCTGGTGCAGCGTGCGGCCGATGCGTACGCCGGACTGCTGGCCGACTGGCGTCCGGTGACGGACGGGATCATCGACCTCGTGCCGGGGCCACTCGGCACGGGCGAGCTGGACGGTGCACTGCGGCAGGCGATCCTGGAGCGGCTGCCGCGTACCGCCTTCCTGCCCCCCGCCGTATCGGGCGAGGGCGGGGAAGGCGAGGAGGACGGTCTCCCGGAGGCGCTGCGGCCCAGGGACGCGGAGATCGTGGAGGGGGCCGGCGCGGACACGGTCCGGGTGCTCGCCGAGGTGCTGCCCACCCTCCTGCCCGCCGGGCTGGAGCGGCGCACCGAGCTGCGCGCCCTCGGGATCGCCCGGCTACCGCTCGCCGACGCCATCGACCGGCTGGCCGGACTGGAGAAGGACCCCGACTGGTGGTGGCGGCTCTACGACAGTCTCGCCGGGGTCGACCCCGACCGGCTCTCCGGGCTGCCGGTGCCGCTCGCGGACGACCGGACCACCATCGGACCCCGGCAGGTGCTGCTGCCCACCCCGGACGGCGCCCGCATCGACGCCGACGTCCTCGGGCGGCTCGGGCTGAAGGTCGCCCACCCGGACGCCGTACACCCGTTGCTGGAGAAGCTGGGCGCGCTGCCCGCGACCGCGCGCGCGGTGCTGACCACCCCGCAGGTGCGGGCCGCCGTGGCCGCTTCCTTGGACGAGGAGGGCGGGATCGGCTGGGAGGAGGACGCGCCGGACGCCGAGGAACTGGCGGACACCGTCCTCGGGTTGGTCCGGGACGCGGGCTTGGAACCGGGCGACGAGCCCTGGCTGGGGGCTCTCGCACTGCCCGACGAAGACGGTGAACTCGCCCCGGCCGGTGAACTCGTCCTGCCCGGAAGCGCCTTCGCGCGGGTCATCAGGGACGGCGAACTGGGCGCCGTGGACGCGGACCTGGCCGAGAAGTGGGGGGTGCAGCCGCTGACCGCCTGCGGGGTGCTGGCGGACTTCGCGTTGGTGCGCGCCACCGACGTCGTCCTCGACCCGGACGAACTCGAACCCCGGGAAGGCGACTTCGCCGAGCCCGACGACGCGGGCCTGCTGGACGCCGTGGACGTCTGGTGCGAGGACATCCTCGACCGCTTCCCGGACAGCCCGGTGCCGCCCGTCGCCACCGAACTCGTCGCCGTGCGCGATCTGGACCTGGTGGACGACGACCACTGGCCCGAGGCGCTCGCGCTGCTGGCCCGGCCGCCGCTGCGGGACGCACTGACCCAGCCGGTGCGCATCCTGTTGCACGACGGCACGCACGAGGTCGTACGCCCGTACACGGCCTGGTGGCTGCGGGGGCATCCGGTCCTCGACGGGCGTCGGCCGGCCGGTCTGCTCGCGGCGGGCGGCGACCCCTTGCTGCGCGGCCTGTACGAAGAGGCGGACGCCACCGGGTTCGAGGACGAGCAGGTGCTGCGGGCGCTCGGGGTGCGGACCTCCGTTGCCGCCCTGCTGGACGAGCCCGGCGGCGCCGCCGAACTGCTGGACCGGCTGGCCGACCCGGACCGGACCGTCACCCCAGCCCAACTGCACGGACTCTACAGCGCGTTGGCGGACCTGGACCCCGACCAGGTGACCCTTCCGGACGATCTGCGGGCCGTGGTCGACGGGCGGGCGACGGTCGTGGACGCGGCGGACGCGGTGGTCGTCGACTCGCCCGATCTCCTGCCGTTCACCTCCGGGATTCCGCTGCTGCCCGTCCGGCCGTCCCGGGCCGCCGAACTGGCCGAGCTGTTCCAGGTGCGGCGGCTGAGCGAGTCCGTCACCGGCAAGGTGGACTCCGAGGGGACCGAGCACGACGTGCCGGAACCGGTGCGGGTCCTGCTCGGGGTGCGTACGCCCGAGTCGTACGTCGAGCACGGCGAATTGGTCGTGGACGGCGTCGAGATCGACTGGCGGCTCACCGACGACGGCGTGCTGCACGCCTCCACCCTGGAGGGCGTCGCCGCCGGCCTGGCGTGGGCGGCGGGCCAGTGGCCGCGCCGGTTCGAGGTGGCCGCCCTGCTGGAGGACCCGTCCCGGACACAGGAGCTGGCGCGGGACCGCTGGTTCGACTGAGGGGGACCGGGGCGACCTGGCCGAGGGGCCGGCCGCCTGGCGTCCCGGCCGCCGGCCTTCCCGGGCGTGACGTGGGCGGGGCCGGGTGCGTTCCCCCCAACGGGAATCCGTTGGGGGGGGCAGTGCCGGCGGTCGTCCCTCGGGTACCTCCGACGCGCTGGGGCAGTTCAGCTCGTCGTGATCGAATCGGCACGACGGGTGGCCGGTGGCAAGCCACCCTCCTCGCCGCCGCCCCCTCTGGGGCCCGGCGGGACGTCTACAGCATCGCCGCCGAGCCCGGCCCGCAGCGCCTTTCCGCTCCGCACCTGCCCGGCGTGGTGGAGCACGTCGTGATCAGCGCGGGTCGGGCCCTGGTGGGTATTGCCGACGAGCCGGTGGAACTCCACCCGGGCGACTACATCTGCTATCCGGCCGACGTCCCGCCCGTCTTCCAGGCGCTGGAGCCCGCCACCCGCGCGGTGCTCGTCTCCGAACACCGGTGAGCGGCGGCCCTACCCGCGCGTCCGGCCTCGACCGTCTCGCCGGCGGCCTGCTTGACCACCCGGAGGCCCCCATCACGTTCGTGTCCAGCACGTCCGCGAATTCCTTCTCGGCCATCCGCAGCAGCGACCGGTCCCGGGTGAGGCGTTGCGCCCCGCGAAGGTTACATGATCATAAAATCTGATCTAAAGCAGGTTTGCCCTACAACCACCCTGCCGGGTTGTGGATCTGATGGCGTGAGTCGACCGACTCCACCTCACTTCTCCCTCCAGGGGAACGCACATGCGTACTCGTGCCACTGTGGCCGCCGTCTCCGGCGCCCTGGCCCTCTCCGCCTTTGCCGTACCGACGGCGCAGGCGGCCCCGTCCAGCGGTGTCCCGCACACGCTGAACGCGAGCTTCTCTTCCGTCAAGATCGCCAAGGCGATCAAGGTCGGCACCACGTACGAAGTCAGCAGGAAGTACACGTTCACGCTGACCCACGACGCCGAAGTCGACATCACCGCGAAGGACTTCTTCGCGGATGCCTACCTGTACCGGGGTTCCTTCGACGACCCGACCGCCGAGTTGGACGGCGACAGCCCGGCGACCTGTACCGCCACCTCGACGACCACCGCCACCTGCGCCGGCACGGTCGACATCTACCCGGCCGACGGCGACCTGAAGAACGCCTGGGCCGGCACCTGGCACGTGGCCGCCGAGGTCATAGCCTTCAACGGTCAGGACCAGACCGACCCCGACCTGAGCAAGGTCGGCTTCAAGGACCAGAGCGGCCTCGCCAGCACCCGGGTGCAGCGCTACTCCAAGCTGACCGCCAACGCGGGCCCGGAGCCGGTCGTCAAGGGCAAGACCCTGACGGTGAAGGGCAAGCTGTCCCGCGCCAACTGGGAGGACCGCAAGTACCACGGCTACACCAAGCAGCCGGTCAAGCTCCAGTTCCGCAAGAAGGGTTCCAGCACCTACACCACCGTCAAGACGGTCTACACCAACTCGTACGGCAACCTGAAGACCACCACGACCGCCAAGTACGACGGCTACTGGCGCTTCTACTTCGCCGGCACCACGACGACGCCGGCCGTCAAGGCCAAGGGCGACTACGTCGACGTGAAGTAGTCGACGTGAAGTAGTCGACGTGAAGTAGCGGCCGGACGCCCGGCGCGAGAGTCGCGGCCCACCCGCCGCGACTCTCCTCGGCGAAGCTATCCATCCGGCTCACGCTCCCGGCCCCTTCCGACCGTGTGCAGCACCACCCATCGGCGCGTCCCGCCCGAGTCGGGTGCGGGAGTCGGGGAAGCGGTTGCGCCCCAAGAGAACTGACGTTCTGTTAAGGTCCCAGCGCCGCCCCGGCGGCGATCACGGATCGAACAGGATTCTTGGGGGGTCTCTTGTCTGAGCACCAGCATGCCCGCTTCCGGCGGGCCCGCAGTCTGCTCGCCGCACTGGCGGTCTGCACCGCCACGCTCGCCACCGGCGCACCGGCCGCGCACGCGGTCGAGCTGGGCGAACCGTCCGACGTCGCCGTCAAACTGCCGTCCAGCACGTACTCGCGCATGCTGGTCGACCAGGCCCGCCAGCGTGTCTACGTGACCACGGGCGCGCTCAACGCGACCGTGCACGAACTGCTGGTGTACGACTTCGACGGCACCTTGCTGCACACCGTCAAGACCGACGCCCTCGTCGACCCGGGCGCGATGATGCTCTCCGCGGACGGCAAGATCCTTTACGTCGGCGTGGCCAACGGGATCCTGATCTTCAATCCCGACGACTTCGCCTACATCGGTGGCGGATGGTTGCGCAGCGACTTCTTCAAGGGCAGGTGCGCCGGCGACATCGTGGCGACCGGTAGCACGCTCAGGTTCACCCGGATGACCAGTCAGTCGGCCCCGACGGACTGCACTACCGAGCCTCAGGCGCTCTACAGCGGGGCTCTGACAGGCGGCAGCTACTCGGAGAGCATCTCGGGCGAAGTCGACCCGAAGGTCGCCGTCTCGCCCGCCGGCGACAAGGTCGTCGAGGCGTACGCCTTCCCCAGCTCCGGGTCCAAGCTGGCCGTCGGCGTGTGGAACGCGACCACGTCGACCCTCAGCCGGTCGGCCGTGCACGGGTTCGCCGGCCCGGACGACCCGACGACGGTGCCGCGGGACGTGGCGGTGAGCCCCGACGGTGCCCTCGCCCTGGTCGCGGCCGGGGCGTCGGGTACCAAGACGCTCTCCACCAACGACCTGAGCGAAGTGACGCCCGGATACGGGCCGCTGCCCGACGGCACCAGCTCGACGGCGGTCGCCTTCAGCCCGGACGGCACGCTCCTTGCGCGCGGCGGCGCGGTCGACGGCACCGCGGCCGACCTCCTGGTCCAGAGTGCCGATCCCGCCCAGGGCGACGCGCCCCGGGAGTACGCCTTCACTGACGGGACGAGCGGCGGCGACCGCGTGGCCGACCGCGGACTGGCCTTCAGCGCCGACGGCTCCCGGCTGTTCGCCATGACCACCAACGCCGCCGGGGACGCGTACTGGCTCCACGTCATCAGCAACCCCGACGGGCGCTACCACTCCTCCTTCGACACCCCGCTGACCGTGCAGCCCGGCACCCCCTACGCCGGCCAGGCCGTGCAGATCTCCGGGCGGCTGCAGCTGAACGGCCCCGCGCCCAGCACGCCCGTACAAGTGACCGCGGTGCGGCACGACTCGGCCGGCGACCACGTGGTGCCGTCGGCCACCGTCGGCTCGGACGGCACGTTCACCCTGGAGGACACCCCGGCCGTCACCGGGCAGGCCACCTACACCGTCTCCTTCGCGGGCGACTCCGCGCACGACCCCGCCCAGGACGCCACGCTCGCCGTGGATGTGGCCAAGGCGCCCACCGACCTGGCGCTCGACACGCCCACCAAGGCGACCACGTCGGGTGTGGAGATCCACGGCACCCTGACCACGCCGGGGGCCGCGCTGCCGGCCGGTACCACCCTCAACGTGCTCAGGGCGACGAAGAAGGGCGTCATCGACCTGCCCGCCGTCACCGTCGGCTCCGACGGCTCCTTCACGGTGGACGACGTGCCCCCCGCCAAGGGCAGCACCCTCTACAGCGTCTCCTACGGCGGAGACGCGCTGCACGAGGCGTCAGCGGACTGGGTGATCGTCGACGTCACCAAGTGAGCCCAGGCCTAGGACCAGGCCTGGTCCTAGGCCGGCCGGCCCGTGGCGGAGTCTTGCGGATCCGGCAGCACCCCGCAGACAGGGCCCGTGGCCGGCTCTGACGGCCGGTTGGGGCGCACGGCACCCGTGCCGGGTCCGTGATCACTCCGGGAAACGGTGGCCGACCCACTTCCACAGGTACTCCAGGGTTGCCGCCGCCACCACCGCCACGGCCACCGCCGTCCAGGGCATCGCGACGCCGACCAGTTTGAGCGCGAAGAAGCTCTGCAGGGCGGGCACGACCAGGACGACGAGGAACGCCGCGCCCATCGTGGCCACCAAGGTCACCCGCCACCAGGTGTAGGGGCGGGCGATGATCGCCAGGACCCACATGGAGATCAGGAACAGCGTCAGCGTGGCCGCGCTGGTCTCCGCCTCCAGCTGGACCGAGCCCGTGTAGTAGTGGCGGGCGACCAGGTACACCGCGAAGGTCGCCGATCCGGCCACCACACCGCCCGGGATGGCGTACCGCATCACCTGACGCACGAAGTGGGGTCTGGCCCGCTCCTTGTTGGGTGCCAGGGCCAGGAAGAAGGCCGGTACGCCGATGGTGAGTGTGGAGAGCAGGGTCAGGTGCCGCGGCAGGAACGGGTATTCGACCTGCCAGAACACGACCAGGAGCGCCAGCAGCACCGAGTAGACGGTCTTGACCAGGAAGAGGGTCGCCACGCGGGTGATGTTGCCGATCACCCGGCGGCCCTCTCCGACCACCGACGGCAGGACTGCGAAGCTGTTGTTCAGCAGAACGATCTGCGCCACCGCACGGGTCGCCTCCGAACCGGATCCCATGGCCACGCCGATGTCGGCGTCCTTGAGCGCGAGCACGTCGTTCACGCCGTCGCCCGTCATCGCGACCGTGTGCCCGCGTGACTGCAGCGCACCGACCATGTCCCGCTTCTGCCGCGGGGTGACCCGCCCGAACACGGTTCCCTCGTCCAGCGCCTCGGCCATCCGGGCACGGTCGGCGGGCAGCCGCCGCGCGTCCACCGCCTTGCCCTGAAGACCCAGCTTGGCGGCCACCGCCCCGACCGACACCGCGTTGTCGCCGGAGATGACCTTCGCGCGCACGTGCTGGTCCGCGAAGTAGCGCAGGGTGTCGGCAGCGTCCGGCCGCAGCCGCTGTTCGAGGACGACGAGGGCGGTGGGACGGGCGGCCTCGGCTGGTTCCGGGTCATCCAGGTCACGGCTTGCGCGGGCCAGCAGCAGGACCCGCAGCCCCTGCTCGTTGAGGCGCTCGGTCTCGACCAGGGCCGGGGTGCCGGAGTCGAGGAGGACATCGGGGGCGCCCAGCAGCCAGGTGCTGTCTTCTCCGTCGCCCTCGCTGAAGACGGCTCCGCTGTACTTGCGGGCGGAGGAGAAGGGGAGCGACTCGACGCAGCGCCAGTCGTCGTTGTCGGGGTAGGCGTCGATGATCGCCTGGAGGGAGGCGTTGGGGCGTGGGTCGGACTCGCCGAGGGCGCCGAGCACCTTGCGCACGTACGACTCGTCGGCCCCGTCCAGCAGCCGCAGGCCGGTGACGTCCATGCCGCCCTCGGTGAGCGTGCCGGTCTTGTCCAGGCAGACGGTGTCGACGCGGGCCAGCCCCTCGATCGCCGGCAGTTCCTGCACCAGGCACTGTTTGCGGCCCAGTCGGATCACGCCGATCGCGAAGGCGACGGAGGTGAGGAGCACCAGCCCTTCCGGGACCATCGGGACGATGCCGCCAACCGTGCGGGCCACGGAACCCTTGAACTCGTTGTTCTTCACCACGAGCTGGGTGATGATCAGTCCGATCGCGGCCGGGACCATCATCCAGGTGACGTACTTCAGGATCGTGGAGATGCCGGTGCGCAGTTCGGAGTGGACGAGGGTGAAGCGTGAGGCTTCCTCGGCGAGCTGGGCAGCGTAGGCCTCGCGGCCCACCCGGGCGGCGGTGAACGCACCACCGCCGGCGACCACGAAGCTGCCGGACATGACCTGGTCGCCGGGGTGTTTGACGACGGGGTCGGCCTCGCCGGTGAGCAGCGATTCGTCGACCTCGAGGCCGTCTGCCTCCGCGCAGACCCCGTCGACCACGATCTTGTCACCCGGGCCGATCTCTATGAGGTCGTCGAGAACGATCTCATGGGTGGCCACCTCGGTTGCGACACCGTCGCGCCGCACGGTGGGCCGGGCCTCCCCGATCACCGCGAGCGAGTCGAGAGTCTGCTTGGCGCGCCACTCCTGGACGATGCCGATGCCGGTGTTGGCGATGATCACGAAGCCGAAAAGGCTGTCCTGGATCGGTGCCACGGCCAGCATGATCAGCCAGAGCACGCCGATGATCGCGTTGAACCGGGTGAAGACGTTGGCGCGGACGATCTCGCTCAGGGACCGGCTGCTGCGCACCGGAACGTCATTGACCTGGCCGCGCGCGACACGTTCCGCGACTTCGGCCCGGGTCAGTCCGGCCGGTGGGGTTCCGGGTGGGGTTCCCGGGTGCACAGAGCCGAGGTCGGCGCCCGCGTCGATGTGCGACATGTATTCGACGGTACGTGGCCTTTGCCCACCCCGCCTCGTGTTCGGCGGACCGTCCCGGGCATTCCGGCCGTCCCGCGGCCGGGAACGGGCCGGTCCGTCGGATGGCTATTCGACCGGCGCCGGGTCCAGTGTGGCCGCCCGCTTCAGCGCGGCGTCGCGCTTGCGCACGTACCAGATGCCGATGAGTCCCAGTCCGCCCCCGGCCAGGCAGGTCCACAGCCACTGCAGGTGCCCGTGATCGCGGTACCAGCCGTAGAACGGGAGCTGCACCAGGAAGAGGATGAACCACACGATGGTGCCGCCGGTGATGGTGGCGACCACGGGGCCCTCCAGGGGCTCCGGCGCCTCGTGCTTGGGGGTCCACTTAGCCATGGGCACAGCTTAAGGGCCACCGTTGTCTACGCGCGGAGATAGCGATCTGGAACTCATATGTTCATACTGAAGCCGTTTGTCTTCGACCGGCTCTGATCGTAGGAAGCTCCAGCGAGGCTCGGGGGAACCCCGTTGGTGATGAGGTCCCGCATGTCCACCTCGGCTCCCGCCAAGGCCCCCACCCCCGAGAAGCCGAGCCGTGGGCCCGCCTACGGCCTGCTCGACCGCCACTTCAGGATCTCCGAACGCGACAGCTCCGTCGCCCGGGAAGTCCGGGGCGGTTTCGCCACCTTCTTCGCGATGGCCTACATCATCGTGCTGAACCCGATCATCCTCGGGAACGCGAAGGACATGTACGGGCACCACCTGGACAACGGGCAGCTGGTGACGGCGACCGCGCTGACGGCCGCGTTCACCACGCTGCTGATGGGCGTCATCGGCAACGTGCCGATCGCGCTCGCCGCCGGCCTGGGCGTCAACTCGGTCGTCGCGCTCCAGTTGGCGCCCCGCATGTCCTGGCCGGACGCCATGGGCATGGTGGTGCTGGCCGGTTTCGTGGTGATGCTGCTGGTCGCCACGGGGCTGCGCGAGCGCGTGATGAACGCCGTGCCGTACGGCCTGCGCAAGGCGATCTCGATCGGTATCGGCCTGTTCATCATGCTGATCGGCCTCGTCGACTCCGGTTTCGTCAGTCGTATCCCGGACAAGGCCGAGACCACCGTCCCGCTGCAGCTCGGCGCCGGCGGTCACCTCACCGGCTGGCCGGTGCTGATCTTCATCCTGGGCGCGCTGCTCACCTTCGTGCTGATCGTCCGAAAAGTGCCGGGCGCGATCCTCATCTCGATCGTCGGCATGACCCTGCTCGCGGTGATCGCGAACTCGGTCGCCCACATCCCCGGCTGGGGCCTGACGGTGCCCAAGTGGCCGGGCAATCCGGTCGCCTCGCCCGACTTCGGCCTGGTCGGCCACGTCAGCCTCTTCGGTGGCTTCTCCAAGGTCGGCGTGCTGACCGGCGTCCTCTTCGTCTTCACGGTCCTGCTGTCGTGCTTCTTCGACGCGATGGGCACGATCATGGGCGTGAGCGACGAGGCCAAGCTGACCGACGCGGAGGGCCACGTGCCGGGCATCAACAAGGTGCTCTTCATCGACGGCCTCGCCGTCGCGGCGGGCGGTGCCAGCTCCTCCTCGGCCACTACCGCCTTCGTGGAGTCCACGGCGGGTGTCGGCGAGGGTGCCCGCACGGGCCTCGCGAACGTCGTCACGGGCGGCCTCTTCGCGGCAGCCCTCTTCCTCACCCCGGTGGCCACGATGGTCCCGTCCCAGGCGGCGACCCCGGCCCTGGTCGCGGTCGGCTTCCTGATCCTGTCCAGCTCGGTCAAGGAGATCGACTGGGCCGACCACACCATCGCGGTCCCGGCCTTCGTGACCATGCTGATGATGCCGTTCACCTACTCGATCACCAACGGCATCGGCATGGGCTTCATCACCTTCACGATCCTGCGCCTGGCCGTCGGGCGGGCCAGGGAGATCCCGGTCGCGATGTACGTCGTCTCGGCGGTCTTCGCCTTCTACTACCTGATGCCGGCGCTGGGGCTGACCTGAGCCCGCGGTTCACGTGACCGGCCTGCGGGCTCAGGTGACCCCGTAGAACTTCTCCGTCTCCTCGACAGCGGTCTGGAACCGTTCGTCGAAGTCGTCCCGGGTGAGCGTGCGGACCACATAGTCCTGCACGCTCATTCCTCTCTTCGCCGCACGATGCCGGAGCCTTTCGAGCAGCTCCCCGTCTATCCGCAGGCTGAGCACACTGGTCCCCATGCGTACGAGGGATGCCACGTCCAGCCACCCGATGCACCACTTTTCGGAACCGGCTCACTCATATGGGTGATCGGAGGGTTTCCGTGGCGGGCATCACGGGCAGGTACCCACATCCCCGGTGGTCTTTAGGGAGGGTAATGAGTTACCCTAATGAACATGCCGGACCTTAGCCATGGTGACGACGCTGCCGCCGTGAACTCCCTCCGCTCAGCCGTGATGCGGCTGTCCCGTCGGCTCAAGCACCAGCGGGTGGATGAGTCACTGAGCCCCACCGAGATGTCGGTGCTCGGCACCCTCGCCCGATGTGGCACCGCCACCCCGGGCGAACTGGCCCGCAAGGAACACGTCCAGCCCCCGTCGATGACCCGGATCGTCGCGATGCTCGAAGCCAAGGGGCTGGTCCGGTTGGAGCCGCACCCCGAGGACCGGCGCCAGAAGGTCGTCACCCAGACCGAGCAGGCCGAAGCCATGCTCGACGAGAGCCGCCGCAAGCGCAACGCGTTCCTGGCAGGGCTCGTGGAGGACCTCGACGACGAGGAATGGGCCAGACTGCGCGCCGCCGCCCCCGTGCTGGAGAAGCTCGCACATCTGTAAGCAAGACGTCCGAGGAGGCGAACCCCTTTGAGTACGGGATCCGGAACACCTTCCGCCCCCGCACCGGCCACCGCTACCACCAACCCCGCCACCGCACGTGCCTCGCGCACGTCCTCGATGTTCAGCTCCCTGAAGATCCGGAACTACCGCCTGTTCTTCATCGGCCAGGTGGTCTCCAACACGGGCACCTGGATGCAGCGCATCGCCCAGGACTGGCTCGTCCTCAGCCTCACCGGCTCCTCCGCGGCCGTCGGCATCACGACGGCCCTGCAGTTCCTGCCGATGCTCCTCTTCGGCCTCTACGGCGGCGTCCTCGTGGACCGCCTGCCCAAGCGCCCCACCCTCCTGGTCACCCAGTCCGCCATGGCCGTGACCGGCCTCACCCTCGCGTTCCTGACCCTCTCCGGTCACGTCCAGGTCTGGCACGTCTACCTCGCCGCCTTCGCCGTCGGCCTCGCCACGGTGGTCGACAACCCGGCCCGCCAGTCCTTCGTCTCTGAGATGGTCGGCCCCGAGCAGCTGCAGAACGCGGTCAGCCTCAACTCCGCGAACTTCCAGTCCGCCCGCCTGGTCGGGCCCGCCGTCGCCGGCCTCATGATCACCGGCGTGGGGACCGGCTGGGCGTTCCTCGCCAACGGGCTGTCCTTCGCCGCGCCCATCGCGGGCCTGCTCCTGATGCATGCACGCGAGCTCCACGTGGTCGAGCGCGCGCCCCGGGGGAAGGGCCAGCTCCGGGAGGGCCTGCACTACGTCGCCGGCCGCCCCGAGCTGATCTGGCCGATCATCCTCGTGGGCTTCATCGGCACGTTCGGTTTCAACTTCCCGGTGTGGCTCTCGGCCTACGCGGACGACGTCTTCCACTCCGGTGCCGGCGCGTACAGCCTCTTCAACACCCTGATGGCCGTCGGCTCGCTGGGCGGTGCCCTGCTGGCCGCCCGGCGCGGCACGGCCCGGCTGCGCGTCCTGATCGCCGCCGCCCTGGCCTTCGGCACGCTGGAGGTCCTGGCTTCGGCGGTCCCACAGTACTGGTTGTTCACGCTGCTCATGATTCCGATCGGCGTCTGCGGCCTGACCGTGAACGTCACCGCGAACACCGCTGTGCAGATGGCCACCGACCCGGCCATGCGCGGTCGGGTGATGGCCCTGTTCATGATGGTGTTCGTCGGCGGTACCCCGCTGGGCGCACCGGTCGTCGGCTGGATCACCGACACCTACGGAGCCCGGATCGGCTTCGCGTTCGGCGGAGCGGTCTCGGCCGTCGCGGCCGCCGCCATCGGTCTCGTCCTGGCCCGCGTCGGGGGGCTGCGCCTGGCGGTGGGCTGGCACCACGGCCACCCACGGGTGCGGTTCGTGCCCCGCAAGCCCCGGCGGCACCTGGCGACCGCGTCGTAACCGGCCGTGGGGGAGGCCGCCGGTCCTGAGGGAGGGGTCGCCCCCCGGGCTGCCGCTCAGCCGCCGCAGCGACGTGGTGGCGGCGGGTGCGGCCGGGCGAGACGCCCATGCGCAGGGTGAGGGCGGTGCGTCCGTGCGTGGTGGGGCACGGAGGCACACTGGCTCCATGAGACTCTTCGCCGCCGTCCTGCCCCCGGACGACGTCGCGCGTGAACTCGCCAAGGAAGTGGCCCGGTTGAAGCGGCTGCCCGGTGCCGAGAGGCTGCGCTGGACCAGCCGCCCCGGCTGGCACTTCACCCTCGCCTTCTACGGTGAGGTCGCCGATGAACTCGTACCCGGCCTGTCGGAACGCCTGGAGCGCGCGGCCCGCCGCTCCGCCCCGCTCCGGCTGGCCCTCTCCGGCGGCGGCCAGTTCGGGCGCGGCAAGATCCTCTGGACGGGTGCCCAGGGAGACGTGAAGGCGCTGCGGCTGCTGGCCGGCCGGGCGGAGGCGGCAGCCCGCAGGGCGGGCGTGCCGATGACGGAGCACCGCCGGTACCTGGCCCACCTGACGCTGGCGCGGGGCCGGGACGGAGCGGATACGCGACCCTGCGTGGCCGCCCTCGCGGACTTCACCACACGTGCCTGGACCGTGGCCGACCTGGCGCTGGTCCGCAGTGAGCTGCCGAGGTCCGGGGTGCCGGGCGAACAGCCGCGGTACGAGACGGTCGCCCGTTGGGTTCTCGGCGGGTCCGGTTAGGCTCGATGGTGTGGACCCGAAAACCCGGAACCGGATCATGGCCGGTGCGCTTGTGCTGATGTTCGTCGTGGTGGCCCTGACCGCGGCGGTCAAGTAAGGGCTCCGTGGGAGGAGCTGGGGAACCGCGCTCGGCTCCTCGGCTACGGCCCGTGCGTGACTGGTAGCACGGTCTCCCCGCGTCTCCGCGGGGACACCGTCCTTTGTCGGTACTACCAGGCGAAGGCCTCCGGAGCAGGGCCAGGACCGGGGAAGATCTCGTCCAGCCCGGCCAGGAGGTCCCCGCTCAGTTCCAGTTCCAGCGCCCTGAGGGCGGACTCCAGCTGCCCCGGGGTGCGCGGGCCGACGATGGGGCCGGTCACGCCGGGCTGCTTCAGCAGCCACGCCAGCGCCACCTCGCCGGGTGCCAGGCCATGCTTGTCGAGCAGGTCCTCGTAGGACTGGATCCGGGCCCGGGTGGCGGGGTCGGTGAGCAGGTCCGCGGCCCGCCCGGAGGCACGGCGACCGCCCTGGACCTGCTTCTTGATCACTCCGCCGAGCAGTCCGCCGCTCAACGGCGACCACGGGATGACGCCGAGGCCGTAGTCCCGCGCGGCCGGGATGACCTCCATCTCGGCACGGCGCTCGACGAGGTTGTACAGGCACTGCTCACTGACCAGGCCGAGCGTGCCGCTGCGGCGGGCGGCGATGTCGTTGGCCTGGGCGATCTTGTATCCGGGGAAGTTGCTGGATCCGACGTAGAGGATCTTCCCCTGGTGGACGAGGGTGTCGATCGCCTGCCAGATCTCCTCGAAGGGGGTGGTCCGGTCGATGTGGTGGAACTGGTAGAGGTCGATGTGGTCGGTCCGCAGCCGCGTCAGACTGGCTTCCACGGCCCGGCGGATGTTGAGTGCCGAGAGCCGGTCTTGGTTGGGCCAGGCCTCGCCGTCGGTGCCCATGTTGCCGTAGACCTTGGTGGCGAGGACGACCTTGTCGCGCCGCACTCCGCCCTTGGCGAACCAGTTCCCGATGATGGACTCGGTCCGCCCCTTGTTCTCGCCCCACCCGTACACGTTGGCGGTGTCGAAGAAGTTGATGCCCGCGTCCAGTGCCGCGTCCATGATCGCGTGGCTTTCGGCTTCGTCGGTCTGCGGCCCGAAGTTCATCGTCCCGAGGACGAGTCGGCTGACCTTGAGTCCCGTGCGTCCAAGCTGTGTGTACTTCATGGTTCTCCAGCCAACGGCTTGGAGCGCGCTCCAAGCAAGCATCCGCCGGACCGTGCTGGGGAGTTGTCCCGACTCGCTCTGTCCCCTTCTCCCCTTCTCCCCCTGTTGCCGGTCGCGCTCGGTGACGGCACCCGGCGACGCCGCCCGGGGTGGACGGGTGGGAGGGGCGGGTGGTGTGCTGCGGGTGGGAGCGCTGGGCCGGTCGTACCGACTTGTCGGGGCGCAGCGCACACCTGCTGATCACCGCACCGACCGCACGGGTCAGTACGGCTAGTCGACGGGGAACTCGCCGGTCTTCAGGACCAGACCGACCACCGTGGCGGTGAGGTCGACGTCGTCTCCGAAGTCGGCTTACGTCTCGGTCGCGTCGTCGCCCTTGGGGTGGGTGTAGACGTGGCAGCGGCGTTGGCAGGGGTCGGCGACGAGGTAGACGGGCACCTCGGCCTTGGCGCAGGCACTCTTCTTGGGGCCGTAGTCGTTGGTGCGGTCCCTTGGGAGATGACCTCGGCGACGAACTCGACGTCCTGGTGACGCCATTGGTCGCTCGCTGTCTTGGCGGCACCTTCGGCGATCACCGTCACATCGGTCGCGAAACCGTTCAGATGGCCGGGTTAGTCGATGCGGACGTCGGACTTCACCCGTTTCCTGGGGGACTTGGTCCGCAACTGCTCGTAGATGTCCGCGATGATCTCCCAGTGGGTGTCCCGCTGCGGCGCCTTGTAGACGGTCCCCTCGACGATCTCGACCTTGTATCCCTCGGGGACGGGCATCTTCTCAAGACGCTCGAACATCTCGTCGAGCGTGCTTTCGTCGTCGCTCTCGGCCATCGCGATCCTGTCTTCGAGGACGGTCATCGTGGCGCTCCTCCCCGACCGCTCCGTCGACAGTGCAGCCACGCGGTTCAACGATACGTACGGTCACCTGGATGCTCCGGGATCAGGCCAAGCCGTTTCCGGCTGGGTACGGTCCGCCGACCTCCCACCCCTCCCACATCGCCCGCGCGAACGCCTCTGCGATCCGGTGCTCCCCGCGCGCGTTGGGATGCGTACCGTCGTAGGTGTCGGTGTGGATGTCGTACGGCTCCGGCGGCGAGACGAGCAGGACCGGCGAGCGCGGCTCGTCCAGGTCGGCGACCGCCTTCGCCAGTAGCGTGTTGAAGTCGGCGACCTGCGCGGCGAAGGACGCGTCCGCACAGGCGCGGATGTTCGGGATCACCGGCAGCACTGCCATGCGGAGGTGCGGGGCGGCCGTACGGGCTTGGACGATGAAGGAACGGACGTTCTGCGCCGTCTGCTCGGCGTTCGTGTAGAAGCCGAGGTCGATCAGGCCCAGGGAGACCAGGAGGATGTCGGGACGGTGGGCCCGTACCGCGTCGCCGATCAGCGGGGCCATGTGCAGCCAGCCCTCGCCCCAGCCCGCGAGGTGGGCGCGGGGGAAGCGGGGGTCGGCGTAGGCGAGGGACGTCGGCGCGTCGGTGGACTTGTCGTACAGCGTCTCGCGCGGGCCGACGAAGGTGAACGGGCCGTTGTACGTCGTGCACAGGTGCCGCCACAGCCGGTGACGCCATGTGTGTTCGCCCGCGCTCCCGATCGTCATGGAGTCACCTACGGGCATGAACCTGAGCATCCGCTCATGATGGACGATCGGCTGCGCCCGTGGGGTGTGAGGCCCACCACGTCCCGCGAACCCTCCGGGGAAATGGCAGGCTTGGGGACATGCGTCGATCCTTCGCCGTCCTCGCCGGGGTGCTGCTCACCGGGGCCTGCGCGCTGCCCGCCGCCACAGCCACCGCCGCCGACGGCGGAAGCGGCAACGGCAGCGGCGACCAGGGGTTCACCATCAAGGACCCGCGGATCGCCGAGTCCAGCGGGCTTGCCGCCTCCCACCTCCACCCCGGCGTCTACTGGACGCACAACGACAGCGGTGACGGGCCCTACGTCTTCGCGGTGGACAGCCGGACCGGGTCAACGGTCGCCCGGCTCACCCTGCGTGGCATCGGCGCTCCCCGTGACGTCGAGGCCATCTCCATCGGACCGCACAACGAGATCTACCTGGGCGACATCGGCGACAACCGCGGCGGCACTTGGCCGTATGTGTGGATCTACCGGCTGCCCGAGCCGAAGGTGCTCAAGGATGAGACGGTCACGGCCACGCAGTACGTCGTGAAGTACGCGAACGGGCCGCGTGACGCCGAGTCACTGATCGTCCACCCGAAGACCGGGCGCGTCTACATCATCGACAAGAAGGAGGACGGCGGGCACCTGTACGAGGGCCCGGCCGCCCTCTCCACCTCCGGTACGAACGTCTTCAAGCCCATCGCCGCCGTCGACCTGTGGGCCACCGACGCGGCCTTCTCCCCGGACGGTCGCCAGCTCGCCGTGCGCGGCTACTTCGGCGGGATCTACTACGACTGGAACGGCGGCCGGATCAAGCGGGAGGGACGACTCGACGTGCCCTTGCAGGGGCAGGGGGAGTCGATCAGTTACTCGGCCGACGGGACCAAGCTGATGTACGGCAGCGAGGGCGCGGACAGTGCCGTACAGGCGGAGGACGCCCCCGGCGGCCGACCGTCCGTCAAGTCACCGGTCACGAGCGGGACTTCCGCGGCCTCCCAGAACAAGAGCGGCGGCGGGAGCCTCAAGGTCGGTGTCGTCGTCGTTGCCGTCGGGCTGGCCGCACTCTTCGGGTTGCGGCGGCTGCGGCGCGGGAGCTGAGGGGCGTATGCGAAGGGCGCCCGGGGGACACCGGGCGCCCTGGCGGCACGGCGGTCAGAGCCTGTCGATCACGTAGTCGACGCACTGCGTCAGCGCCTCGACGTCCGCCGGGTCGATCGCCGGGAACATGGCGATGCGGAGCTGGTTGCGGCCGAGCTTGCGGTACGGCTCGGTGTCCACGATACCGTTGGCGCGCAGCACCTTGGCGACGGCGGCTGCGTCGACCTCGTCGGCGAAGTCGATCGTGCCGATGACCTGCGAGCGCTTGGCCGGGTCCGAAACGAACGGCGTGGCGTACTTCGACTCCTCCGCCCAGCTGTACAGACGGGTCGAGGAGTCCTTGGTGCGGGCCGTGGACCAGGCGAGGCCGCCCTGTCCGTTGAGCCACTCCAGCTGCTGGTTCAGCAGGAAGAGGGTGGCGAGGGCCGGGGTGTTGTACGTCTGGTTCTTGCGGGAGTTGTCGATCGCCGTGGGGAGGCTGAAGAACTCCGGGACGTGGCGGCCGGAGGCGTGGATGCGCTCAGCGCGCTCGATCGCGGCGGGCGAGAAGACACCGATCCACAGGCCGCCGTCGGAGGCGAAAGACTTCTGCGGGGCGAAGTAGTAGACGTCGGTCTCGGCGACGTCGACCGGGAGGCCGCCGGCGCCGGAGGTGGCGTCCACGAGCACGAGCGCGCCCTCGTCGGCGCCGGCCACGCGCTTGATCGGCATGGCGACACCGGTGGAGGTCTCGTTGTGGGTGAAGGCGTAGACGTCAACGCCCGCCTCGGCCTGTGCCTCCGGGTGGGTGCCGGGGTCGGTGGCGATGACGGTGGGTTCGGCCAGCCAGGGGGCGAGCTTGGCGGCCTTGGCGAACTTGGAGGAGAACTCGCCGAAGCTGAGGTGCTGGGACTTGCCCTCGATCAGGCCGTGGGTGGCGATGTCCCAGAAGGCGGTGGAGCCGCCGTTGCCGAGGATCACCTCGTAGCCCTCGGGGAGGGAGAACAGCTCGGAGATGCCTTCGCGGACCTTGCCGACCAGGTTCTTGACGGGCGCCTGGCGGTGGGAGGTGCCGAGCAGGGAGCTTCCGGTGGCGGCGAGCGCCTCCAGCGCCTCGGTACGCACCTTGGAGGGGCCCGCGCCGAAACGTCCGTCGGCGGGCTTGATGTCAGCGGGGATCTGGATGTCGGCCACGACTCGGAGGGTATCGGCTGGACGAAACGGTACGGAACCGTGTCCGTCCGATGAGACGAGTCTGCCGAGCCGTGGACTTGTGAGGTTGTACGACGAAGGTGGTGGTCGGGGGTGTTCGTGGGGAGATCGCGCACGAGCCGTGCGGGGGTCGTACGACCATATGCGCGAGGCTGTGGAAAAGTCGGGGTAACTCTGCGTGATCGGATGCATCCTGGAGGCATGACGGATCACTCGGGTCTTGAGGCGGAACTGCGCAGGGCCGTCCGCGGCGAGGTCGGCTTCGGCGTCACCGCCCGGGCGCTGGTCACCATGGACGCCTCCAACTACCGGCGGGTCCCCCTCGGTGTCGTGGCCCCACGGGACGCCGACGACGTGGCCGCGGTGTTGGAGGCGTGTCGGGCGCGCGGAGTGCCGGTGGTGGCGCGCGGCGGGGGCACGTCGATCGCCGGGCAGGCGACGGGCACCGGCGTGGTGCTGGACTTCACCAGGCACATGAACGACCTGCTGGAGTTGGATCCGGGCACCCGCACGGCCGTCGTGCAGCCCGGGCTGGTGCTCGACCGGCTTCAGGAGGCCGCCGCCCCGCACGGACTGCGGTTCGGTCCGGACCCGGCCACGCACAGCCGGTGCACATTCGGCGGGATGATCGGCAACAACTCCTGCGGGTCCCACTCGGTCGCCTGGGGGACGACCGCGGACAGCGTGCGCGAGCTGTCCGTGGTCACCGCGCGCGGTCGGCGGCTGCGGCTCGGGCGGGACTGGGCGGGGGCGCCCGAGGGACTTCGGGAACTGGTGGAGGGGGAACTGGCCCGCCTGCGTACCGGCTTCCCGGACCTGCCCCGCCGCATCTCCGGGTATGCGCTGGACGCCCTGCTGCCGGAGAAGGGTGCGGACGTCGCCCGTTCCTTCTGCGGCTCGGAGGGCACCCTGGGCATCCTCACCGAGGCGGCCGTCCGCCTGGTCGAGGAGCCCCGTGCACGTGCCCTGGCGGTGCTGGCCTACGGCGATGAGAGCGCCGCCGCCGAGGCCGCGGCGGGCCTGCTGCCCTACCGGCCGCTCACGGTGGAGGGCATGGCCGCCGACCTGGTGCGCTCGCCCGCCGGACTGCCGGAGGGCGGCGCCTGGCTGTTCGTGGAGACCGGCGGGGACTCGGCGGCCGAGGCACGTGCACGCGCGCAGGACATCGTCCGCGCGGCCGACGTCGTGGACGCGCTGGTGGTGACCGACCCGGCCGACCGACGGGCCCTGTGGCGCATCCGCGAAGACGCCAGCGGCACGGCCACCCGCATGCCCGACGACGGGGGGACCTCCCCTTCCGGGCGACGTCGAGGGCCCGCGGGAGAGGCGTGGCCCGGTTGGGAGGACTGCGCGGTGCCGCCCGCCCGGCTCGGCGCCTACCTGCGCGACTTCCGGGCCCTGCTCGCTGCCCACGACCTGCGTGGCACGCCGTACGGCCATTTCGGCGACGGCTGCATCCACGTCCGCATCGACTTCGACCTGCTCACCGAGGCCGGGGTCGGCCGCTTCCGCCACTTCTCCGGGGAACTCGCCGACCTGGTGGTGGAGCACGGCGGTTCACTGTCCGGGGAGCACGGGGACGGGCAGGCCCGGGCCGAACTGCTGCCCCGTATGTACGGCGCGGAGATGGTCGCCCTCTTTGAGCGTGCCAAGTCGGTCTGGGACCCGGACGACCTGCTCAACCCCGGCATGCTGGTCCGGCCGGCCCCCCTCGACACGAACCTCCGCTTCTCCGTCCTGCCCCACCGCCCGGTCGACGTGGCCTTCGGCTACCCGGCGGACGGCGGTGACTTCCGCGCGGCCGTCCGCCGCTGCGTCGGCGTCGCCAAGTGCCGTACGGCCGCGGCGACCGGACCCGCTGTGATGTGCCCGTCGTACCGGGCCACCGGTGAAGAGGAGCACTCCACCCGCGGCCGCGCCCACCTGTTGTACGAGATGCTCGCCGGCGATCCGGTCACCGACAGCTGGCGGTCCACGGAGGTCCGCGACGCCCTCGACCTGTGCCTGTCCTGCAAGGGCTGTCGCTCGGACTGTCCGGTGGGCGTCGACATGGCCACCTACAAGGCGGAGTTCCTGCACCACCACTACGCCGGCCGTCGCCGTCCCGCTGCTCACCACAGCATGGGCCGACTGCCCGAATGGCTGCGCTGGGTCGCCCGCACGCGCACCGCTCCGCTGCTCAATGCCCTCGCGGCGGTGGGGCCGTTGGCCCGTGTCGGCAAACGGCTGGGCGGCATCGCGCCGGAGCGAGACATCCCGCGGCTGGCGCCACAGACGTTCAGCCGGTGGTGGCGGGGCAGGAGACCCGCACAGGCCACCGGCGGGCTGGTCGTCCTCTGGCCGGACACCTTCACCGAACACTTCTCCCCGTCCGTCGGCCGGGCCGCCGTCCGCGTCCTGGAGGCCGCAGGCCTGCGGGTGGCCCTGCCCCCCACGCTCCTGTCGCACGGCGGAGCGATCGGTGACGGCACGTCGAAGTCGGCGATCTCACTGCTCACGGCCCGTCGGGGCCGGGTCTGCTGCGGCCTGACCTATGTCTCCACAGGCCAGCTGGACCGGGCCCGTGCAGTGCTGCGCCGCACACTGGACCTGATGGAGCCGGTGCTGCGGGCCGGGGCGCCGGTGGTGGTCCTGGAGCCGAGCTGCGCCGCGGCCCTTCGCACCGACCTCCCGGAACTCCTGTACGACGACCCCCGCGCGGCCCGGCTGTCCTCAGCGGTACTCACCTTCGCCGAGGCACTGGGACGGTACGCCCCCGACTGGAACCCGCCCGCCGTCGATCGCCCGGTCGCCGGCCAGACCCACTGCCACCAGCACGCGGTGCTCGGCGACACCCCCGACCGCCGGCTGCGCGAGGCCGCCGGCCTCACCGGTGAGTTGCGCGGAGGCTGCTGTGGCCTCGCCGGCAACTTCGGTTTCGAGGAAGGCCACTTCGAAGTGTCACGCGCCTGCGCGGAGGAACAGCTGCTGCCGGTAGTGCGAGAGGCCCCGGAAGGCACGGCGATCCTCGCGGACGGCTTCTCCTGCCGTACCCAGCTGGAGCAACTGGCCGGGGTCCGGGGACGGCACCTGGCGGAAGTGCTGGCAGAGGCACTGGACATGCGGACCGGGGGCGCCGGATGAACGGGAATACGCCCGGCTGCCCGTCCCCTGTGCGGTCCAGGACGCACTGAAGGTGCACATGCCCGGACATCGTCCAGTGGGCCGGCCGCTTCCTACCCGCCCGTGCGACCCGCACGGAGGTCCTGGCGGCGTGGGCCTCCTGGCTGACGGCAGGGGGCTCGGGGAACTCGCAGGGAGATCGTCCAGCGACCGCTGACACCCGGATGGGGACGTGCGGCGGCGACGGGGGCACACCGGTGCCTCGCCCAGCAGGAGGCCGTGGGACCTGGCTCATAGGCTGGCAGCGACCAGCCACCCCTAAGGAGTCCGCATGACCCTTACCCTTCGGCCGATCAGCCGTGCGGAACACCTGGCCTTCGTGGCCTCCCGCCCTTCCGCCAGCCATATGCAGGTGCCGTCCTGGGGAGATGTGAAACCCGATTGGCGGGCGGAGAGCCTCGGCTGGTTCGAAGCGGACGGGCGGCTCGCCGGGGTGGGCCTGGTGCTGATGCGGCCCCTGCCCAGGGTGAAGCGCTATCTGGCCTATCTGCCCGAGGGGCCGGTCATCGACTGGGGTACGCCCGACCTGGAGCGCTGGCTGGAACCGATGCTGGCCCACCTCAAGAGCCGGGGCGCCTTCTCGGTGAAGATGGGGCCGCCCGTGGTGGCACGCAGATGGAGCCCCGAGGCGGTCAAGGCCGCGATCGCCAACCCCGAAACGCACCGGCTGCGGGACGTGCCGGCGACGTCCTACGAGCCGGAGGCCTTCGACCTCGCCGACCGGCTGCGCCGCATGGGCTGGCAGCAGACCGAGCCGGGCGGAGAGGACGGCTTCGCCGCCGGCCAGCCCAGGTATGTGTGCCAGATCCCTTTCGCAGGGCGGTCGTTGGACGACATCCACCGCGGGCTCAACCAGCAGTGGCGACGCAACATCAAGAAGGCCGAGAAGGCGGGCGTGAAGGTGGTCCGCGGGGGATACGAAGACCTGTCGGTCTTCTACGGGCTGTACACCGAGACCGCCGAACGGGACCAGTTCATCCCGCGCCCGCTGCCGTACTTCCAGCGCATGTGGACCGCGCTGAACACCGAACACCCCGACCGCATGCGGCTGTACCTCGCCCACCACGACGGGGACGTCCTGGCCGCGGCCACCATGCTGATCGTCGGCGGTCACCTCTGGTACTCCTACGGTGCCTCCACGAGCCGCAAGCGCGAGGTGCAGCCCAACAACGCGATGCAGTGGCGGATGATGGCCGATGCCCACGAACTCGGAGCCCACGTCTACGACTTCCGGGGCATCACGGACACCCTGGAGGAGTCCGATCACCTGCTCGGTCTGCTCCGCTTCAAGGTGGGCGCGGGCGGGGAGGCCGTCGAGTACGTGGGGGAGTGGGACTTCCCGCTGAACCGGCTGCTGCACAAGGCACTGGACGTCTACATGGCCCGCCGCTGAGGGCGCATTCTCAGCTTCTCAAACCAACACCTAGCCTTTCCAAGGGGATTCACAGCGCTCCTTTGCCATTTTTGCCGTTCGGGAACTCGGAATGCGTGTAGATTCTTCGGTGTCGGGTTCCGGACGCGGAATTAGACGCCACGAGAAAAGTGCGACATTAGGAGTCGGAATGAGCTTCAAGAAGCTTGCCCCGCTGCCCCCCAAGCCCCGGGCGAAGCACCTCCCGCCGCCGCCGAAGCCGAGGCCGAAGAAGCACGCACACAAGCCGCTGCACGGTCGGCACCACTGCCACTAGTGATCCGGCGCTGAACGGAAAGGGGTCGATGGCGCACCGTCGACCCCTTTCCCCTGTCGTCCAAGAAGGTGATGCAGAAGGGAATTCGTGATGGGTGAAGAGGGAGAGGAATACGGGTACGACACCCCCAGCATTCCTGCTCGCACCGCATTCCGCCGTTTCTGGCCGCTCACCGGCGGGCTCAGAAAATGGCTTCTTCTGGCCTGGTCGTGCACGGTGCTCGCCGCGCTCGCCGAGACGGAGGCGGTCCTGCTGTTCGGTGACCTCACCGACCATGCCTTGCAGGGCTCGCCCACCGCGTTCTGGAGCCCGGCCGCGAAGTGGCTGGGTATCGCCGTGGCCGGTGCGCTCGTCGCCTACGTGGGCAACTCCCTTGCCGCCTGGGCGACCGAACGATTCGTGATGAGGCTGCGCGCGCACGTGTTCGACCACGTCCAGCAGATGCCCCCGCACTTCTTTCAGCGCCACCGCCAGGGCGATCTGCTCTCCCGACTGACCAGCGACGTCGAGGCGATCGAGACGATGGTGGTGTCCGGGCTGCTCGGTGCCGCCTCGGCGGCCTTTTCCGCCCTCTTCTACGCGGTCGCCGCGTTCTGGATCCGCTGGGACCTGGCCGCCGCCACCTTCGTCCTCGCCCCCCTGTTCTGGCTGGCCGCCCGCCGCTTCTCCAGCTCCGTCAAGGACGTCTCCCGCGAGGGGCGGGTCGCTGACGGAGCGATCACCTCCGTGGTGGAGGAGTCGCTCGGCAACATCGTTCTCACCCAGGCCTACGACCGCCGGGGCGCGGAGCGACGCCGGCTGCAGGAGGAAGCGAACGCTTGGTTGCGCGCATCCGTTCGCTCCGCCCGTCTGAACGAGGCCTACGAGCAGCTCGTCCAGGTCATCGAGACGGTCTGTGTGCTCGCCGTGATCGGCATCGGCGCCTGGGAGATCTCCACCGGCCGGATGACGCTCGGCCAGCTCCTCGCCTTCGCCGCCTTCCTCGGCTACCTCTACCCGCCCGTGCGTGGTCTCGCCCAGCTGGGTCTCACGGTCACCGCGGCCACCGCCGGCGCAGAGCGGCTCATCGAGATCCTGGACGTCAGGCCCTCGGTCACCGACCCCCGCCGGGCCACGGAGACCGGACGCCCGGACGGCACGGTGCAGGTGCGGGACGTCTCCTTCCGCTACCCGGGTGCCGCCGGGGCTGCTCTCGAAGGGCTGTCCTTCACCGCCAGGCCCGGCGAACTGGTGATCATCACCGGCCCGAGCGGCGCGGGCAAGTCCACGGTCTCCAAGCTGCTGCTCCGCTTCTACGACCCGGATGCGGGTGACATCCTCCTGGACGGTGTACCGCTGAGGGACTTCCCGCTGGCCCGGCTGCGCGAGTACGTCACCCTGCTGCCACAGGAGACCCTGGTGCTGCACGACACGATCCGCGCCAACATCGCCTGCGGTCGGCCCGGGGCAAGCGACCAGGCCGTCGAGGAAGCCGCGAAGGCCGCCGACGCGCACGACTTCATCCTCCGGCTCCCCCACGGCTACGACACTGCGATCGCCCCCGGCTCGGCCCGTCTGTCCGGCGGTCAACTCCAGCGGCTCGCCATCGCCCGCGCCATTCTGAGGGACGCCCCCGTCCTGGTCCTGGACGAGCCCACGACCGGCCTGGACGCGATGGCTGCCCGCCGGGTAGTCAGGCCACTGCGGCGGCTGATGGCCGGCCGCGCGACGATCATGATCACTCATGACCTCAACCTCGCCCCCGACGCCGACCGCATCATCGTCGTCGACCGGGGCCGCATCGTGGAGACCGGTCGTCACGAGGAGCTCCTCGCCCGGGGCGGGGCGTATGCGCGGTTGCACCGCTCACAGAACAATGCGGTGATGGACACGGGCGAGTTGCGCATGCCGCTGTGGGAGGAGGTGCGGGCGCGCGAGCACACGCCGGGAAGCCGACACCCAGACGGTCAGCCCGCCCAGCCTGCCCAACCCACCTGGTCCGCTCCGGGACCCCGGCCCGTCTGCCGGTCCGAGACCGCTTCCCCGCCTGAGGCCGCCCCTTGGCCCGACGCCGCCTCCTGGCCCGAGGCTGCCACTTGGCCCCGGCCCCGTCCCGCTTTCCAGCCCCGTCCCGAGCTCGCATCCGAGGCCCACCACCGCGTCCCGACGACCCTGCCCGACGGCCGGCCGCTGTTCCGCGACGAAGATCCCCGGGGTGGCGGCTGAGCGAGATGCGTCTCACCATCCAGGACAGTGCCGTAAAGCAGTGACACTCCTGTTGAAGTCTATTACTGTGGACTTGGCAGTACATCATGATGAACAAGATCCTTGCCGAGTCAGCCCCAGGACCTCCAGGACCGCCCGTGAGCACCGCCAGCAGCACGTCCGACGCCAGCGCCACCACCCCTAAGTCCGTAGCCCCGAGACCGCCGGGTGCCCCCAGTCGCCTCGGCTCGCTGGGGCCCGTTGGACTGGTGCTGGCCGGCGGTATTTCCGTGCAGTTCGGTGGCGCCCTCGCGGTGACCCTGATGCCGCGGGCCGGTGCGCTCGGAGTCGTGACGCTGCGTCTGCTCGCGGCGGCCGTCGTGCTCGTCCTCGTCTGCCGTCCGCGGCTACGCGGCCACTCGCGCGCCGACTGGAGCACGGTGATCGTGTTCGGCGTCGCCATGGGGGCCATGAACGGCCTCTTCTACGAGGCGGTGGCCCGAATCCCCCTGGGGCCCGCCGTCACCCTTGAAGTGCTCGGTCCGCTGACCCTGTCCGTCCTGGCCTCCCGTCGTGCGGTCAACGCGCTCTGGGCGGGTCTGGCTCTCGCGGGTGTCTTCCTGCTGGGCGGGGGAGGCTTCAGCGGCCTTGACCCCATAGGCGTCGCCTTTGCCCTGGGTGCCGGCTCCATGTGGGCGGCATACATCATCTTCAGTGCGCGCACCGGGCGTCGCTTCCCGCAGGCGGACGGCTTGGCGCTGGCCATGGCCGTGGCGGCACTGTTGTTCCTCCCGCTGGGCATCGCCGAGGCTGGTGCCCGCCTGCTGAATCCCACCACCGTCGCCCTTGGGGCGGCGGTGGCCCTGCTCTCCTCGGTGCTGCCCTACACCCTCGAACTCCTCGCCCTGCGCCGCCTGCCCGCCTCCACCTTCGCCGTCCTCATGAGCTTGGAACCGGCCATCGCGGCGACGGCCGGCTTCCTGGTCCTCGGTCAGTCCCTGTCCGCCGCGGAAGCCGCCGCGATCGGGCTCGTCATCGCGGCGAGTATCGGCGCCGTGCGGACTCAGGTGGGGCGGGGGAAGCCGCGGCCCCTTCCGGACGAGCGGTAGGAGCCGGCCGGCGGTCCAGGTGCGGGAACCGGAGGCACGCGACGCCGTCGTCCAGTTCCAGGCCGAGGGTCACGAGGGCGAGGAGTGAGCGCGAAGGTGCTGCTCGACGGTCACGCAGTGCCCTCGATCTCGGCCCGCAGCTGGGCGGCGGAGGCGCGGGCCCCCTCCGCCTGGACTGCCGCTTTGGGGACGTTGCCGGCGTTGACCCAGCTGAGTCAGGTCGCGACCTGCTCGACCTCCTTGGTGGACAGGATCTGGTGGCCAATCGACCGGTGCCGGTGCGCGCTGCACCGAGGCGAACGAACCCGCTCGGGTGGGCCACGCCCTTCGGCATGGGGCGGCGGGTGTTACTTCGCGGCAGCGCCGGGTTCCCCGCTGATGGATTCCTGGTAGGCGTCCGCATAGGTGGGAGAGTCCTTGACCAGGCCGTCGCAGAACGCGGCGACGTCGGTGCCGATGAGTTCCAAGACTCCCTTGTCCGCGGCCACGCCCTCTTCGAAGAAGTCGACGATCCCGGGGAGCAGGGGCCCGTCAGGCAGGCTGATCGGGCCGACCTTGAACAGGTACTTCTGCATCTCCTTGTAGACGATTTGGTAGTCCGGCGGGAGAGCCCTGACCCGAGCCACGTGTGCCCGCCACTGTTTCTTGCCCTCGATGATGTCTTGGATGCTCACGTCAGCCTCCCAGCCGGCTCAATTTCCTTGCGACGTTCCTGTTCAACTGCTGGCGCCACCGGTCGCGATGGGTTCGAGCCCCTTCTCCACCGACCAACGCCGTGCAAAAGCCCCGGATGTCGTCGCCGAGCACCTCGTGGACGCTCTGCCCGTCCGTCGCTGCTTCTTCGAGCAGCCCCAGGGCGGCGTCGAGGAGCGGTGTCAAGTTGCGGCCGGTGAAGTCCGCATGGGGGGAGAAGTGGCCCTTGATCTGTCCCCATGCCGCCCGGTAGTCGTCTGGCAGGGCCTCGGCCCTGGCTTCGAAGGCCTTCCAATCCCGGGTGAGATCACTGCCCGTGACGGTTTCCCAGAAGTTCATCTCCCGCCCTCCTTGAGCCTGTCGATACGTGAGGAGACGTACTGCCATTTCGCCCAGAACTTCGCCAGTTCCTCGCGTCCGGCGTCGTTGAGCGCATAGAACTTGCGCGGTGGACCGACCCCGGATGGTCGTTTGGTCACCTGGACGAGTCCGTTCCTCTCCAGTCGCAGCAAGATCGTGTACACCGTCCCCTCGATGACGTCGGTGAAGCCGAGCTCGTTCAGCTGACGGGTGATGGCGTACCCGTAGGTTTCCTCGCTGCCGATGATTTCGAGTACGCACCCTTCGAGCGTGCCCTTCAACATCTCCGTCAGGTCGTCCATCGCGGGTGCTCCTCAGCCCTGTCGGTACTACGTGCTAACGAGTACCACTATACGGTACCACCGAGTAGCGGGGTGGCGGCATCTCTGGTGGGTGCAAACTCGGGGCGGGTCGGCGAGGGCCCGAGTTCCGCAGTAGTGGCTACTCGTCGGCCCGGATCGGTCGTCGGTGAGGGCTCATGCGTCAATGCGACCACGCCCGATCCCGCCCGCTGTGAGTGCGCGAACCGCGACAGCGCCTTCGGTCAGCGATCAGGCCCCCCTGTCCTCTGCCGCTGCCGCTGTCCTGGGGCGGGTCGCAGTCGCCTGGCGCGGTCTTCTCAGTGAGAGCGCCCGGGGTCCTGTGTGCGTACCGGGATTGGAACTGCACGGCCAAATTCATGCAAGCGTGCTTGATTGTTTCTTCCTGCGCTGCCATGCTCCCCCCATGGCCGACCCGACGCCCGTGATCGACGATCTCTGTGCCGAGAGTGACGAACTGGACGTGCTCGTCGCTGAGTTGACACCCACGCAGTGGGCACTCGCGACGCCCGCCCCCGGTTGGACCGTCGCTCACCAGATCGCCCACCTGGCCTGGACCGACCAGTCGGCGCTGCTCTCCGTCACCGACGAGGACGGCTTCCGCGCGCTGGTCGAGAAGGCACTGAGCAAGCCCGACTCATTTGTGGACGAGGGCGCGGAGGAGGGTGCCCAGCTGCCGCCCGCAGAGCTGCTGACGGCGTGGCGCGGCGGGCGCACAGCCCTCGACCGGGCCCTGCGCGCCGCCTCACCCGGAGCACGATTCCCCTGGTACGGCCCGCCCATGTCCGTGGCCTCCATGGCCACCGCCCGTCTCATGGAGACCTGGGCCCACGGACAGGACGTGGCGGAGGCCCTGGGCGTCAACCGCCCTCCCACCGACCGCCTCCGGCACATCGCCCGGCTCGGTGCACGGACGCGCGACTTCGCCTACGGCGTCCACGGCCTCACTCCGCCCTCCGGTGAGTTCCGCGTGGAACTCACCTCACCGACCGGCACGTTGTGGTCCTTCGGCCCGGTCGACGCCCCGCAACGCGTGACCGGCCCCGCCCTCGACTTCTGTCTCCTCGTCACCCAGCGTGCCCACCGGGCCGACCTCGCCCTGGACGCGGTGGGGCAGGACGCGGACCGTTGGTTGGACATCGCCCAGGCCTTCGCCGGCCCGTCGGGCGGCGGCCGTCCGGCGAAGGAGGGTCCGGCGTGACGGTTCTGCGCATCGGAAACTTCTCAGGCTTCTACGGTGACCGCTTCACCGCCCTGCGCGAGATGCTCACCGGTGGCGGGATCGACGTCCTCACCGGTGACTACCTGGCCGAACTGACCATGCTGATCCTCGGCCGGGACCGGTTGAAGGACCCCCGCGCCGGATACGCCCGAACATTCCTGCGCCAGCTGGAGGACTGTCTCGGTCTCGCCCATGAACGCGGGGTGCGGATCGTCACCAACGCGGGTGGCCTCAATCCGGCCGGACTCGCGGACGCGGTGCGGGATGTGGCCGGTCGTCTGGGCATCCCGGTGAACGTGGCCCACGTCGCGGGGGATGACCTCCTCTCCCGCCTCCCCCAGGTCCTCGGCACCGCCGGGGCAGGGGGAATCCCCACCGGGACCCTCGCTGCCCACGCCTACCTCGGCGGTTTCGGCATCGCCGAGTGCCTGCGGGCGGGCGCGGACGTGGTCGTCACCGGGCGGGTCACCGACGCGGCGCTCGTCACCGGTCCGGCCGCCGCCCACTTCGGCTGGCGGCCCGGGGAGCCGGGGGTGTACGACCGTCTCGCGGGCGCCGTCGTGGCCGGGCACGTACTGGAGTGCGGGACGCAGGCCACCGGTGGCAACTACGCGTTCTTCCAGGAGGGGGACGTGCGCCGTCCCGGCTTCCCGCTCGCCGAGATCCACGCCGACGGCAGTAGCGTGATCACCAAACATCCTGGAACCGGCGGCTTCGTCGACGTGGGCACGGTCACCGCCCAGTTGCTCTACGAGACCGGCGGGGCACGGTATGCCGGGCCCGACGTCACCGCCCGGCTGGACACCGTTCGGCTGAGCCAGGACGGGCCGGACCGGGTGCGGATCGACGGGGTGCGCGGGGAAGCGCCGCCGCCGACTCTCAAGGCCGGGCTGAACAGGCTCGGTGGTTTCCGCAACGAGGTCGTCTTCGTCCTCACCGGACTCGACATCGAGGCCAAGGCAGCCCTCGTGCGAGAGCAGCTGTCCGACGCGCTCGCCAAGTCGCCGCCCGCAGAGGTGCGGTGGGAGCTGGTACGCACCGACCGTGTCGACGCCGACACCGAGGAGACGGCCAGCGCCCTGCTGCGGCTCGTCGTGCGGGACCCGGACGAGCAGGTCGTGGGGCGGGCGTTGAGCGGGGCCGCCGTGGAACTGGCGCTGGGCAGCTACCCGGGCTTCCATGTGTTGTCCCCACCGGAAAAGGGTGCACCCTACGGGGTCTTCGAGGATGTGTACGTCCCCCAAGGGGCCGTCGACCATATGGCTGTCCTCCACGACGGCCGCCGTGTTCCTGTGCCACCGCCCCAGCGCAGCCATGCCCAGGGCAGCGGCCCCCTGGATGCCGTACCGCCCCCGCCGCTGCCCGCCCCGCTGCCGTCCGGCCCGACCCGGCACGCGCCGCTCGGTCTGGTTGCCGGGGCCCGCAGCGGGGACAAGGGAGGAAACGCCAACGTCGGGGTGTGGGCGCGGTCGGAGGAGGCCTGGCGGTGGCTCGCCCACGAACTGACTGCCGACCGTTTCCGGCAGCTGATCCCCGAGAGCCGGGACCTGCCCGTCGCCCGGCACGTGCTTCCGAACCTGCGCGCCCTGAACTTCGTCGTCACCGGCGTCCTCGGTGCGGGCGTCGCCGCCAGGCACCGTTTCGACCCGCAGGCCAAGGCGCTCGGTGAGTGGCTGCGCTCGCGCCACCTGGACATCCCGGAGGCTTTGCTGTGACGGTTCTGCATACCGCCCTCGACACCGCCGGCCCCGCTTACCGGGCGAACCGCGGGGCCATGCTCGGCAAGCTCGCCGAACTGGAGGCCGAGCACACCAAAGCGCTCGCGGGCGGCGGCGAGAAGTACATCGCCCGGCATCGCGAACGCGGCAAACTGCTCGCCCGCGAGCGCATCGAGCTGCTGCTGGACCCCGACACCCCGTTCCTGGAGCTGTCCCCGCTGGCCGCCTGGGGCAGTGACTACACCGTCGGCGCCTCCCTGGTGACCGGCATCGGCGTGGTCGAGGGAGCGGAGTGCCTGATCACCGCGAACGACCCGACCGTGCGCGGGGGCGCCAGCAACCCCTGGAGCCTGAAGAAGGCGCTGCGCGCCAACGACATCGCGCTCGCCAACCGGCTGCCCTGCATCAGCCTGGTGGAGTCGGGCGGTGCGGATCTGCCCTCCCAGAAGGAGATCTTCATTCCCGGCGGGGCCATCTTCCGCGATCTCACCCGGCTCTCCGCCGCCGGCATCCCGACGATCGCGGTCGTCTTCGGCAACTCCACGGCCGGCGGCGCCTACGTCCCCGGCATGTCCGACCACGTGATCATGGTCAAGGAGCGGGCGAAGGTCTTTCTCGGCGGGCCGCCGCTGGTGAAGATGGCGACGGGTGAGGAGAGCGACGACGAGTCCCTGGGCGGCGCCGAGATGCACGCTCGGGTTTCGGGTCTGGCCGACTACTTCGCGGTCGACGAGCCGGACGCGCTGCGGCAGGCGCGGCGGGTCGTGGCCCGTCTCCACCACCGCAAGGCCCACTCCGACCCCGGTCCGGCCGAGCCGCCCACCTATGACGAGGACGAGCTGCTCGGCATCGTCCCCGGGGACCTGAAGACCCCCTTCGACCCGCGCGAGGTCATCGCCCGGATCGTGGACGCCTCCGACTTCGACGAGTTCAAGCCGCTGTACGGGACGAGCCTCGCGACCGGCTGGGCCAGCCTGCACGGCTACCCGCTCGGCATCCTGGCCAACGCCCAGGGAGTGCTGTTCAGCGAGGAGTCCCAGAAGGCCGCCCAGTTCATCCAGCTCGCCAACCAGCGCGACATCCCGCTGCTCTTCCTGCACAACACCACCGGCTACATGGTCGGCAAGGAGTATGAGCAGGGAGGGATCATCAAGCACGGTGCGATGATGATCAACGCGGTGTCCAATTCCCGCGTCCCTCACTTGTCCGTGCTCATGGGGGCGTCGTACGGCGCCGGGCACTACGGCATGTGCGGACGGGCCTACGACCCGCGCTTCCTGTTCGCCTGGCCCGGTGCCAAGTCCGCGGTCATGGGGCCGCAACAGCTCGCGGGCGTGCTGTCGATCGTCGCCCGGCAGTCGGCGGCGGCGAAGGGGCGGCCGTACGACGAGGACGCGGACGCCGCCCTGCGCGCGATGGTGGAGCAGCAGATCGAGTCCGAGTCGCTGCCCATGTTCCTGTCCGGACGCCTGTACGACGACGGCGTCATCGACCCGCGCGACACCCGCACCGTGCTCGGCCTGTGCCTGTCCGCCATCCACACCGCCCCCTACGAGGGTGCGCGCGGCGGCTTCGGCGTCTTCCGGATGTGAGGGACCCAGTGATCACTTCTGTGCTTGTCGCCAACCGGGGCGAGATCGCCTGCCGGATCTTCCGCACCTGCGGTGCGCTGGGAATCCGGACCGTCGCCGTGTACTCCGACGCCGATGAGAACGCCCGCCACGCGCGCCTGGCCGACACGGCGGTGAGACTGCCGGGGGCCGCGCCCGCGGAGACGTACCTGCGCGGCGACCTGATCGTGAAAGCGGCCCTGGCGGCCGGCGCCGACGCGGTGCACCCCGGCTACGGCTTCCTGTCCGAGAACGCCGACTTCGCGCGGGCCGTCCGCGACGCCGGCCTGGTCTGGATCGGCCCGCCGCCGCAGGCCATCGAAGCCATGGCGTCCAAGACTCGCGCCAAGCAGCTGATGGGCCTCGCACCGCTCGGCGAGGCCGAGGTCACCCAGACCGACCTACCGGTGCTGGTGAAGGCGGCGGCGGGCGGCGGGGGACGCGGGATGCGGATCGTGCGCCGTCTGGAGGAGCTGGAGGCCGCGCTGGAGAGCGCGCGCGCCGAGGCCGCGAGCGCCTTCGGCGACGGCGAGGTCTTCGTGGAGCCGTACATCGAGCACGGCCGCCACATCGAGGTGCAGATCCTGGCTGACACCCACGGCACGGTGTGGCCGCTGGGCACCCGCGACTGCTCCCTGCAGCGTCGCCACCAGAAGGTCGTCGAGGAAGCCCCGGCGCCGGGCCTGCCGGACGCGCTCACTGAGGAGCTGTACGCCCTGGCCGTACGCGCCGCGCGGTCCGTCTCGTACGCCGGCGCGGGCACGGTTGAGTTCCTGGTCGCCGACGGCCGCACACACTTCCTGGAGATGAACACTCGTCTCCAGGTCGAACACCCCGTCACCGAGGCGGTGTTCGGCATCGACCTGGTGGCGGAACAGATACGGGTGGCCGAGGGACAACCCCTGGGAGGGAGTCCGCCACTCCCGCGCGGCCACGCGGTCGAAGCCCGCCTGTACGCCGAGGACCCCGCCCGCGACTGGGCCCCGCAGACCGGAGTCCTGCACCACCTCGCCGTACCGGCCGGCGTCCGCCTGGACACCGGCTACACCGACGGGGACACCATCGGCGTCCACTACGACCCGATGCTCGCCAAGGTCGTCGCCCACGCGCCCACCCGTGCGGAGGCCGTCCGCAGACTCGCCTGCGCCCTCGAAGCCGCCGCGATCCACGGCCCGGACACCAACCGGGACCTGCTGATCCGTTCCCTGCGGCACGAGGAGTTCACGGCCGCCCGCATGGACACCGCTTTCTACGACCGCCACCTGGCCGAGCTGACGGCAACAGCCGCCGATCCGCATGCGCCCCTGGCCGCCGCCCTCGCCGACGCCCACGGACGCTCCCGTTTCGGCGGCTGGCGCAACGTACCGTCCCAGCCCCAGGCAAAGCGGTACGAGATGGCGGGCGAGGAGCACGAGGTCCACTACCGGCACACCCGCGCCGGCCTCGCCGCCGAGGGCGTCCGGGTCGTACATGCCGACGCGCACCTGGTCAGCCTCGAAGTGGGCGGCGTCCAAAGGAAATTCACCGTCGCGCGCTACGGCGACCAGGTGTATGTCAACACCGTCCGCCTCACCGCCCTGCCCCGATTCCCGGCCCCGGACGCCCCACTCACGCCGGGTTCGCTGCTGGCCCCGATGCCGGGCACGGTCGTCCGTGTCGCCGAGGGCCTGACCGAAGGGGCCGCGGTTCGCGCGGGACAGCCGCTGATCTGGCTGGAGGCGATGAAGATGCAGCACGAGATCACGGCACCGGTCGCCGGAACACTCACCGCCCTGCAGGCCGCCCCCGGCCAGCAGGTGGAGCCGGGCACGTTGCTCGCCGTAGTGCAGGAATCCCCTTCCTAGGAGACCCATGACCTCCGTCATCGAGTCCGAAGAACACAAGGCCCTCCGATCCGCGGTGTCCGCCCTGGGCAGACGCTACGGCCGCGACTACCTCACCCGTACCATCACCGAAGGTCGCCACCCCACCGAACTCTGGTCCGAGGCCGGCAAACTGGGCTACCTCGGCGTCAACCTGCCGGAGGAGTACGGCGGCGGAGGGGGCGGGATTGCGGAACTGTCCATCGTGCTGGAGGAATTGGGTGCGGCCGGATCCCCCCTGCTGATGCTGGTGGTCTCGCCCGCCATCTGCGGAACCGTCATCTCACGCTTCGGTACCGAGGAGCAGAAACGCCGCTGGCTCCCCGGCCTCGCCGACGGCTCCCGCACCATGGCCTTCGGCATCACCGAGCCCGACGCCGGTTCCAACAGCCACCGCATCACCACGACGGCACGCAGGGACGGCGCCGACTGGCTCCTGACCGGCCGCAAGGTGTTCGTCTCCGGTGTGGACCAGGCCGACGCCACCCTCATCGTCGGCCGTACCGAGGACGCCCGCACCGGCAGCCTCAAGCCCTGCCTGTTCATCGTGCCGCGGGACGCGGACGGCTTCTCGCGCAACCCCATCGACATGGAACTCAACGCCGCCGAGAAACAGTTCGAGCTGGTCCTGGACGATGTGCGGCTGCCCGCCGCCGCGCTCGTCGGCGACGAGGACGCCGGTCTGTTGCAATTGTTCGCCGGGCTCAACCCGGAGCGGATCATGACGGCCGCGTTCGCCGTCGGCATGGGCCGCTACGCCCTGTCGAAGGCGATCGAGTACGCCCGTGACCGCACGGTGTGGAAGGCCCCCATCGGCGCCCACCAGGCCATCGCCCACCCCCTTGCGCAGGCGCACATCGATCTGGAACTGGCCCGGCTGATGATGCAGAAGGCGGCCCACCTCTACGACCGGGGCGACGACGCCGGTGCGGGTGAGGCAGCCAACATGGCCAAGTACGCGGCGGGGGAGGCCTGCGTGAAAGCCGTCGACCAGGCCGTGCACACGCTCGGCGGCAACGGCCTCACCCGGGAGTTCGGGCTCGCCTCCCTGATAACGGCCGCGCGCGTGGCTCGCATCGCCCCGGTGAGCCGGGAGATGATTCTCAACTACGTCTCCCACCAGACTCTGGGCCTGCCCAAGTCGTACTAGGCGACCGTCGATCCTCTTGGAGGAACCGTGTTCCGCAGTGAGTACGCAGCTGTCCCGCCCGTGGAACTCCCCATTCACGAAGCCGTTCTGGGCCGGGCCGCCGAGTTCGGGGAGCAGCCCGCGCTGATCGACGGCACGGACGGCACCACCCTGACGTACGAGCAGGTGGACCGGTTCCACCGGCGCATCGCCGCCGCGTTCGCCGACGCGGGCGTGCGCAAGGGCGACGTCCTCGCCCTGCACAGCCCGAACACGATCGCCTTCCCGACCGCCTTCTACGCGGCCACGCGCGCGGGTGCCGCCGTCACCATGGTGCACCCGCTCGCCACGTCCGAGGAGTTCGCCAAGCAGCTCATCGACAGTGGCGCCCGCTGGATCGTCACCGTCTCCCCGTTGCTGGAGACCGCCCGCCGGGCCGCTGAACTCGCGGGCGGAACAAGGGAGATCTTCGTGTGCGACGGCGCCCCCGGCCACCGTTCGCTCATCGACATGCTGGCCTCCAGCGCCCCCGAACCGCAGATCGGCTTCGACCCGGCCGAGGACATCGCCGCGCTGCCGTACTCATCCGGCACCACCGGCGTCCCCAAGGGCGTGATGCTCACCCACCGGCAGATCGCCACCAACCTCGCCCAGCTGGAACCGGCCGTCTCGGCCGGTCCTGGCGACCGCATCCTCGCAGTGCTGCCGTTCTTCCACATATACGGGTTGACCGCACTGATGAACGCGCCGTTGCGCAACGGCGCCACGGTCGTCGTCCTGCCCCGCTTCGTCCTGGAGGACTTCCTCGCCGCGATCGAGACCCACCGCATCACCGGCCTGTACGTCGCCCCACCGATCGTCCTGGCCCTCGCCAAGCACCCGGCGGTCAGCCGCTACGACCTGTCCTCCCTGAAGTACGTCATCAGCGCCGCCGCCCCGCTGGACGCGGCGCTCGCCCTCGCCTGCTCCGCACGCCTCGGCCTGCCCCCGATCGGCCAGGCCTACGGCATGACGGAACTGTCCCCCGGCACCCACGTGGTCCCCCTCGACCGCCTGCACCAGGCACCGGCCGGGACGGTCGGCAGGCTCATCGCCGGAACCGAGATGCGGATCGTCTCCCTGGACGACCCCGGCAAGGACCTCGGCGCCGGTGAGGCGGGCGAGATCCTGATCCGCGGACCCCAGGTGATGAAGGGCTACCTCGGTCGCCCCGATGCCACCGCCGACATGATCGACGCCGACGGCTGGGTGCACACCGGGGACGTGGGCCAGGTCGACGCCGATGGCTGGCTCTTCGTCGTCGACCGGGTCAAGGAACTCATCAAGTACAAGGGGTTCCAGGTGGCGCCCGCCGAACTGGAGGCACTGCTGCTCACTCACCCCAAAATCGCCGACGCCGCCGTCATCGGCTCCCGTAACGAGGACGGCAACGAGGTCCCGCACGCGTTCGTCGTCCGCCGGCCGGACGCCGAGGACCTGACCGAGAACGAGATCCTCATGCACGTCGCCGAACGCGTCGCCCCCTACAAACGCATCCGCAAGGTGACCTTCACCGACACCGTTCCGCGGGCCGTTTCCGGCAAGATCCTCCGCCGTGAACTGCGGGACCGTGAACCTGGACCGCATGACCGCGGAAGCGAACCGAGTGACCGCGCACCGCGCGCACCGCGGGAGCAGCCGTGACACCGATCGCACGCACCCGCGCGCGGGCCGTGGAAACCCTCAGCCTGGACGCCACCGCCACCCGCAACGCCCTCTCCTCGGCCCTCGTCTCCGGCCTCGCCGACGCGCTGACCGACTGCGGCAAGGACCCGGAGGTACGGGCGGTCGTCCTCACCCACACCGGCACCACCTTCTGCGCCGGCGCCGACCTGCGCGACCCACCCGCCCCCGAAGCGTTGGTGGACTTGCTCCGACAGATCATCGAGCTACCCAAACCGGTCATCGCCCGGGTGACCGGACACGTTCGCGCGGGCGGCCTCGGTCTCCTGGCCGCCTGCGATCTGGCCGCCGCCTCCCGCGAGGCCACCTTCGCCTTCACCGAGGTCCGCATCGGTGTCGCACCGGCGGTGATCTCCCTCTGTGTCGTCCCCCGCACCGACCCCCGCGCCCTGGCCCGCTACTACCTCACCGGTGAACGTCTCGACCCGGCCGAGGCCGTACGCCTGGGCCTGCTCACGACCACGGCCGAGGACGTGGACGAGGCCCTCTCCCCCATCCTCGACGGGCTGCGCCGTTCCTCCCCCCAGGCCCTGGCCGAGACGAAGCGGCTGCTCACGGCTAAGGTGCTGGAAACATTCGACCGGGACGCGGCCGACCTGACTGCGCTCTCGGCCCGGCTGTTCTCCTCGGCCCAGGCCCGGGAGGGGATGACGGCCTTTCTGGAGAGACGGGACGCGGCATGGGTGGTGTGAGCGCGTGAGCACGACGGCGGAACGTGAACGGGTGCCCAAGCAGGACCGCAGCCGGGCCACTCGGCAGCGGCTGCTGGAGGCCGCCGTGTCCTGCCTCGCCGAGCACGGCTGGGCGGGCTCCACCGTCGCCGTCGTCGCCGAACGCGCCGGTGTCTCCCGAGGGGCTGCCCAGCACCACTTCCCAACCCGCGAGGACCTGTTCACCGCGGCCGTCGAGTACGTCGCCGAAGAACGCTCCACGGCGCTCAGGGCCCTGTTCCCGCAGGGCGCCGTGGAAGACCGCCGAGCCATTGTCGCGGCCCTCGTCGACCTCTACACCGGCCCCCTCTTCCGTGCCGCCCTGCACCTGTGGGTCGCTGCTTGTGACGAGGAACAGCTGCGCCCGCGCGTGACCGAGCTGGAGGCCCGTGTCGGGCGCGAGACCCACCGCATCGCCATCGACCTCCTCGGCGCCGACGAGAGCCTTCCCGGTGTCCGTGAAACCGTCCAGGGACTCCTGGACATGGCCCGCGGCCTCGGCCTCGCCAACCTCCTCACCGACGACACCGCCCGCCGCGAACGGGTCGTCGCCCAGTGGGCGGGACTACTGGAGCAGGCGCTGGGCTGAGCGGCGCTGCCGGGCCCGGCACCGGGCGACGCGCACTGCGGGCCCGGCGCCCGCGCGGCGCGGTCATCGCAACGCCGAGCCGCGGGCCGCCGCCGTACGGCGGCGGCCTCGACTGGTTCCGGCCTCCCCGCCCCTTCCCCTGTGCTCCCCCTGTGATCGAGGCCACACGCGTATCCCGCGGCGCGCAGTACCCTTACCGCATGCTTCTGATGCTCGTCCGCCGCCGCCACGTGGACTACGTGCGCGTCACGAGCATGGGCTGTCGGCGCTTCTCCGCCTGACCCGGCCCCCTTCACCGCCTTCCGGTTTCCTCTCCCTTTCCGGCACCCGGGGTCCGCCGCACCCCTGGCGGCCACCCGTGCCCCGTAGACCCTGCGGACGCATCATGACCACGCACACCGCGACGACCCCGTCGTACGACCAGCTCCCGATCATCGACCTGTCGGCCGCCGACCGCGGTCCCCGGGCCCGCGCCCTGCTGCATGCCCAATTGCACAGCGCCGCCCACGACGTCGGCTTCTTCCAACTCGTCGGCCACGGTGTCACCCGGGGCGAGACCGACGCACTGCTCACTGCCATGCGTGCCTTCTTCGCCCTCCCGGAGGCCGACCGGCTCGCCCTCGACAACGTGAACTCCCCGCACTTCCGCGGCTACACCCGCACCGGCGACGAACGCACCGGTGGCGCCCGCGATTGGCGGGACCAGCTCGACATCGGTGCCGAACGCCCGGCCCGCGTCCCCGGCCCCGGCGAGCCCCCGTACTGGTGGCTGCAGGGCCCCAACCAGTGGCCGGCCGCCCTCCCCGGCTTGCGCACCGCCGCCCTGGCCTGGATCGACAGGCTGAGCGGGGTCGCAGAGCGTCTGCTACGCGAGCTCCTGACCGCCATCGGCGCCCCCGCCGGCTTCTACGACCCGGTCTTCGGCGCCCGTGCCCACCCGCACCTCAAGCTCGTCCGCTACCCCGGCAGCGCCGACGACGGCGCCGACCAGGGCGTGGGCGCGCACAAGGACTACGGCTTCCTCACCCTCCTGTTGCAGGACGCGGTCGGCGGCCTCCAGGTGCAGCGCGAGGACGGCCGCTTCCACGACGTACCGCCCATCGAGGGCGCCTTCGTGGTCAACCTCGGCGAACTGCTGGAGGTGGCGACGAACGGTTACCTCCTTGCGACCAACCATCGGGTGGTGAGTCCGCCCGGGGCGACGGAACGCTTCTCCGTCCCCTTCTTCCACAACCCCCGCCTGGACGCGCGGATCGAGCCCCTGCCCTTCCCCCACGCGTCCGAGGCTCCTGGAGCCACGACCGACCCGTCGAACCCGTTGTACGCGCAGTACGGCTACAACGAGCTGAAGGGCAAGCTGCGGGCCCACCCGCTGGTGGCGGAACGGCACCACGCGAGCCTTCTGACACCGGCCTGACCAACCCGTACGCCTGATCGCCTCCTTCGCGGCGGGGACACCTCCCGGAGGAGGCGCGGAGCGGATCGAGCTGCTCGGGGGCGCGGCGCGGGGGTACGGAGACGCTGCTCAGCGGGTGGTGTCGGCGATGTCGGAGTACCCCTCGATGTCCCGCGGGCTGCGCGGCCCCGGCCCCACGTACCTCGCCGTCGGCCGCACCAGCCGTCCCGTCCGCTTCTGCTCAAGGATGTGCGCCGACCACCCGGCGGTCCGTGCGCAGGTGAACATCGACGTGAACATGTGCGCCGGCACTTTGGCGAAATCGAGCATGATGGCAGCCCAGAACTCCACGTTGGTGGCGAGCACCCGGTCCGGCCGCCGGTTGTGCAACTCCTCCAGCGCGGCCTTCTCCAGGGCCTCGGCGATCTCGAACCTCGGTGCCCCGAGCTGTTTCGCCGTACGCCGCAGCACCCGCGCCCGCGGGTCCTCAGCCCGGTACACGCGGTGCCCGAATCCCATCAGCCGCTCACCCCGGTCCAGGGCCGTCTTGACGTAGCCCGCCGCGTCCCCGGTGCGTTCGATCTCCTCGATCATCCCGAGCACCCGCGACGGTGCACCCCCGTGCAGGGGGCCGGACATCGCACCGACCGCACCCGACAACGCGGCGGCGACGTCCGCGCCGGTGGAGGCGATGACCCGGGCGGTAAAGGTGGACGCGTTCATGCCGTGCTCCGCGGCGGAGGTCCAGTACGCGTCCACGGCCGCGACGTGCTTGGGGTCCGGCTCGCCGCGCCACCGGATCATGAACCGCTCCACGACCGACTGCGCCTTGTCGATCTCCCGCTGCGGCACCATCGGCAGCCCCTGCCCGCGCGCGGACTGGGCGACGTACGACAGCGCCATCACGGCGGCTCGTGCGAGATCCTCCCGCGCCTGTCGTTCGTCGATGTCGAGCAGGGGCCGTAGGCCCCACACCGGCGCGAGCATGGCCAGCGCGGACTGCACGTCCACGCGGATGTCACCGGAGTGCACCGGGATCGGGAACGGTTCGGCGGGCGGCAGCCCCGGATGGAAGGCGCCGTCGACCAGCAGCCCCCACACGTTTCCGAACGAGACGTTCCCGACCAGGTCCTCGATGTCGACGCCCCGGTAGCGCAGGGCGCCGCCCTTCTTGTCCGGTTCGGCGATCTCCGTCTCGAACGCGATGACTCCTTCGAGCCCGGGTACGAAATCGGACATCAGGCGGCTCCTCGTGATCGTCGGTGGTGGTCACCCCGGTGATGCCCCGATCGGGCGCTGGTCACCCGCGGTCACCCAATCCGCAAGGGAACCAGCACGATAATCCCCGGTACCACGCTTGGGGAGAGTGCGCGACACCGAGTGCCACACCCATTCGATACGGCAAGATGACCGCGTGACCGACAGCGAACCCATCCTGGACCCCGTCCTCGAACCCGCCGCCATGCGCAAGCAGTACCGGGCCGAGGGCCTCACCGAACGGGACCTCGCCACGCACCCCATGGACCAGTTCGCCCGCTGGTTCGAGGACGCCGCCCGTGCGACCCTTCGCGGCACGCTCTACGAACCCAACGCGATGGTCGTCACCACAGCGGACGCCGCCGGCCGCCCCAGCTCACGCACGGTCCTGATGAAGCAGTTCGACACCGACGGCTTCGTGTTCTTCACCAACTACGACTCCCGCAAGGCCCGGGACCTCGCGGAGAACCCGCACATCTGCCTGCTCTTCCCCTGGCACCCGCTGGCCCGCCAGGTGATCGTCACCGGTACCGCCCGCCGCACCGGCCGTGACGAGACGGCTGCCTACTTCCGCAGCCGCCCGCACGGCTCCCAGCTCGGTGCCTGGGCCAGCGCCCAGTCCTCGGTGATCGCCTCCCGTGCCGAATTGGACGCGGCTTACGCCGATCTGGAGGCCCGCTATCCCGAGGACGAAAAGGTCCCGGTCCCCCCGCACTGGGGCGGCTTCCGCATCGCTCCCGAGACGGTCGAGTTCTGGCAGGGGCGCGTGAACCGCCTGCACGACCGCCTGCGCTACGTCGCCCGGCCGGACGGTAGCTGGCGGGTGGAACGGCTCAGCCCCTGAAGCCGCAGGTCGCGTTCGGGCGGTCAGCGGCCCCCGGCCCCGGGAAACGCACGGGCCCGCTCGAACGCAGACGACCCGCGAGCTCGGGTTCCGCCACCTTGCGGCGGCAGAAGCCGGCCGGACGTGCCGGCGAGCTCGCGGGTCGGGTGACTGCTTGGGATTGGGCCGGCTGCACGCTTGTGGCACGTGCTGGTCCGGCACCGCACTGGATGGGGTGGCGGACCGCTTAGCCCGCAGCCACCTCACGCGTCCGGTTTTCATACATCTGCCGAACCACCTCCCTTCTCGTGTACCCGACACCCTAAGAAGCCGGGCGGAGGGACTCAACTGTTTTTCGCTACCCTCCCGTGCGCCCGTGTGGGTAGCGTCCACACATGACCTTGATCCGACTCGCCACCGTCGACGGTGACCTCATGATCGAGCAGTGGCGGCACGTCCACAACATGATCGTGCCGCCCGCGGCGATGTCGCTGGAGGACGCCCGGGTGCGGCAGGGGCGGTACCGACTGGAAAACGCCTATCTCGGGGACGCGCTCGTCGGGTGCTCCACTATGCGGCCGCCCGTGGGGGAGGAGGCGGTGGCCACCGTCATCGCGCGGGTGCTGCCCGAGTTCCGGGGGCGCGGGTTCGGGACCGCGCTGTACGAGAACGCGCTGGCCCACGCGCGTCTGCTCGGCGCCGGGGCGATCGAGACGTGTGTGCTGGCGGTGAACGCGGACGGGTTGCGGTTCGCCGAGCGACGCGGATTCCTGGAGATCGACCGGTACGCGCTGGACGGGGAGCGGGACGAGTGGGTGGACCTGCGGCTGGAGACGGTCGGGGCGGCCGGGGACGGCTGACGGCACCTGGCACTGATTCCGGCAATCTTGCGGGAACCAGATGTGGGCTGCATCACGTTCGAGTTGAATGAAAGCCAGTGGGCGAACCGAGCGCCTCAGATGCGTGGACGTGGCTTCCAGGGGGACCAGGTGAGTACTTCGCGGCGGAGTGGGACCACGAATGAGCTGGGGCCGGACGAGCCTGGTGGGTCCGATCTGCTCGCCGCTCTGCTCGACGGCATGGACGCGGCGCTGTGTGCCTTCGACGCCGACGGGGTCGTCACGCACTGGAACCGGGAGGCGGAGCGCATCCTGGGCTGGACCGCGGCGGAGGCGGTGGGGCGGCAGGGGTTCGCCGGCTGGGCGGTGCGTACCGCCGACGCCGAGGAGGTTCAGGCCCGGCTGATGTCCGCGATGCACGCGCCGGGACGGCAGGTGCACGAGTTCGCGCTCGTCACCAAGGACGGCGGTCGGGTGTTGGTGCGGACGCAGTCCGCCGCCGTACGGGGGCACGAGGGGGAGCCCGCGGGTGTCTATTGCGCGTTCAGCGAGGTGCACGCCCAGATCGACCTGGAGCGGTCGATCGCGTTGAGCGAGGCGTTGCTGGAGGACGCGGCGTGGGGCGTCGTGCTCGTCGACGCGGACCTGCGGCCCGCTGTGGTGAACACGCATGCGGCGCGGGCCCTCGGTACCGGGCGCGCCTCCGCGCTCGGGCGCCCGCTCGGGGAACTGCTCGTGCGGGGCGTTGAGGAGCTGGAGGCCGCGCTCACGCACGTGCTGGCGGAGGGAGCGCCGCCTGCACCCGCCGATATGTGGGTGACCGTGCGCACCCCGGAGGGGGAGAACCGGCGCTGCTGGCGGAGCGGCTTCGTGCGGCTGGCCTCGCCCCTCGCGGAGGAACCGGTACCACTCGGGGTCGGCTGGTTGTTCCAGGACGTGACTGAGGCCAAGCAGGGCCAACAGGAAGGGGCGCTGCTGCGATTCCGTACGAACCAGTTGCACCGTGCGGCCCGAGCCGCCGCCGAGTGCGAGGACCCGGTGGAGGCCGCCACCGTCCAGTTGGACTTCGCCCTCGCCGGTTTCGCCGATCATGCGCTGATCGACCGGGTGGCGGCCGGTCCACGCGCGGGGACCACGCAGACGCCGGATCGGGTGCGGCTGGTGCGGCTCGCCGCCACACCCGGCGGAGCGCCGGGACCGAGCCTGCTCACGGGTGCTGCCGGGCTACCGGTGTGCTACGAGGAGGGGCATCCGGCGCTGAACTGTGTGGAGCGGGCCGGCACGGTGCGCGCGGATGCCGAGGCGGGTCCGCCGCGGCACGCCCGGGAGTGGGCGCTGGCGCGGCAGTGGCCCGATGACGCGGTGCACGCACTGTGCGTGGCGCTGCGCAGTCGGGGGCGGACGCTGGGGGCGGTGACGTTCCTGCGCGGGGCCGGCCGTAGCCGCTTCGAGCGGTCCGACGTGGCATACGCGGAGGACGTGGCGGGGCGCATCGCGGTGGCGCTGGATCTGTCGGAGGCGCTGGGCGGGAAGGCGCGGGAGTGAAACGGCCCCCGGGCGTTGCAGCGGACTTTGGAGCGCTCCCGGGGCCTGCGGCGGTTCCGGGAAGACCCCGATCCTCCCGGGAAGTCCACGGGGACTGACGAAGTTCGCCGCCGTTCGTTTCGTTCGGGACGCTGGTTCAGCGTCGGTAGAAGATGCGGTCGCCGTACTCCGACATCACCCTGCCGTTCCATTCGTGACCGCCGTCCACGTTGCCGGAGCGCAGCAGCGGGGGTTCGATGCCGCGGTCGGCCAGGGAGGATGCGGCGGTCGCCACGACCGCCTGCATGAGGGCCGTGGTGACCACGGTGGATGCGGGGGCGAAGGGCGCTGGGATGGTGTCGAGGGTGAGTTCCGCGTCGCCGACCGCGATCTTCGAGTCGAGCACGATGTCGCAGTGGTCCTTCAGGAAGGTGCCGGAGGCGTGCCGGGACTTGGTCTGCGAGGCGTATACGGCCGAGGTCACGCCGATCACCTTGACACCCAGGGCGCGGGCGTTGAGAGCCATCTCGACGGGCAGGGCGTTGCGGCCGGACAGGGAGATGATCACGAGTGCGTCGCCGGCCCGGACCGGCGAGGTGTCGAGCACGGCGGCGGCGAGGCCGTCGACGCGTTCGAGCGCGGAGCCGAGGGTGGCCGGGGTGACGTCGACGCCGACGACCCCGGGTACGGCGAGGAGGTTCATCAGGGCGAGGCCGCCGGCCCGGTAGACGACGTCCTGGGCGGCCAGGGAGGAGTGCCCGGCGCCGAAGGCGAACAGCCGGCCCCCGGCGGCAACGGTGTCGGCGAGTAGCGTGCCGGCCGCCGTGATCGCCTCCGCTTCCTCCTCCCGGACCCGTCGCAGCAGGTTGATGGCGGCGTCGAAGAACAGGTCGGCAGGCGTGCCGTCGCTCATGCGGTGCCCCTTCGCAGAGTCTGTGTCGCGGATCACCGTGCGGTCTGGACCAGTGTGCTGTCAATACGACCGGGGCCGGACTCCGGTCCTGGCCGCCCGGAGGGCGGGCGGGCGTTTTCCCGGGGCCCCCCGCTTGTCAGTGGGATCCGGCAGAATTGGTGTCAGGGCCAGAGCACGGTCGGGCCTGCCGGCAGAGGTAATCGAGGGGCACGTATGTCCGGACTGATCGACACCACGGAGATGTATCTCCGCACCATCCTCGAACTTGAAGAGGAAGGCGTCGTCCCCATGCGCGCCCGCATCGCGGAGCGACTCGATCAGAGCGGGCCGACGGTGAGCCAGACGGTGGCGCGGATGGAGCGCGACGGTCTGGTGTCCGTGGCGAGCGACCGGCATCTGGAGCTGACCGACGAGGGCAGGAGACTGGCGACGCGCGTCATGCGCAAGCACCGGCTGGCCGAGTGCCTCCTCGTCGACGTGATCGGCCTGGAGTGGGAGCAGGTGCACGCGGAGGCCTGCCGCTGGGAGCACGTGATGAGTGAGGCCGTGGAGCGCAGAGTCCTGCAACTGCTGCGCCACCCCACCGAGTCGCCCTACGGCAACCCGATCCCGGGACTGGAGGAGCTGGGCGAGAAGGACGGGGCCGACCCGTTCCTGGACGAGAGCATGGTCTCCCTGGCCGACCTGGATGCGGGCACCGACGGCAAGACGGTCGTCGTGCGCCGCATCGGCGAGCCGATCCAGACGGACGCGCAGCTGATGTACACGCTGCGGCGGGCGGGTGTGCAGCCCGGTTCCGTGGTGAGCGTGACGGAGTCGGCCGGTGGGGTGCTGGTGGGCAGCGGTGGTGAGGCGGCCGAGCTGGAGGCGGACGTCGCCTCGCACGTGTTCGTCGCCAAGCGCTGAGCAGGAGGGGCTCCGGCGCCGTCGGCGCCGGAGCCCCTCCTCCCCCGTGCTGACCCGGAGCCCCGAGCTCTCAGGGTCAACCCCCTCGGACCGGTTCTCCCTGAGCGGTCCGCCTCCCGCCAGAAGAGTCCCCCCGGTGGCGGCGATCATTCGCTGAAGGGTGTCACTCGAATGAGGGGTGTTGCCCACAGGGACGGAATTTTCGAATGTGTATTCGATAGCCTGCAATGGCAACGCGGCGGTAGTGCGGCAACGGCACGGCCGCAGTACGACAGCACCACGACACGAGTACGGCGGCAGAACTCAGGTGCGAGACAGGGCTGCGGCGCAGCACCGCGACGCAGCACCGTACGAGACAGGCGGAGCTGGGGGTGCCAGTCCCATGGCGCGGCGTATCGACGTGACGGGAGCGGGTGGCGTGCGGCTGGCCGCCTGGGAGTTCGCTGACCCTCCCAAGACCGAGCCGGAACCCGGCTCGCCGGGTGTGCTGTTACTCCACGGGCTGATGGGGCGCGCCTCCCACTGGGCCCCCACCGCCCGCTGGCTCTCCGAGCGCCACCGCGCCGTCGCGCTCGACCAGCGCGGCCACGGCCAGAGCGGTAAGCCCCCGCAGGCCGCCTACACCCGCGAGGCCTACGTCCAGGACGCCGAGGCCGCCGTCGAACAACTCGGCCTGGCCCCCGTCTTGCTCGTCGGTCATGCCATGGGTGCGCTGACCGCCTGGCAGCTCGCCGCCAAGCGCCCCGACCTGGTGCGCGGGCTGATCATCTGCGACATGCGGGCCTCCGCCCTCGGCACCGCCTCGCAGCAGGAGTGGGCCGACTGGTTCCGGTCCTGGCCCGTCCCCTTCGCCACCCTCGCCGACGTACGCAAGTGGTTCGGCGAGGACGACCCCCGGGCGGAGCGCCCCAACCCGGCCCGCGGGGCCTTCTACGCCGAGGTGATGCACGAGAGCGGCGACGGCTGGCGGCCCGTCTTCGAGTCGGAGCAGATGCTCAGGTCCCGTGAGACCTGGGTGTACGACGCGCACTGGGAGGAGTTGGCCCAGGTCGGCTGTCCCGCCCTGGTGGTGCGCGGAGTGGACGGCGAACTCGGCCGCGCCGAGGCCCAGGAGATGGTCCGGGTCCTGCCCCACGGCGCATACGCCGAGGTGCCGGACGCCGGCCATCTCGCCCACTACGACCATCCGGAGGCCTGGCGGGCGGCCGTCTCACCGTTTCTCGATGCGGTGCTCGGGAGCTGAGCGCCGTGTCCGCTGCGTGATCGGCTTGCGCAGTCCACTGCGGCCCGTGCGCGGTGTCCTGCGCGGTCCCTGGGTGCCGCTGAAGGCGCGCTTCCCCGCGCTCCCCCCGGGCGGCCTGATGCCCCGGCGCTGCAAACGCGCCCTACCCCTTGCTCACCGCCGTCAGGATCTCCGGCAGGTGGGTCGCCGCGCGCGGTGCCGCCAGCCGCAGGCCCAGCAGGGTGAGGCCGGTGCCGTAACCCGCGCCCACCGGGAGCAGCAGCCAGGTCCAGGCGGCGCCGCCCGTGCTCGCGTTGAGCCAGACGATGAGAGCGATGACGGGGAGGCACAGCAGGGCCGCCGAGGCCATACCGCCGAAGATCGCGATCCAGGCGAGGCCCGCCTGCCCCGGCGTGACGTTCTTGTGGCCGTCCCGGGGAATGGAGTAGGGGAAGCGGGCCGAGGCCCACGCGCCGGTTGCCAGCAGCGCCCCGAGTACCGCGAAGGACAGCCCCAATGCCTCGGGCAACTGGTCCCAGCTGCCCAGCAGTCCGGCCGTCAACACCGTCACGAGCGTCGTGTAGGGGAGGGCGATCAGCAGCAGGGCCAGGGCCCGGCCACGCAACTCGGTGGAGGCATCCCGGGCGGAGGAGATGGTCATGGCCACCATCCAGAATGCGGAGGTGTCCTGACCGAACTGGTTGTACATCTGCATGCCGAGCATCCCGGTCGCGAAGCACGCCAAGTAGACCGATCCTGTGCCTCGCACCGCGTTGAACACCGGTACGAGCAGCCCGATTGCCAACGAGGACACCCACGCGGCCTTGGTCTTCGGGTCCCGCAGGATGTAGCGCAGGCTGCGTTCCATCACGGTACCCGTGCGCCCGTCCGGCAGCAGCCGCGCGAGCCCGGTCGAACTCCGCTTCGGAGCGCCCGCGCCGGTGGCCTGGAGCGTGGAACCGTCGGGGGCGGTCATCAGCCGGGTCAGGCTGCGGGCCCAGACCGCCACCAGCAGCCCCAGTCCGGCTGCGGAGACCGTGAGCTGGGCGAGCGCGATGCCGTAAGAGCCGTCGTTCGCCGACTGCACCGCGCCCATCGCCGACGCCGGCGGCACCCAGGACAGGACGTCCGCGACCGGCTGCAACTGCCCGAGCCCGCCCGCCGAACCCAGCTGCTGGGCGCCGAAGTTGATCAGCTGCGTCCCGATCGCGATCACCAGCCCGCTCAGTACGGCGAGATCGCGGCCCTTTCTGCTGGTCAGCAGCCGCACATTGGCGGCGGCGACGGCCCGCGCGAGCGCCACGCAGGTCAGCAGGGCGAGAGCGACGGCGACGACGGAAAAGACGTAGGTGGCCGTGCGGTGCGCCGGCGCCAGCGCGCAGCCCACGAGGATCAGCAGCGTGCACACGGGGCCGATGCCCACCAGGGAGGCCACGAGCAGGGCCCGTACCAGCGGCCGTGGGCGTAGTGGCAGCAGGACCAGCCGGGTCGGGTCCAGCGTCTCGTCGCCGGTTGGGAAGAACAACGGCAGTACGGCCCAGCCCAGCGCCAGCACGGCGGTGACGACCACGGCCACCACACCGGCGTGCGCGTGTCCACGCAGCAGGAGCAGCCCCAGCAGCTGTGCCAGCGCGAACAGGACCGCGATGACCGCCGAGACGGCGAACGCGGCCCGCCTTCCGGCGGATTGCCGCAATCCGTTCCTGATCAGCGACACTTTCAGCCGCACGACGGTGGAGGTCACGCTCGTCATCGGGCCGCCCCGCCGCCCAGCCAGTCCAGATGGGAGCCGGTGTCCCGGCCGTTGGCCCCCACCAGTTCCAGAAACGCCCCCTGCAGGGTGGGATGCACTCCGCGGACCTCGTCCAGTGTCCCGGCGGCGCGGATGCGGCCGGCCGCCATGACCGCGATCCAGTCACACAGGGATTCGACCAGTTCCATGACGTGGGAGGAGAAGACCACGGTGGCGCCGGAGGCGGTGTACCGCTCCAGCACGCCCCGGATCGTCTGTGCGGACACCGGATCCACGCCTTCGAACGGCTCGTCGAGGAAGAGCACTTCAGGGTTGTGTAGGAGGGCGGCGGCGAGCCCGATCTTCTTGCGCATGCCGGTTGAGTAGTCGACCACGAGCTTGTGCTGGGCCCCCGCTAGGTCGAGCACGTCCAGCAACTGGGTTGCCCGCTTGTCGACCTCGTCCCCCGGCAGCCCGCGCAGCCGGCCGGAGTACCCGAGCAGTTCCCGTCCGGAAAGCCGCTCGAACAGCCGAAGCCCCTCGGGCAGCACTCCGATGCGTGCCTTGATGGACACCGGATCCCGCCACACGTCGTGCCCGGCGATCTCCACGGTCCCCTCGTCGGGTCGCAGCAGCCCCGTCACCATGGACAGCGTCGTGGTCTTCCCGGCCCCGTTGGGCCCGACCAGCCCGATGAACTTTCCAGCAGGCAACTCCAGATCGATCCCCCCGACAGCGACTTGCTGCCCGAACCGCTTCCAGAGCCCCCGTATGCGTACCGCTGCTTCGGTCATGCTGAAACAGTACGGCGGGGATGGTTCCGTCCAGGGTGGGGAGCGCGCCCGGCGTGCGGCTGGGGCGTGGGGGCTCGGTCAGCGATCCCGGCCGCAGGCGTAGGAGAGCGGTGAGATCAACTCCTCGGCATCCGGTAGCCACCGGTTCGCGGGCGTGGGCCGGCACGCCCACTGCACGGCGCCGCGAGAGCCGAACCGGGTCGGGGGAGCAGCCACGTAGCTTCCTTCCCCCAGCGTGACCAGGTCCAGCGAGGCCAGGGACCATCCGAGTTTCCGCACCAGGTCCGGTACTTTCGCGGAAGCCCCCGGCAGCACGAAGAACTGCATCCGACGATCGGGAGTCAGGGTGACCGGCCCGAGCGTCGACTCCATCCGCTCCATCCGGGCGAGAGCCAGGAATCCGGCGCTCTCCGGGACGGACAGCGCGTCGAAGGTCCGCCCCGTCGGCAGCAGGATCGACGCCGTCGGCTGCTTCTGCCACATCCGGCGCGCGACGGTCGCACTGCCGGTGGCCTGGGCCGCCCAATCGGGGCGCGCGGGGTGTGCACCCGGCGCAGGGCAAGAGGCGTCGCCGCACGAGCAGTACGGCACTCCTTCGGCGGCTTCCAGCCAGGTGCCCGGGCACACGTCCCAGTGCCGCTCCTCGGCGTAGCGTACGGCGGTCTCCAGCAGCGATTCCCCGCGCTGCTGCGGAATGTGACCGGCAATCTGAGTGTCTTCGGCGCCCGCGATCGTCTCTTCCACGCTGAACTCAACTCCCGCACTCACCTGGAGTTACGGCCGTAGCGTGCGCGGGGGAGGAGCATCGCTTCCGTAGCCGGGGCGCATGGGTGCACGCGTGGGGGCGCGTAGGAGGAAGCGGGGCGTGGACTGGGTAGCCAGGAGTGGGGTTGGCATCAGCCTTTACCCCGGCAAACCGCACATGTCACGCATTGACGGTATGTCAGCTGGGCAGTGATCGTCCGACCGGAACATCCCGACCGGATCTTCCCGGCCGGATCTTTACGCTCCAGGGGTTCGCAGGGGGTAATGCATGGCCGCAAGGCCTCTCGTGGCGAGGCAGCCGAACGAACGGCTGCAGACACTCATCCAGGAAGCGGGGTGCTCGAACGCCGGGCTGGCCCGGCGGGTCAACATGTGCGGCGCGGAGCACGGGCTCGACCTGCGCTACGACAAGACGTCCGTGGCCCGCTGGCTGCGCGGCCAGCAGCCGCGGGGCCGGGCCCCGGCGATCATCGCCGAGGCGCTCGGGCGCAAGCTGGGCCGTACGGTCACGATCGACGAGATCGGCATGGCCAACGGCAAGAACCTCGCCTCGGGGGTCGGTCTCCAGTTCTCGCCGACGGTGCTGGGGGCCATCGAACAGGTCTGCGAACTGTGGCGCAGCGACGTGGGGCGGCGGGACTTCCTGTCCGGTTCCGCCGTCGCCGCCTCCGCGCTGGTCGAGCCCAGCCGCGACTGGCTGATCTCGGCGCCGGACACCCAGGTGGCCCGGCAGGCGGGCCCGCGTGTGGGCCGGGCCGACGTGGCAGCCGTGCGGTCCATGACCCAGGCGCTGGTGGACCTCGATCACCAGTTCGGCAGTGGGCATGTGCGCCCGGTCGTCGTGCACTACCTCAACAGTGTCGTCTCCGGGCTGCTCGCCGGGTCGTACCGGGAGGCGATCGGTCGTGACCTGTTCGCCGCCGTGGCCCGACTGACCGAGCTGGCCGGGTACATGGCCGTCGACACCGGGCAACCGGGCCTGGCCCAGCGGTACTACATCCAGTCGCTAAGGCTGGCGCAGGCCGCCGGGGACCGCGGTTACGGCGGCTACGTCCTCGCCGCGTCCATGAGCCACCTCGCCGCGCAGCTCGGCAACCCGCGTGAGATCGCCCAGTTGGCGCGGGCGGCGCAGGAGGGGGCGCGCGGCCATGTGCCCCCGCGCGCCGAGGCGATGTTCCATGCGGCCGAGGCGCGCGGCCACGCCCTGCTCGGCGCTGTGCGCGCGGCACAGGCGGCGACCGGGCGGGCGGTCACGGCGATGGAGCGCGTGGACGCCTCATCCGGCGATGACCCGGTGTGGATCGCGCACTTCGACACGGCCTATCTGGCCGACGAGTTGGCCCACTGCCACCGTGACCTGGGCCAGCCCGAGCCGGCGGCCCGGTACGCCGAGCAGTCACTGGCCGGGCACCCGGAGTCCCGGGCCCGCCGCCGAGCCATCGGCTATGTGTTGCTCGCCACGGCCCAGGTGCAGCAGCGCGAGATCGAACAGGCCTGCAGCACCGGTCTGAAGGCGGTGGAACTGCTTCAGACACTGCGCTCCAGCCGGGGCACGGAGTACCTGGACGATCTCCAGCAGCGGCTGGCGCCCTTCCGGGACGAGGCGGTGGTACGGGAGTTCGGGGCGCGACTCGAACTTCAGCAGGCTGCCTGAACACCGTCCCCGCGATCGCGTGAACACCAGGCGAACGACACCCGGGCACGCGGTGGATGCCACGAAACAGCGCATCGCGGGACGGTTTTGTTACTGCTGTCACAGGGATGAAGATCGCGCCCTGAGCTGCATGGCACCCGGCTTGGGGGACCCGGTAGCGTGAACCGACGATCGAGCACAAGGTCCCCCATGGGTAGGAGTCCCGGTGACGCAGAGTGGACAGGGCGAAGAACCCTCGGCGCGGTCCGCGCGCGAAGGCGTCGTGCTGCCCTCCGACGGAAGTGAGCCGCTGCTGCCGGGCGCGACCGCGGCGCCCGCACCCGGCGCGCCGACCGGCGCGCAGTCGTGGGGTGGTTCCTGGGGTTCCGAGCAGCAGTCGACCCAGCCGGGTCAGGGCTGGCCTCCGGCGGCAGCTCAGCAGTGGGAGACCCACGGCGCTCCGGACCAGCGGCCCCCGTCCGCGGTGAATCCCGGCCCGCTGCCTCCCGAGGGCGCCCCGGCGCCGTCCTACGGCGGGCAGCTGCCTCCCCCTGCGGGCCAGGACTTTTCCCACGGCCACGGCGGCCAGGGCGCGCCGTACGGTGACGGCGGTCACGGTGATGCCTACGGCGGCGGTCGGCAGCCCGCGTACGGTGCGCCCGACCCGTACCAGGGGCATGAGCAGTACCCGCAGCAGTACCCGGCTCAGCCCGCGCCGCTGCTGCCGACAGCCGAAGGGTCGACCCAGTACATCCCGCCGGTCTCTGCGGCCCCGGCCGAGGGTGCGACCCAGTACCTGCCACCCGTGCAGGCGGCCCCGGCCGAGGGTGCGACCCAGTACCTGCCACCCGTGCAGGCGGCCCCGACTGACGGTGCCACCCAGTACATCCCTCCGGTGGCGCCTGCACATTCCGACGCGGAGGCCACGCAGTACATCCCGCCCTACGCCGCCCGGGCCCAAGTCCAGGCACCGGGCCAGGCCTTGAGCCAGGGACAAGACCTGGGACGGGGCCAGGGAGGGGGCCAGGGAGAGGACGCGGACCGACAGCCGCCGGCCGAGTTCGACAACCTCTTCCGCAATGGCCCGACAGACGGCGGGAGCCAAGCCGGCTCCACCCAGCAGCTCCCGAGGATCGAACAGCCGGAGGCCTACCCCGGCCCGGCGGCACAGCCGTCGTACGGCTCGGCACAGCCGTCGTACGGCGCGCCGCAGTCCTCGTACGGCGCGCCGCAGTCCTCGTACGGCCCGGGGGAGGGCGCGGAGGAGCCGCGCCGGGGCCGGTCCCGGGTGCCGCTGATCGCCACCGCGGGGGTCGCCATCGTCGTCCTCGGTGTGGGTGCCGGCGCCCTGCTCAGTGGCGGCGGCAAGGACGGGGGCAACGACGGCAAGGCGGTCGCCGCCGTGTCTCCGGCAGCCCAGGGCTCCGCGTCGCCCGCCGCGGATCCCGCCCGGCAGCAGGCCGTCGCGCTGGACAAGCTGCTCGCTGACAGCGGCAGCAGCCGCGCTGCCGTGATCCAGGCGGTGGCCGGCGTCAAGCGCTGCGACAAGCTCGACCAAGCGGCGTCCACCCTGCGGGAGGCGGCCAAGCAGCGCGGGCAACTGGTCACCCGGCTCGGCAAGCTGTCCGTGGACAAGCTGCCCGGCCACGGTGACCTCACCACTGCCCTGACCAAGGCCTGGCAGGCGTCCGCCGCGGCCGACAACCACTATGCCGCCTGGGCGGACCAGGTCAGGACCGGGCACAAGGGCTGCCACAAGGGCAACGCACGCATCACCGGCCAGACCCAGGCCGGCAACCGGGAGAGCGGAACCGCCAGCGCGCAGAAGACGAAGGCGGCCGCGCTGTGGAACACGATCGCCAAGAAGTACGGTCTGACCCAGCGCCAGACCACCCAGCTGTGACCGGCCGCCGGTGCGGCGAGCCGCCCGTGCGGGTTCACTGCACGTCGACGTTCTCCAGGGTCTGCGTCATGTCGGCGGTGCCGTTGATGCCGCCGACGCCCTTGCGGGCCGCGACGAGCTTGCCGTTGTGGACGACCTGCAGGGTGACATCCGCGTTGACCAGGCGTGGGAAGCCGACCGCGGCCAGCTTGCCCTCGTAGGGCCAGTGCAGGGTGGGGGTGAGGCCGCCGGTGGACACGTGCAGGCCGCCGTTGAGGGTGTGCCGCACGGTGTCGGCGCTCACCTCCCCGTCGCCGATCTTCTCCAGGACGGCCTTGAGCACGGTGTAGGCGATCCAGGTGGTCTGCACTCCGGCGTCCGCGGGGTTGATGCGGTTGTCGCCGAAGGCCTCCTCGTTGATCACCTTCTTCATCTGGTCCCAGCGGTGGTCCGAGGCGGCCGGGTACCAGCCGGTGACGTACGCCCCCTCGTACGGCCCGGACGCCCCGCCCGTCGCGTTGATCACCGTCTGATCGACGCTGCCGAGCACGGTCGCCGTGTTCACTTCGGGAAAGTTCTTGCGGGCCCGCCGGAAGGAGTCCATAAAGGTGTTCGTGTGGTCTCCGAGTGCGGGCACCACGCAGCCCTTCTTCCCGGTGTCCTCAGTCGCGTACCGCAGCGCCTGCTCGGCCTGGCCGTCGTACTCCGTGGCGTCCTCGGCGGCGAGCTGGTCGCCGGCTTCCGCGTGTCTACCGGCCTTGAGTCCGGAGTCGAGCACGACGGGAAGTTCGTCGCCGGCGATGCTGTCGGGGCGGACCAGGGCGATCTTGCCGCAGGTGGCTGCGAGGGCCTTGCCGAGACCTGCGAGAAGGGCGGGCTGGCCACCGTTGACCGGGTAGGACATGGGGCCGGTGAATTCGTCGTTGGTGACTCCGTAGCCGCCGATGTAGGGGATGTCGGCGCCCTCCAGCGGGGCGAGGAAGGAGTCCCCGAACTGGCTGTAGGAGCCGACGACCGCGACCACGTCCTCGGCCGCCGCACGCCGGGCGCACTTGGCCGCGCCCACGCTGTCATTGTGGTCGTTGCAGGTCAGGACCTGGAGCTTGCGGCCGTTGATGCCGCCGCGCGCGTTGATCCATTTGGCGTAGGCGCGGGCCATGGCGGGCATGCCCGGCTTGTTGGTGGCGTCGGTGCCCTGTGGCGCCCAGGTCATGACCTTGACCGGGTCGTCCCCGGAGCCCCCCGTGGCACCGGGGATGACCCCGCATCCGGTGGCGAGCGACGAGCACAGGGCCAGGGCACCCGCGGCCAGTACGGTGCCTCTGGCGGGCGGGGTGAGTGCGGGGAGGGAGGTACTGCGGATGCGTCGCCTGCCGGTCATGGATAGGCACGATTCCCTCACACCGCTAACCCGGGAGTGACCCTCGGTCAACGAAAGGTGACACCGGGGTGAATTGCAGGGGCCGGTGTGAAGGGCGCGGTGAGGAACGTACGATCGATGACCGTGCAAGCTCCGGTGAACTCTTCCCGTCATGGCCGTCGCTCCTCCACCATGGGCGGCATGGCCCTGAACGACATGCCGTGGTGGCGCTGGCGCAGCAATGTGCGCTCGGCGTTGCACATGCTCTCCGACCCGGTCTTCCAACGGGACGTCTGGCTGGCCGGTGTGGACGGGTACGGCGACGTCACCGACGCCGTGTACCGGCTGGTGGAGGACACCTGGCTGGACAACTGGTCCGCGGCGAAGTACGTCGGCACGATATTCCGGGACTCGCAGGAGGCGGCTCTCGTTGACACCGCCGTGCTGCGGGTGTTGCGGATCATGCACCAGGTCGGCCCGGACGCGCCGGTCGCCGTGTACGTCGACCACCACGGCTGGCCGGAGGCTGTGCGCGCGGCGCGGGACGCGCACCTGCGCCTCGCGGCGGGTGACGGTGACGACCCGGACACGCCCCCGCGGAGCCTGGAAGCACTGCGGATCATGACTGGCGCCGGGTAGTCCCGGCCCGCGGGGGATGCCTGCGGGCCCGCGACCCGCACGGCTCGGTGCGCGCAGGCCGTCCGTCCTGCGGGACGACTGCCCGCGGCGGGTGGCCGGTGTGGGAACCTGTGGTGCATGAACGAGCAGTCCGCGCCCGCCGCCGCCCCGGCCGACCAGTACGTCCTCACTCTCTCCTGCCCGGACAAGCAGGGCATCGTGCACGCCGTGTCCAGTTATCTGTTCATGACCGGCTGCAACATCGAGGACAGCCAGCAGTTCGGCGACCACGACACGGGTCTGTTCTTCATGCGCGTCCACTTCTCGGCCGAGGCACCGGTGACGGTGGACAAACTGCGGGCCAGCTTCGCCGCCGTCGGCGACTCCTTCCACATGGACTGGCAGATCAACCGGGCCGACGAGAAGACGCGCATCCTGCTCATGGTCAGCAAGTTCGGGCACTGCCTGAACGACCTGCTCTTCCGCGCTCGCACCGGTGCGCTCCCGGTGGAGATCGTGGGCGTGGTGTCCAATCACACTGAGTTCGAAGAGCTGGTGGGCTCGTACAACATCCCCTTCCACCACATTCCGGTGACCAGGGAGACCAAGCCGGAGGCCGAGGCGAAGCTGCTGCAGATCGTGCGCGATGCGGAGGTCGAACTGGTCGTCCTCGCCCGCTACATGCAGGTCCTCTCGGACGACCTGTGTAAGCGGCTCAGCGGCCGGATCATCAACATCCACCACTCCTTCCTGCCGAGCTTCAAGGGCGCGAAGCCGTACCACCAGGCGCACGCGCGAGGCGTCAAGCTGATCGGCGCCACGGCCCACTATGTGACGGCCGACCTCGACGAAGGGCCGATCATCGAGCAGGAGGTCGAGCGGGTGCGGCATGACGTGACGCCGGACCAGCTGGTGGCGATCGGTCGGGACGTGGAGTGCCAGGCGCTGGCGCGTGCGGTGAAGTGGCACGCCGAGCGGAGGATTCTCCTCAACGGGCGCCGGACGGTGGTGTTCGCGTAGCGGCGGTTGCGGGTGGAATCCGGCGCCCGGCACCTCACATACGGCTCAACCCGGCCGCGGCGAACAGCACATCCCTGATCGCCGCGCGATCCCCGGCCTGCCCGGCCGCCGCGTCCTCCGGCAGCACATGACCAGCGGCCAACCGGCAGAACTCCACGCCGTCCAGGGCGACGTGTGCCACCTCGAACTCTGCGGAGCCCACCGCCGCAGGGGAGTCCAGCGGGATCAGCCACTCGCCGCCCGCCGCGCCCTCGATCTCCAGGCGCAGGCTGCGCCCTGGCGCGCCCGCCGGCACCAGGTGCGGTGCCCGACGGCCCGGTGCGGACAGCCCGGCCCGGCGCCGCTCGGCGAGCGCGCCCGGCAGCATGCGGGCCGCGAGGTCGATCATCAGGTTCAGGTGGCGCGGCGCCGGTGGTCGGTACGGGTAGTCCACCGCCTCCGCGATGTCCTCGCCGTGCACCCAGCACTCGAAGGCGCGGTCCAGCATCGCGTCGTGCAGCGGAAGTTCGAAGTCACCGTAGGACACGGCGAGCCCGCCCGAGTGGCTGCCGGTGAAGGACACCGTCCGTACCAGGCTGTGGCTCTGTTCGCGCCAGGGCGCCCGCACCGAGCGGAGCGGGACGGGTGCTCCCCCGTCCGAAGGGCGGGGAAGAGTAGAGGGGAAGCGGGAGGCCCGCCAGAACGCCTCGGTACGCCCGGCCGGGCCCGCCACGTTCTTTGCCGCCCCGGCGACTTTACTCAGGGGGTCCTTCAGGCCGAGCGCCGCCGCGATCAGTCCATCGACCGACAGTAGGTGCGCGATCACTCCGGCCACGGTCGTGCGGCGGCTCGTCGCGGTGTCCGCCTCGAACCACCGCAGCCGCACCGGCGCATGCCACTCGGCGTCCCCGAAGTCCTGCAGCAGGGCGTCCAGCCGGGCGGTCTCGGCGTCGTACGGCGCCGCCCAGTCGGGCACCGGGATGTGGGGCGGCCGGTGGTCCAGGCAGTTCTGCAGGACGCGGGTGCGCAGTGCCGGGTCGAGGTCGAGGCTCTCCGGCTGGTGCAGCAGACCGACCGCTTCGCGCAGCCGGCGGGCCTCGTCGGCGCAACGGCCGCAGGCGCCCAGGTGCTCCTCCACGGCGGCGGTCTCCTGCGGGGAGCAGGCGGCCAGGGCCCAGGCACCGAGGAGCGACTTCAGCACGTCGTGCGACAGGTCGAGCGGCACGGCTGCGGGGTCTTCCAGAGCGGCGAGGCCGGGCAGGGCGGGCCCGCCGTCCTCGACGGAGTTGCGGGGCGCTGGTATGCGCGGAGGCCGAGTGGGACCGAGCCCGTGCGGAGCGTCTCCCGAACCGCCGTCGCCATCCGGGCCGTCGTACGGTCTGCCCGGGCGACCCTCGTATGACCGCAGCTCATCCCGATCCGCTCCCGTAAGGCCCTCGTGTCCCTCGTGCCCGTCGGGTGCTTCGGACCGGTCCGCCCCGCTCACACCGCACCCCCGTGTCTTGGCGGTGTCCCGGCGTCGTGGGCGGTGGAGAGCAGTTGCAGACCGAGGCGGAGCCGGCGCCGGGCCTCCTCCTCGGTGACGCCGAGGTCGGTCGCGGTCTGGCGATAGTCACGGCGCTGGAAGTAGGCCAGTTCCAGGGCGGCGCGCAACGGGGCGGGCATGGAATGGACGATGTAGTCGGCGCGAGCGGCGATCGAGGCGCGGCGCACCTTGTGCTCCAGGTGCCGTAGGTGCGCCGGTTCCGCCGGGGACCCGCCGTCTCCTGCGGGCAGGGCGGCCGTCTCGTTGTCCCGCAGCCGCTGCACGGCGATCCGGTGGGTCACGTCGGCGACCCAGGAGCGCAGCGGACCCTGCCTGGGGTCGTAGGTCTCGGGGTGCTCCCAGAGGTGGGCGAAGACCTCGCTGGTGACGGTGTCGGCGGCCCTGTCGTCGTCGAGGACGCGGTGGGCGAGGCTGTGCACGAGTGAGGCGAACCGGTCGTACAGCTCGCCGAGGGCGGCTGCCTCACCGCGGGTGAGTCGCTGCTGCATCTTCCGGTCCCAGCGGGGCGGCACGTCCTTCTCGGCCATGTGGCCCCTCCCCTCACCCGTGTCCGGCTCGTCCAGCGTGTCTGCCGCGTCTTCTCGAATGTAGTCGGCACGTCTGACAATGCACGCCCCTTTGTGTCAAAGTGCGCCCCCTGGGCATGCCGCAGGTGATAGTGCCCTCTTCACGCAACCTTCACGCAATGCATGCTCACTGAGGATCGAACCTGATCTGCAGTGACCGAAACAAGCCCCTTCTCCCTCGCTAGCGGTTTGTGGCAGGACGTTTCAGGGAACGGCCGCTGGGCAGCCGCGCGGAAGGAAACGTGGGAACTGCTTCCGTTTCCGGGCGGTTCCGGGAGATCCGGCGAGCGGAGGGGCATGGCCGTGGCATTCAATGTGACCGGCGTCGAACGGGGCGGGTGGGCTGTGCTCCGGGTGTCCGGGGAACTGGACCTGATGACCTCACCGGTGCTGCGCCAGCGGGTGCACGACGCCGTCGCCGAGGGACACCACAGCCTGGTCGTGGACCTCTCCGGCGTGTTCTTCTGCGACTCCAGCGGGGTCGGAGTCCTCATCGCCGCACGCCGCCTGATCCGCTCCTGCCAGGGCAGGCTGCGACTGATCCTGCCTGACCAGGGCGCCGACGACGGGTCGCACGTCAACCGGGTCCTCGGCGCGCTCGGCGTCCGCCGCCTCTTCGACGTCCGGCCCGATGTCGAATCCGCGGTCATCGACGAGGACGAGGCCGGCCCGCTGTCGGCCTGAGAGTGCGGTCACCTTCGCGACAAGACCACACGGGTGGTGCAGAATTCCCCGGTCTTGGCACAACCTCCGTTTTCCCCCCCGACGGCCGCACGCGTCCTACCCTCCGTGCCGGGTCAACCGTTCGTGACTCGGGTGTCCACGGTCGGTGCCCGCGGCCAACCCCGCCGGACGGGTGTGTCCCCGTCCGGCGGGGTTGGCACCCCGTCGGAACGTGATGCCGGGCCCGCCCAGGTGCGTCAGCCGTCGTGCCGCGCCGGTGCGGAGAACCGCTCCCGCAGCTTGTACTTCAGCACCTTGCGCAGCGTGTCGTTCCGCGGCAGCGCCTCCACCACCTCCAGCCGTTCCGGCAGTTTGTGCACGGACAGGCCTTCCGCCCGCAGGTGCGCGATGACGTCGGACAACGTCAGCCCGGGCGCGTTCGCCGCTTGTTCCACGACCGCGCAGACCAGTTCGCCGCGTTCCGCGTCCGGCAGGCCGATCACCGCCGCGTCTCCCACCGCGGGATGGACGGCGAGCAGGTCCTCTATCTCCTTCGCCGAGATGTTCTCGCCCTTGCGGATGATCACGTCCTTGAGTCGGCCGGTGAGGACCAGGTGTCCGGAGTCCGTCAGGTGCCCGAGGTCGCCCGTGCGCAGGAAGCCCTCCTCGTCGAAGGCCGTAGCCCTCTGGGCGGGGTCCAGATAGCCCTGGCACACGGCCTCGCCGCGCAGCCGTACCTCGCCGTCGACGATTTTGACCTGCATGCCCGCGGGCGGGCGGCCCTCAGTGGTGGCGAGGTGCTCCGGGGTGTCCTCGGGGTCGCCCATGGTGATCATCGGGACCTCGGTCATGCCGTAGCCGTGGGCGAGCTGGACGCCCATGTCACGGACGACGGAGTAGTACAACTCGGGTGGTTTGGGGGCGCCGCCGCCCGCGAGCAGCCGCAGGGAGGGGATCACCTTCCGGCCCGGCCGCTTGCGCTGCTCGGCCAGGAACATCGAGTAGAACGCCGTCGACCCGCCCGCCACCGTCACCCCGTGCCGCCGGTACTCCGCCAGTGCCTCCGGCAGCGCGAAGTGCTCGAACAACACCGCCGGGAAGCCGTACAGGAGCAGCATCACCGTGTAGTCGGGACCGGCTATGTGCGCGTAGGGGAAGGCCATCGAGCCCACGTCGTCCGGGGTCAGGCGCAGGGCGTGGGCCAGGCAGGAGCCGCCCGCGATCAGGGAGCGGTCGGTGTGCAGCACGCCCTTGGGATCGGAGGTGGTGCCCGAGGTCCAGTAGATCCAGCGAACCGCGGTGCCGTCGGTGGGCGCGGCGGGAAGCACAGCAGGATCGCCGTCGGGGAGGGCGCCGTACGCCTCGAAGACGCCCTTGGCGCCGAGGCGCCGCGCCATCTCGGTGTGGTCGTGGCCGCGCCACACGCCCGGTACCGCGAAGAACTCCGCCCGGGACCGGTCGAGCGCGAAGCCGACCTCCCGGTCCCGGTAGTAAGGGATGACCGGGGACTGGACGGCACCCAGGCGGGCCAGCGCGAAGGACAGCAGGGCGGTCTCGATGCGGGTGGGCAGCTGCCAGGCGACCACCGTGCCGGGGCGTACGCCCATGCCGTACAGGCCGGCTGCCACCCGCTCGGCCTTCTCTCGCAGTTCGCCGAAGGTGAGCCGGCGGTCGGCCTGGAGGAAGACGGGGCGGTCGGGGGTGAGTCGGGCGCGGCGGACCACCAGGTCCCACAGCGTGCGGGCGGAACTCAGGGAGTGCGGGCTCTCGTTCACATGTCCCCCTGCTTGGCTGACGGCTCGTCAGATGGCATGCTAGCTGACGAACCATCAGATAAATACCCGTCCGGCGGAGGGGACCCATGGCGACCGAACTGCCGCGCATCATCAGCGTCGACGACCACGTGATCGAGCCCGCCCACCTCTTCGAGACCTGGCTGCCGGCCAGGTACCGGGACCGCGGACCCAAGCCGCTGACCGCCGGGATCGGGGATCTCGCCTACGTCGGCGGGAAGTACCGGATCACCATGGACCCGCAGGGGCAGCCCACCGACTGGTGGATCTACGAGGACCTGAAGTTCCCGTACAAGCGGAACATCGCTGCCGTCGGGTTCGACCGGGACGAGATGACCCTCGAAGGGATCACCCGGGACCAGATGCGGCGCGGGTGCTGGGATCCCAAGGCGCGCCTGGCGGACATGGACCTCAACCACGTCGAGGCCAGCCTCTGCTTCCCGACCTTTCCCCGCTTCTGTGGACAGACCTTCGCCGAGGCCCATGACAAGGAGGTCGCCCTCGCCTGCGTCCGCGCCTACAACGACTGGATGGTGGAGGAGTGGTGCGGGGACAGTGGGGGGCGGCTCATACCGCTGTGCCTGATCCCCCTGTGGGACGTGGATCTGGCCGTCGCCGAGATCCGGCGCAACGCCCGGCGGGGGGTACGGGCCGTCACCTTCTCCGAGATTCCCACCCATCTCGGCCTGCCCTCCATCCACTCCGGCTACTGGGACCCCTTCTTCGCCGTGTGCCAGGAGACCGGCACCGTCGTCAACATGCACATCGGGTCCTCGTCGCAGATGCCGGCCGCCTCGCCGGACGCGCCGCCCGCCGTCCAGGCCTCGCTCAGTTTCAACAACGCGATGGCCTCGATGATGGACTATCTGTTCAGCGGGGTGCTGGTGAAGTTCCCGGCCCTCAAACTCGCCTACTCCGAAGGGCAGATGGGCTGGATACCGTACGCCCTGGAGCGCGCCGACGACGTGTGGGAGGAACACCGTGCCTGGGGCGGGGTCAGGGACTTGATCCCCGACCCCCCTTCGACGTACTACTACCGGCAGATCTTCTGCTGCTTCTTCCGCGACAAGCACGGGGTCGCCTCGATCGACGTCGTCGGGCGTGACAACGCCACCTTCGAGACCGACTACCCCCACGTCGACTCGACATTCCCGCACACCAGGGAGGTCGCCCTGGACCACGTGAAGGGTCTGGATGACGAGACGATCCACAAGCTGATGCGGGGCAACGCCATCCGCATGCTCGACCTCGACCTCGACCCCGGCCTGGGCGACTGATGGACCTGAGCTGCACGCCCGAGGAGGAGGAGTTCCGGGCCCGGCTGCGCGAGTGGCTGACCAAGGTCCTGCCCACTCTCCCGGCGGCGCCCCCACCTGACGATTGGCCCGGCCGCCGCGCCTACGACCTCGGCTGGCAACGGATGCTGTACGACGCCGGCTACGCCGACGTCCACTGGGGCGCCTCCCCGACCACCCGACTGATCTTCCTGGAGGAGACCGAGAGGGCCGGTGCGCCCTACGTCGGGGCCAACTTCGTCGGGTTGCTGCACGCGGGGCCGACCATCGCCGCCGAGGGGACGGTCGGGCAGCAGGCCCGCTGGCTGCCGCCCATCCTGCGCGGGGAGGAGGTGTGGTGCCAGGGTTTCAGTGAACCGGGCGCGGGCTCCGACCTCGCCGCGCTGCGCACCCGCGCGCACCGTGACGGCGACGACTACGTGGTCAGCGGGTCCAAGCTCTGGACCTCGCACGCGGAAGTCGCCGACTGGTGCGAGCTGCTCGTCCGCACCGACCCGGACGCACCCAGGCACCAGGGCATCACCTGGCTCGCCATGCCGATGGATGCCGACGGCATCACGGTACGGCCGCTGCGCACGCTCGCCGGGTCGGCGGAGTTCGCCGAGGTGTTCCTCGACGAGGTGCGGGTGCCGGCCGTGAACCGGGTGGGGGAGGAGAACGACGGCTGGCGGGTGACCATGGTGACCCTCTCCTTCGAACGGGGTACGGCCTTCGTCGGGGAGGTCGTCGCCTGCCGCCGTACCCTCACGGAACTGACCCGCACGGCAAGAGAAAACGGCCGCTGGGACGACCCGGTGCTGCGCCGGCGGGTCGGGCGGCTGGACGCGGAGTTCAGAGCGCTGTGGCGGCTGATCCAGTGGAACGTGAGCGAGGCGGAGACGACCGGCGGGGTGCCGGGCGCCCGCGGGTCCGTTTTCAAGCTCCGCTATGCGCACGCCCGGCAGGAGCTGTACGACACCGCCGCCGAGGTGCTCGGCCCCGACTGCCTCGATCTGGACCGTCCTTGGGTCCTGGACCGGCTGTCCGCCCTGTCCTACACCATCGCTGCCGGGACCTCGCAGATCCAGCGGAACATCGTGGCCGAGCGCATCCTCGGCCTGCCCAAAGGGAGGTGAGCGTGCGCTTCCAACTCACCGACGACCAAGAGGCGTTGCGCACCGGTGTGCGGGAACTGCTGGACCGGTGCTTCGGGCCGGAGGTGCTGCGCACGGCCGTCGGCGCGCCGGGCCGGCTCGACCGGACGCTGTGGCGGACGCTCGGGGACGCGGGATTCTTCGCGTTGCGGCTGCCCGAGGCGGACGGCGGGGTCGGACGGGGCCTGGCCGAGGCGGTACTGGCCTTCGAGGAGGCCGGCCGTGCGCTGCTGCCGGGACCGCTCGTGGCCACACACCTGGCGGCCGGAGACGTGCCTGGCGCCGCCACCGGGGAGGCGGTCGTGACGGCCGTGGACGGGGGGGTGGTGGAATGGCTGGGCGCGGCGGATGTCGTGCGTGGGGACGCCTCCGGTGCCGTGCCCCTGCATTCGGTGGACCCGCTCACCCCGCTTCACCGTGTCCCCGGCCCCGTGGCTTTCGGTCCGGCGGGGGGCGTGGCCGTCCTGCTCACCGCCGCCGAGCAGCTCGGTACGGCTGCTCGGGTGTGCGAGCTGGCCGTGCAACACGCCCGGACCCGCGAGCAGTTCGGGCGGCCGATCGGCGCCTTCCAAGCGGTCAAGCACCTGTGTGCGGATCTGCTGGTGCGGGTCGAGGTCGCGCGGGTCGCCGTCTACGCCGCCGCCGTGACCGCTGACCCCGCAGACATCGCCACCGCACGGCTGCTCGCCGATGAGGCCGCCGTGCGCGGGGCCCGCGACTGCCTTCAGGTGCACGGCGGCATGGGCTTCACCTGGGAGGCGGATGTGCATCTGCACCTGAAACGGGCCTGGGTCCGGGCCCATCGCGGCGGTGGGGGCACGCAGAGTGAGGAATTCCTCGCCGAGCGACTGGTGGCGTGACCGGCCGGCCGCAGCGTGGGCTGCTTCGTCGGGCAAGCCGTGGCCCACGATGTCGCGGATCGTGGCGTTCGGTGATCACGGAGCGTCGATACCGGGTTGTGTCCTGCGCGGGGCCCGTCACGGCCTGGAGTCGGGCATCCGCTCCGGTACCTTGTGTGGGATGCGAAGGGCTGCGAGCGGGAGCCGTGCCGGTGGTGCCCCTGGGGTGGCGCCGGGCAATGCGGTGCGCGCCGCTGTTCGCAGGGCGGTTCGGGCCTCTTCCCCCGCCTGTTCGACTCCCCGGCACGAGCGTCGCACAGTATGCCGCACGCGTACTCCTTCGCGCTGGAATATGCCCGAAGCGCTTGTTGGGGTGACTGTACGTCAACCATGCTGTCTCGTAAGGGAATCACGTTCCGTGACCCTTGCTCTGGCCGTTGTTCTGGCCATGCAGAAAATGGCTACGATCGTGGCCTTCGTCGTGATGACCGTCGCGGCTTTCGCCGTGGTGTTCGGGTGGCGTCGGGTCATGTGTCCGCCGGTTCGGATGGTGTGAGCGGTGCAGGTGCTTCAAGTGCAGCTGGAGATCAGACCCGACCCCGCAGAGGTGGGGCGGGCCAGAAGGTGGGCCCGGTCGAGGCTCGCCGGGTCGGGTATAGGGGTCGACGAGCCGTTGGCCGAAACCCTGATCTTGCTCGTCTCCGAGCTGGTGACCAATGCGGTGGTGCACACCGGCCGCCCCGCCGTGCTACGGCTCTGTCTGCCGGGTTCGGCAGCCGTGTCGGCGGTGCGGGTGGAGGTGGCCGACACCAGCTCGCGTGCGCCCGTGCCGCGGTGCGCCGGCGGTGACGCCACCGGCGGTCGGGGCCTGGCCCTCGTGGACTGCCTGGCTGATCGCTGGGGCTGGAGCCCCGAGGGTGCCGGGAAGAGCATCTGGTGCGAACTGGACCGCTGTTCGCAGTCCCGTGAGGGCGCAGCAATGGCGTACGGGGGCGGGCTGTCCGCGTACGAGGGCCTCACCTTCGAAGTGGTGTAAGGGGCGACGCCGGGGTGCGCCGGGGATGCTTCCGTGCGCGGGATCTGGAAAAGGGATGTAAGTCGCAAATCGCCGTTCCGGCATTGACGGCCCCGGTGCGTCTGATCACGCTGGTGGGCGTCGATTCGCCGTGAGGGGACGGCGAGGGCTTGGGTGACGGCGGTCCTCGTCGGGTGTGGGTCGCACCGGTGGGCGGCGCGTGCGCGCGACGGTGGGGGGATGCGCGCCGCCGGCCGGTTTGGGGGGGCTGCATCGCGGTGGTGCCGCGGGCCCCTCGCCGCGGTCCGTGGCGACGGTCCCGCCCCGGCCTTCCGCGGTCCTCCTGGGCCCCTGTGGCCTTTCCGTGGTCTCCTCCGCATCCTCCTGGCCGCTTCGCGGGGGCAGCCTGAGGCAGGCCCTTCCTCCGGGGGCGTCACAGTATGGCGACCGGTGCCACCGGAGTGCCTGTGGCGCCGGCGAACGGTTCCGGCATCGCCGAGAGGAGGAACGTGTACCTCCGCATTTCTCCACAGGCTGTGGACAACTCTTCGAGATTCCAGTTCTGGCCCTGCAGCATCCCCATCTCCACCAGATCGAGGGCGTGCACGGGCAGCCACAGATCATCCCTCTCGGGGGGAAATATCTCAAAAGTGAGCGTGTCGTTCGCGACTGCCGCCACATCACGCGTGTGGAACCACTCCGGACAGCGCACCGAGAGACCCGGCGACGGATAGCCGTACCCGTGCGTGTCCCCGGTCAGGTACCGCTGCACCTGGCCGGTGCGTACCAGTACGACGTCCCCGGACCGGACCCGGGTCCTGCCGAACTCCTCCGCCGCCTCCAGGTCGTCCGGTGTGACCGCATGACCGCCCGCCAGTCGGTCCACCCCGCGTGTGCGTGCCACGTCCAGCAGGACCCCGCGCGAGACGATGTGCCGCACCTTGTCGATGCCGCCGAACCCGGCCCCTCCGTGCGCGGTGATCAGGTGTGCCGGACGGCCGTTGTAGAGCCTTCCGGAGTGCGAGACGTGGGCGAGCGCGTCCCAGTGGGTGCCGGCCTGTAGCCCCATGGTCACGACGTCGTCGCTGCACGCCACCGTGCCCGGACCGAACAGCTCCTGGTTGACCTGCACCATGGCGTGCAGCGGATTGATCCGCCCCGGGATCACTCCGGTCTGCACCCCGTCCTGTCTGAGCGGGAGCGCGAGCGGGATGCGGTGGCCGGCGCGGATCTCGCCAGCCGCCCCCCGCACCACCTCGTCGGTGATCAGGTTCAAGGTGCCGATCTCGTCGTCGGCACCCCAGCGGCCCCAGTTGTTCACGCGCTCGGCGATCTCGTGGAACTCCTCCGGCAGTGCCATCCGGTGCCTCCCCGGGGCTTGTGTCCGCGCGTCCGGCGCGCCATAAAATCTAACGGTCCGTCAGAAACTGTGGGAAGGGGCCGGGCATGGGGAACTTCTTGGCAGGCAAGGTGGTCGCCGTGACCGGCGCTGGACGCGGCATCGGACGCGCGGTGGCGCTGGCCGCGGCGGCCGAGGGCGCGCAGGTCGTCGTCAACGACTACGGGGTCGCCACCGACGGCACCTCACCCACCAGCGAGGTCGCCGAGGCGGTCGTCAAGGAGATCGCGGCGGCCGGCGGTGAGGCCGTCGCCGTCGCCGATGACATCGCCACGATGGCGGGCGGTCGACGGGTCGTCGACACGGCCCTGTCGTCGTACGGTCGCCTCGACGGAGTCGTGTGCGTCGCCGGGATCCTCCGTGAACGCATGCTGTTCAACATGACCGAGGAGGAGTGGGACCCCGTCGTCGCCACCCACCTCAAGGGCACCTTCACCGTCTTCCGGGCGGCGTCCGCGGTGATGCGCGAGCAGCGGTCGGGGACGTTGATCGGCTTCACCAGCGGCAACCACCAGGGCTCGGTGTCCCAGGCCAACTACAGTGCGGCGAAGGGCGGCGTCATCTCGCTCGTGCGCAGTGCGGCCCTGGGCCTGCACAAGTACGGGGTCACCGCCAACGCCGTGGCCCCGGTGGCGCGTACGCGGATGTCGGCGAACGTGCCGATGGAACTGGCCGAGATCGGGGAACCGGAGGACGTCGCCGCACTCGTGGCGTACCTGCTCTCCGACCACGCCCGTCAGCAGGAGATCACCGGGCAGGTGTACACGATCGCCGGCCCCAAGATCGCGGTATGGGCCCAACCGAGGGAACTGCGGGCGGCGTACGCCGAGGGACCGGGCTGGACCCCGGAGCGGATCGCACGGTTCCTGCCGGGGACGGTGGGGGTGGACCCGATGCCGATGCTGTCGCACCTGGTGGCGATGGAGGACGCGGCGCGGGACGGGAGCCGGCCGAACGCCCGGTAATCCCCAGGCAGCGCGGACGGTCGGTCGCGAGCACGCGGCGGCGGTTCGCGCCGCCGACCGTACCGAAACCGGGCACGTATCCGAGACAGGGAACCAACACGAGGCGGGCACCGTGGATTTCGGCTTCACGCAAGATGACGAGGCGTTCCGTACCGAGGCCCGCACCTGGCTGGCCGCACACACCGGGCACGCCCAGGACCGCCGTACCTGGGAACGCACCCTCGGCAAGGCCGGCTGGATAGGCATCGGCTGGCCGGAGCCGGGCTACGGCAACCGCACCGCCACCCTCACCCAGCAGGTCGCCTGGGCCGAGGAGTACGCCCGTTCACCCGCGCCCGCCCGTTCCGGGCACATCGGCGAGAACCTCCTCGCTCCGACCCTCCTCGCCCATGGCACCGCGGAGCAGAAGGCCCGTTTCCTGCCCCCGATCGCGGCCGGAGAGGAACTGTGGTGCCAGGGCTACAGTGAACCGGGCGCCGGCTCCGACCTGGCCGGAATCCGCACGGCGGCGGTACGGGAGGGCCCGCATTACCGGATCACCGGTCAGAAGATCTGGACCTCCCTCGCACACGAGGCCGACTGGTGTTTCGTACTCGCCCGCACCGACCCGGGGTCCCGCCGTCACCGGGGCCTGAGCTTCCTGCTCGTCCCGATGGACCAGCCGGGCCGCATCGAGGTCCGTCCCATCCGCCAGATGACCGGTACGAGTGACTTCAACGAGGTCTTCTTCGACGGGGCATGTGCTCGTGCGGAACACACCGTCGGTGCGGCAGGAGACGGCTGGCGGGTGGCGATGAGTCTGCTCGGCTTCGAACGCGGGGTGTCCACGCTCGCCCAGCAGATCGGATTCGCCGAGGAACTGGCGGACGTCGTCCGCACCGCCGTACGGACCGGTGCCGCCGATGACCCGGTCATCCGCGACCGTCTCGTCCGCCAGTGGGCCGAACTGCGCACCATGCGTTGGAACGCCCTGCGCACCCTCGGCGGCACGGGTGACCCCGGCGCGCCCAGCGTCGCCAAGCTGCTGTGGGCGAACTGGCACCAGCGGCTGGGTGAGCTGGCCGTGCGGGTCCGCGGGGCCGCCGCCTCCGCCGGTCCCGCGGACTGGTCGCCGTCGGCGCCGTACGAACTCGACGCGGCCCAGCACCTGTTCCTCTTCTCCCGGGCCGACACCATCTACGGCGGCTCGGACCAAATCCAGCGCTCGATCATCGCCGAGCGGGTGCTCGGTCTGCCCAGAGAGCCCAAGGGGGCCGTGTGATGCGTGGTGTGGTGTTCGACGGACAACAGGTCCGGGTGGTGGACGACCTGACGGTGCGGGACCCGGGGCCCGGGGAGGTACTGGTCGCGGTCTCGGCGGCCGGGCTGTGCCACAGCGACCTGTCGGTGGTCGACGGCACCATTCCGTTCCCGCTGCCGGTGGTGCTGGGCCACGAGGGCGCGGGGGTGGTGGAGGCGGTCGGCGCGGGCGTCACCCATGTGTCCCCCGGCGACCACGTGGCCCTGTCCACGCTCGCCAACTGCGGCACGTGCGCGGAATGCGACCGGGGCCGGCCCACGATGTGCCGGCAGGCGATCGGGCGCCCGGGCAAGCCGTTTCGGCGGGGCGCGGAGCCGGTGCACCAGTTCGCCGCCAACTCGGCCTTCGCCGAACGTACGGTCGTCAAGGCCGTGCAGGCGGTGCGGATCCCGCAGGACGTCCCGCTCCGGTCCGCCGCACTGATCGGTTGCGGGGTCCTCACCGGTGTGGGAGCGGTGCTGAACCGGGCCCGGGTGGACCGCGGGGACAGCGTGGTCGTCATCGGAGCGGGCGGCATCGGGCTGAACGTGCTGCAGGGCGCGCGGCTCGCCGGGGCCCTGCGGATCGTCGCCGTGGACGCCAATCCGGCGAAGGAGGTGGTGGCCCGGCAGTTCGGCGCGACGGACTTCCTGCCGTCCGTCGAAGGGGTCAGGGAACTGCTGCCCACCGGGGCCGACCACGTCTTCGAGTGCGTCGGCCGGGTGGATCTGGTCCGCGCCGCGATCGACCTCCTGGACCGACACGGCCAGGCGGTCCTCCTGGGGGTTCCCCCGGCCACGGCCGAGGCGTCCTTCCTGGTCTCCTCCCTCTACCTGGACAAAGCGGTCCTGGGCTGCCGCTACGGCTCCTCCCGCCCCCAGCGGGACATCGCCCTGTACGCCGAGCTGTACCGCCAGGGACGGTTGCTGCTGGACGAGTTGATCACCGCGGTCCATCCGGTGGAGGACTTCGACAAGGCCCGGGCGGACGCTGAGGCGGGGCGGGTGGCGCGGGCGGTCCTCACCTTCTGACACCGCACCGCCCCTTGGGAGCCGAGCGTTCAGCGGCCGTTCTCGGAGGCATCCTGGGCGGCGCCGGTCCGGAACGTCCGCCGGTACGCAGTCGGCGTGACCCCGAGCGCCTGCTGGAGGTGCTGCCGCATCGACTGGGCCGTACCGAAGCCCGCCTCCCCGGCCACCTGGTCCATCGGCAGATCGGTGGACTCCAGGAGGTGCCGGGCACGCTCAACGCGCTGCCGGGTCAGCCACTGGACCGGGCTGACGCCGACCTCCTCGCGGAAGCGGCGGGTGAAGGTGCGCACCGACATGGCCTCCTGTTCTGCCATGTCCCGCAGTTGGATCGCTTCGTGCAGACGGTCCAGCGCCCAGGCGCGGGCGGCGCCCGTCGTGGCCAGTCGTGGGTCCGGGACCGGGCGGTGGATGAACTGGGCCTGACCGCCGTCCCGGTGGGGCGGTACGACCGTGACCCGGGCGGTCTCATTGGCGACGGCCATGCCGAAGTCCCGGCGGACCATGTGCAGGCACAGGTCGATACCGGCGGCCACCCCGGCCGAGGTCAGCACGTCCCCGTCGTCGATGAACAACACGTCCGCGTCCACCGTGACCCGGGGAAACATCTGCTGGAAGCGTTCCGCTACCGCCCAGTGCGTGGTCGCCCGGCGGCCGTCGAGGAGACCGGCGGCGGCGAGGACGTAGCTGCCCGTGCAGATGGAGGCGATCCGGGTTCCGGGGCGGATACGGGCCAGGGCGGCGGCCAGCTCGGCGGTCAGCCGGCCTTCCTCGAAGACCGGGCCGAGTTCGTGCGATGCCGGGACGATCACCGTGTCGGCGTCGGCCAATGCTTCCGGGCCGTGCGGGACCCGCACGGCGAAGTCGGCGTCCGTCTCGACCTGGCCGGGTGGCCGCACCGAGCAGGTCACCACCTCGTACAGGTGCCTCCCCCCGGTGTCCTTCGAGCGGCCGAAGATGCGGTGCGGGATGCCCAGTTCGAAGGGCAGCAGCCCGTCGAGGGCGAGGACGACGACCCGGTGCGGACGGGGACCCTCGATGACATCCATGGCCTGATCGTAGCGAATGCTGTCCCTCGGGCCACTCGATGGACCGGGACGCGGACCGGACGCTGGAGGACGTGACTCAGACAAGCCCAGCCGCAGCCCCCGTCCAGGCCCCGCCCGGCCGGCACCGCCGTGTACACCGTGCCTGGTTCGTCGCCGCCGTCACCTTCGTCACCATCACCGGTGCGGCAGCCTTCCGCTCCCTGCCCGGCCTGCTCATCGACCCGTTGCACGAGGAGTTCGGCTGGTCGCACGGCACGATCGGCGCGGCCGTCTCCATCAACCTGGCGCTGTACGGCCTCACCGCGCCGTTCGCGGCGGCGCTCATGGACCGCTTCAGGATCCGCCGCGTGGTCGCCGCCGCACTGACCGTGATCGCGCTCGGCTCCGGACTGACCGTGTGGATGACGGCGGCCTGGCAGTTGTGGCTGTGCTGGGGCCTGCTGGTCGGCCTCGGTTCGGGCTCCATGGCGCTGGCCTTCGCGGCGACGGTCACCCATCGCTGGTTCACCGAGCGCCGTGGCCTGGTGACCGGCATCCTCACCGCGGCCTCCGCCTCCGGACAGTTGGTCTTCCTGCCCCTGCTGTCCTGGATCGTCGCGCACCACGACTGGCGTCCCGCTGCGGCCACGGTCGCCCTCACCGCCCTCGCCGTGGTGCCGTTCGTCCTGATCCTGCTCCGCGACCATCCCGCCGACGTGGGGCAGAAGCCCTACGGCGCCACCGAGTTCGTGCCGAAGCCGCCCCCGGTCACCGGTGCCGCCCGACGCACCCTCACGGTCCTCTCCGCCGCCGCGCGCACACGCCCCTTCTGGCTGCTCGCCGGCACCTTCGCGATCTGCGGTGCCACCACCAACGGCCTGGTACAGACACACTTTGTGCCGGCCGAGCACGACCATGGCATGCCCGTCACGACGGCGGCCTCGCTGCTCGCGGTCGTCGGGGTGTTCGACGTGGCCGGTACGATCGCCTCCGGCTGGTTCACCGACCGGTTCGCACCACGCCGGCTGCTCGCCGTGTACTACGCCCTGCGCGGCGTCTCACTGATGTTCCTGCCGCTGCTGCTGGCCCCCCAGGTCCATCCCCCGATGCTGTTCTTCATCGTGTTCTACGGCCTCGACTGGGTGGCCACTGTCCCGCCGACCCTGGCCCTGTGCCGCGAGCACTACGGCGCGGACAGTGCCATCGTCTTCGGATGGGTGCTCGCCTCCCACCAGATCGGTGCGGCTCTCGTGGCCTACCTCGGCGGCTTCGTCCGCGACACCGCCGGCTCCTACGACCCGGTCTGGTACGCCTGCGGCACGCTGTGCGCGGCGGCGGCCCTGATGGCGCTGGTGATCCGGCGCCGGCCGACGGCAACGCCCAGGCCCCTGGCGCCGAGCACCCCCTGAGCGCTGACCGGAGCTGTTCTGGGCGGCTCCGCCTCACCGAGACGGTCTGCCCCTCGGCAGGTGCTCCACCGTGACCCACGGAGTGCCTGGAGCTCACCGCGCCGTGCGCTTCGGACGACCGCAACGGTCGACCAGCCACTGTCGCCGGTCGGCCAGCCACCGTCGACCGGCGATGTCGGCCGTCGGCCGTCGTCGTTGCAGCTTGCAGCTTGCAGCTTGCAGCTTGCAGCTTGCAGCTTGCAGCTTGTCGCCTGTCGCTTGTCGCCTGTCGCCTGTCGCCTGTCGACCGGCGATCGGCCGGTGTGTGGCGCCCCGGGGGAGAAGCGGCGGTTCCTCGTCCGCCCGTCCCGGTTCAGCCCACGTCGAGCCCGGCGAAGCGCCCCTGGTGGAAGAGCAGCGGCTCATCCGTCCCGCCGGCACCGAGGGCGTCCACCCGTCCCACGACGATGAGGTGATCGCCCCCGGTGTGCACGGCGTGGACGGTGCAGTCGATCCAAGCCACCGCCCCGGTCAGGAGCGGCGCCCCGGAGACGGGGGCCGCCTCGTACGCCACTCCCGCGAACTTGTCCGCGCCGCTTACCGCGAAGGAACGGCACAGCTCGCTCTGGCCGGCGCCGAGCACGTTGACGCAGAAGACGCCAGCGCGGGCGATGCGCGGCCACGTGGTGGAGGCACGACCCACCATGAAGCAGACGAGGGGCGGGTCGAGGGAAAGCGAGGAGAAGGACTGGCAGGCGAACCCGGCGGGGCCCGCTTCGCCCTCCGCGGCCGGTGCGGTGATCACTGTCACCCCGCTCGCGAAGTTACCCAGGACCCGGCGGAATTCGCCCTGTTCCACCGGCGCCCGCTCGTTCTCCCGGACACACCGCAACTCCGGCCGCGGCAGCGGCTGTGCGGGCCCCGGTCGCGGAACCGGTCTGAGATGACGAACGGCGGCGGCGGCCGCGCCTGCGTGTCCCATCACCCTTCCATTCAAGCTGACGGTAGGTCAGTTGGGAACCCTGAAGGCAGGAGCAGCGCGCGTGCCTCATAGAGTCGGGCCATGGGGGAAGAGATCCGGGAGAAGGCCGGGAACGCGTGGTCGACCCGGGCGGCCGGCGATCTGAACGCGGGGGCCGCGGTGAACGCGGCCCAGCTTCCGGCCGTCGGTCTGCTGTGCTGGATCGAGAGCTTCAGCCGTGACGCCTACGGTGTGGGGATCGGTGGTGCTCCCGCCATCCTCGGAATGCTCTGCATGCTGGTCTTCGCGCCCCTGGTACTCCCGGCGCTCGGCATGGTGCAGGCCTGCACGCTGACCCTGCCCTCGGTGCTGCTCGCGCGCCGCCTCCCAGGTCCCGGCTGGATCCGGCACCTGGTCGCCCCGGTGGCCCCGGCCGTCGTCTGGGGCGTGCTGACAGCACCGTTGTGGCCGCTCACCACCTCGGTCCCGGTCCTGACGGCCCTCGGTGTCCTCCCCACCCTCGGCGTCGGCTACGCCCGCCGCCGCGCCTGGAGGTGGTGGGGCGTCTGGTGGCGTTCGGCGCTCGGCTCGATGGCGCTCTTCGCCGCGGCCTTCGGAGGCGGGATTCTCGCCGCCGAGAGCGGCTTGATCAAGCAGTATGAGCCACCGAAGCTCAGCACCGCCCAGCTGGTCGGGGAGTGGCGTGGGGCGAGCGGGGAGCTGCTTCGACTGCGTCCGGACGGCCGTGCCGAGGCGGTCCGGTTGCCGGCCCAGCCGCCCGGCCACGACTGGCTGACCAAGGAGTTCGTCCTCTGTGACGGATCCGGCAGCTGGCAGCGCGACCGTGACCGCGACCGGTACGGAACGGAGACGTGCGAGACGGATACTCCTCAAGCTGGACCACCGCTGCGGCGAGGACACCCACTGGTCGATCAGCGGCACCGAGCACGCCCCCGAACTGTTCGTGCTCTTCGGCGACGCGGACGCGGGCACCCTGCGGAAACTCAAGCGGAGACCCTGATCGGTCCCGCCGGGCTCACCGCCCACGGAACCGCGGGGTCCGGCGTTCTGCGAACGCGCGCAGCCCTTCCCGGGCGTCCTGCGTCGTCATGTTGATCTCCTGCGCGGCTGCCTCCGCGGCGAAGGCGGTCGCGCGGTCGGTGCCAAGGGAGTCGTTCAGCAGCTGTTTGGTGAGGGCGAGGGCCCGGGTGGGGCCGGTGGCCAGCCGCTGCGCCCATGCGCGGGCGGTCTTCGGCAAGTCGTCGTCCGGCACGACCCGGTTGACCAGCCCGATCCTCTCGGCCTCCGCAGCCGGGACGGCGTCCGCCAGGAACATCAGCTCCTTGGCCCGATGCGGGCCGATCAGCCGGGGCAGCAGATAGGCGCCGCCCGCGTCCGGTACCAGGCCGCGCCGTGCGAAGACCTCGATGAAGCGGGCGGACTCGGCCGCCAGCACGAGGTCGCAGGCGAGGGCCAGGTGCGCGCCCAGCCCGGCCGCCGTGCCGTTCACGGCGGCCAGCACCGGCTTCTCGCAGTCCAGCACGGCTGCGATCAGGCGTTGGGCGCCGTGCCGGAGGACGCGGGCGACGTCGCCCGCTATCCGTTCGCCGCCCCCTGCGCCGCCGCCCCGCAGGTCCGCGCCCGCACAGAAGCCGCGTCCGGTGCCGGTGAGGACGACCGCTCGCACGTCCGGGTCCCCGGACGCCTGCGTGAGCAACTCGATGAGCTGGTCCCGCATGGCGGGGGTGAGGGCGTTGAGGGAGTCGGGGCGGGCCAGGGTGATGGAGGAGACGTGGTCGTGGGTCGCCTGGTCGACGCCGGTCATCGGGGCTCTCCTTCGTGGATACCCCCGGCTTCGGCCGGGGGAGGAAACGAAGCTCCTGCGGTGCAGGGCGGTGCAGGGCGGTGCAGAGCGGTGCAGGCCGGTTCGCCGTCGGTGCGGACCGGAGTCTGCCCCCCAACTGCCCGCACTCCTTGACCAGCCCCTCCCTTCAGGAGGGGACGGAAGTCAACGGCAGACCACCAGCGCGTCCAGCGCCACTGCCCCGTGCCCGTTCGGCAGGACCATCAGCGGGTTGATGTCCAGCTCTGCCACGCGGTCACCGAGCTCCAGGGCCATGCGCTGCACCCGCAGGATGACCTCCACCAACGCATCCCGGTCGGCGGGCGGGCGGCCCCGGACCCCGTCGAGCAGTGCCCGGCCGCGCAGTTCGGCGAGCATGGCCCGGGCCTGTTCCTCACCGAACGGCGGGACCCGGACCGCCGCATCGTGCAGCACCTCCACCAGAACTCCGCCGAGACCCACGGTCACGGTCGGCCCGAACAGGTCGTCGTGCGTGACCCCGACGACCATCTCCACGCCCTGTTCGACCATCTGGCACACCAGGACGCCGTCCAGTGAGACGCCTTCGTAGCGGGCGATGTCGGTCAGCTCGCGGTAGGCGTCCCGGACCTGGCTCGCCGAGGTCAGTCCGATCTTCACCAGACCCAGTTCGGTCTTGTGGGCCAGTTGTGGCGCGGAGGCCTTCATCACCACCGGGTAGCCGACCTGCGCGGCCGCCCGGACGGCCGCCGCCGCGCTGGTCACCAGTTGCTCGCGCGGCACCCGGATGCCGTAGGCGCGCAGCAGTTGCTTGGCAGCGTGTTCGCTCAGCTGCCGGCCCGGGCGCAACAGGGCCTCGATCTTGCGGACGGAGGGCGAGGGAGTGCGGGGGGCCGCGTCGAAGGGGGAGTGGTAGTCGCGCGCGAACCGGTGGTAGTCGAGCCAGGCGCGGACGGCGGTCAGGCAGTTGCCGACGGTCCGGAAGGTGGCCACGCGGGAGGAGCCGAGCAGGACCTCCCGGTAGGCGGGCTCGGTGCCGACCGGCGAGCCCCACACCACGCACACCAGCTTGTCGGTCTCCTCGGCGGCAGCGGTCAGGTCCTGGACGAGTCGGTCACTCAAGGGCGGAAAGGGGCCCGTGATCGGACAGATCAGCACCCCGACCGCCGGATCGGAGAGGAGTGCGTCGATGATCTTCCGGCCGCGGTGGTCGCCCACCGGGTGGCCGCCGCTGTCCACCGGATTGGCCACGTTCAGATACTCCGGTATCCACTGGTGCAGTTCGGCCTGTTTGGTCGCGGACAGCCGGGGGAGCCGTAGGCCGGCCGCGGCGGCGAGGTCGGCGACATGGGCGCCCGTGCCGCCGGAGATGGAGCAGACGGCGACCCCGTCCGCCCGCGGGGTTCCGGCCCGCGCCAGCAGGGCGGCCGTGTCCTGGAGTTCGTCCAGCCCTTCGACGCGGATGACGCCGTACTGGCGCATGGCCGCGTCCACCACGTCGTCGGCCCCCGTGAGCTTGCCGGTGTGCGAGGCGGCCGTACGGGCTCCGGCTTCGGTGCGGCCTACCTTCACGGCGACCACGGGCACCCGGCGGCGGGCCGCGTGGTCGGCGGCCAACAGGAAGGCGCGGCCGTCCTTCAGCCCCTCCACATAGCAGGCGATGGCGCCCACCTCGGCCTGCTCAGCGAAGTAGGAGATGAAGTCGGCGGTCTCCAGGTCGGCCTCGTTCCCGGTGGGCGCCCAGTGCGACAGCCGGATTCCCAGCTCCTGCAGGGCGAAGACGGGCCGCCCCTGGTGCCCGGACTGGGTGATCAGTGCTATGGCCGGTCCCGTCAGGTCGTCCCGGAACCGCTCGAAGGCGTTGAGATTGGTGTTGGGTCCGAGCAATCGCAGCCCGGAGCGCTGCACGGCCTCCGCGAGGCGCTCCTGGGCCGCGGCGCCGGCTTCGCCGGTCTCCGCGAATCCGGAGGCGAAGGCGACCGCGAACTTCGTTTTGGCCTCGGCCAGTTCCTCTATCACCGGCAGCGGGTCGGCCACCAGGAGGACGGCCAGGTCGACTTGCTCGGGCAGGGCGGCGACGGAGCCGACGCACGGGACACCGAAGACGGACGTCCGGCGCGGGTGCACCGGGTGCACCCGCGCCCCCACCCGCTCGGCCCACGTCAGCAGCTGCCGGGTGATCCCGGTGTTGGGCCGTCCGTCGGTGTCCGAGGCGCCGATCACGGCGACGGACTCGGGCCGGAAGAAGCGGGTGAGGTCCGGTACGTCCGCGTGCAGTGGGCGCCCGCTGACGTCCAGGCCGGCCCCGTTTTCGAGATCGTCAGTCCGGCCGTGGACGGCGGGTCCGGACCGCTGTTCGCCGCAGGCGATGACCCGGGCCCGGCGGGAGTCGGTGGTGAGGGTGCCGTGGGTTGATCCAAGCATCGTTCCGCCCGCTCCTTGAGACAGCCACATTGACAGCCACGGACTGACAGCCGGGACTGGTGGCCACGGACTGACAGCAACAAAACTGACGCTATGTCAGGTTACTGAACTGACGCGCTGTCAGGAACCGGTCGAACGGCAAAGTTGCACAAGGCTACGACAGCCTCTTCGCCACCGCCTTGGCTATCTTCCGGGCGTCGAGGGCCATCTCCCGGAGCATTCCGCTGATCGGATTGGTGAACCCGGTGAAGTACAGGCCGGGTGCCTGTGCGGGGGTGTGGCCGCCGTGCACCACCGGTCTGCCGCGCTCGTCCAGCGCGCCGAGATGCCCGACCAACCCCTCCAACGCCCTCACGTAGCCGGTGGCGGCGATCACCCCGTCCGGCGAGATGTGGCTACCGTCGGCCAGGACCACCTTCCCGTCCTCGAACGCCTCTACGGCGGCCACGATCTCCACCTTCCCCTTGCGTACGGCGTCGATCAGGCCGACGTCCTGGACCGGGATGGCGCCCTGCCGCACCCTGCTGTACAGACCGGTGTCCGGACGGGGCAGCCCGTGGGCGGACAGGTCCGGGGTGCTGAGCCGTGCCATCGGCCCGGCCAGTCGGTCCACGAGTTTCACCGGTAGCCGCCGGCCCAGCACGCCCGAGTACTGGGCCGCCCAGCCGAGGGTCGACCGGCGCAGGATGTGCGGAGCCGTGCGGACCGCCAGTCGTACCCGCTTCGCTCCGCCTTCCGTCAGGTCGACGGCGATCTCGGCGCCGGTGTTGCCGCTGCCGACGACGAGCACGTCCTGGCCGGCGTACGGTGCGGCGTTGCGGTAGTCACTGGCGTGCCGGAACTCCCCGCCGTACCCGTCCCGTCCGGGCCAGTCGGGCACGCGGGGGGTGTGGTTGTAGCCGGTGGCGACGACGACCGCGCTGCCGGTCAGCTCCCGGCCGCCGGAGGCGTGCAGCAGCCAGCCCGTACCGTCCTTGGTCCGCTCGACGCGATGGACCTCCACACCGGTGACGATCTCCAGTTCGTGGTGTTCGGCGTAGTTCTCCAGATACCGCACCACGTTGTCCCGGGATACCCAGCGCCCGAACCGTCGGGGTATCGCGAGGCCCGGCAGGGCGGACAGCCGCCGGGTGGTGTGCAGGTGGAGCCGGTCGTAGTGGCGGCGCCAGGAGGCGCCCACGTGGTCGGCCTTCTCCAGGACCACGGCCCGTATGCCCCGGGCCCGCAGGGCGTATGCGGCGGCCAGGCCGCCCGGACCGGCGCCGATGACGTAGACCGGCCGGTCGGCGGGGGTTGCGGAGAGGTGCGCGGGGGTGGGACGGGAGACTGCCATGAGCGGGAGCGTAACCATCCATACGCTTGATGGGTCTCGGTCAAGACTGGAATTGGTTGCGGATTGATCACGACTGTGCGCGAAGCGCCCGGCTGCCCGGGCTCGGCGTGCGGCCCCGGCAGCCGTCCTGGGCGAGCGGTCCCCGGGTCTCAACTCCGGTAGCGGCGGACGGCGTACCAGGCCGATGCTGCGAGCGCGAGGGCGCCGGCCAGCCCGGCGCCCACGGTGAGGCCCCATCCGGGCCCGCCGCTGCGGCCGTCGGAGCCGGGTCCCTCGTCGGCTCGCGCACCGGGTACCTGCACCTTGATCGCCGCTGCGTTGTTCCCCTTGTCGGAGTCGCGTTCCGCATAGCCGCCCTTGAGGACGGCCCTCACGTAGCCGGTGCCCGTGGTCCTGCCGTCGATGCGGAACCTCAATACCTGAGTGTCGGACGCACCGGGTCCCAGGTTCTTGGTCCCGCAGACGTACCGGTCTTCCCCCGGCTTCCGCGGACTGCAGTTCCAGCTCGGAAGCTCGTCGCCGTCCGGGTCCACGGACGGAACGTCCGGCGGGATCAGGGTGACGCCCTTGGGCGGGACGATCTCGTAGCGGAGGTAGCGCGAGTCGACGCGCCCCTGGCCCTGGTTGCGTAGTCCCACTTCCAGCGGGATGACGTCACCGGGCTGTCCCCGCAGCCCCCCGGCCACGGCCCGTATGTCGACGTGCCGGTCGGTGTCGATGGGGATGGTGTGGTACTTGGGTGAGAAGCCCGTGGGGCCAGTCGGCGTCAAGCCGAGCTTGGGGCCCTTCCCGGGCACTTCGAACCGTCTGTTGGTCAGGGATGCGGGATCCTCGTCCTGTCCGGGCGCGAGGATGCGCATCTCCACCGTGCCCTTCGTCAGGTCCTTTCCGCCCTCCACGACGAACGGCGCGTCGAAGGCGTAGGCCTCGCCCGGCTCCACGGGGGTGTCGAAGACGCAGCGCGCGCTGGACTCACCGACCTCCTCGTAGCGGCAGTTGCTGTATCTGTGGTCGAGCTTCAGACGCGGACCACCCCCCATCCGCACCACGAATCCGCTCGCCGCCATGGGGCCGTGGTTGAGGACCCCGCCCCAGATCTTCACGGGCTTGCCGACCGGAGCGTCTGTGAAGGACAGCTTCCTTCCCCAGAACTCCGGCGTGCCTGCCGTCATCACCATCTCGGCCTCGGCCCGCTGCCCGTTCGGGCCGGTGGCGGAGAACCGTACGGTGCCGTGCGCCCCCGCCCGGGCCCGCTTGTCGGCACCCAGGACGACCAGGTCGTAGAGTTCGGAGCGCTGGTGGGACGAGGTGAGGTGGCAGGTGAAGACGTACCCCGCTCCCTTCGTGCAACTCCTTTTGGCACGCATGCGCACCGTGCCCTGCACCTCGGAGGCGTCCATGGTCAGTGTGACGCCGCGCACGGAGGATCCGCTCCCTGCGTCGACCGTCACCGACAGCCCGACGCTGGTCGGGTGGGACATCTGCGTGTAGTAGGTCGGTGGGGCCTCGATCGTCAGGCCTTTTCCGTCGGTCCGCGGCGCGCCGACCGCGCTCGGCGCCGACGTCCCCACCAGTACGGCGGCAGCCGCGACGCCTCGTGTCCATCGCTTCATCCCTCGATCATGCTCACTACAGGACACGGAAGGATCACGTCGCCACCCCAGCGCCGCACCAGTGCGGTGCGCGCGGTCCGTTCGCGCAGCCGACGTGCCGGCCGGCGGAGGAGACCGTGAGCCGTGCTGCCCCGCGGGCTCTACAAGTGAGGTGAACTGACGTACCGTCAGTTCATGGACTCGATATGGCTGGACGGTCCCGAGTGGCTGGCGGTGCTGCGTGTCGGGCTCGGCCTGTGGTGGTTGGAGAGCTGGCGGCACAAGGACAAGAAGGCGTGGTTCGGCGGGAGCGGCATCGCCTGGGCGGCGGACGTCGCGGCGAAACACCGGTGGGCCCCGGTCCGGGCGGGTTTCGATGCGGTGGTCGCACCGCGCCCGAAGCTCATGGCGTACGTCGTGGCCCACGCCGAACTGGCCCTCGGTCTTGGCCTGGTCCTCGGCTTCCTGACCCCGGTGGCCTTGCTCGGCGGCCTGCTCCTCAACGCGGTCTACTTCGTCCTCATGATCCACGACTGGGCGGAGCAGGGGCAGAACTCGATGATGGCGCTGATCTCCCTGGCCGGCTTCTTCGGCATGGCGTGGCAGACCTGGTCGCTGGACGCGTGGTTGGGGTGGTTCCGATGAGCGCGGTGGGAAGGGTGGCGAGCGCGGTGGGGTGGTGCGCGGTGGGGCGGTGCGCGGTGGGGTGGTCTTGATGGGGGCGGTCCGCTACGACGTCCCGGAGCCCGACGCCTTCACGCGGCCCTACTGGGAGGCGGCGGCGCAGGGTCGGCTGCTGATCCGCCGCTGCGGCCGATGCGGCCGGGCACACCACTACCCCCGGGAGTTCTGCCCCCACTGCTGGAGCGAGGACGTCGCCTGGGAGGAGACGAGCGGGCGGGCCACGCTCTACACCTGGTCCACGGTCCACCGCAACGACCTGCCTCCCTTCGGCGACCGCACTCCGTATACGGCGGCCGTGGTCGACCTCGCGGAGGGGCCGAGGATGATGACGGAGGTGGTGGAGTGCCCCGAGGGGGAGCTGACGGCCGCGATGCCGCTCAGGGTGACCTTCCGGGACGGAAGTCCGGTGTTCCGGCCGGACCCCTGAGCGCGATCACGACCGCGTGCCTCCTGAGCGGCGGCGCCCGGTCACGACCTGGACGAGTTCACGGCCACAGCAGCCGCCTGGTCCAGCCGGACTCGGTGCGCCGGTACTCCAGCCGTACGTGCTGCCTCTCGGCCTCCCCCTGGAAGAACTCCACGGTGTCCGGACGCAGCCGGTACAGGGTCCAGGTCGGGGAGGGCTCAGCCGGGTTCTCCCGGGCCCGCTGCCAGGCCACCTCCGACGCCCGCCGTAGCTCTTCCAGCGAGTTCAGCTCGTCGCTCTGCCGGCCGGTCAGTGCCGCCGCCAGGGCTCCCGTCGACCGCGCCTGTAGGTCCGCCTGGCTCTCCTGCGAAGGCGATGCCGTCACCGGCCCGCGCAGCCGCACCTGCCGCCCCAGCACCGGCCAGTAGAAGACCAGGGCCGCGTACGGCCGTGCGTCGAGGGCCCGCCCCTTTTGGCTGGTGGCGTGCGTGCCGAAGGACCAGCCCGCCGAGTCCGCTCCGTGCAGCATCACGATCCGTACGTCCGGGTTGCCCTCCTCGTCGGCCGTCGCCAGTGACATGGTGTGTGGCTCCGGCTGCCCCGCGGCAACCGCCTCGGCGAACCAGTGGGTGAACAGTGTCAGCGGTGCGGGGGGAGCCGTGTCCGGATCGAAGGGACGCAGCTGTGTCTTCTCGGGGTCCCATACCCGCAGCGACCGGAGCAGTTCGTGGAGATCCTGTTGTGCCATGGGGTGAGTATCACTTCTGGCGGTGGCGCGGTGGCGCGGGCGGTACGTGCCTGCCTGGCCGGGGCTCACTCCCGCCCCAGTACCACTGTCCCCGACGAGCAGAACCAGCCCCCGGTGCCGGACGCCACTCCCAGCCGGGGCAAGCTCCCGTCCCGCGCCCGCACTTGGCGGTCCTCCGCCTCGCCGCGCAGTTGCCGTACCGCCTCCACGAGCAGGAAGAGGCCGCGCATTCCCGGGTGTTGGGCCGACAGGCCGCCGCCGTCCGTGTTGACCGGCAGATCTCCGCCCCGCACCATCAGGCGTCCCTTCTCCACGAATGCCCCGCCCTCGCCCTTCGCGCAGAAGCCGAGGTCTTCCAGGGTCACCAGGGTCATGTAGGTGAAGGCGTCGTAGACCTCGGCGAAGTCGATCTCGGTCGGGCGGACACCGGCGCGCTCGAAGGCCAGGCGACCGCTCACCGCAGCCGGTGAGAGGGTGAAGTCCGGCCACTCGGACATGGCCGCGTGGGAGACGTGCTCGCCGGTGCCCAGGAGCCATACGGGCGACGTACGGCAGTCCCGGACGTACTCCTCGGCTGCCAGGAGGACGGCCGCACCGCCGTCGGAGCGGATGCAGCAGTGCAGCTTGGTGAAGGGGTCGGCGATCATCGGGCCGGACAGGACGTCGTCGACCGTGACCGGGGCGCGGAACATCGCCTCCGGGTTCAGGGCCGCGTTGGCCCGTGCCTGCACCGCGACCTGGGCCAGCTGTTCGACTGTCGTGCCGTGTTCGATCATGTGGCGGCGGGCCGCCATGGCGTACTTGGCGATGAGCGTGTGGCCGTAGGGGACCTCGAACTGGAGAGGGCCCCGAGCGCCGAAGGAGAGGTTTCCCGTTCTGCGACCGGCTTTGATGTCGGCCCTCGCCGTCGAGCCGTAGGCCAGCAGTACCGCGTTCGCGTGGCCCGCCGCGATCGCGTCCGCCGCGTGCGCCGCCATGACCTCCCAGGTCGCTCCGCCGACGGAGGTGGAGTCCACCCAGGTGGGGTGCAGGCCGAGGTACTCGGCGACTTCCACCGGCGCCAGTGTGCCCAGGCCTGCTGAGGCGAAGCCGTCCACCCGGGTGCGGTCCAGGCCGGCGTCCGCCAGTGCGCGGCGGGCGGCCTGGGCGTGCAGCGTGTACGCGGTGGCGTCGTCCACGCGGCCGCAGTCGGAGAGGGCCACGCCGACCACGGCGACTTTCCTGCTCCCTGACGTCATAAAGCTGACGGTACATCAGTTTGCTGCTCGCGGGGGAGGTGTCGTGCTGTCGCGGCTATGGGCAACCCGGTGGTCAAGGCCTAACATGACGGACCGTCAGATCCGCTGGAAGGATCAGCCATGGACACGCGCCTCACCGCCGAACAGGACGAGATCCGCCGCACCCTGAGAGGGCTGCTGCGCAAGCGCTGCGGCTCCCCGGAACTGCGGACCGCCCTCGACAGCCCGGCCGGGTACGACCCCCTCCTGTGGACCGCTCTGGCCGACCGGCTCGGCCTGCCGGGGCTCGCCCTCCCCGAGCGGTACGGCGGCGTCGGCTGCACGATCACCGACCTGGCTCTCGCCTGCGAGGAGACGGGCCGTTGCCTCGCCCCGTCCCCGCTGCTGGCCACCTCCGTCCTCACCGCCCCGTTGGTCCTCGACCTGGGAACGCAGACGCAGCGCGCCGAGTTGCTGCCCCGCCTGGCCGCGGGAACCCTCACCGCCACCCTCGCCGTTTCCGGGCCGTCCCTCGCCACGGCTCTGGCCCTGACCAGCGCGAATGCCGGGTACAGCGCGGGAGGCGGGCGGGCCGGTGGTGTGCAGGCCAGGCACCGTGCGGACGGCTGGCGGCTGTACGGGCAGGTCGACCAGGTGCTGGACGGGCACAGTGCGGGACTGCTGCTCGTCGCCGCGCACACCGGCGGGTTCGCGCGGTCCCGGACGCTGTTGTTCCTGGTGCAGGCAAACGCTGAGGGGCTGGTCCGGACCCGACAGACCGCCCTCGACGCCACCCGGCCACAGGGCCGGGTGCAACTGCGTGAGGTGCGCGCGGAGTTGCTTGGGGAGGAGCACACCGAGGTGCTGCCCGCGCTTGCCGCTCTCGGGGACCGTGTCGCCGCTGTGCTCGCCGCCGAGGCCGTCGGGGCGGCCGACCGGGTGTTGGAGCAGACCGTGGAGTACGTCGGGCGGCGCGAGCAGTTCGGGCGGCGCATCGGGTCCTTCCAGGCGGTGAAGCATCAGTTGGCGGACGTCTATGTGGCCGTCCAGGCGGCGCGGTCGGCCTCCTGTTACGCGGCCTGGGCGACAGCGCAGGGGGAACGGGTGGGCGGGCTCGCGCTCGCGCAAGCCCTGGAGGCGCTACGGTGCGCTGCCGCCGAAGGTGTCCAGCTGCACGGCGGCATCGGGTTCACCTGGGAGCATGACGTCCAGCTGTACTTCAAACGGGCGGCCGGGGACGAATTGTTGTTCGGGCCGGTGCACCGGCTGCGGGACCGGGCCGCCGAGACGGCCGGGCTGTTCGGGGGCGGGGAGGTGGCGGTCTGATGTCCGATGCCACCGTCCGGTTCTTCGTCCGGCTCGTCCACAAGGTGTCCTCCAGCCGGGTCTTCGCCAAGTCCGCCCCGCATGTCATCCCGGCCGTGGACCGGGGCGTGCACCGGCTCACCAGGGGCAGGGTGCTGCTTAGCGCCCGCCTGCTGCCCGGGGTGATCCTCACGTCCACCGGCGCCCGCAGCGGCCTGCCCCGCCGGGCTCCGCTGGCGTGCATGCCGGAGGACGACGGTGCGAGCTGGGTCCTCGTCGGCTCCAACTTCGGGCGGACCGGTCATCCGGCCTGGAGCCACAATCTGCTCGCCTACCCGGAAGCCTTCATCAGTTGGAAGGGCGAGGAGATCCCCGTTACGGCCCAGCTGCTGACGGGGGAGGAGCGGGCCGCCGTCTGGGGGGCGCTGCTGGTGTTCTGGCCGCCGTACGCCACCTACCAGGCGCGGGTGGAGCGTGAGATCCGGCTGTTCCGGCTCATCGGACGCGACGATGAGGGCTAGGAGGTCGCGCGGACAGGTGTGGGTTCACGACTCGGCCCTTGCCTTACGGGCTGGGGGGTTGCATCGCCGAGCGGGCGAGGCGAATGAGGCCGGCTCGGATCCGTTGCTCGCCGAGTTCCGGTAGGAGCGCGGCCACGTGTTCGGCGGCCAGCGCGGCGAGCAGGGCGTGAGCGGTGTGTTCGGGGTCGGGTGTGGTGCCCAGCAGGATCGCTGTGTGGCGGTGCCAGAACCGGTAGGCCCCGATCCGGTACCGGGCGCCGACTGCGGCGGTCTCCGAGGTGCGGATGAGAGCCAGGTTCTCCAGCAGGTAGTCGACATAGGCGTCGACGAACGCGGTGAGCCGCTCCTCGGCGGCGGCTCCAGGGCCAAGCGGTGGCGGTCCATACAGGATCGCCTCTTGCAGTACGCGTTCTCGGGTGTCAAGGAGTGCGCCGGCCAGCCCGGACTTATCGCCGAAGCGGCGGTACAGAGTGCCCTTGCCGACACCGGCGGCCTCGGCCACCTGGTCCATGGAGACCGCTTCCACCCCGCGCTCGGCGAACAGCCGCGCGGCTGCGTCCAGTACGGCGGCACGGTTGCGTGCCGAGCGTGCTTGTTCCTTTGGCGGCGGGGTCCGCAGGAGTTCCAGCAGCATTGCAGAATCGGACTGCGGTCCGTTATTGTCGTGAGCCACAAGCGGACTATAGTCCGATTCTTGAAAGGCAGGGGCATGACCGCACTCATCACACGAGACGAGCTGAAGGCAGCCATAGACGCGGGCAGCGTTACCGTCGTCGACGCTCTGGGTGGCGAGTACTACGCCAAGCAGCACCTTCCTGGCGCACTCGAACTGGTCCTGGCCGACGTGGAGGCCCAGGCGTCCGCCCTACTCCCCGACCGCGACGCAGCGGTCGTCACTTACTGCTCCAACCCGGCGTGCCCCAACAGTGGACAGGTCGCCAGCCGGCTCACCGCTCTCGGATACACCAACGTCCGCAAGTACCGTGAGGGCATCCAAGACTGGGTGGAGGCGGGCCTTCCCACCGAGTCCGCCTGACCCCACCCCGGGGGAGGGCAGCCCGAAAAGCCCTGCTCTCCCTCGGAGCGGTCACGCATCCATGCACCATGCCGCGTCGACAGGCCATCGAGCACCCCAGTGAGGCACACACGGCGTGGACGGCATGGGCCGAGTCCGACGCAGCCTGTCAACGGCCTCAATAAGAGGCTGATATTCCTTGATCACTTGGAAGGTTCGTGCCCGTACTGCCGGCATGACTGACCCAACCACTGTGGGACCAATTCGCCGCCGTCCTTCCGGAGTGGCCGCGCTACCACCCGGACCATCCCCTGTGCTGCCACCGCCCGCGCATCAAAGACCGGATCGTGTTCGACAAGCTGCTGCAGCTCCTGCGGTTCGGCCGCTCCTACCAGGCGATCGCCGACACGACCTGCTCGGCCACCACGATCCGCAACCGCCGCGACGAGTGGATCCGGCTCGGCGTCTTCACCCGGCTCAAGCAAATCGCGCTGGAGTCCTACGACCGGATCGTCGGCCTCGTCTTGGACCAGATCGCCATCGACGGCGCTATCACCAAAGCCCCCGGCGGCGGCGAGGTGGCCGGGCGTTCCCCGGCCGACCGCGGCAAGCAGGGCCTGAAACGTTCCGGCATGACGGATGGTTACGGCATTCCGCTGGGCCGCGTCCTGGCCGGAGTCAACCGCCACGACTCCCCGCTGCTCGCCCCAACCCTGGACCGCCTGGACGACCTCGGACCGTTACCCGACGACATCACCGTCCACCTGGACGCCGGCTACGACTCCGACACCACCCGCACCCTGCTCAGCGAACGCGGCCTGCACAGCCAGATCGCGCACAAAGGCGCGAAAGCGCCGATCCAGGCGAGCCAGAGGTGGCACGTGGAGCGCACCCACTCCTGGCAGAACGCCTTCCACCGCCTCGCCCGCTGCTACGAGCGCCGAGCCACCGTCATCAACGCCTTCTTCGATCTTGCCGACGCGATCATCATCGTGCGCAGCCTCATCCGACAGGCATGAACGACTCACCGTTGGAACGAACGCCCGCACCGCCGTCCATGAGCACACACCTATCTGCGCGATCTCTAAAGCATCGCCAGTCGCTCCACCAGCAGGAACGCGCCGATTCCCAGCATCGCTGCGCCCGAGGTCCGGGACACCGCGCGGGCTGCCGCCGGGCGCGCCGCGAGCAGGGCGCGGGCGAGGGTGCCGACGGTGAGGTAGACGGCCGCGCAGCACCCCATGTGGAGCAGGCCGAGGGCCGCCGTCTGCGCCGGGACGGGCAGGTGGGTGCCCCGGAGGGTGAGGAACTGGGGGAGCAGGGAGAGGTACAGGAGCAGGCCCTTGGGGTTCAGACCGCTGATCACGGCTCCTCGTGAGAAGAGCCCGCGGCCGGCTGGGGGCGCGGGCTCCGCGGTCGGTCCGGGTACGGCCGGGCGGCGCAGCACGCTCCACCCCAGCCACAGCAGGTACCCGGCACCCGCCACCGTCAGTACCGTCAGCAGCCGGGGTGAGCCCGCCACCAGGACCGCCAGGCCTGCCGTCGCCAGGGCCGTGTGCAGGGCGTAGCCGGAGACCAGGCCCGCCACCGCACGCGTCACGGGGCTGCCGCGCAGGGCTGCCGTGATGACGTACGCCCAGTCAGCGCCCGGTACGCACACCAGCAGCAGGTCCAGGGCGAGGAAGGAGAGGAGCAGTCCGGAGTCCATGCTGGGGACATTAGGCGCGGATGGCTCGAAAGTGTTTCTGAAGTTTGCCCATGAACGGGGAATCTGGGCAAATATCTTCTCCATGGACGACGTGGACCGGAAAATCCTTGCCGAGCTGCAGCAGGACGGGCGACTGACCGTGACCGAGCTGGCCGCTCGGGTGCGCCTCAGTGTCTCCCCGTGCCACCGGCGGCTGCGCGAGCTGGAAAGGTCTGGAGCCATCCAGGGGTACCGGGCGGTGGTGGACGCGGCGGCGCTCGGGCTGAACTTCGAGGCGTTGGTCTTCGTGTCCATGCGGCAGGAGGACCGGGACACGGTCGCCGAGTTCGAGCGTGCGATCGGTCAGCTGGAGCACGTGTTGGACGCCCAGCGGCTGTTCGGCGAGCCCGACTACCTGCTGCGGGTCGCCACCGCCGACCTCGCCGCTTTCCAGCGGCTGTACGACGAGCGGCTCGCCACCCTGCCCGGGGTGCAGCGGCTGACGTCGACACTGGTGATGAAGCACGTGGTCCAGGACCGGCCGCTGCCCGCATGACACGGCAGGCGGCGGCTCACCGCCGGTGAACCACCGCCTGCCAGACAGGACTTCGGACCCGAAAGGCCGTCGATCAGGTCACCGGCTACGTCACCGGCCACTACACCGGCTATGTCGTCGGCTACTTCAGCGGTTTCTTGCCAGTCACACCCAGGTGTACCAACAGCGCCAGATTCGGCTTGAGTTCGGCCTGTTTCACACCCCAGGAGGAAAAGCCCTTCTGGTGTCCGGCGACCGCCGCGAGCATCGCGACCAGGGACCCGGCCACCGCCGCCGGGTTCACGTCCTTGTCGACCCGGCCCTTGGACTGTAGTTCTGCGATGGAGTCGGCGAGGGAGTTGTTCACCGAGTTCAGGATCTTCATCCTGATCTTGTAGAACCGTTTGTCCCCTTCGGCCGCGCCAAGGTCGACCACGCGTAGGATCGCGTCGTTCCTGCGCCAGAAGTCCAGGAACCCGTTCACCAATTCCTGCGCCGTCTGCCACCCGGACTTCCCGGTCCAGGTGCGTCCTTCGAGGAGTTCGGCCAATCCGGCGCCCTCGGCAGCCATTTGTTCGGCGATCTCCAGGACGGCGCCCTCGACGTCCGGGAAGTACTGGTAGAAGGTCGCGGGTGAAGTGCCCGCCTTCCGGGCGACATCGATGACCTTGACGTCCCGGTAAGGGGAGGAGCTGAGCATCTCGCTGAGGCAGTCGAGCAGCTTCTGCCGGGTCGCCTGCCCACGCCGGCCGGCCACGCGGCCGTCGACGGTACGCACTTGTCCTGTCATGCCGTCAGCTTACCGAGGGGGGATCGGAGCGCGATTCGGCCGACTGCAAATGGGGTGCACGGGCGCTCTGAGGGTGGTGTGCCTGGTCTGCGGGGTGCGCGTGACCCGGTTACTTTGGCGACATGGCCGAAAACAGGGCATCCCTGAAGGAAGAGGCGTACGGGGAGGGCGTCCCCTGCTGGGTGGACGCGCAGCTTTCCGACGTCGAGGCGGGCAAGCGGTTCTACGGTGAGCTCTTCGGGTGGACCTTCTCCGAGCCGGGCCAGGCCTACGGTTCCTCGGTGTGGGCCAGGCTGGACGGGGACCGGGTCGCCGCACTCTCCCCCAAGGTGGACGGCCGGATGCCCACCGTCTGGACGGTGTACTTCGCCACCCCGGACGCCGGGGCGTTGGGCAGGCGGATCGCCGGGGCCGGCGGACAGCTGGTGGTGGCCCCCTTCCCGGTGGGTGACCTGGGGACGGCCGGGCTCGCCGCCGACCCCGACGGCGCGGTGTTCGGCCTGTGGCAGGCAGGCACCCACCCCGGCTTCGGCCGTCGTCACGCCCCCGGCACCTTCGTCTGGGCCGAGCTGTACACCCGGGACGTCGCCGCAGCCAACACCTTCTACGGCGGTCTCTTCCACGAAGCCCTGTTCGGCGCCGACGCCGAACCCGATTTCGGTCGTGCGGACGTCGGCGAGGTCTTCCCGGCTGAGATGCCCTCGCACTTCCTCACCCACTTCCGGGCCGAGGACCTGGACGACATCCTGGGGGCCGTGCAGCGGCTGGGCGGGCGGGTGCAGGTGCCACCCTTTGAGACGTCGTACGGGCGAGTGGCCGTCGTCACCGACAATCAGGGGGCGTCGTTCGCACTGCTGCAGCGTTGATGCATCCACTTTTGGCGTGAGACACCCCGATTTTCCCCCGGGTTCGCAACTGGCGGCCCGGCCAGGAAGAATCGGGGTGCGTGCCGCCGTGGCGGTGGGGTGGTGAGACGCTGCTTTTCGGCCGCGCACATACGTGGGTGGCGTGGCTCGTACGGGGAGGTGGCAGGCAAGTGGTGGATCAGCTGACGCAGCACGATCCGCGGCGGATCGGGCCGTTCGAGGTGCTGGGCCGGCTGGGGGCCGGCGGCATGGGGCTGGTCTATCTCGCGCGCTCGGCGTCCGGCCGGCGCGTGGCGATCAAGACGGTGCGTACTGAGCTGGCCGAGGACCAGCTGTTCCGGGTCCGCTTCACCCGTGAGGTGGAGGCGGCCCGCGCGGTCTCCGGGTTCTACACGGCAGCCGTGGTGGACGCCGACCCGCGGGCCGCCGTGCCCTGGCTCGCGACCGCCTACGTCCCCGCACCCTCCCTTGAGGAGATAGTGAACGACTGCGGACCGCTCCCGGCCCAGGCTGTGCGCTGGCTCGCGGCGGGCGTCGCCGAGGCCCTGCAATCCATCCACGGCGCCGGACTGGTTCACCGCGACCTCAAGCCCTCCAACGTACTCGTGGTCGAGGACGGCCCCCGGGTGATCGACTTCGGTATCGCCTCCGGTGTGTCGAACACTCGTTTGACGATGACGAACGTCGCCGTCGGGACTCCCGCCTACATGTCTCCCGAGCAGGCCAAGGACTCCCGCAGCGTCACCGGCGCCAGCGATGTCTTCTCCCTGGGATCCACCCTGGTCTTCGCGGCCACCGGTCACCCGCCCTTCCACGGGGCCAACCCGGTCGAGACCGTCTTCATGCTGCTCCGCGAGGGTCCGGACCTCACCGGCTTGCCCGACGAGCTGCGTCCGCTCATCGAGGCGTGCATGCAGATGGAGGCCCCCGCCCGCCCCACCCCGGCCGACCTCCAGACCCAGCTCGCCCCGCACCTCTTCGGTTCCGGCACCGACGACAGCGGCACCGCCTCCGCCTGGCTGCCGGAGAAGGCGTTCGTCCTCATCGAGTCCCGCCGCGGCGGGCGTCCCGCCCTCAAGCCTGCCCCCACCGCGTCCGGTCCGCGCCCTGGTGGCCGCGCGCCTGTGCCCCCGCCACCCTCCTACGACCCCCCGGTCCGTGCCCCCGCACCCGTGGGCGCCGCTGACGCCGGCCCGGTCCGGCTGGCCGGCGCCCGGGTACCCATCGGCCCCGGCCCCCGGGTCGCCGACGCCCGTGCCGCCGCCGTCAAGGCACCCCCTCCGGAGGCCGGTCTGGTCGCCAGCTGGTCCCGGGCGCGCACCGGAGTGGCCGGTGTCGACCCCGCGGTGCCGTCGTCCCCCAAGGCCTCGGCTTCGCCCGAACCGGGTGGATCCTCGTCCGCGGAGGCGGCGAACGGTTGGCGGCCCTGGCGCTTCCGCATGTCCAACGACGTCTGGGGCACCCCCCACGTCGACGGCGACCTCGTCTACGTCACCTCATTCGAGGTGCACGCGCTGGACGTGGCCACCGGCCGTCGCCGCTTCAAGACCCGGGACGTCGCCTGGTCCATGGCGGTGGCCGACGGCCGTGTCCACGCCTCCGACGGCCCCACCCTGTTCGCCCTGGACGCCCGGGAGGGCACCGACCTGTGGCGGGTGTCCACGGACGCCTGGGTGTACTCCCTCCAGGCCGGCCACGGCACGGTCGTCACCGGAACCCGCGGCGGCGGCGTCCAGGCCTGGGAGGCCACGGGCGGGCAGAAGCTGTGGGAGATCACCGGCTGCCAGACCGACTTCGAGGCCCCGGAGGCCGGCCCCCTCGTCCACGACGGCACGGTCTATGTCTGGCAGGACGCCCGGCTGCGCGCGCTGGAGGCCCGCACCGGTGAGGAGCGCTGGTCGTACCCCATCGGCGACGCGACTTCCTGTGGCGGCGTGCCCATCCGCCTCAGTCCGGCCTCCGACGGCCAGGTCTACGTCTCCGCCGGCACCCGCGTCATCGCCATCGAGGCGGCGAGCGGCATGGTCCGCTGGCACTTCGAAGCCCCAGCGGTCTTTCTCAGCCCCCCGGCCTTCGCCTCCGGCCCGGCCGTCACCGGCGGCGGTGTCTACCTGGCCGACTACCTCGGCACGGTCTACGCCCTCGACGCCGCCGACGGCCGGGACCGCTGGCGCATCGCGACCGAGTCCCGTTCTTCCGTCGAGCCGGTTCTGGTGGCTGCCGGACACGTCCATGTCGGCAGCGGCAAGGGCCTCTACACCCTGGACGCGGTCACCGGCACCCCCAAGTGGCGTTTCCAGGCGGGCGGCGACGTCGTGGGGTCGCCGTCGGTGGCTGAGGGCCGTATCCACTTCGGCTCCACCGATCATCTGCTGTACACCCTGAAGGCTGATGACGGACGACTGCGTTGGAAGCTCGCCACCGGCGGTGAGATCACCGGTTCCCCGGTGGTCGAGGACGGCGTGGTGTACGCGTGCAGCAAGGACCGCTGTGTGTACGCGCTGGACGCGGAGAAGGGCACGGGGACGGCACGTACCACGTGACGGCCGTCGCACCGGTTGCACGGAAGGGCTTCGGACGGCGGCCGTCCCACGGCTGACGCTACCCCCGGTGCCGAGTGCCCGCCACGTGGTGGACGCGGACGGTCACGACTGTGGTGTGTCCATGGATGACGGGTCGCGGGGCGATTTCCCGATGGCCACCGTGCTCACCGACGGCGCGTCCGGGGGAAGCGCATCGCCGGTTGCGGACTGCCGTCCTGGCCTGCCCACCGGATGGACGAACGGGAAGAGGGGCTTTTGGTGGCGGACCGGCCGGCCGGCGGTCACCGGATGCGGAACTCCCCGCCATGCCGCCTCGCGAACAGCTCCGCCTGTTGCCCCGGGGGCAGGTTGCCCAGCGCGATCAGGTGCGGCGCCTGTGCGAACGCCTGCGCACGCGCCGCCTCCTTGGCCGCCCACAACGCCCGCACGGTCCCCTGCACTCCCTCCGGCGGGTAGCTGGCGATCACTGCGGCGCACCGCACGGCAGCATCCAACGCCAGTCCTTTCTCGGTGATTTCGGAGACCAGCCCGATGGTGTGCGCCCGTCGGGCCGAGATCCGCTCGGCCGTCCCCATGAGCATCATCCGTGCCGCCTCCCCGTAGGGCATCCGGTGTGCCATCAGCATGGACTCGTACGCGCTCACCATGCCGTACGTCGTGTGCGGGTCGAAGAAGGAAGCGGTGGTATCGGCGACGATGAACTCGCTCTCGCCCAGCAGGTAGAACGCGCCGCCGCAGGCCATCCCTTGCACCGCGACCACCACCGGCTTCCACAGGTCGTTCGCCTTCGGCCCCATGCCCAGCAGCGGATCGTCCTGCATGTACGGCGACGAGGGCTGGGGCACGACGGCGTCCCGGTCGATCCCGGTGCAGAACGCCCGCTCCCCGGCTCCGGTGAGCACGACGGCACGCACCGAGTCCTCGAACCGCAACCTGCGCCATACCCCGGTGAGTTCGCGAACCATCTCCAGATCGACGGCGTTGAGCCGCTCGGGCCGGTTCAGGGTGACGACGGCCACCCCGGTGTCCGCGCCGACGTCGAGGCGGACGGTGTTCACACCAGTACCCACTGCGGAAGCCCTCCGGAGAAGACCACCTGGACCCGGGTGCCGATCCGGATGCGCCCCGGGTCGAGGGAGCCGAGCGGGGCTCCGGGAGCGGTGACCAGATTCCCGACCAGCCGGATCCGCGGCGCGTCCTCCAATTCCACGACCACCACGTTGTACGGCGCCTGTTGGGCGTAGTCGGGTAGCAGCGGCGGATGCGCCACGATGTACGACCACACCCGGCCCCGCCCTGACACCCTCCGCCACTCGCTCGCGAAGGACTGGCAGCGCGGGCAGCAGGGCCGGGGCGGGAACCGGGACTCGCCGCAGTCGCCGCAGGCCTGCACGCGCAGTTCGCCGCGGGCCGCGTACTCCCAGAAGGGCGCGCCGTCGGTGTCGGTGACAGGGGCCAGCATGTCGGTCTCAACTCCTCAGCAGCAGAGCGGAGGTGGGTACACCCTCGCCGGCGGTGACCAGACAGGTGGCGGCCCCCGGAACCTGCGCGGTACTGGTCCCGCGTAGCTGCTTCACCCCTTCGTTGACGAGGTTGAAGCCGTGCACGTAGGCCTCGGAGAGCCCGCCTCCACCGGTGTTGATGGGCAACCGTCCCCCGATCTCCAGGGCACCGCCCTCGGTGAACGCGCCCCCCTCTCCCCGCCCGCAGAAGCCGTAGCCCTCCAGGGACAGGGGGATCAGGGCCGTGAACGCGTCGTAGATCTGCGCCACGTCGACGTCGTCCGGCGTGAAGTCGGCGTGTTTCCACAGGTGTCGGGCCGCGGTCCAGGCGGGGCCGGTGAGCGGGTCGTCGTTCCAGTAGTTGACCATGCCGTGGTGCTGGGCGGGCAGCCCCTGGGCCGCGGAGTGCACGTACACGGGCCTTGCGGCGCAGTCCCGCGCACGCTCCTTGCCGACGACCACACAGGCCAATGCTCCGTCCGTCTCCAGGCAGTTGTCGAAGAGGCACAGCGGTTCACTGATCCACCGGGAGGTCATGTACAGAGCGCGGGTCAGGGGCCGTTCGTACATGACGGCCGCCGGATTCTGATTGGCCCGGTTACGGCAGGCGAGGGCGACGTGGAACAAGTGGTCCCGGGTGGCGCCGTACTCGTGCATGTACCGGCGCGTCAGCATGGCGATCTCGTCCGCGGGCCGTAGCAGCCCGAAGGGGCGGGTCCACTGGGCCGGAGTGGGCAGCTGAACCGCCGTGCTGGTCCACGGTCGCAGCCCGCTGCCCCTCTTCCGGGATCGCCACGCCACCCCCACCGTGGCCTGCCCGGTGGCGATGGCGGCGGCGAGGTGGGCGATCGTGGCGCAGGAACCGCCGCCCCCGTACCCCACTTTGCTGAAGAAGGTCAGGTCGCCGAACCCGACCGCCTTCGCCAGCTCCACCTCGTCGGTCTCCTCCATGGTGTAGGAGGCCAGGGCGTCGACTTCACCGGGTGCGATCCCGGCGTCGTCGAGCGCGGCGAGCACGGCCCGGCAGGCGAGCGTCTTCTCGTCCTCCGGAAGGTGCTTGGCGAAGGCGGTCTGGCCTATCCCGACGATGGCCGTGGCGTCCTTCAGTCCGGGTCCTGCCATGGTGTAGCCGCCCCCTCACATGTGCTGACAGTGTGTCAGCCTAGCGCTAATCTGACGGACAGTCAGGTATGTGACCCGGGGAGGGTGGCCGTGGGCGAGTGGAACACCATTGCGGAACTGGTGCGGTCGGCGGCCGAGCGGTACGCGGACACCGAGGCCGTGGTCGAAGGCCGCAAGAGGATCAGGTACGCCGCACTGGGCGCCCGCGTCGAGCGCGCGGCGGCGGCATATCTGGCCGCCGGGGTGCGGGTGGGTGACCGGGTGGCGATCTGGGCCCCCAATTCCCTCGACTGGATCGTCGCGGCCCTCGGTGCGGTCTGCGCGGGTGCGGTGCTGGTGCCGCTGAACACCCGCTTCAAGGGGGCGGAGGCGGCCGACGTGCTGCGGCGCAGCGGGGCCCGGCTGCTCTTCGTGACGGGTACGTTCCTGGGCACGTCGTACGTGGCCTCGCTGCGGCGCGCGGCGGGCTCTTCCGGCGGTTCCGGCCGGCCGCTGCCCAGCCTGCCGGAGCTTGAGCAGGCGGTGGTCCTCTCCGACGACGCACCCGCCGGCTTTCGGACGTGGAAGGACTTCCTGGCGGACGGGGAGAGCGTGGGAGAGTCCGACGTCCTCCGCCGAGGGGAGAAGTTGGACGGCCGGTGCCTGTCCGACATCATCTTCACCTCAGGCACCACGGGCCGCCCCAAGGGAGCGATGATCACCCACGAGCAGACGCTCACGGCGTACGAAATCTGGGCGGACCTCGCGGGCCTGCGCGCCACGGACCGCTACCTGATCGTCAATCCCTTCTTCCACACCTTCGGCTACAAGGCCGGCGTGATCGCCTGCCTGATGCGCGGGGCGACGATGATCCCGCAGCCCGTGTTCAACGCGGACACGGCGCTGGCCAACATCGCGGCGGAGCGGGTCTCCGTCCTGCCCGGCCCACCGGCCCTCCACCAGGCGCTCCTGGACCACCCGGCCCGCGACGCCCACGACCTCTCGGCGCTGAGGCTCGTGGTCACCGGCGCGGCCGTGGTCCCGCTCCGCCTGGTGGAACGCCTGCGCGAGGAGCTCGGCATCGACACGGTCCTCACCGCCTACGGCCTCTCGGAGGCGAGCGGCATCGTCACCATGTGCCGGCGCGGCGACGATCCGTCGGTCATCGCTGCCACATCCGGCCGGGCGATCCCCGGTACGGAGGTGAAGGTGGCCGGTGCCGGAGGGGCTCCGGCACCGGCCGGCACACCCGGGGAGGTACTGGTCCGGGGCTTCAACGTCATGCGCGGCTACTACGCGGACGAGACGGCGACCCGAGAGGTCATGACCGGGGACGGCTGGCTGCGCACGGGTGACGTGGGCGTCCTGGACCGGTCCGGCAACCTGCGGATCACGGACCGCATCAAGGACATGTTCATCGTCGGCGGCTTCAACGCCTACCCGGCGGAGATAGAGCGACTGCTCGGCGTCCACCCGGACGTGGCGGACGTGGCGGTGGTCGGCGTACCGGACGCCCGTCTGGGGGAGGTCGGCAAGGCCTTCGTCGTACGCAGGCCGGGTTCGGTCCTGACCGCCGACGACCTGATCGCCTGGTCCCGTCGTGAGATGGCCAACTACAAGGTGCCGCGGGAGGTGGAGTTCGTGCCCGGCCTTCCGCGCAACGCGAGCGGGAAGGTGGTGAAGGGGCCGCTGCGGAGCCGGTGAGGGCTTGCGGCCACGGACCCCGGCCGCGACGGCTCCCCCTTTGCACCGCCGCGGCCGATTCCCGTCGGATGAAGAACCGGGTCAGGCCCTCTCGTCCGTGGCGTGCGTGTTGTCCGGGGTCACGAAGCCGGTGTCCTCGCCCACCGCCAGAGTGATCGGCTTCAGCGGCTCGCTGGTGGCGTGCGTGTTCAGCGTGGTCACCTCGGTGGGCGAAGACCCCGCCTCGGTCGTCTTCTTGGCGTCGCTCATGTTGCTCTCCTGAAACTACGTGTCGTGGTGGGCCAAAAGGCCCGCCCGGCAGCTCCCCCGAGGGCCGCCGGACGGTGCTCCCAGGCCGGTTCACCCTAAGGTGCACCCAGGTGAGGTCCCGTCTGTCCCCCGACGCGACGGAACGACCTCACTGAGGGTGCCCCCCGCCGATAAACGAACGATGAACGTGCAGGGTCCGACCTCACGCCACCGAGAGGGGCCCCAGCAGCGCACGTACCTCGTCGGCTTCCGGGGCGTTCAGCGCCTCGAAGATGGTGAGGGCTTCCTGCCAACAGACCTGTGCCCGCCCGCTCTGTCCGATGCCGAGCAACGCCCGACCGAGCGCGGTGAGGACATTGCCGCGCCGCCACTCGCCGCCGATGCCGCGGAGCAGGGCCAGCGCCGACTCCGCTTTGGTCGCCGCCTGCGCCAGACGCCGGACGGCGAGGTCGACCTCGGCGAGCCGGAAGAGGGTCATCCCCTCCCACAGCCGTTGTCGACTGTCACGGAACACCCCCAGGGCCTCTTGGAGGCGCTCCGCGGCCAACGCGTGCTGTCCGCTCTGGGTGAGCGCGAGCCCCAGTGCGTAACGGCCGTTGGCCCCCTTGAGAGCGTGCCCCATGTCGTCGTACATGTACGTGCCCTGCTGGGCGAGGGTGACCGCACTCTCCGTGCGGCCCATGGCCAGGCGTATCCGCGAGAGGTTGCACAGGGCGCTGGCTTCGCCGGGGCGGTCTCCGGCGGAACGGAAACTGTCGATGGCCCGGGTCAGGTGGCGCTCACCGGCCGTGTGCCGGCTCTGGTAGAGGGCGATGACCCCGAGCATGTTGGACGCCCAGCACTGGGGGAGCGGATCGTCCGCGGTCTCCGCCAGCCGTACGGCCTCGGCGGCCTCCTGGTCCGCCAGTTCGAAACGGCCCGACATGTGGTGGCCGTTGGCGAGGGTGACCAGGGCGCGGGCCTCCGCGCGCTGATCGCCGTGGGCCTGTGCGGCGGCACGGACGGCTGCTCCGGTGGCTTCGTACTCCTTGGAGTTGGCTCCCGACTCGGCGAGGTCGATGACCGCCCACAACAGGTCCACGGCCCGTCTGAGTCGGTCGGGTCGCGTCGACTGGCGCACGCAGGACAGGAGGCAGACCGCTTCGGTGTAGAGCCAGTCCCTAGCCCCGTGCCGGTCATCGAAGACCAGCCCCGGGTACTCGGTCGGTTCCAGGTGATCGACCAGCCGGTCTCCGGGCCGCTCGATCGCGTAGACCCCCGCCGCCGTGGCCAGGTAGAAGTCCAGCAGTCGCGATGTCGCCGCCTCCCGCTCACTCGGCGGCTGCTCGTCCCGCTCCGCACAGGCACGTGCGTAGAGCCGCACCAGATCGTGGAGCCGGTACCGTCCAGGTGCCGCCGATTCCAGGAGCGAGGTGTCCACCAGGGACTCCAGCAGGTCCTCCGTGTCCTCCACGGGGAGGTCCAGGGCTGCTGCCGCGGCAGCGAGGGAGATGTCCGGGCCGTCGGCCAGCCCGAGCAGCCGGAACGCCCGGGCCTGGGCCGGCTCCAGCTGGCCGTAGCCCAGTTCGAAGGTCGCCTTGACCGCCAGGTCGCCCGCTTGGAGTTCGTCCAGCCGGCGGCGTTCGTCCGCCAGCTTCGCCGCCAGTACCGACACCGTCCAGGTGCGGCGGGCCGCCAGCCGGGAGGCGGCGATGCGGATGGCCAGCGGGAGGAAGCCGCAGGCCGCCACCACGTCCAGCGCTGCCTTCCGTTCCGCCGCCACCCGCTCCTCGCCCACGATCTTCGTGAACAGCGTCAGGGCCTCGTCCGGGGACATGACGTCGAGGTCGACGAGATGGGCCCCGGCCAGGTCGACCATCCGGACCCGGGAGGTGACCAGCGCCGCACAACCTTCCGTGCCGGGCAGCAGCGGTCGTACCTGCGCCGCGTCCTTGGCATTGTCCAGCAGCACTAGTACTCGGCGGCCGTCCAGTGCCGACCGGTACAGGGCCGCCCGCTCCTGGAGCGAGTCCGGGAGGGCCGAGTCCGCCGTGCCCAAGGCGCGCAGGAAGGAGCCGAGCACCGTCTCCGGTTCCGCCGGGCGTGGACCCGTGCCCTGGAGGTCCACGTACAGCTGGCCGTCGGGGAACGCGGAGCGGGCCCGGTGGGCCACATGGACCGCCAGCGTCGTCTTGCCCACACCGCCGATACCGGCCAGCGCCGACACCGCCATCACCCGGCCTTCCGCCTCCGACGCCGCGGACAGCACCTCGCTCAGCTCGCTCACGAAGGCGTTGCGGCCGGTGAAGTCGGGGACCGAGGCGGGCAGCTGAGCGGGGCGGAGCCGGACCACGGCCGGCTCCACCACCGGGGCGGACGGCTCCGCCAGCGCGGGGTCGGCCCGGAGGATGCGCTGCTGGAGTTCGCGGAGCCCCGGGCGCGGGTCCACGCCCAGCTCCTCCGCCAGCAGCCGCCGGGTGTCCGCGTACACCGCCAACGCTTCCGCCTGGCGGCCACTGCGGTACAGCGCCAGCATCAGCAACTCGCGCAGGCGCTCGCGCAGTGGATGCGCCGCCGTCAGCGCCGTCAGTTCCGAGACGGCCTCCGCGTGGCACCCCTGCTCCAGGTCCATGTCCAGGCGGGACTCCAGGAGCCCCAGGCGCCATTCCTCCAGGCGTACCCGCTGGGTCTGGGCGTACGGGCCGGGAACGCCGGCGAGCGGCTCGCCGTCCCACAGCCCCAGCGCCCGGTTCAGCAGTTCCCGGGCCCGGCCCAGGTCACCTGTGCTCCGTGCCTTCTCCGCTGCCGCGGCGAGGTCCTGGGCCGTCGCCAGGTCCAGGGCGCCGTCGCCCGGTACCCGTACGGCGTAGCCGCCGGACTCGCTGACCAGGACCCCGGGGTCCAGCACCTTGCGGAGCCGGGAGGCGTAGGTGCGCAGTGCTGCCAGTGCCTGGCTGGGTGGCTCGGCGCCCCAGAGGGCGTCGATGAGTTCCGCCGCCGTGGCCGTACGGCCCTCGCGCAGCAGCAGGGCGGCCAGCAGGGCGCGCTGTTGTGGGGAGCCCATGTTGAGCGCCTCCTCGCCGTGCCAGGCCCGCACCGGACCGAGCACGCCGAAGCGCAGCCCCTGTGGCTCCGCGACGGTGCCGGCTTCGGCTTCGGTGCCGGCTTCGGCGGCGGCCGTGGCCCCGGAGTCGGGACGTCGCTGCTCAGGCACGCGCGGCCCACCATCCATGCGTTCGCCCCTTCGGTATCACGAACAACTCCGCCAGTCTGCCTTGTCCGAGGCGGTTGCGTCAGCCGCGGGAGACGCCGATCACAAGGCGGCGACGCCCGGTTCGCGTGGCCGGTACCCGGTCTTCGCATCCGAGGGCTCGGCAATGCGCCCGGCACGATAGCTGACGGTCCGTCAGATCGGCGCTACCGTGGAGGGCATGGAGACCACACAGTTCCCGCCGATCATCTCCGTCGACGACCACACCGTGGAGCCCGCCGCCGTCTGGCAGGACCGGTTGCCGAAGAAGTACCGGGACGTCGGGCCCCGGATCGTGCGGGCACCGCTGAAGGAGATGACCTTCCTCGGCGGGCGTTTCAAACCCGTGATGGGTGAACCTGGCGGCACCGACGGGCCCGTCGGTGACTGGTGGGTGTACGAGGACCTGCACCGGCCCCTCACCCGCCTCGACACCGCCGTCGGGTACAGCAGGGACGACATCAAGCTGGAGGTCATCACCTACGAGCAGATGCGGGCCGGGTCGTACGACGTCCCGGCCCGCCTCGCCGACATGGACGTCAACCACGTCCAGTCGGCCCTCTGCTTCCCCACCTTCCCCCGCTTCTGCGGCCAGACCTTCACCGAGGCCCGGGACCGGGACCTCGCCCTGTTGTGCGTGCGCGCCTACAACGACTGGATGGTGGAGCAGTGGTGCGGCCCCGAGGCGCACGGGCGGCTGATACCGCTCACCCTCATCCCGCTCTGGGACGCCTCGCTCGCCGCCCAGGAGGTTCGGCGGAACGCCGCCCGAGGGGTGCGGGCCGTCGCCTTCTCCGAGATACCGCCGTACCTCGGGCTGCCCTCGGTGCACACCGACGACTGGGACCCGTTCCTCGCGGCGTGCGACGAGACCGGCACGGTCGTCGCCATGCACATCGGCTCCAGCAGTCGGATGCCCTCGACCTCCGCCGACGCCCCGCCCGCCGTCGGCTCCACCATCACCTTCGCCAACTGCTGCTTCTCGATGGTGGACTGGCTGATGAGCGGAAAGTTCGACCGCTTCCCGAACCTGAAGGTGATGTACGCCGAGGGGCAGATCGGCTGGATTCCGTACATCATCGAGCGCGCCGACGTCGTGTGGCGGGAGAACCGGGGCTGGGGCGGGGTCGCCGACAAGGTGCGCCGGCCGCCGTCCGAACTGTTCACCGAGCACGTCTACGGCTGCTTCTTCGACGACGCCTTCGGGCTGCGCAACCTGGACGCCATCGGGGTCGGGAACGTCCTGTACGAGACGGACTACCCGCACTCGGACTCCACCTGGCCCGAGTCCCGCAAGGTCGGCGAGGCCCAGATGGGGCATCTGCCGGCCGACGTCGTCGAGCGGATCGTCCGCGGCAACGCCATCGAACTGCTGGGGCTGTCGGCCAACGGGCTCTGGCGGGGGGCGCGGTGAGCCTCGCCTGGGGCATCCAGCTGCCCGTCCAGTCCCAGAGCACGCTGTACGCGGAGGCCTGGGAGGCTGGCGGTGGTCCGGCGGATCTGGTGGAGATCGCGCGGGCCGTCGACCGGGCCGGGGCCGAGTACCTGGCCTGCTGCGACCACGTGGCCATTCCGCGCCGCCTCGCCGGGGCCATGAGCACGGTCTGGTACGACCCCGTGGCCACCCTCGCCCACCTGGCCGCCGTGACCGAGCGCGTCCGGCTGCTGGTCCACGTGGCCGTCGTGGGGCTGCGGCACCCGTTGCCCGCCGCCAAGCAGTACGCCACTCTCGATCGCCTCTCCGGCGGGCGGCTGGTTCTGGGGGTGGGGGCCGGGCACGTGCGGGAGGAGTTCGAGGTCCTGGACGTGGACTTCGGGAGGCGAGGAGCCGTCCTCGACGAGAGCATCGACGCCCTGCGCGCCGCCCTCGGGCCGGAGGAGTTCCCCGAGCACCACGGCAAGCTGTACGACTTCGCGGGCCTGGGGCAGCGGCCCCGGCCCGTGCAGTCCCGCCTGCCCGTGTGGGTCGGCGGCTCCTCGCCCGCTGCCGTGCGCCGGGCCGCCCTCAAGGGCGACGGCTGGCTGCCGCAGGGCGACGCCCGCGAGCGGATGCCCGCACAGATCGCGCGGATACGGCGGCTCAGGCAGGAGCGCGGGGCCGCGGGGCCCTTCACCGTCGGCGCCATCGCCGAGCCGCTCTACGTCGGCCGGGCCGGCTGGGATGTGGGCCGGCGGACCCTCACCGGGGCACCCGAGGCGCTGGCCGAGTCGCTGCGGGAGTACCGGTCGATGGGCGTGGACCAGGTACAGGTGCGGTTCCGCAGCCGCAGCCGGGCCGAACTCATCGAGCAGGTCGACGTGTTCGGGGCGGAGGTCGCGCCCCTGCTGGACTGACGGACGGGTCCGAGGACCGAGGAGGAGCCATGGGCAAGCTGGACGGGCGGGTCGTCATCGTCACCGGGGCGGCGCGCGGACAGGGCGAACAGGAGGCGCGGCTGTTCCGGGCGGAAGGCGCGCAGGTGATCGTGGCGGACGTGCTGGACGACCAGGGCGAGGCGCTGGCCAAGGAGATAGGGGCTGCCTACGTCCACCTCGACGTCGGCACGGAGGAGGGGTGGCGGCAGGCCGTCGCGGCCACCAAGCGGGCGTACGGGCGCATCGACGGGCTGGTCAACAATGCGGGCATCCTGCGCTTCAACGCCCTCGTGGACACTCCACTGGACGAGTTCATGCAGGTGGTACAGGTCAACCAGGTGGGCTGCTTCCTGGGGATGAAGGCCGTGGCACCGGAGATGACCGACGGCGGCACGATCGTGAACACCGCCTCCTACACGGCGCTGACCGGCATGGCGGCCGTGGGCACGTACGCCGCCACCAAGCACGCCATCCTCGGGCTGACCCGGGTCGCCGCGCTGGAGCTGGCCGGCCGGCGGATACGGGTCAACGCCATCTGCCCGGGCGCCATCGACACCCCGATGTCCAATCCGGCCCGGCTGGATCCGGACGCCGATCCGGAGGAGACCGGTCGGGCCCTGGACGACCTGTACCGCAGGCTCGTCCCGCTTGGGCGGGTCGGGCGACCGGAGGAGGTGGCGCAGCTCGCCCTCTTCCTCACCTCGGGCGACTCCTCGTACATCACCGGGCAGCCGTTCGTGATCGACGGGGGCTGGCTGGCCGGAGTCAGCATTATCTGACGCACCATCAGCTATTGACCCCCGCGGCGGCCGGTGCGACAGTCGGCCAGCAAACGCATCTGACGATACGTCAGCACAATCTCGGGACGGTGAACCGCCTTGGAATTCGGGCTCTTTGTACAGGGATACGTGGGCAAGCGCGCCGAGACCGACCCGCTCGCCGAGCACAAGGCACTGATGGAGGAGACCGAGTACGTCATCCAGGCGGACAAGTCGGGCTTCAAGTACGCCTGGGCCTCCGAGCACCACTTCCTGGAACAGTACTCACACCTGTCCGCCAACGACGTCTTCCTCGGGTACCTGGCGCACGCGACCGAGCGGATCCACCTGGGCTCCGGGATCTTCAATCCGCTCGCCCAGGTCAACCACCCGGTGAAGGTCGCCGAGAAGGTCGCCATGCTCGACCACCTCACCGAGGGCCGCTTCGAGTTCGGTAGCGGGCGGGGTGCGGGCTCGCACGAGATCCTCGGCTTCCTGCCCGGCATCACCGACATGAACCACACCAAGGAGATCTGGGAGGAGACGATCGCCGAGTTCCCCCGGATGTGGCTCCAGGACGAGTACCCCGGATTCCAGGGCAAGCACTGGCAGCTGCCACCGCGCAAGATTCTGCCGAAGCCGTACGGGAAGTCCCACCCGGCGATGTGGTACGCCGCCGGATCACCGCCTTCCTACGCCATGGCTGCCAGGAAGGGCCTGGGCGTGCTCGGCTTCAGCATCCAGAAGGTCTCGGACATGGAGTGGGTGCTGGAGCAGTACAAGACGGCGATCGTGGACGCGGAGCCGGTGGGGGACTTCGTCAACGACAACGTGATGGTGACGACCACGGCCATCTGCGCACCCACGCACGAGGAGGCGATCCGGACCGCGGTCGCGGGCGGGTTGCACTATCTGCCGTCGCTGGTCTTCCGGTACCACGACACGTTCCCCCGCCCGGAGGGTTTCCCGGTGTGGCCGGAGACGCTGCCGGAGTACACGCCCGAGTTCGTGGAACTGCTCATCGAGGAGGAACTGCTGATCTGTGGCGACCCGGACGAGGTGCTGCGCCAGTGCAAGCGGTGGGAGCAGGCGGGCGCCGATCAGCTGAGCTTCGGGCTGCCGGTGGGGGTGCCGAAGGAGGAAACACTGCGGACGATCCGGCTCATCGGGGAGCACGTCATCCCGAAGATCGACACGGATCCCGTGCACCGGACGTCCAGGTTCCGGGCGGCCGTGTGAGCGCCGCGGTGCAGCACGGCGCGCCCGCCGCCGACCGCACGGTCACCCGCGGCCCTTCACGGCCTGTCCCGCACCGCAGTTGAGGGAGGGAGCCCCATGCTCGATCACGTCATCAAGGGTGCCACCGTCGTGGACGGCACGGGCGCCCCCGCACGCACCGCCGATGTCGGCATCCAGGACGGACACATCGCCGTCGTCGGCAGGGTCGCCCAGGAAGCCCACAGCACCGAGGACGCACACGGCCTCGTCCTCGCACCCGGCTTCGTCGACCCCCACACCCACTACGACGCCCAGCTCTTCTGGGACCCGTACGCCACCCCGTCGCTCAACCACGGGGTGACGAGCGTCGTCGCCGGCAACTGCGGGTTCACCCTCGCGCCCTTGAACCCCGACCGTCCCTCGGATGCCGACTACACCCGGCGCATGATGTCCAAGGTCGAGGGCATGTCCCTGGTCGCACTGGAGCAGGGGACACCGTGGAGCTGGCGCTCCTTCGGGGAGTACCTGGACGCCCTCGACGGCCGGATCGCCGTCAACGCGGGCTTCATGGTGGGGCACTGTGCCCTGCGCCGGTACGTGATGGGGGCGCAGGCCGTCGGTGGGCAACCGGGCGAGGAACAGCTCGGCGCCATGCTCCGGCTGCTGCACGAGGCCATGGACGCCGGCGCCTGGGGGCTGTCCACCACCCAGTCCGGCACTCACACCGACGGGGACGGGCGGCCGGTCGCCTCCAGACACGCCCGACCAGGGGAGTTGCTGGCCCTGTCGCGGGCCGTCGGCGAGCACGAGGGCACCCAGATCGAGGCGATCGTCGCCGGGTGCCTGGACCAGTTCAGTGATGCCGAGATCGACCTGCTGGCGGAGCTCAGCGCAGTGGCCGGGCGGCCCCTGAACTGGAACGTCCTCACCATCGACGCGGCCGTCCCCGAGCGCGTGCCCCGCCAGCTGAGCGCGAGCGAGCGGGCCCGGAAGGCGGGCGGCCGGGTGGTGGCCCTCACCATGCCGATCCTCACCCCGATGAACATGTCCCTGGGCACCTTCTGCGCCCTGAACCTCATACCGGGCTGGGGTCCGGTCCTGGGGCTGCCCGTTCCCGAGCGCATCGCCAGGCTCCGCGATCCACAGGTCAGGAAGGAGATGCTGCGGCGGGCCGGGTCGAAGGAGGCGGGTGTCTTCCGGCGGCTCGCGAACTTCGGCCGCTACGTCATCGGCGACACCTACAGCGAGGCCAACCGAGGGCTCACCGGCCGGGTCGTGCGGGACATCGCGGCCGAGCGGGACCAGGACCCCTTCACCTGCCTGGTGGAGATCTGCGCCAACGACGACCTCCGTACTGTCCTGTGGCCGATGCCCAGCGACAACGACCCGGCGTCCTGGGCACTGCGGGCCGAGACCTGGCAGCACGAGGACGTCCTGCTCGGCGGCTCGGACGCGGGTGCCCACCTGGACCGGATGTGCGGTGCGCCGTACACCACCCGGTTCCTGGGGGACTGCCTGCGCGGCCGGAAACTGGTCGGTCTGGAGCGGGCGGTGCAGATGCTGACCGACGATCCGGCCCGGCTCTTCGGGTTGCGCCGGCGGGGACGGGTGGCGGAGGGCTGGCACGCCGACCTGGTCCTCTTCGACCCGGAGCGGATCGACGCCGGTCCGGCCCGCCTGGTGCACGACCTGCCGGGTGACAGTCCCCGCCTGGACTCCCGGGCGATCGGGGTGCGGGCCGTGTGGGTCAACGGTGTCGAGGCGATCCGGGACGACGTGGTGAGCGGAGCTGTACCGGGAAGGGTGCTGCGGTCCGGGCGCGACACCGAGACGGTGGGGACGCGATGACGGACCGGCAACCGCTGTTCATCGGCGGGGAGTGGGTGGAGCCGGACGGCGGGCACTACCCGGTGACCGACCCGGCCACCGAGGAGACCGCCGGCTGGGCACCCGAGGCCTCCGTCGCGCAGGCGCGGGCGGCCTGCGCGACGGCCCGGGAGGCGTTCGCCCTCTGGTCGCGGACCAGGCCGGAGGAGCGGGCCGCCGTGCTGGGACGGGCGGCGGAGCTCATTCGCGGACGGCTGGACCCGTACGCCGACCTAGCCCGTGCCGAGACCGGGGCGACGACCCGGACGGCCCGCGCGATGCAGGTCGGGGTGGCCGCCGCCCGCTTCCGCCGGTACGCGGGCGTCGAGCCCGCCGAGTGGGCCGTCGTACCGCAGGTCAACGCGGCTGGGCCGATGGGCGGGGCCGGTGTCACGGGTGCACTGGCGGTACGGCAGCCCGTCGGGGTCGTCAGCTGCATCACTTCCTACAACAATCCGTGGGCCAATCCGGCCGGCAAGGTCGCCCCGGCCCTGGCGATGGGCAACACGGTCGTCGTCAAGCCCGCACCGCAGGACCCGTTGTCCGTGTACCGGATGGCACAGGCACTTGAGGCGGCCGGAGTACCGCCGGGCGTGGTGAACGTCGTCTCGGGGCGTGCGGTGGCCGTGGGCGAGGCCGTGGTCGCGTCGGACGATGTCGACATGGTGAGTTTCACCGGATCCACCGCCGTGGGACGAGGCATCGCCGAGGCGTGCGGCCGGGACATGAAGCGTCAGCTGATGGAACTGGGCGGCAAAGGTGCCGCGATCGTCTTCGACGACGCTGACCTCGGCTCGGCCGTCGCCGGTATCGGCACCACCTTCTCGTTCTACAGCGGCCAGATCTGCACGGCCCCCACCCGGGTTTTGGCCCAGCGGGCGGTGTACGGCCGCTTGGTCGAACGGCTGGCCGCCTATGCCGACCGGTTGAAGGTGGGCGATCCCCGGGAGCCGGACACCGTCGTCGGGCCGGTGATCTCGGACGAGCACCGGGCGCGGGTCGAGGCGTACGTCGAACTCGGGCGGAAGGAGGGGGCCGTGCTCGCGGCGGGAGGTGAACGGCCCCGGCTGGAACGTGGTTTCTACGTCTCCCCCACCCTCCTCGCCGACTGCACCAACGATATGCGGGTGGCCCGTGAGGAGATCTTCGGGCCGGTCGTGGTGGTCATTCCCTTCGGCGACGAGGACGAAGCGGTGGCCCTGGCCAACGATTCCGAATACGGCCTCATCGACTACGTCTGGTCCGGTGACACGGCAAGGGCCTTCCGGGTCGCGCGGCGGCTGCGTGCGGGAGGAGTCGGCATCAACACGGTGAGCCGCAACATGGAGGCGCCGTTCGGTGGCTTCAAGCGCAGCGGCGTCGGCCGGGACGTGGGCGTGTACGCCCTGCACGCCTACAGCGAGGTGCAGGCGATCGTGTGGCCCGGGTGACGGGCAGGCCTCATGCGCCGACCGTCACTCCGCCAGGTCGATCCGGACCGTCAGCAGATCCGTGCCGAACGCCCGTACCGCCGCGCTGTTGAAGCGGGGGAGCGTGCGCAGGCGGGAGACGGCGTCGTCGTCGGGGAGGAGGTGGGCGGTGCCGCGATGCCAGCGGCCCGCGATGCGGACGCGGACCTGCGGATCGGCCTGGATGTTGCGCACGTACTGCGACGTGAAACCGAACTCCGAGACGATCCAGAAGGAGTCTCCGGCCCGGCGCCCGCCCACCGGGGTCAGCCGGGGCCGGCCGGACTTGCGGCCCGTGGTCTCCAGCAGGGTCTGGAAGGGAAGGCGCCGGTTCAGCGGGTTGGCGAGGTGACGCTGAAAGCGGGTCACCATGCGGTGCTTGCGGTCTGCGCCACCTGACATCCGTGCTTCCTCTCCTGGTTCTCCGCCCTCGCGGCGGAGCCGTGTCCCGGTTCCGCCGGTATGGGGTGGGCTCGATCAAGTAGACCCGAGGAAGAGGGGGTTGGTAAAGGCTGCCATCGCCCCCGCCGCTGTCCCCAGCGCCGTCGTGTGTCGCAACTCGGCGCGCACATGGGCCGCGTGGGCCGGAGTGGTGTGCCACTCGACGGTTCCCTTCCCCGACACCGGTAGTGGATCGCTCGTGAACAGCGTGCCCTGGTCGGTCACCAGGCGGACCTGGCAGCGCGGAGCGCCGATGACCTCCAGACGGAGGATCACCGGGGTGTCGGCGGCCAGCGCCAGCCGCTCGCCGATACCCGCCTGTTCGCCGCTCCGGGCGGTGGCGGTGAGGGCCAGGGAGAGGTTCTTCGACTCGGTCACGTACGACCGGCCCGCACGCAGGCCCGCCAGGATCGCCTCCCGGGTCAGATCGTCGGCCAGGACGACCGTCTGGGGATGCCCGATCACGTCCGGTGCGCGATGGGCGTCGCTGTTGCCCATCGCCGGCAGCCAGGCCCGGCCGCCGCGCCCCGCAGCGGCGGCGAGCCGGCCGTCCCAGGCGGTCAGGGCCACTTCGTCGTCGGGCGTCCAGGGCCCGTTCCACACCTCGATCGCGTCCGCTTCCCCGAACCCGAACCTCCAGGCGCAGCCGATGCAGTCGGCATACGGGTGGGCCGGGACGACCAGGCCGCCGGCACGGCGGATCTCCCGGGCGAAGCGGCTCCAGTGATGGTCCCGGGCCCGGTAGCGCCAGTCGATGAAGGTGCCGGGCTCGGTGCCGACGGCCAGCACGTGGCCGTTCCTGGTGGTGACCTCCTCGCCGAGCAGGACCAGCAGGTCGTCGCCCGCCGCGTCGGCCCAGTGGGCGTGCGCGGCGTTGGTGTTGTGGTCGGAGCTGCCCAGGAAGTCCAGCCCGGCCGCACGGGCCAGGTCCGCGATCCCGGCCGGGGTGCGGCGGCCGTCCGAGTGCCAGGAGTGCAGGTGGCAGTCGCCCCGGTACCAGGCGCGGCCCCGTCCCCGGCCGCGGGCAGGCGGGTAGACCGGACGGGGGGTCCGGACCGGCTCACCGGCCGTCAGCGTGACGGTCAGTTCGTACGGCAGCCCCTGTGGCGCCACCGTGTACGGGCCGAGCGCGATGTGCCAGGTGCCGGGGTTCAGGGGGCCGGGGAGATAGCCGGGTGTCGCCTCGTCCGCGCGGACGAAGAACTCCGTGCGGGCGCCGCCCGACCAGCCCCTGAAGCCCCGGCCGCCGAGCTCGGTGCCGTGCTCGTCGAAGAGGCCGATGTCCAGGGCGTTGCCGGGAACGCCTGGCGGGACGGAGGGCCTGTCGTAGCGGTAGGAGACCTTCAGCTCGGCGGTGCCAGGTGGAACCTCGACGGGAACGTACACGTAGTCCCCGCAGCCGGGTGGCAGGATGCCGCGCATCGTCGTCACGTCTTCCACCGTAGGGCTGACGGCCGCGTCCGTCACCGGCGCGTGGTGGGTGCCGACCGGTCGGTATCGACAAGGGGGTCGGGTCCCGGTAAAGAGGGGTCATGCGTATCGCCGTCACCGTCTTCCTGACCGACGAGACCATCACGCCCGTCCGGCTCGCCCGCGAACTGGAACAGCGCGGCTTCGCCGGGCTGTACCTGCCCGAGCACACCCACATCCCCGTCGAGCGCACCTCTCCGTACCCGGCCGGCGGCGAACTGCCGCGCGAGTACGGCCGCACCTTCGACCCGTTCGTCGCGCTCGCCCAGGCGGCGGCCGTCACCGAGCGGCTCGGCCTCGCCACCGGTATCACCCTGGTCGCCCAGCACGACCCCATCGCCCTCGCCAAGCAGATCGCCACCCTCGATCACCTCTCGGGTGGACGCTTCACCCTCGGTGTTGGCTTCGGCTGGAACGTCGAGGAGGCCGCCGACCACGGTGTGCGGTGGCGTACCCGGCGGGAGCTGGTCCGGGACCGCATGGGGCTCATGCAGGCGCTGTGGTCGCTGGAACCGACGGGCTTCGAGGGTGAGTTCGGTTCCGTCCGGGCCAGTGTCGCGTACCCCAAGCCGGTCCGGAGGCCGCGCGGGCCGGTCGCCGGCCCCCGCACGCTCGTCGGTGGTGCCGCAGGACCTGGACTGTTCGCGCACATCGCCGGATACGCCGACGGCTGGCTGCCGATCGGCGGACGGGGGCTGTCCGAGTCCCTGCCGGTCCTGCGCTCGGTGTGGGCCGACGCGGGCCGTGACCCCGCAGCCCTCCAGGTCGTGCCGTACGCGGTCCACCCCACCCCGGGCAAGCTGGCCCACTACGCCGAACTGGGCATCGAGGAGGTCGTGGTGCAGCTGCCGCCCGCCGGGGAGCCGAAGGTGCTGCGGGCGCTGGACGGGTACGGGAGCTTTCTCTAGGCCTCCTACGGGCCTCCCGCCCCCGCGTTCCGCTATTTCGCCCCGCGCCCTTGCTCCGCCCTTGTTCCCGCACCGTTTCGCCCGCTCCCCGTCCCGTCGTCGCCCGCCTTCGCGGGTGCTGACGGGACCCGTGGGGTTGGCGAGGGCGAACGTATGCTCAAGAGATGACGACTTCCGCGACCTCCGGAACCGGCCCCACCGAGAACTCCATGCGTCGCGCCCTCAAACGCGCCCGGGACGGCGTCGCCCTCGACGTCGCCGAGGCTGCGGTGCTGCTGCAGGCCCGCGGCGAGGCCTTGACCGATCTCGCCGAGTCGGCCGCCCGGGTACGGGACGCGGGACTCGCGGCAGCGGGCAGGCCCGGCGTCATCACGTACTCGAAGAGCGTGTTCATCCCCCTCACCCGGCTGTGCCGGGACACGTGCCACTACTGCACCTTCGTCACCGTCCCCGGCAAGCTGCGCCGGGCCGGGCACGGGATGTTCATGTCCCCCGACGAGGTCCTGGACATCGCTCGCAAGGGCGCAGCCCTCGGTTGCAAGGAAGCCCTGATCACCCTCGGCGACAAGCCCGAGGCCCGCTGGCCCGAGGCGCGCGAGTGGCTCGACGCCCACGGTTATGACGACACCATCGCCTACGTCCGCGCCATTTCCGTCCGCATCCTGGAGGAGACGGGCCTGCTGCCCCACCTCAATCCGGGCGTGATGACGTGGACGGACTTCCAGCGGCTGAAGCCCGTCGCACCGTCCATGGGCATGATGCTGGAGACGACGGCGACCCGGCTGTGGTCCGAGCCCGGCGGTCCGCACCACGGTTCCCCGGACAAGGAACCGGCCGTACGCCTGCGGGTCCTCCAGGACGCAGGCCGCTCCTCCGTCCCCTTCACCTCCGGCATCCTGATCGGCATCGGGGAAACGTACGAGGAGCGAGCGGAGTCCCTCTTCGCCCTGCGTAAGGTGTCCCGCGCCTACCACGGCATCCAGGAACTGATCATCCAGAACTTCCGTGCCAAGCCGGACACGGCGATGCGCGGCATGCCGGACGCCGAACTGGAGGACCTGCTGGCCACGGTGGCCGTGGCCCGGCACATCATGGGGCCGAGTGCCTGCCTGCAGGCCCCGCCGAACCTCGTCGACTCCGAGTACGAGCGGCTGATCGGCGCCGGAATCGACGACTGGGGCGGGGTCTCGCCCCTGACCATCGACCACGTCAACCCCGAACGCCCGTGGCCGCAGATCGAGGAACTGGCCCAAAGATCACGGGCGGCGGGCTTCGAACTGCGCGAACGCCTCTGCGTGTACCCCGAGTTCGTTCGCCGGGGCGAGCCCTGGCTGGACCCGCGGCTGCGTCCGCACGTCCGCGCGCTGGCGGACGCAGAGACCGGACTGGCGCTGGCCGGCGTCCTGCCCGAAGGGCTGCCCTGGCAGGAGCCGGAGGAGGTCTTCGTGCCGGCCGGCCGCACGGATCTGCACCGCACCATCGACACCGAGGGCCGTACCACCGACCGGCGTGACGACTTCGACGAGGTGTACGGCGACTGGGAGGTCCTGCGCGAGGCGGCTGCCCCCGGCATGGCACCGGAGCGCATCGACACGGACGTACGGCAGGCACTGCGGACAGCGGTCGACGATCCGGCGAAGCTGTCGGACTCCGAGGCCCTGGCCCTCCTCCACGCGGACGGCCCGGCGCTGGACGCGCTGTGCCGGGTGGCGGACGACGTCCGCAGGTCGGCGGTCGGTGACGACGTCACCTACATCGTCACCCGCAACATCAACTTCACCAACGTCTGCTACACGGGGTGCCGTTTCTGTGCCTTCGCGCAGCGTCGTACGGACGCGGACGCCTACACGCTCTCCCTGGAGCAGGTGGCGGACCGCGCCCAACAGGCCTGGGACGTGGGCGCGGTGGAGGTGTGCATGCAGGGCGGCATCCACCCGGACCTGCCGGGCACGGCGTATTTCGACATCGTGAGGGCGGTCAAGGAGCGCGTCCCCGGCATGCACGTCCACGCCTTCTCGCCGATGGAGGTGGTGAACGGAGCCACCAGAACGGGGATGTCCGTCCGGGAATGGCTGACGGCCGCCAAGGAGGCCGGACTGGACTCCCTCCCCGGCACCGCCGCGGAGATCCTGGACGACGAGGTCCGCTGGGTGCTGACCAAGGGCAAGCTGCCCACGGCCACCTGGACCGAGGTGATCACGACCGCCCACGAGCTGGGCATCCGCTCGTCCTCGACGATGATGTACGGACATGTGGACCAGCCCCGCCACTGGCTGGGCCATCTGCGCACCCTGGCCGGAATCCAGCGGGAGACGGGCGGCTTCACGGAATTCGTGACGCTCCCCTTCATCCACACGAACGCGCCGGTGTACCTGGCGGGGATCGCCCGGCCGGGCCCGTCCACACGGGACAACCGGGCGGTCACCGCGATGGCGAGGCTGCTGCTGCACCCTTGGATCCCCAACATCCAGACGAGTTGGGTCAAGCTGGGTGCGGAGGGGGCAGCGGAGATGCTGCGCTCCGGCGCCAACGACCTGGGCGGGACACTGATGGAGGAGACGATTTCCCGCATGGCGGGCTCCTCCTATGGCTCGTACAAGTCCATCCGCGACCTGGTGGCGGTGGCGGAGGCGGCCGGCCGTCCGGCGAAGCCGCGCACCACCCTCTACGGCGAGGTCCCCGGGGAACGGAGACGGGTGGCCGAGGCGTCCGACGGGCACCTGCCGGATCTGCTCCCGGTCCTGGACTGAGTACGATGATCCGACCCCCGAGCCAAGACGGGGCCCCGTAGCGGAGGAGATGCGTACCCGTGGCTGCCCGACTGCCCACCTGGGCCTGGGTCACCGGTCTGACAGCGGGAGCGACCGCGGTCGTTGTCGCCCTCGCCATACAGGCGGACCACGGGCCGCGTCCCACGGCCGCGACGGCCAAACCCAAGACCTCCGCGTCGCCGCGCGTCCATGCCTCCGCCGCGCCCGCACCGTCCGCCCCGCCCGCCCTGCCGGACGGGTCCGGCACGGGCCGCCGGATCGTCTACTCGGTCGGCGAGAAGCGGGTGTGGATGGTCGACGCCACCGGCAAGGCGACCCGCACCTTCGCGGTGTGGCCGGGCACGGTGAGCCCGCTGCCCGGCCGTTACTCGATCACTCTGCGCACCCAGTCCCTCAAGGGCTCGGACGGCGTCGAGATCGAGCACGTCATGTACTTCACCAAGACGTCCGGCGTGAACATAGCGTTCTCCAACGCCCTCGACGGCTCTTCGCCGCCGCCCGCGAACGGTCAGAAGTTGGGTGGCGTCCGCCTCCACAAGGAGGACGGCGCCGCACTGTGGGCCTTCGGTGACCGGGGCACCAGGGTGGCCGTCGTCAAGTAGCGTTCCGCTGCCCGCCGCCCGGCAGCTGGGTGACGATCAGTGCCACCGAACTGAGCAGGAACACCCGGGTCGCGGCCTGCAGGCCGTTCCAGGCCTTCGACTGCCACATGGCGAACCACTCGCCGCCGATCGCGATGAAACCGGCCCCGAAGAGAAGCAGCAGCATCAGCAGGCCGTAGGTGGACCAGCGCCGGGCACGGTCGTGATCCCGGCGGGTCCAGAGCCAGGTGCCCCAGACGAGCACGAGCGCGGCCACCGTCTCCCACACGATGATCAGGACGTAGGCGGTGTCCTGAAGCGTGGTGCTGGTGATGGCCCGCCACATCAGATCGTCGTCCTTGAACGTGGTGTCCATCGCCAGTACGTGCCGCACGAACTGCTGGTTGGTCCCGAAGTCGGTGATGTTCCCGAGCGCGACCAGGGTGATGTAGAGGGCGAGTATGCCGGTGAGCACGCCGGCGGCGAGGCTGAGGCCGGTGTGCCGCATGGGGGTGGTGGGGGTGGTGTGGGCGGTGGGGGTGGTGGTCATGGGTGAATTCTCTCCCGATGCAAGCCCAGCCATCGCGTGGCCATTGCGCCAGAATGAGACGTGAAGTGGGCGCACCCGGATGGCGGTTGGGGAGCCGGCCGGGAGGTGTGCCAGGCGCCGCTCCGGCACCGGCCGCCGTCCGGCAGGACACCGCAGAGCCGACTCCTCCCGGACGGAGGTGAACTGCACACGGCAGCGGCGAGAGCGGCGGCGAGTGCCGTACGACCGGCCCACCACCGACGCCAACAGGGCCGATTCCGTACGGGGCCGAAGCGCTCATAGCTGTGCGGGAATGACCCCTCAGGGGCGAATTGCCCCCCTCAACGGACCGTTCCGTGTCGATTACAGTGCTTGCGTCGAACGGACGGACGGTGCCCTGAGGAGGACTGGTGGGTGCGACATCCGGCGCCGTCTGGGGCCGCGCCGAGCAACAGGACTTCCGCAGCAGGGTGCGCGGCACCCTGCTCGGGGCCGCCGTGGGAGACGCGCTGGGCGGCCCGGCCGACCCGCTGTCCCTGGAGGAGATCCGGTCGGCCTACGGCCCCGAGGGCCTGCTCGACCTGGCGTTCGGGCACGGGCGGCGCGGCACGGTCACCCATCACACCCAGCTCACCCTGTTCACCGTGGACGGACTGATCCGCGCCCAGGTCCGCCGCGACACCGGCGTCTGGCACCCGCCGACCGATCTGCACCGCGCGTATCTGCGCTGGGCGGCCACCCAGCGGGACTGGGGACCCGACGAGCGCCGCAAGGACGACGGATGGCTGGCCCGGGAGGAGTGGCTGTACGCCCGTCGTGACCCCACCCGGGCGCTGCTCGTCGGCTTCGGTGACGAGACCATGGGCACGCTGGAGGCTCCGAAGAACCCGGGGGAGATGGGACCGGAGGCCGTCGCCCGGTCCACGCCGTTCGGGCTGCTGGTCGGCTGGGAGCCGCAACTCGTCGCCCAACTGGCCGTCGAGTGCGCGGTCCAGACCCACGGGCACCCCATCGCCCAGCTGGCCGCGGGGGCGTACGCCGCGATCGTGCACGGCCTGGCCCGCGGGGACAGCCTGGACGGCGCGGTGCGGCGCGCCCTAGGCCTGCTCGCCGTCCGTCCCGGCCACCAGCCCGTCTCCGGCGCCCTCCAGCATGCCCTCGGTGCGGTGCGGCAGGGGATGCCCGGCCCGGAGCGGGTGGAGGAACTGGCCGGGGACGGCACGGCGGACGGGCTGTTGGCAGCCTCCGTCTACTGCGCTCTGGTGGGGGAGGACATCCGGCACGGGCTGTGCCTGGCGGTGAACCAGAGCGGCCCTTCGGCCGCCGCCGGCACCCTCACCGGTGGCCTCCTGGGCGCGCTGCACGGCGAAACCGCCCTGCCGCCCGGCTGGCTAGCCGAGTTGGAGGGACGACCGACGATTCTCGAACTCGCCGACGACTTCGCGATGGAGATGACCCAGGGGCCCGCCCTGCACGGCCCCGCCGGCTCATCGCCGGGATGGCTGGCACGGTATCCGCGGTGAGCGGTGCCTGTGCTGGTCAGCGCATCAGTTCCCCCGCGTTGACCAGCAGCGACTGGCCGGTGATGGCGCGTGCCCGGTCCGACGACAGGAACACCGCAGCGTCCGCCACATCCGCGTCGGTGGCCAGCTCCGGCAGCGCCATCCGCCCGGTCAGCCGTGCCAGCACCGCCGCCTCCGGCACCCCCTCGCTCTGCGCCGCGAACCGCACGTACGCCTGCACCGGCGGCCCCCACATCCAGCCCGGCAGCACACTGTTGACCCGGATCCGGTACGGCCCCACCTCCCGCGCCAGCGCGTACATCGCGCTGGTGAGCGCCCCCTTCGAGGCGGCGTACGCGGCCTGCCGCACCTGCGAGGGCGCGGCGACGGCCGACTGCGTCCCGATGAACACCACCGCCCCGCCCCCGCCCGCCTTCAGCGCCGGCAGGCAGGCCCGCGTCATCCGCAGTGTCCCCAGCAGGTTCACGTCGATGACCGACCGCCAGACGGAGAAGTCCGCGTCTTCGACCCCGCCGAAGTAGGAGTCCCAGGCCGCCACCTGCACCACAGCGCCGACCGAGCCGAACCGCTCGCGTGCGAGCGCGGCCAGCTCCGTGCACTGCCCCTCGTCGGTGATGTCGGTCGCCCGGTACGCCGTGTGCGCGCCGTCCGGGTCGATCCCGGCCGCACATTCGGCGAGGTACGCCTCGGTGCGCGCCCCGAGCACCGCGTTCCCGCCCTCCCGTACGACGGCCGCGGCCACCTGTCGGCCGAGCCCGGCCCCGACGCCCGAGACGACGACGGTCTTGCCGGTGAGCAGGGACATCGGTGCCTCCCGGGTCTGGCATTTTTCCTGACGGGGCGTCAGAGTATGGGCGGGCGGGGCAGGACGGAAGGGGAACGGATGAGCGAGGGCACCCGCAGCGAGCAGTACGCGGAACTGGCGGCCGTGGGCCCGTACGGTGTCCGCCCGGGCCACGCGCTGATCACCATGGTCGAACCGCACCCCGGCCAGGAACACGCCTACAACCGCTGGTACGAGGACGACCACTTCATCGCCGGCGCGATGGCGATGCCCTGGATGTACGCCGGACGCCGCTGGGTCGCCACGCGGGACCTGCAGTTGCTGCGCTACCCGGAGGAGTCGGCCGTCGCCCGGCCCGTCACCACCGGCTGCTACCTCTCCACTTACTGGATCACCGCCGGCCGCTACGACGACCACATGAAGTGGACGGTCGCCATCAACCGGCGCCTCAACCGGGACGCCCGCGTCCACCACGCCCGCACCCACGTCTTCACGGCCTTCCAGGACCACGAGGCGACGGTCTACCGGGACGGCGCCGCCGGGCCCAGGGACTTCCACGCCCTCGACCATCCGTACGCCGGGCTGGTGCTGGAGGTGATCGACGCCGAGTCGCCGCAGCAGCGGAACGAGCTGGTGGAGTGGCTGCGCGCGCGTCACCTCCCCGGTCTCTTGCCGGGTTCCCCGTCGGCCCTGGTCACGGTGTTCCGGCCGACGCCGCTGCCGGGCGACCGGATGACCTATGTGAAGCAGGTCGAGGGCGTGGGCACCCGGCTGACCCTGCTGTGGTTCCTGGAGGCCGACCCGCGGGAGTGCTGGCAAGCGCACTTCACGGGGCTGGGAGAGCAGGTGGCGGAGTCGGGGCTGGGACGGGTGGAGCTGGTTGCACCGTTCATTCCCACGGTGCCGGGCACGGACAGGTACGTCACCGAACTGCGCGGCACCGATTAGAAGAAGACGTCCAGAAGAAGATGTCGGAAAGCGACCTCCTCGGGAAGGACTATCCCTTCAACTCGTCGGGGCACGGTGTGCCGCGCGGCAGCTGATAGGGCGCGGCCAGCCGGTACGTCCCGGCCCGCGGTGCCAGCAGCACGGTCCACTTGTCCCCGTCCGCGTCCTCCGGCGTGGCCATCAGGCAGCCGTTGACGTTGTGGTACGTCTTCGGCACCCCGGACGGCTGCGGCGGCTTCAGGCTCTTGCCGTGCTCGTCGACGATGCTCAGCCACGGCGAGTACGGAATCCGGATCAGGACCCGCCCCGCCTCGCGCACCCGCAAGGTCATCTCGCCCTGCTCGGCGCGGTCCACCACGGCGTTGGGGCCGGCGAGCGGCAACGGATCGGTGACCTGGAACAGCTGCCAGTTGGCGTCGCCCCAGATCTGCTTCAGGTAGGGCATTCCGCGCCGCAGCAGCTCGCGCTCGCGCTGGCCGCCGTCCCCGTCCGGGTTGTCCTTGGGCAGCACCACGAAGTGCACGGCCCACCGCCGGAGCCACTCGTGGTAGTTCGCCGAGTTGAGCGTGTCGTCGTAGAAGAGCGGATTGCGTTCCATGTCGGCCTGGCGGTTCCAGCCGCGCGCCAGGTTGACGTACGGGGCGAGCGCGGAGGCCTCGCGGTGCGAGCGGGCGGGGACCACCTCCACACGGCCCTTCTCCGCGCCGACCTTCTGCAACTGGTTGACCAGCGGAGCCAATTCCCGCGCCCAGGAGGCGGCCGGGGTGGTGTGAACGACGTCGTCGACCGACTTGAAGCCGATCCAGCCGACGAAGCCGAGGAACGCCAGCACGGTCAGGTACCACCGGCGCGACCTGGGCACGGTGTACGGCAGCGCGGCGAGCAGCGTCGCGCCCGCGAACAGCATCGGCATCCGCGAGATGTTCGATCCGATCTGCGAGCTGATCAGCCACACCAGGACGACACCGGTGCTGTAGACGGCGGCCGTGAGCCGGACGGTCACCCATTGCCTCGGCACCAGGAACAGGCACAGCAGGCCGTACAGCAGCGGCAGCACCACTGAGCCGATCGTCATCGGCTGGGTGCCGGAGAACGGGAAGAAGAACCAGGAAGCGGCGACCACCGCCGACGGGGCGATCCCCAGCGCCCAGGCGCCCGGCCGCCGCTTCTGCAGGAACAGGGCAACCGCGATCAGCCCCACGAACAGGCCCGAGACCGGCGAAGCCATGGTGGAGAGTCCGGCCAGCGGGGCGGCCACCGCCGCCTTGGCCCAGCGTTTGTGCCGCCACCGGTACGGCCAGCAGAACACGGCGGCGACCGCGCCGAGCGCGATCATCGTGCCGAGCCCGAAGGTGACCCGCCCGGACACCGCGTTGCAGAGCAGCGCGAAGACCCCGGCGAGGGCGGCCGGCAGCGGGTTACGCACGGCCCGACTGCGGATCAGGATCAGCGTCAGCAGGCCCGCGGACACCGTCCCGGAGATCATCATCGTCGTGCGGACGCCGAGGACGGCCATCAGGTACGGCGACACCACGCTGTACGACACCGGGTGCATGCCGCCGTACCAGGCGAGGTTGTACGCCGAGTCAGGGTGCCGGCCGACGAACTCCGCCCAGGCGTCCTGCGCGGCAAGATCGCCACCACTGTTCGCGAACGTGAAGAACCAGATGACGTGCAGGACACCCGCCAGCGCGGTGACGCCGAGCGCGGGGTGCCGCAGGAACTGCCGCCGGAGGGCTTCGGTCACGGTGAGTAGGCGCGTGCGCCCGCGCCTGCCGTCCGTACGGTCCGTGCCGTCCGCGTCACTCGCGGACAGGCGTATTCGCGGGCCGGATACCGGGCCCGGATCGGCGTCGTCGGCGCGTGTCGGCTCCGCTGTGGCCACCTGAAGGCGCTCCCCGTGTCCCGTCTTCCGTACTCGGCCGGGTTCCTCGGTGTTCCCGGCCGCTTTTCGTTCAGTTCGCCGCCCCGTAGCGTGACCGGCGACCTGCCCCGATTCGCGACGCTAGCACGCACCCCGCCGCCGAGCTCCCGGGTGGGGCTCGGTCGGTGGGGTGCGGGACGGGCCGACGGTGGTGCGGTCAGCCCAGACGGGTCAGCCTGGCCCCGAAACCGGGCTCGGCCAGATCGTTTTGCAGGGCCACCGGAACCGCCACCGCACCCGCCGAACCGTCACCCACGGTGAGCGTGCCGACCTTGGTTCCGGCCTTCGCGGTGTGGGGCACAGTGCCGGAGGAGAGGGACAGCTTCACCTTCAGGCCGGACCAGCCCGCCGCCGTCACGTCTTGCGTCGCCACGACCGGGGTGCGACCGCCGAGACCGTCGTCCACGTAGCCGACGACGTCCCCCTTCTTCAGGATCGTCGCCGACTGCAGGGCACTCTGCCCGGACCTGATCAGCTTGTCCGCCGCGTCCAGGGCCCCGGTGAGGATGGAGTTGTCCGAGCTGCTCGCGCGCTGGCGGATCACCGCACCGACGATGGTCCGGGTCTCACCGCCGACCTTCTGGTTCGCCGCGAAGACCAGGTTGCCCAGGGCGGAGGTGGTGGTCCCCGTCTTGATGCCGACGACGTGGTTGTGGCCGACCAGACGGTTCCAGTTGGGGTGGTTGACGCCCTTGTAGTCGTTGTAGGACATCATCCTCGCGACCTGGCGGAAGACGGGCTGGGTCATCGCCTTCTTGGCCAGCTTCACCTGGTCCACGGCCGTGCTGACGGTGGAGTCCGTCAGCCCCGAGGGGTCGGTGTACGTGGTGTTCGTCATGCCGAGGCTCTTGGCGGTCGCGTTCATCTTCGCCACGAACGCCTTCTCCGAGCCGGCGTCCCAGCGGGCGAGCAGCCGGGCCACGTTGTTCGCGGAAGCGATGAGAACGCCCTCCAGCGCCTCGCGCTGGGAGATCGAGTCACCTGCAAAGACATCGACGGTGGATTCCTGGCCCGCCGTCGACTGCTCCTCCGCGGTCTTGTCGATCTTGATCTTGGGTCCTGCGGCGCCGCTCTTGAGCGGGTGGTCGCGCAGGATGATGTACGCGGTCATCACCTTCGCCACGCTCGCGATCGGTACGGGCTTTTGCGTGCCCGAAGAGCCGAAGGTGCCGATGCCCTGCACGTCCAGGGCGGCCTGACCGCTGGCCGGCCAGGGGATGTCCACTTTGTCGCCGCCGAAGGTGTAGTTGTCCTTCGCGGTGAGGGTCAGGGTCGGCTGGGGGAGTGCGCGGAAGTTCTGTACGACCGCGAAGATGATCGCCAGGAGCAGGACCAGCGGCGTCCAGATCTTCACCCTGCGCACCAGGGTGCGGACCGGGGTCTGCGGGGGCGGGGGTGTGTTCGTCAGCTCGGCCAGCAGGTCGAGCGGCGGCTTGGGCGGCAGGGGCTGCTGGGTGGTGCGCTCCGGGCCGACGTGGGGGACGGGGGTGGTGGCGTCGGCCCGCGGCTTCGTGGCCGGCCTCGGCATGTCGTTCTTCAGCGCGACGAACTTGCTGGTGTGCTCGGAATCGGGCGGAGCGGACTTGGAGGTGCCGCCGAGCTTGAGCATGGTGGTGGGCTGGTCGACGGTGGCCTGCGGTGCTGCGGCCGGGGTGGGGTCCGCCTCGGCTTCGCCTGTGCTGTCCGTGTCCCCAACCGCGCCGTCCGTCGGGGTCTCGCCAGCGGGTGCGGGAGACCCCTGCGGGGTGTCCTTGGAGGCGGCCGTCGGTTCGTCATCGACCACGGTGGCCGAGGCTCCGCCTTCGCGGCCCTCGTCCCCGGTCTCGGCGTCCGCGTCCGCGTCCGGGGTGGCCTGCGCCCCGTCTGTCGCCTCGGTCTCCGTGTCTGTGTCGGTCTCCGTGTCTGTGTCGGCCTTCGCGTCTGTGTCGGCCTCCGTCGTCTTGGCCGCGTCTGTCTCCGCGAGGGCGGGCGAGCCACTGGCCGCGTCCGCTGCTTCGTCCGCTTCGTCCGCGCTAGCCTCCGGATCGGTCTCCGTACGGGCCTCACCGTCCGGGGCTGGTCGCTCGGTCGCCCCGGGGTTGCCGGCGGGATGCGTGTCGGTGGTCGCGTCGGCCCCGCGCACCCATGCCGCGACCGCCTCGCGGAGGGCGGCGTCCTCCTTCGCGGGCGCCTCCTGGCGCTCCGACCGCGACGGGTTCTCCTCCGGGGACTCCGCCTCCGTCGTTTTCGGGGTGGTCGTCGGTTTCTTCAGCTTCCGTACCGAAAGGACCTTCGTCGTGGTGTCCGTGCCGCCACTGTCCGAGGAATCCTTTTCGCGGGCGACTGCGAGGCGCGGGTCACGAGCCTCGGGAACCGGACCCGTACTCCCCGGCGTCGGTTCTGCCGACGACTCGCGCTGCTTCGACCTGTCGGGGGACTCGCCCGCCACCGATGCCTCCTCCATGCGCCACATGCCTGTGCCGCCCTGTCCCAACCATGTACCAGTGTCCTGTGTGAGGGCTTGGCCCCTGTGGAAGACGAGAACGACATACCTACCGGTTCCCTTACGAACCGGTCACGCACCCTCGACAGACCAATGTGAGAGGGGTCACCCTGTCATTCATCCACGCGGGGAGGCATGGATGGGCAGGAGCCGCAGAACACTTCCGGAGGAGCTTCTGCTGCTGGCACTGGACCCGGCCACGGGTACCACTGCACAGCCGCAGTCGCTCGACCTCGGTCTGGCCGGAGCGCAGCTAGTGGAGCTGGCGCTGGCCGGACGTATAGCCCCAGACGGGGATCGTATCGCCGTGGTGGTGCCACGGCCGACAGGAGATCCGACTCTGGACTGCGCGTTGGAGTTGCTGCGAAGGCGCGGCGCTCCGGTGCGGGCAGTGCACTGGATCGGCGGACCGCGTCTCGGTCTCCGCCAGACCTATCTCTCGCATTTGGAGCGGTGCGGCATGGTTGCCGCAGTACCCGGCCAAATGTGTGGGGTGCTGCCCACGACGCGCTACCAGGCGACGGACACCGCCATCAGTCGGGAGATCCGAGCCCGGCTGGACTCGGCGATCCGCACCGGTGTGCCACCAGACCCGCGGACCGCGGCGCTCGCCTCGCTGGCGCATGCCGTCGGACTCGGCAAACACCTGTACCCGGGGAACGAGGGGCGGTCGTCCCGCTCCCGGCTGAGGGACCTGATCCGGCACGATCCGATGGGCGGGCTCGTTGCGCACGCCGTGATGGACGTGCAGAACGGTGCGGCTGCCCAGCCGCGCCGCGGTCCGACCGGCCGGCCGCCGGCGCCCGGCCGGGCCGCGGCGGAACCCGCACGCGGGGTTCCGATGCAGCCGCGCCGCGGGTCCATGGCGCGCGCCGCAGCCCACTGAACCGTTACCCCGGTCCCCACAGGCCCACGACCCGATCCGGGAGCCGCTGGTTCGAGCGGAGCGGTGAGACCCCTGCGGTCGCACCGCTCCGCTCGACTGCGTTGCCGTAAGTTGCCGTGAGCTGCCGTGAGTCGCCGTTCGGTTCGCCGTATCCCTGGTGGTCAGGGCGGTGCCTGAACTGACGTACGCACGCTGCATATCCGCCGTTTGCCAGCGGCGGAAAGCAGCTTGGTGGCAATCTGCTCAACAGCAGATACGGAAAGTCAAGTAACAGGCAGGCAGCCGGAGGTGCACGTCTCGTGGCGTCCAATGTCAATCCCACCGTCAGGCGACGCCGGCTGGGCCAGGAGCTGCGCAGGCTCCGCGAGCTCAAGGGCATGACGGCCGAAGAGGTGGCGGAGCGGCTGCTCGTGTCGCAGTCGAAGATCAGCCGGCTGGAGAACGGCCGCAGGAGCATCAGCCAGCGCGATGTGCGCGACCTGTGCGGGGTGTACGAGGTCGAGGACCAGCGGATCGTGGATTCGCTCATGGAGATGGCCCGGGACTCGCGGCAGCAGGGATGGTGGCACACCTTCGGGGACATCCCGTACAGCGTGTACATCGGGCTGGAGACCGACGCCGAGTCGCTGCGGGTGTACGAACCCCAGCTGGTGACGGGGCTGTTGCAGACTCGCGCCTACGCGGAGGCCCTGGTGCAGGGGGCGTTGCCGGAGACGTCGACGGCCGAGATCGAGAAGCGCGTACAGGTGCGCATGCGTCGACAGGAACGTATCACCGCCGAGAACAACCCGCTTCGGCTGTGGGTGGTGCTGGATGAGGCGGCGCTGCGCAGGGTCGTGGGCAGCAAGCTGGTGATGCGGGAGCAGCTGGACCATCTGATCGAGATGTCCCAGCTGCCGCACGTCACCGTGCAGGTGCTGCCGTTCGAGGTGGGCGCGCACCCCGGGCTCAACGGCCAGTACGCGATTCTGGAGTTCACCGATGCGGCCGACTCCAGCGTGGTCTACCTGGAGGGTGTCACCAGCGACCTGTATCTGGAGAAGGCGCAGGACGTGCAGAAGTACGCCGTGATGTATGAGCATCTACGGGCGCAGTCCCTCAATGTGGAGCAATCCCGACAGTTCATTGCAAAGGTGGCCAAGGGGTATGCCGATTGAGGCGGCGGCGCATGGGGCGAGGGATCATACACTGCCAACCGGCTGTGACGGAAGGCTCATCTGGAATATGCCATCCGGTTGAGTGAACGACTCCTCCCGCGGGAGCAGTTGCCCGGTAGCGTCGATCACGCCAATCAGAACGACAGGTTGGCGTGAACCGCACTACCGCAACTTGCAACAGGAGTGGACATGGCACTGATTCAGGGCGCTTCGGAGACGTGGATGAAGTCTTCCTATTCCGCGGGCAACGGCGCCTGCGTCGAGGTCAAGTCGCCCACCGCCGCCGAACTCGCCGTCCGCGACTCCAAGGTCGCCGAGGGCCCGGTCCTGGCCTTCCCCGCCGACGCGTGGAACGCCTTCGTGACGTCGGTCAAGGCCTAAGGGGCCCTCACTGACCCTCGTCCGTAGCCACGTCGGGCGACACCGTCCGGCCACAACAACTGCACAAGCACCACCAGGAGCCCTCTCGACCAGTCGCCGTCCTTGCCGAGAGGGCTCGGTCGTCTCCTTTCGACCTGGAGTCACTTCACCGGGAAGGCCACGTCACACACCGGGTCCCCGGCCCCCGCCGCGTCCCAGTCCGCGAAGTAGATCTCGCGGCAGGGACCGGCCGTCTCCAGCCCCCGCCCGGCCATCCACTGCCCCACCGCCTCGAAAGCCGCGAGGATCTGCGGATGGGCCACCTGCGCCTTGGTGACCCGGGTATAGGCCAGCCGTGCCGCCGGCGCCACCCGTACGGTCGTCTCCCAGACCCGTCCCTGTCGCTCGGCCCATGTACGCGCTGCTGCCTCGTCAGCCACCGGAACGCAGCACTCGGCCGGACCGTCGCTCTCCATCGACACCTCGGAGTGATAGATGACGAACGGCGCGCCCACGACGCCTCCGCACTCCCGTGCGGCCGTCTCCAGCCGCCCCATCGACGCACCGATCCACGTCGGCAATTCGTCCGCGAGGGTGTGCCGCGACTCGGTGATCACCACCTGGGCCGGTACGTCCACGGTTTCGATCGCGAATTTTCCGTACATCTCGGAGCTCCTCCCCGACAGCCGTCCACGGAGGTACTCGGCGAGGGCACGCTGCCCGGCCACCCGGGCTTCCACATCCGCCCAGTAGGCGGCGAGCAGGTCGGCGGCCTCGGTACCGTCGGCCCCGACCACGTCGGCGATCCGGGCGAGCGGCATGTCCAACTGCCGCAACAGGGCAACCAGGCGGGCGGGTTCGGCCTGGTCGGCGCGGTAGTACCGGTAGCCGCTCGTTTCGTCCACCACCGCCGGTGCCAGCAGGCCGAGCCGGTCGTACAGCCGCAGGGCCTTCGCCGACAGCCGGGCGCGCGCAGCGAACGCGCCGATGGTGAGCAGTTCTTCGTGCACGGTGCCATCCTCCGTCGCCGGGCGGTCCGTTTTCCGCCCGGCGAGGAGACGTTCGCCCCTGCCCCAGGGGCAAGGTCAACCGGCGGTCAGCCGAGCTGACCCTCGATGGCGGCCACGAGCTCGGTCGACTCCGGCTCGGTCTGCGGGGAGAAGCGCGCGACGACCTGGCCGTCCCGCCCGATCAGGAACTTCTCGAAGTTCCAGCGGATGTCCCCGGCGTGCCCCTCGGCGTCCGCGAAGCCGACGAGCCGCTCGTAGAGTGGGTGCCGGCCCTCGCCGTTCACCTCCACCTTCTCGGTCAGCGGGAAGGTCACCCCGTACGTCGCCGAGCAGAACTCCGCGATCTCCTCGGAGGTGCCGGGTTCCTGCCCGAGGAACTGGTTGCAGGGTACGCCCAGCACGGTGAAGCCCCGGTCGGCGTACTGCTCCTGAAGCTTCTCCAGCCCCGAGTACTGCGGGGTGAGGCCGCATCGGGAGGCCACGTTCACGATGAGCACGGCCTTGCCGTCGTATTGCGGCAGGTTCGCGGAGCCGCCGCGCAGAGCCCCTACCTCGACGTGCAGTGGTGAGCCGTTGTGGTCGGTAGTCGTCATGCCCCGGATGCTAGTGCCGCCGGGTTACCGGCGGAGCTCGGGGCCGGTACCGGCCGGCCGGGCGGCGAGTGGCCGGAGCCGTCGTCGGCTCGTCGAGGCGGAGCAGAGGCGTCCCCCGAACAGCGGCCCGGGGGCCAGACCGTTGTCCGGGGCGTGCTGCGGCGTGCCTTCGGGAGTTCAGAAGGCCAGGGCGTCCGCCACGGTGGGGAGCCAGACCGAGATTCGTGGGGCGTGGACATGGGTCCTCTTGAGACGGATGTCGAGGCTGTCCCCGCTGTCCAACTCCACCGTCAGGGACGAGACGTCGCTGCCGCGGCCAGGGGCGTCCTGCTGGTCGAGGGCGACGGACTCGTAGTTCGCTTCGCCGGGGCGCAGGATGTTCGGGCCCCCGCCCAGCCCGCCCGGGGTGGTTGCCTTGATCCGGCCGTCGAACGTCACCAAGCCGATGATGCCGAGGTCGCAGGGGACACCGCTGGTGTTCTTGGCGGTGATCAGCAGGTGGTTCAGCGGACGGTGAACCGGCGCCGCGGTGACCGTCAGCTGACCCGAGCGGCACAGGGCAGGGTGCGTGCTGCGGCTGGTCGTGTGGGTGCCCGAAGGCTTCCTCGCCGCCGAGGCGGCCCCGGCTCCGGCTCCGGCCCCGGCCGTTCGCCACCGCTTGCTGCCGGTGATCGCCTTGCTCCTATCGGCTGCCTTGCCGGGGTGGCTGGTGGGTACGGACTGCCCACCAGCCGACCCTGAGGCAGAGGCGGAGGCAGAGGGGGGCGTGGCGGGGGCAGAGGGCGTGGTGGCGGGGACAGGCGCGGTGGCGGCGGACGAGGAGCCGGGGCCGCAGGCGACCATGCCGAGGGCACCGAGGGCGAAGGCGGCCGTGGAGATCAGGACGCGCTTGGCGGACATGGGTGTGCTTCTCCCGTTCGGTCGATCGGTCAAGGGCCCCGTCCGGTGGAGGGGCCGATGACCAAACTCTGGACGGGGATTCGTCCCCGTAGCCGTGATCGGTGGGCAGTTGGGAACCGTGGAACGGTTCCATGCCCTCTGAACTGGGGGAACAACGACGCCTGGAACGCTGTTCGGGGACGCTGACCGAGGGCTTGGGGGCTGGAATGGTGGATCAGGACGTGGTGCGGGAGCTCGGGGAGCTGCTCCTCGCGCTGAAGGAGCGCTCGGGGCGCAGCTACGGCGCACTCAGCAAGCGGCTCCACGTCGGTACGTCCACGTTGCACCGCTACTGCAACGGCACCACCGTGCCCAACGACTACGCCCCGCTGGAGCGTTTCGCCCGGGTCTGCGGTGCCACCCGGGAGGAACTCGTCGAGTTGCACCGGCGGTGGATCCTGGCGGATGCCGCACGGCGGCGGGCCCAGGCGCCTGCCGCCGTGCCACCCGCAGCAGCCGTGCCAGCCCCTGCCACTGTCGAGCATGGGCCGGGAACAGCGCCCCGAGCGGTCGAGGCCATGCCGGTACCCAGGCTCGAATCCGAGCCCCAGCCCGATCCCAACTCCCAGGCCCAGCCCGAGCCCAACTCCCAGCCTCAGCCCAACCCCAACCCCAACCCCAACCCCAACCCCAACCCACCCCCCGCCCTCCGGCTCCGCCCCGACTCTGCCTCGCAGCCTGGGAGGCTCGGGTCGGAGCCCGCGCGGCCCGGGGCCGGTCCCGGTTCCGCCCGGGGGCGCGGCACCCGTACTGGCCGGCAGCGGAACATCCTCCTCGCCGTGGCAGGAGCCGCCGGGGCGACGACGGCAGCCGTGGTTGCCGCCGTCGCGTGGGTCGTGCCGCCCCGCACGCAGGGCCCCACCGGGCGCACGAGCAGCGGGACCGTCGAGCCGCGGCCGGTCGTGATCGGGCCGGCCGACACGACGGAAGGCACCCGCACCGTGGCGCCTTCCGGTAAGACTCCTTCCCCCAGCGGCTCTCCGGCGTCCCGGAACGGCAGCGCACCGCCGTCGGCCAGGGCGTCCTCCGGCCACGGCGAGGCGCGGGCCGGTACCTCCGCCGCGCCACCGTTCCACGTGAACGTCCTGGCCAACAACTGGGACGAACGCTGCGACCAGTGGTTCTTCCTCCGACGTCCGCCGGCGAGCGTGCCGCCGCCGCCCGCGGGCCAGGCCACCCAGGGCTGGGCTGCGGCGCTGGGCGCCACACCAGCGGGACACCTGCGTCTCCAGGTCACCGTGCAGGGCACCAGCGGCCGGCCCGTTGTACTGCACGCCCTCTACGTCCAGGTCGCCGGTGTGCGCAAGGCGCCGGTGGGCAACGCCTACACCATGGGCGAGGGCTGCGGTGGTGGCCTGACTCCGGCGTCGTTCGCCGTGGACCTCGATGCGCAGGTGCCGACCGCCAAGGCGGTGCCGGGCCACGAGGGCGACATTCGAACCCGGGTGGTCGACTTCCCGTACGAGGTCTCCGTCGACGACCCAGAGGTGCTGAACGTGGACGCGTACACCGGGACCCGGGACGTCAGTTGGTACCTCGAACTGAGCTGGAGCAGTGGCGATCGACAGGGCACCGCCCGGATCGACGACAACGGCACACCTTTCCGCACCATCGGTATGCACGGCGACAAGAAGTACTGGTACAACGGCGCCAGCATCGATGGCTGGGTGCCCTACTCCTGATGGTGGGAGGGCACGTGCCGAGGGCTGCGCGCGAGCGGCCCTGAATTCGGTTCGCATCCCCATGAGGCCGGCCGGTCACGTGGGACGGCCGAGTTGCTCCACCGGCGCCCGGACATCCGAACGGGTACAGGTCCGGCAGGCGCGGCGCCCTGCGTCCACCCTGCGGTGCACCGGTCCGAGGGCGAGAGCCGTGCGCCGGTCAGCACGGAAGGTCGAGGGTGACGACGGCGCCGCCCCCGGAGTTCTCGGCGCGCGCAGTACCTCCGTGAGCGGTGGCCACTGCCTGCACGAAGGCGAGCCCGAGGCCGGATCCCTCGCTCGTGCGGCTCGCTTCCGCGCGGGCGAAGCGGTCGAACGCCTGGGGAAGGAACTCCGGCGGGAAGCCCGTACCCTCGTCGGCGACGCACAGCCGCAGTCTGCCCTCGTGGACGGCGGCGGTGAGGCGGACGGTCCCGGCGCCGTGCCGGAGGGCGTTGTGGACGAGGTTGCCGATGGCGGGCACCAACCAGCGTGCGTCGACGTCGGCGCTGGCGTCCGGCGTGTCGGTGGTCAGTCCACGCCCGTCCTCTTCGGCGCTGCGCAGGTGCGGGGCGACGGCGGCGCCGACGAGGGCGGCGAGTGGTACGGGTGCCCGGGTGAGGTGGTCGGTGCTGCCGAGTTCCTCCAGGTCCAACAGGGCGTTGGAGAGGGCGATCAGACGCTGGACCTCGGCGTCCACGGAGCGCAGGGTGTCGGTGAGTTCCCGGGCCGAGCGGGGGCGGTGCAAGGCGACGTCGACCTCGGCCCGCAGCAGGGACAGCGGGGTGCGCAGCTCGTGGCTCGCGTCCGCGATGAACTGGTGCTCGCGTTCGGCGGACGCTTCCAGACGGTCGAGCATGCGGTTGAGGGTGTGCCCGAGGCGGGTGATCTCGTCGTCGCGATCGGCAGGCACGTCCAGACGCAAGTTCTGCGCGCCGTCGGCGAGGGTGGCGGCTGCGGCGCGGTAGCGCTCGACGGGACGCAACGCGGCACGGGCGGTGCGGTAGCCGACGTACGAGGCGGCGATCAGGGTCAGTCCGGAGGCGAAGGCGAGTTGGGCGAGGAGCTCGCGCAGCGCCTCGTCGCGATGTCCGCGCCGGACTGCGGCGACGACGACGCGTGCTGCTCCGTCGACCGTGACGTGCTTGGCCTGGAGACGCAGCGTGTCCGGAGTGATCGGCAGTAGCGAGCCGACATCACGTCGTACCGCGTGACCGCGTACGGCCGAGCTGAGTTCGTCGGGTGTGAGCAGGGCGCGATGGCTCTCGGAGTCAGTGGCGGCAAGGACCCGGCCTCGGTCGTCGAGGACCTGGTAGAGGCTGCCGCTGGGGCCCGACGGCATCGCGGTGCCGGCGCGGAGAGCCCGGTCGAGGCTGTGCTGGTAGGCGGCCAGGTCATCGTGGAGCTGTCGGTCGAGGGCGGTCTGGACCCGCCAGTAGACCAGCCCGGCTGCTCCGGTCAGGACCAGGGACATGGTCAGGGCGACGGCCAGCACGAGACGGGTGACCACAGGGAGCCGCCGGAACCCGGATCCCGCCCGGCCCAGCAGGGTCACGAGGAGGTCTCCAGGCGGTAGCCCCGCCCGCGCAGGGTCGTGATCGTCGTACGACCGAAGGCACGGTCGACCTTGGCACGCACCTTGGAGACGTGCACATCGATGGCGTTGCTGCGCAGGTCGGTCTCGCCGTCCCAGACCTCGTCGAGCAGGTGCAGTCGGGTCACGACCTGGCCGGCGTTCTCCATCAGCACCCGCAGCACGGCGAATTCCCGCCGGGACAGGTCGAGCTCCGTGTCACCCCGCCAGGCACGCTGTTGTCCGGGGTCGAGGACGAGGTCGCTCACCCGGAGCCGGCCGGAGCAGTCGGGACGGCGGCGGGAGATCGCACGCAGCCGGGCCAGCAACTCCTCCATGGCGAACGGCTTGACCAGGTAGTCGTCGGCGCCGGCGTCCAGCCCGGCCACCCGTTCGCTGATCGCCCCGCGTGCGGTGAGCAGGATCACGGGGACATCGACGCCCGCGTTGCGCAACGTTCGGCAGACCTCGACCCCGTCCATGCCCGGCAGCATCACGTCCAGGACGATCCCGTCCAGGCGGGGATCGCGGGCGGCGGCCAGGCCGGAGATGCCGTCGTAGCGGCCCTGCGCGGTGTGTCCGGACTCGGTGAGGTAGCGGACGACGAGGTCGGTGAGGCGGGTTTCGTCGTCGACGACCAGGTAGTGCATGCCGGTCAGGCTAACCGCCCGTGCCTCGTGCCCCGGGCGCCCGGAAGAAAGGCTTCATGGTCTGTTCATGTGACCTACCTACCGTCCTTCACGTCGCGGTGCTCCGCGGACCGCGACTGGTCCGCCGTCCGAGGTGCCGGGACGGAAGGGACAGTCATGGACGCATGGGTGCTCGCCGCCAAGGGCATCACCGAGCACATCGGCCCCATCGACCTCACCACGCGCGGCGGACTCGATGTCGTCGCCCTGATGGTCCTGGTCGGGTGGCTCTACCGGCGCCGCCCCAGCGCACCGGCGATGCCGCTGGTCCTGGTCGCGCTCAACCTGGGCCTGTTCGCGGCGATGAGCGCGATCAGCGCGGGCAAGTTCCCGGCGGGGGTCGGATTCGGCCTGTTCGGCATCCTCTCCCTGGTCCGGCTCCGCAGCGCCGCCTTCACCCTGCGCGACGTCGCCTACACGTTCGTGACGCTGGTCATAGCCCTGTGCACCGGACTTCCGCAACGTGACAGCTGGCTTGTCATCGCACTCGACGCGGCGGTCCTGGTGGCTGTTTTGCTGGTCGACGACCCCCGCGCCTACCAGCCGCCGACCCGCACGGTGAAACTGACCCTGGACCGCATCTACGACGACCCGTCCGTGATCGCCCAGGACGTCGCGTTGCGCTTCGGCCAGGCGCCGTTGTCGGTGGCGGTCGACGAGGTCGACTACGTCCGTGAAACCACCCGGGTCTCCGCCCGCTATCCCGTCGTACCGGCCGAGGGGGGCACCGCCCAGGACACCGAGCCGCGCGAGCAGGTGACGGCCGCGTGACGCCCGCCTTGCTCCTCGCGGCCGACCTCGGGCTGTCCGCACTGCGTGGCGCCAGCCTCGCCGAGGTCGACGCGGCCGCCGCACTCCAGCACCGCACCGACCGCAAGTACCTGCTCCCCCTCGACCGTGCCCGGCTCCTCGTGGACCAGCTCGCCGGCAGCCACCACGTCCTCGACCTGGCCGGCCGACGTACGACGAGCTACCTCAGCACCTACTTCGACACCGGGCAGTTGGGCGCCTGGCGGGCCCACATCCAGCGGCGCCGCCGTCGCTGGAAGGTCCGTACCCGCCTGTACGCGGAGGACGGACTGTGCCGGGTGGAAGTGAAGACGAAGGACGGCCGCGGCGCCACCGTCAAACACGCACTTAAAGCCCCCACCCGCGCCTACGGCCGACTGGACGACTCCGCCGCCGAGTTCGTCGACGGAGTGCTGCGGCGGGCGGATGTCCCCGTCGCCCCCGCGGCGCTGTCCGCCGCAGCGGAGATCCGCTATGTCCGTGCGGCCCTCGCCGACCTGGACCACGGCACGCGCGTCACCCTCGACGGCGTCCTCACCTGCCATCACGGGGACCGCACCGCAGCCCTCGACCCGGGGCACGTCCTCGTCGAAACCAAGGGCGGCGCCCGGCCTGCCCCAGCCGACCGCCTCCTGCTGCGCCTGGGCGCCCGGCCTGTCTCCCTGAGCAAGTACATCGTCGGCCAGTCGCTGCTCAGGCCCGGCCTGCCCGACAACGACGTGCGCCGCCTCGCCCGCACGTACTTCACCGCCGTGGCCCGTCCCGCACCGCTCCTCGAAAGGATCCCTGCCGCATGAAGGCCCTGAGCCGTGTCACATGGCAGTACGCAGCCATTGCCCTGCTCGCCGTGACCGCTGCCGCTTTCGGCCTGCTGCGGCCGCAACTGGGGGCCACGGCTTCCTCGTCGAACAAGAAACTCTCGGCGACCGACCGGGTCAAGAAGAACCCGCCACCGTCCCTGTTCACGGACGCCGAGATCACCCCCATCGGCAAGCAGGCCGACGCCCAGCGCAAGAAGGCCGACACCCTCTTCGCCCAGTGGGAGAAGGCGCACGGCACCACCCGCGACGACAAGGCGTTCGCCACCTGGGCCGCCCTTCAGGTCCCCGCACCGCCCACGGCGAAGGAACGCACCGCGGAGCTCCGGCAGGTCCAGCAACTGGCCAGGGCCCGGACGGCCGCCGGGAGGAAGGCGGCCACCTGGCTGGAGCTCAACGGCAAGAAGGACATCTGGAAGCTCTACCTCCACGACCAGCGCGAACTCACCCCCGCCCCGCGGGGCAAGGCGGAGAAGGCCGAACTCACGTCGGCCCTGAAGCTGGCCAAGGCCATCAGCGACCAGGTCGCCGCCCGCGACAGGCAGCCGGCGCCCTTCGTCATGGACCCGACCCTGCGCCCCGAGAAGCACATCAAGCCCGGTGCCAAAGGCCCGTACTCCTACCCTTCCAGCCACGCCAGCCGGTCCGCCGCCGCCGTCACCTTCCTCGGCGCCCTCTCCCCGCGCCGGGCCGGGGACTACCGGTGGATGCAGGCCGAAGTCCTCTACTCCCGGCTCTACATGGCTGGCCACGTCACCGGCGACCTCACCGCCGGAACCCTGCTCGGCGACCTGATCGGTGACTACGAGCTCGCGATCAGCGGACACTGAGACGTGCCGCCCACCGCGGCTGGGCGGCCCCGGTGGGTGGCGCCGCGCTCACCGGGGCGCCGGCTCGGACGATGCCGAACCGCCCGGGTGGTCAGGGAAGCGGCAGTGGAGATCGCTTCAGTCGCCCGCGAACCACAGGTGACTGCCCGGGGTGGCCCCGCACTGGTCGAGCATCGTCGCGAGGTCGCCCCACGCGACGAGCTGACGCTCGTTCCCGCATCGCTGCCCCAGACGCTGGATCTCCTGGAGAGCCACTGCGCACTCCTGCTCGTTCATCAACGTGTCCCCGTACGCATCGATGGCGGTGAGCGGGCCGGAAGCTCAAAGGCGCCGGCGCGAGTTGAGCGCATCGGCCAAGGTGCCGCCGTGCCCATAGGAGCTCTGCAGGGGCGGTGCGCGGGACTTGCGCCAGTTGCGGGCAGCCCGCGCCGAGTGCAGTTCCAGATCGACACCCATGCTCCATGATGCACGGGTCGAGCCCTGGTGCAGCCGGCTGCGACCGGCGGCCCGGTGCATCGTTGGGCGCTTCCACGCTGCTGGGACGGGGCCGGGCCGGCACGGGGCATCGGTGTCGGCTGACCGGCTCGTGGTCCCGTCGGCGACGCTGGTTCTCGGCGTGAGAATCCGGCGGAGCCCGGCCACCGCCGAACCCGCCTCGCCTCGTGACCCTCCGCCGTTCCCACCCGATCCGGTGCGGTCGCGGTGCGGCGGCCGAGGTTCCGCGGAACGCCACCGCCCCCTGGACTGATGCGGAGATCATGCGAGAGTGGGTCCATGACGGCATCACAAGCCCGGGCCGCGGCGGTCGACGAGGTCGAGGGACTCGCGGTGGACGGGCTGAGATGGCTGACCGGGGCGGCGCGGGAGACCCCCGGAGCGGGCCTCGCCTGGACGACCAGGCCTTCGGACAACGAGCTCAACCCGACGCTCTACAGCGGCACGGCCGGGAACGTCCCCGTGCTTCTGGAGGCGTGGCGGCACTTCGGCGATGACTCCTACGCCGACGCCGCCCTGCGAGCGGCGCGCAGCCTCGCGGACTGCGTCGACGACATCGCCGACGATTCCCTCTACTTCGGCCGTACCGGCATGGCGCTCGTCCTGCGGGCCCTCCACGAAGAGCTCGGCGACACGGCCGCCGGCGCAGCCGCCGACCGCGCGTTGGAGGTCGTGAGGTCACGCTTCGACGGCACCCGCTGGGGCGAACTGTTCGAGCTGATGGGCGGCAACGCAGGGATCGGTCTGGGGGCACTCCTCGCCGGTGACACCGAACTGGCCGTCCTCGCTACCGAACCGTATGTGTGGACGGCGGAACATACTCCGTCGGGCGTCCAGTGGGCCTTTCGCACGGGTGTCGACTCCCGCCTGCACCACGTCTCGCACGGCACGCTCGGCATCGTCCTGGCACTTGCCCGGGTCGGCGGGGACACCGGTCGTGCGGACCTGGTCGAACTGGCGCTGGCCGGTGCCGCGGAGATCGTGGCACGTGACGAAGCAGGACCGGAGGGCTTCCTGGTGCCGCACTCCACCCCGCAGTACCGCCCCGACGTGATCGAGCCCATCAGCTACGGCTGGTGCCACGGCCCGGCCGGCGACGCCCAGGCCTTCCGGCTGTTGCGGGACATCACCGCCGACCCCGCCTGGTCCGCCCTCGCCGACCGCTGCTGGCACACGGTCACCCACTCCGGACTGCCCCAGCGGCTGCGCCCCGGGTTCTGGGACAACAACGGCCGCTGCTGCGGAACCGCCGGCGTCCTCGCCCTGGCCTGTGACCGGATCGCCGAACAACAGGACTCTTGCGACTTCGCCCACGTCCTCGTCGCGGACCTTACCGCCCGTGCGATCCGGGACGGTGACGGTGCTCGCTGGTCCAACTGCGAGTACCGGGCCACCCCGAGCGACCTCGAACCGTGCACCGGCTGGGCGATGGGCAACGCGGGCATCGTCCGTGAACTCCTGCGCTTCGTACGGCTGAGCCGCGGGGAGGCCCCCCGGTACGCCTTCACCTGGCCGGACCAGCCCCCGGTGCCCGCCCAGACCGCGATCAGCCGCGGTGGTACGACGCGGTGTCGTGATGGATCGGGCGTGCGCCTTCCGGCGACCGGCAGTGGTGTGGAGAACCGGGCATCCCCGTCTGTGGACGAGCCGGGGGCGGTTCCCTCCCGGTGATCCGACCGCACGGCCGACTCCGCATGTGTCCGGTGCGAGCTGGACCATCTGGCTCGAAGACGACCGCGCACCTGGCCAGCCGTCCAGCGTACTCACGCGCAATCCACACCATCAGTCCCGTTCTCCGGTCTTCTCATTCCGCTCTTCCGACGCCGGACTCCGTGGCCCACCTGCGGTCCACGGCCGCTTGAGCGCCGTCTGCGACGGTGACGAATTCCCGGTGCCTCCCAGACGGAACTCTTCGTGATCACACTCATCGACTGGTTCGAAGTCGCCGGCTCCGCCGACTGGTTCGAGCGTGGCGTCGACCGACCGCACCACTCGGCCCGAGTCCGGCCACAGCGGGGTGGTCGGCGCTACGGCGGTGGCCCCGCAACGGGTGCCGTCCCGGGCACGGAGCAAGGGGGTGCGCCCGACCGTTCGTGGCCCAGGTGGCAGCCCTGCGCTCGCCGGCCTGACCGTCGACCATCCGCCGGGCTCCGTCCTTCGGCAACGCGTCCTGCTGCACGGCGCGACCGCCGGACCACGACTCGGAACGGCCTGCTCTCCGGCCTTGGACGACCGGGCACGTGCGTCCGGCAGTGCGCTCGAACTCCTGCTCCACGACCCGCCGCGCTGTGGTGGTGGCGACGGGCCCGTTGAGGGCGCGCCGTAAGCTGCGTCGGGTTTCTGATTCACAGGAGGCGTGAGTGGGGCGGGACATGGTCCTCGGCGGCCGGTACGAGCTGGTCGAGAAACTCGGCCAAGGCGGCATGGGAACGGTCCATCGCGGGGTGGACCAGCGGCTGCGCCGCACTGTCGCGGTGAAGCTGCTCTCCTCGGCGCTGGCTCATGATCCGCAATCCCGAGCCCGTTTCCGGCGCGAGGCGCACGCGGCTGCCGCGCTGAACCATCCAGCGGTGGCCACCATCCACGACGTCGGCGAGGAGTCGCACCCGGATGGCCCGTGGCCCTACCTGGTCATGGAGTACGTGCAGGGTGCCACTCTCGCCGAGGCCCTGCGAGACGGCCCACTGCCTGTCGCCGACGCCGTCAACGTGGCGTGCGCGGTGCTGGACGCGCTGCAGCACAGCCACGAGTGCGGGATCGTACACAGGGACATCAAGCCCTCGAACATCATGCTCACCGGGTCCGACACCGTGAAGGTCCTCGACTTCGGTATCGCCAAGGCCTTCACCGAGACCGCCACCCGCATCACCGGAAGCGGTGCGGCGATCGGCACCCCCGCCTACCTTTCCCCTGAGCAGATCAACGGGACGGAGATCGACCATCGGGCCGATCTGTACGCGATGGGGTGCCTGCTGCACGAACTGCTCACCGGTACGCCCCCGTTCCGTGGCGAATCGTCCTTCGCCATCATGCACCAGCACCTGTTCGCCGCACCCGAGCCGGTCTCCCGGCTGAGGCCGCAGGTACCCGTGGCGGTGGAGGCGGTGATCCTGCGTGCCCTTGGCAAGGACCCCGAGGAACGCTTCGCCGATGCCGGGGAGATGCGCGCAGCCCTCGCCGACGTCCTGATACAGACCTCCATGCCGACGGTTCAAGCCACCACACCCGGGTCCCCGGTGACGCGTTCCGGCGGCCGAACTGCGCTCCGGGACACCTTCCGTGTTTCCCTGCGTCCCTCCACCGACAGCGCTCTGGCTCTGCTCGGCTGCCTGCTTTCGCTGTTGTGCGCACGTGGCCGACTGGTGGACACCGCTCATTTCGGCTGGGTTGCCATGGCAGCCGGCGTGTTGGGCCTGGTGGCGCTGCCGTGGTCCACACGACTGTCCTGTGTGGTGGGCTGGGGGCCCGTGGCCGAGGCCGTGGCGGTCAACTCTGAACTGAGACGCGCCTATGTCGGGTGGGCCTACTCCTACCTCGCCGTCGCCGTTCTGCTCGCAGTGGCCGCCGTCTGCTGCCTCGTCAGCGCTGCACGCAGCAAGAAGCGCGCCGCCGGTTCACTGGTCGCCTTCTGGTTCAGTGCCACCGCATCGATCTGGTACTTCCTCGACGACCTGCACAAGCTCTCCGTCTTCTACCTGCTGCTGTCACTGGTGGCCATGGCCACCGTGTCGTGGGAGTCCGTCGAACTGGTTCGCCGTCAGGCTCTGGACGGACGGGCAGCCCGGACGCCCCATCCACCAGCGTGACGGCGGCCGGCCACCGGCTCACGACCACGTTGACCCGCTGGGCGGCGTGTGGCCAGACCCGGCCGAGGCCGATCTCCACCGGGAAGGGGCCGTCCCGGTAGGTCGTCGTCGCGGGGGCGTGAACGCAGGTGCTCACGAGGGGAACGCCTCTCGTGGCCTGCTCGATCCGCCAGCAGAAGCCCGTACCCGCCCCGGGGCGCTGATCGACCTCCACGATCCGGTGGGTGCCGTGTTCCTCGTGCAGACGGGTGAAGCGTTCGGCCGTCGGTGCCGAGGTGTTCCGGGGCAGCGCGCGCCAGCGTGCCTCGACGACGGTCACCAGCCCACGAACTCATCGCTCGCCCGATGCCAGGACGGCTGGTCCTGCTGGACCTCCTGATACGGAACGCTAGAGGGGACGTTTGGGACCCGCGGTGCCGCGAGTCCGCGTGACAGAGTGGAACGATGCGGACCGAAACGCTCGGCAGTGCTTTTCTGGCCCTTCCCGTCGACACGGGACCGTATCCGGGTGTCGTCGTCATCCACGAGGCGTCCGGCCTGAACGACCACATCCGGGACATCTGCCGGAGGTTCGCCGCCGAGGGGTACGCCGCGCTCGGGGTCGACCTGTTCGAGGGACGCAACCGGGCCCTGTGCATGGCGCGGATGTTCGTGGGCGCGATGACCGGGAATCTCGACCACTACGGTGTTCCGGCTCTCAAGGCCGCGCTCGGACTCCTGGCCGATCATCCCGAGGTCGATGCCGCCCGGATCGGCGCCATCGGCTTTTGCCTGGGCGGTTCCCTCGTCTTGACGTGGGCATGTACCGATGATCGGCTGGCCGCCATCGCACCGTTCTACGGTGCCGCGCCCAAGCCGCGCGAGGCGATCCGCCGACTGTGCCCAGTCGTTGGATCATGGCCGGGAAAGGACTTCACCACCAAGGCCGCCGGAGTACTGGAAACCGAGCTGACGGCGGCTGGCACTCCGCACGACCTGAAGGTGTATCCGGAAGCCAAACACTCCTTCTTCAACGACCAGTGGCGCAACTACCATGCCGACGCGGCGGCGGACGCGTGGCAACGTGTCCTGGCATTCTTCGCCGAGCACGTCACGCGTGGTGGAACAGAGCCGGGCTGAGCCAGGCCATGTACGGGCCGGCCGCGTGAAGACAGACCCAACGGAGTCCTAGGAGCCGTTGCGTGTGCAGCCGCCCTTCGCCTCGGGCGCCGGGGGGTAGCACTGGAGGGTGAAGTCGGCGGGGCTGGTGCTCAGGTAGCGGCCGATGCAGGCGTTCGCGGTGGTGCGTCCACGCTCGGCGCAGAAGGTGAGCGCCGCGCGGCCGTCGGCGAAGGGGCCCGGTGCATAGATCACCCAGTAGCCGGGGCGTAGGGAGGCGTAATCGTCGCTGCGCAGGTAGAGCGCTTCGGGCACGGAGGTACGGATGCGGTGGAGGTGCTGGTCGCGGGCAGCGGTGCCCGAGGAGACGGGTTCGGAGGACAGCTGTGCGATCCAACGGCCGCTATCTGCCGGGGCCGAGGACTGCTGCGACCCGCTCGGTGTGGGGGAGGAAGACGGGCTCGGTGTCGGTGTCGGTGTCGGGTCTGGGTTGTGCCCCGGAAGGGGGGTCGCCGGCCGCGTGTGGGGGGCCGGTGTGAGCGACGTGGGCGTGGGCCTGGCCGTGGGCGTGGCGCCGGCCGGCCCGGCGGTCGGTTTGTTGTCCTCATGTGCGTGAAAGGTCACCACCAACGCGGTCGCCGTGGTGACGGCCAGGACAGCGGTTGCTGCGAGGAACACCGTGGTACGGCTGCGAGTTGGCCGCCCAGGCTTGGGTACGTCCTGTTGTGTGGGGGGCGCCTGGAGCACCGGGGTCGGCATGCGTGCCGCCGTCATCGTCGGCTGGGCCCAGCACGGTGCGGTGCCGGCCTCGACCTCTGCGAGCATCGCGTCCAACTGCCCGGCGTCGGGGCGGGCCGCTGGGTCCCGCACGAGGAGGGACTGCAGGACGGGAGCCAGAGGCCCGGAGCGTACGGGCGGGGGGACCGGCTCGTCGAGGACCGCGGCCAGGGTGGCGAGCGTAGTCGCGCGGCGCAGCGGGCTTGCGCCCTCCGTGCACACGTACAGGACCAGCCCGAGGGACCACAGGTCGGAGGCCGGGTCGTCGTCCCGGCCGCGGATGCGTTCCGGAGCCATGTACTCCGGGGTGCCGATGAGTTCACCGGACGCGGTCAGCGCCGTCGCGCCCTGGAGGGCGGCGATGCCGAAGTCGGTCAGGGCGGCGGTGCCGTTGGGGCGGATGAGGATGTTCGCGGGTTTGACGTCCCGGTGCTGGATGCCGGCGGCGTGCGCGGCGCGCAGGGCGGAGAGCAGCTGGCGGCCGATGCGGGCCGTCTCTGCGGGGCTCAGCGGACCCGCGGCGATGCGCTGCTGGAGCGAGGTGCCGGGCACGAGTTCCATCACGATCCACGGGTGCGGCTCCGCCTCGATGACTTCGTACACCGTCACCACGTGCGGGTCGCTGAGCCGGGCCAGCGCCCTGGCCTCTCGCATGACGCGTTCCCGTACGGTGTGCGAGGCGTCCGTGTCCTGACGCACCGCCTTGAGGGCTACCTCACGGTGCAGCACCGTGTCCCTGGCCCGCCACACGGTACCCATTCCCCCGCTGCCGAGCCGTTCGATCAGCTCAAAGCGCCCGTCGACCCTGTCCCCCGGTGTCATGCGGGTCAGACTAGGACAACCGGTGACACTCCGGAGGCCAGTTCAGGAGGAAGCTGGCTTCGGGCGGACATGGCGCAGGCACGTGAGACCGTCGGCATGCCCGGGGGCTTCGTGTTGTTGAGTCGGCCCGGGGCGCGGTGCCGGGACTGATCCCGGTCCGTTTCCCCGGACCGCTCGCCGAACCCGCCGTACCGATCTCTCGGTAACGGGCTCTCCACGGAGTCTGCCGTCAGGCAGTGGCGGGCCAGGGCTTGGGATCTTGTTGCCCCGGTAGGTGTAGCGGGAGACCGTCACAGGCCGGTCCCCGGCCGCCCTCCGCCCAGCTGCCGGACCGGGAACGCGGCGGGCGGCGCCGGATGGCGACCGTCACCGCCGTCTACGACGCCGCGTCTCCGCTGGGACGGTCCGCCGGTTTCAGGCGGAGGCGAGAGCCTCGGTGGGGGTGAGGCGGGATGCCCTGATTGAGGGGTAGACGCCCGCCGTCACTCCGACCAGGATGGCTCCGCCGAACCCTTCGGCCACCGTGGCGAGCGGGATGACCACGGGCCAGTGCTGGTAGCTGACGTAACCGATGGTTGCCAGGATGCCGAGCACCACGCCGGCCAGTCCGCCCAGTGCGGACAGGATGACCGACTCGGTCAGGAACTGGTTGCGGATCTGGCCGCGGTGGGCGCCCAGCGCGCGTCGCAGGCCGATCTCCCGGCGGCGTTCGAGGACGGAGATGACCATGGTGTTGGCCACGCCGATACCGCCGACCAGCAGGGCGACCCCGGCCAGGCCCAGGAAGAGAGCGGAGAAGTTGGCCTCGGCTTCGCGCTTCGCGGCCAGCGCGTCGGACGGACGGCTGACCTGCACCATGCCCGGTAGCTGCGGGTAGACCGTGGCGGGCAGGACGTCCCGGACGGCCTCCATCGCGCTTTCTCGGGCCTTGACGTAGACGACGGTGGGGTGCCCGTCGAATTTCAGCTCGGTGCGGGCGGCGTCCCAGCCGACGAGGACGGAGCGGTCGATGTCCGGGGAGAGCGGTGTCGTGGTGAGGATGCCGACGACCGTGAACCAGTGATTGTTGATGAAGATCTGCGGACTCGGCTGACCGGGGCGCAGGGGCTCGATGCCCAGCCGGGTGGCGGCGACCGAGCCGAGGACCGCCGTGGGGAACTTCTCGCCCGCGGAGGTGAGGAAGGTTCCCGAGCTGACGGAGGCGTTCAGCGCGGGGAGCAGGTTGGTCCGGCTCGCCAGAACGGTGAGACCGGAGTAGTCGTCCGCAGCGATGCGGTCGGAGCGGTGAACGGTGGCGTGGGTGTTGGCGACGGCGCTCGTCATCGTCACGGGACCGATGCGGGCGACCATGCGGTCCGCATCGGGCGGGAACAGGATGGGCTGATCCTTGTTGGGCTGGGACTGCACCTTGAGCATGTTGGTGCCCAGGGCCGTGAGCTGGTCCAGCAGTGCCGCACGGCTGGAGGCCGGGATGCCGGTGACGACGATCATGGTGGCGATGCCGATGGAGATCCCGAGCGCCGACAGCGCGGCCCGCATCGTGCGCGTGCGGACGCCGAGCAGGCCCAGACCGAGGACGTCCAGCGGGCTCAGCCGTACGGGCCTGGTGGCCGCCTCGGCAAAGGCCGTAGGGGCTGTGGAGCTTGGGTTCATGACGGGTTTCCCCCGCGGGTGTCGGCGACGATGCGGCCGTCGCGGATCTCCACCCGTCGGGGCAGGCTCATGGCGATGTCCGTGTCATGGGTGATGACCGCGATGGTGGCTCCCTCACGGTTCAAAGAGGTCAGAAGGTCCAGCACGGCCCGGCCGTTGGTGCTGTCCAGCGCGCCGGTGGGCTCGTCGGCCAGGACCAGGGCGGGGTTGTGCACCAGTGCGCGGGCGATGGCGACGCGCTGCTTCTCACCGCCGGAGAGCTGGCGGGGCAGATGCCCGGCACGGTGGGCCAGGCCGACCCGGGCGAGCGCCTCCAGCGCGAGCGGGCGGCGTCGGCGGCGCGCCACTCCGGCGTAGAGCAGGCCGGTCGCGACGTTCTCGGCGGCGGTCAGGCCCTCGGTGAGGTGGAACTGCTGGAAGACGAAACCGAGCAGGCGGCCGCGCAGCGCGGAAAGACGCCGGTCGGAGAAGACCGTCACGTCCTGGCCGCCGATCTCCACCACACCGTCGGTCGGCCGGTCGAGGGTGCCCATGATGTTGAGCAGCGTGGACTTGCCGGAACCCGAGGGGCCCACGATGGCGAGCAGTTCACCGGTGTTGACGGTCAGTGAGACGTTGTCGAGGGCCTTGACTCCGCCGGCGTACGCCATGCTCGCGCTCCGGACCGCCAGGACCGGTCCGGAACCGGTGTGCAGGGGCGCGGGATTGGCGGGTGCGGCGATGGTCATGACGTGGTCACCACTTTCGTGCCCGGGCCGATGCCCTCGCCGGTGATCTCCACCTGTCCCTTGGCGAACAGTCCCGTCTTCACCGCCACCAGGTGGCCGTCGGGAAGCTGGACGGCGTACCCGCCTCCGCTCAGCGCGAGGAGCGCGCCGACCGGTACGGCGAGCACGCCCTTGCGGGTGTGGGTGCTGAACTGCACCTGGACGGTCGCGGAGTTCAGGCGGCTCACCGCGTTGGCGTTGCTCAGAGTGACGGTGACGTTCACGCGGGAGGTGCCGGACGCGTTGCCCCCTGAGCCCGCGTCCCCGGACTGCACCGTCGTGCTGATGGCGGAGACGGTACCGGGTGTCGTGGAGTTGTCAGGCAGGACGACGGTCACCTTGTCACCGCTGTTGATCGAGCCGACCTGGGTCGGGTCGACCGGCACGGTCACCAGCTTGACCGTGTTGGTGACCGACAGCAGCGTCCCGGTGGCCGGGTCGCCGGGCTGTGCCTGCACCGCGCCGACGCGCACCGCGCCGCTGGTGACGTACACGTCGCCCGGCCCGAGCACCCCGGTGGGGGACATGCCGACGTGGGTCTGCCACTTCTTGACGGCCGAGATGAGGGAGTCGGTGAGTACGGCTTCTCCCTTCTTGAGCTGGGTGTGGACCGTGGCAGGGGCCGAACTCGCCGGGGCTCCCGTGCCCGCCGCACCGCTCGGACCTGCCGGTGCCGAAGGCTGATGCGACGGACCGGTCTGAGCCGAAGCCTGACGCACCGAACCGGACTGCTGCGCCGAACCCGACTGAGCCGAGGAGGGTTGCGCCGATCCGGAATGAGCCGGATCCGTCTGCTGCACCGGTTCATCGATCCAGGAGCCCGGCGCGGGCTGGGTACCGACGGCGTACCCCAGGGCCTGCAGGTTGTCGGCGATGACCTTCACGTCCCGCCCGGCGACGCCCTTGGTGTCGAGCGTACGGAACAGAGGTGTGGAGCCGTAGAACACGGGCACCGGACGATCGTCCAGCCGGTACAGAGACTCGCCCCTGGACACCGTGGCGCCCACGCCCGGCAGCTGGGTGACCACGCCTTCCTTGCCGCCCTTGACCGTCACCGCCCGGCCGAAGCCGAGCGACCCCTGCAGCGACAACGCGTCAGACAGATCGGTCCTGACCACGGCCACCGTCGCGTTCCGCGATGCGCCGTTCGACACTGCGCCGGTCTGCCGGTCGTCACCGCTGCCTGCGATCAGACCGACACCGGCCCCGCCCACCGCGAGAACCACGACGAGCGCGATGGCCAGCCGCTTCCCTCTCCCGCCACTCCCTTCGTTCCCGTCTTCCGGGTCCTGGAGCTGCGGTGGCTCGGCCGGGCCATGTTCCATGCGGTGTTTGCGGACGTGCCGCAACAGATCGGGGGACATGGCGGCCATCGTGACCGAGCGATGTGAGGACGCTGTCAGATCGGCATCAAAAGCATGTTCGAGGCTCCGCGGGTAACTTACCGTGGCGCTTGTGTGCGCACATATTTTGGTGGCCGAGGACGACCTCAGGCAGGCCACGGTCATTCGCCGCTACCTCGAGCACGAGGGCCACACCGTCGTGATCGTCCACGACGGGGGCTCTGCCATCGACGAGGCCCGCCGCCACCGACCTGATCTGCTGGTCCTGGACGTGATGATGCCCGTGGTGGACGGACTGCAGGTCTGCCGCGTGCTGCGCCGGGAGTCCGAGCTCGCCATCCTGATGCTCACGGCCCGTAACACCGAGGACGATCTCCTACGCGGGCTGGGGCTGGGGGCCGACGACTTCATGACCAAGCCCTACAGCGTCCGGGAGCTGATGGCCCGTATCCGGACCCTGCTGCGGCGGGCCCGGCGCACGGCCGAGGTCGAGGCGGAGCCGGCAGAGGAGACGGTACTGCAGGTCGGCGCCCTCACGATGGACGCGGCACGGCACGAGGTCAGACTCGGCGCACGGCGCATCGAGTTGACAGCGGGTGAGTTCCGGCTGCTTTCGGTCATGCTCGCCGCGCCGGACCGTGTCTTCACCCGCCGGCAACTGCTCACGCACACCCGGGGCGCCAACGCCTTCGTCACCGAGCGCACGATCGACGTACATATCCTCAACCTGCGCAAAAAGATCGAACCCGTCCCCCGGCGGCCCGCCTATCTGCTGACCGTCGTCGGCGTCGGCTACAAGCTGACCGACGGCTCGGGCACCGCGGACGGCCCGGACAGCTTCCGGGCCGAGCCGCGGGGCGAGCGGTGAGGATCGGCACCCGCCTAGCCGGAGTCCCACTGCACAAGAGCCTGCTGACGAGGTTGCTGGCCGCGTCGTTGCTCATCGCCGTGTGCGCCCTGTCGGCCACCGCGTGGCTCGCGGTGCAGACGACCAGCAGTGTGATCCGTAAGCAGAGCGGGCAGGCACTCACCGACGACGTCACCGTGTACCGGACCCTGATGGACTACGCGGCCACCCATCCGCGGTGGGACGGCGTCAACCGGACGGTCAAGGAACTCGCCGTGCGCACCCACCGCCGTATCGCGCTGCGCGATCTCCAGAGCCCCGGTGGCAGGCTGATCGCCGACTCTTCCCCCGGTGCGGCCGGGCCGAACTCCGCTGAGGCGCTCGCGGTCGTGGACCCCCTCCAGACCGATCCCGCGCTGATCCGCGACACCAGTGCGGACCGCATCTACCCCAAGGCGCTCGGCCCGTTCCGGCTGCCGCCGGCGGAACGCCGACAGCTCGTCGCCACGGCGAAGAAAGGCGTGGATTGCGTGCGCGACAGACTGCAGCTCCCCGTCGCCGTCACACTGGCCGATGTCCCCGGCGGGCGGCCCCGGATCCAGATCTCCGGGAGCGGCGACATCCAACTGAAGGCCTCGCTCATCTGCCAGCTGTACCGCCTCGACGCCCCCACACCGACCGAGTCCGCGGCCCTCGCCCATCTCAATCAGCTGATCACCGGCTGTCTGCAGCGCCAGGGCCTGCACACCGTGAAGCTCGGCCTCGATTTCACCCCTGCTCCGCCGGCGGAAGACGGCGCCTTGGGCACAGCCACGCAGAACTGCATCGACACAAGCCGCCGCGAACAACTCGCCCCCTACGTCGCACCGGCGGCGCGGGTGTACGTCAGCGAGTCGAGCGGCTCGGCCGCGGTGTCGCGGTTCGACTTTTCCGCGGCCAACGCCGCCCGGATCGCCGGCGTCACCGCGCTGGTACTCGTCGTGACCACGGCGGTGACCGCCGCTGTCGGCCTCCGCATGGTCAGGCCGCTGCGCGCGCTCACCGACGCGGTTCGTCTGCCGGGACAGCCGTACGTCCCGCTGCCCGTGGCGGCGAACGACGAGATCGGTCGTCTCACCACGGCGTTCAACGACCTATCCGCGTATCGCGAGCGCATGGAAGAGCAGCGCAAGGCGATGGTCAGTGACATCGCCCATGAGCTGCGGACCCCGCTGACCACCATCCGCGGCTGGCTGGAGGCGACGCAGGACGGCATGCTGTCGGCCGAGGACGAAGTGACCGCCTCGCTGCTGGAGGAGACCCTGCTCCTCCAGCACATCGTGGACGACCTCCAGGTCCTTGCCGCGTCCGACGCCGGCACGCTCGAACTGCACCTGGAGTACGTAAAGGCGGGCACGATCCTCGAGCACGCCGCCACCGTATACGGGAGCCACGGCCAGTCGGCAGGGGTCGCCCTCGAGGTGTGCGCCGAGGGCGATGTGTGGACGTTCGCGGATCCGCTGCGGCTGCGGCAGATCGTGGGCAACCTGATCTCCAACGCCCTGCGGCACACCCCGGCCGGCGGCACCGTGTCCCTGCGCTCCCGACGCGAGGGCAACACCGTACTGATCGAGGTCGCCGACACGGGCAGCGGCATCTCCCCGGACGACCTCCCACGGGTGTTCGACCGCTTCTGGCGCGCCGAGCGCTCCCGCAGCCGCCAAACCGGCGGCAGCGGACTGGGCCTGGCCATCGTGCGCCGACTGGTCGAAGCACACGAGGGCGAGGTCACCGTGACCAGCATCCCCGGCACCGGAACCACCTTCACGCTCCACCTGCCGGCATGATCCGCCCAGCGGCCTACTTGTTCCCGCCGAATGCCTTGATCTGGCACGTGCGTACGGCGTCGCCGAATCCAGGAGCATTCATCTCATCACCGTGAATGAGCCCCCAGAAGCCACTCTGGGAGTCCACCTCACTCTTGATGCCCTTGCCGTTCATGCACTGGACCATCGCCCGCGTGTCGTCGGCGAAGTGGGGGTTCTTGGCCGGATCGAGCTCCGGGGGCTGGAGCGGCTCCTTGGAGTGGCAGGCTTTATCGGCCGCCCAGGGTTTCCCGGACTTCCTGGCCTCTATCATCTTCTGCTTCCAGTCCGGACCGTCATGTTGCCTCAGACAGGATTCAAAGCTCTCCCACATGCGGTCGATGTCTTCCTGACTACTGTCCAACCGCACCTGGGGACGCCCCGCGTCCGGGTCCGCCGTGCCGCTAGGCTTCCCCGCCGACCCGGACTTCGCCGCCGCGCCGCCCCCCTGAGAGGGCAGCGAAGCGACATCCTCGCCGGCGCCTGAGGCACTGTCTGACGTGCTGCCCGAGCCGCCGCATCCGGTCAGGAGCGCAACGGCGGTCATGCCGGCCGCGACGAGCAGGGTGTTCCGCGTGAGACGACGGGGGCTGGGCGCTGTTCGAGAGGTTCGCGTCTGCATGGCGCCCATCGTTCCCGAGCGATGTTTGCTCCCTGTCAGTGCTCTGTCAGAGTACGGTTCGCTCCAGGATGCCCGATTCGCGATGCGGTCTGGATGCGATGCCGCGGGTGATTGACGCAGAGCCGCTGCGGCAGTTGTCGTCGTCGGGTTGCCGTTGTCTTTGCTGGTCAGGGGTAGGGTTTCCTTCTGACGGTGCCATTTTGATGTGGTGTGTTCGGGGGCGAGGAAGTGTGAGTCGTCGCCATCGGCGATCGCCTGCAACTGCAGGCGATCGGGCCCGGCAGGTGGCCCACTGCCTGGTCCACTGCCTGGTCCACCGCCTGGTCCACGGGCTGACGCTCACCGAGAACCGCCGCCAGGAGGACGCCGCCGAACGCGCCGCGCTGGAGATATGGCGCACCGGCGACCACGCACTCGCGCTGCAGCTGCTCGCGGAAGGCGACCGGGTCCACCCCACCGAAACCGCCGACGAAGCGCGTTCACAGATCCATCACCACCTGGGACGAACTGCGGCGCCAGCACTGGCCGGACGCGTACGACCTCATCGACAACCTGGTGGCGCTGGCCGCCCGCAACAGCGATGTCGACGCCCTCAACCCCGGGGCACAGCAGCTCCGCCGGGTCGCTGGCGAACTCGGCGCCGAGCACACCTACGCGCTGCCCGGCGTCGACGCCCTCACCCTCGCGGTCGGCGACGTCGTACGCGTCCGTCAGAACGACCACCGGTCCCGACGGGGCGGAGGCCCGGACGTGCTCAACGGATACCGCTCCATCATCACGGTGATCGACGCCGACCACAACGTCCAGATCAGTTGGCGAACGCCCGATAAGGCCTCGCAGAGCGCGGGCCACGAGTCGACCTGGGTGAAGACAGATAAGATCGTCAGCGGCGCGCTCTCCCTCGACTACGCCCTGACGATCGCCGCGAGCGAGGGCCTGACCTGCCATACCTCACTGATGTACGGACTCGGGCCAACGCCTTCGCCACCTACCCCGACATCACCTGGGCAAGGAAGCAGAACCACCTCTGGCTGCCGCTGGCCGCCATCGAGGACGAGCAGACCCAGGCCCAACTCGCCGAGGCACGCAGCGAGAAAGAGCTCCTGCAGCACGCCATCCGAGCATTCGCCGGGTTCCTCGCCCAGTCGCGGGCGGACAGCATGGTGTCGACCTCCTGCGCGAGCTGCCGGCCCCGGCCGTGCTGCAGGCGCTGCGCCAGGAGCCGGATCCATTGCGCCGGACGCGGCCTCGTTGAGTGGTCTCGACCTTGGTGTTTGCCATGATGTGGAACCTACTGACGGCTAATGTCACGGCTACGACGACCAGCGCGCCTACCTCAGAGAGGTAAACGCGCTGGTCAGACCTGGTGCCACCCCCGGCAGGATTCGAACCTGCGACACACGCTTTAGGAGTTCGATCCGGAGTCCGTGGACTCGGTGATGCTGACCGTCTTCCCAGCCGCATAGAGACGCTTGCGTGCGTCCTTGTCTGATGTCGTTGATGTCAGGCATGGATGTCAGCGGGCCGTTCTGGGGGCAGCGAAAGCGGCCAGCCGCTAGGGTCGCGCGCATGGGTGCCACGACTGCCGCCATGGTCACTGCCGTCTTGGAGTGCTCGGCACGCTCCTGGCGCCTGTGATTACGACTTGGACGACACGAAGCGCCAGCGAGCGGAAGAGAGGCAGGCCGAGGAGGGAAGACGGGTCTTTGAGGAACGGCGCGCTGCGTACAGCGCTATGAACCGCGCGTCCCGTCACTTCCACACCATGCTGAAAGACGCCCTCCATCGCATGCGAGACGGTGTCTACACCGACGACGACCGCGCCCAGGTCGAGGAGGTGCGGCGGGACTACCGGGATCGCTACGCCGAAGCTCAGATGATTGTCCCTGAAGCGGTACTCAGGGCATCTCGCGAGTCGAACGTTGTCCTGGCCGCGATCGACGCTACTGCCAAGCGCATTGATCGGGGTCTGGCTCGGGAAGGAGGGAACGCGGATCAGGCACTCATCGACCTGAAGGCTGCAGAACCCGCACTGACCGCCATGCGCCGGATCATGCGTGAGGACTTGGGCGTGTCTGACTAGCCCTGTCTTGCCTACGGGACCGCTTTGTCCCGAAGTAACTTGGGTGGGTGCTCGACCTGGAGCCGGTGTGCCTCTCACCTCCTCCAATGGTCTGTCGCTGTGCGCGAGTGTTCGCCGTTGTACGTCGCTGTTGTCTCGCACTCAGATACTCACCGACAGGAAGCAGGCGCCGAGGTGGCAGGTTGATCGTGTGGTGATCCCTGGATATGAGGACGACCCTCTTGCGTTCAGTGAGGAATTGCTCGGCCTTCCCGGTTTCTGGCCCGCGCACTTGCTGTGGCTGGCCGAAGGGGAGGACGTGGATCCTGAGCCAGGATGGTTCGGCGTCGATGGCGCGGACACCGAGGAGGCCTACAGGACTCTCACTGACCCGGCTGCCTGGCCTGTCCTCCGGTTGCCCTTGCAACGCGGACACACCGTTCTGATCGTCTATCGCAACTTCCCCGAGGACTGCGGGATCGACTACTACCTGACCGATCCCGACTGGGATCGACCACGTTCGCTCGGCAGTATCGAGGGCCACTTCGCCGGCCCCGGTCTCGCCTGGCACGAACTGGTCTATGTCGCTCGACATCCAGAACGAGGTAGGGCGATCGCGGGCCTGACCTGGGGATTGCCTACTTCGGGCGGCGCGTGACGGCACACCCCCGACGAACCCCGATTCCCCGTGACTCCCGCCCGTTCTGGCACGGGAGCGGCACGGTACCTGTGTCACCAGGATTCGGCCTGTATGTACAATATGATCACCTCTGCGAAGAACCAGATGCAGAACACCAGACATGCAAGCCACAGTCCCCATAAGACCCAGCGGGCCTCTCTTCGTATGCGCATGAGCGGATCATCTCCCGTTGCGGTCCTGGCCCTGTTGCCGGCCCCAGTCCTCCCCACCTACTCCCAACTTCCCATCCAACGGCGTGCAGTTGACAACGGCGAGAGGTCGGAGCCGACCGGCCTGTCCCCGAGTCGCATAGCGCTCGGCTCATGGCCACCGGCCCTTCCTGTGTGTGGGTGCCTTGATCACGACAGCTCGGGTCCGGACCTGGCGTACGGCCTGTCTGGAGCAGACCGGTGAGCCGACCGTGGTCAACGCGTACCAGATCCTGCGGGCGATCCTGAACACGGCCGTTGATAACGAGCTGATCTGCAGAACCCTCACCGGACACGACTGCAAGATCGCCCCCTCCACCTACTACGCCCACCACGAACGACGGAGCACGCCGTCGGCCAGGACCGTGCGGGATGCCGAACTCAAGGAACAGATCAGCGAGGTCTTCGAGGCCAACTACCGCGTCTACGGGGCCAGGAAGATCTGGCGTGAGCTGAACCGGCAGGGCCACCACGTGGCCCGTTGCACCGTCGAACGCCTGATGCGCGAACTCGGCATCACCGGAGCGGTCCGCGGTACACGCGTGATCACCACGCTGCCCGGCGGGCAGGCCGAACGGGCACCGGACCTGTTGGACCGCGACTTCGTCGCCGCCGCCCCGAACCGCTGCTGGGTCGCGGACTTCACCCACGTGAAGACCTGGGCCGGTGTCGTCTACGTCGCCTTCGTCGTGGACACGTTCTCCCGCCGGATCGTCGGCTGGTCCGCGGCCACCGTGAAGGAAACAGTCTTCGTGCTGGACGCCCTGGAGATGGCCGTGTGGCAACGCGACCGCGAACAACACCCCGTTCAGCCAGGCGAGTTGTTACACCACTCGGACGCCGGGTCGCGATATACGAGCTTCCGGCTCGCCGAGCATCTGGACGCCGCCGGCATCGCCGCCTCGATCGGCTCGGTCGGCGACGCCTACGACAATGCCCTGATGGAGAGCACGATCGGCCTGTACGAGACCGAGCTGATCAAGCCCCAACGGCCCTGGAAGTCGCTCTCCCAGGTCGAGTTGGCCACCGCAGAGTGGGTCGACTGGTACAACCACCGAGTGCGCCACGAGGCGCTAGGAGATCGTGTGCGGGTGCGAATCCCCACCGCCGGACCGCCGTAGAGGCCCGGTTGAAGCTGGAGGCAGTCCAACTCAGGGAACGCTGAGGAGGGCGGGAAGCAGCCTCGACAACGTCGGGACGAGTCGGCACTGCCAGACGGCTCGGGTCCGGCTAGCAAGGCCAGAAGGCGTAACGAAAGTGAATCAGCGTCCGAAGTCCCGTAACAGTACCTCCCGGCTCCAACCTGGCGGATATGGGCCGGGGTTGCAGTACGCGACCCGTCCTCCAAGGAGATGGGCCGACTCTGAAGCCGCCCGCGGTGAAACGGCTCAGAGGCCACGCTGAATACCTGCGGTGTAGGCGTGGCGATGCTGCCGGGATAGAGCTGGACGCCGACCTGGCCGAACGACTCCTAGTGAACGTGGGAACCACTCCCGGTCGCCCTCTCGCCGGACATCCGGTGCGGTGATGGGCAGGCCCGTTGTCGGCTGTTGGCCGTGGAGTGGGGCGGAGGCCCCGTAGTAGTCCGAGCGCGCGAAAGGCGCGTACACGGCGAAGGGGGCCAGCAAGTCAGCAGGGAGGGAACTGGAATGCCGGGAGGGCGTTGGTGAATACCGACGAACTGGAGTGGGCCTTGATGAAGGCCGAGCGCCGGGTACTGGAGATCCAGACCAAGCTGCACCGTTGGGCCGTAGATGATCCTCATCGGCGGTTTGACGACCTGTACAACCTCGTGACCGACCCCGCGTTCTTGCTTGTCGCATGGGACCGGGTTCGGAGTAACAGGGGAGCCAAAACCGCTGGGGTGGACGGCCGTACGGCTGCGTCCATTTCGCTGCAGCAGGGCGTCGAGGGTTTTCTCGGCGCGCTGCGTTCCTCTCTGAAGGATCGCAGTTTCCTGCCGCTTCCGGCACGGGAGCGACTGATTCCGAAACCGGGGTCGACAAAGCGTCGACGCCTGGGAATCAGTACGATCCGCGATCGGGTGGTGCAAGCATCCCTGAAGCTGGTGATGGAACCAATCTTTGAGGCAGATTTTCTTCCGTGCTCGTACGGATTCCGCCCCAACTATCGGGTCCACGACGCGGTGTCCGAGGTAAGACACTTGACTTCCCACTCTTACGAATGGGTGGTTGAGGGTGACATCCGGGCCTGCTTCGACGAGATTGCCCATCCGGCCCTTATGGACCGGGTGCGCCTTCGGATCGGGGACAGACGCGTCCTGGTGCTGGTGAAAGCCTTTCTGAAAGCGGGCATCCTCACGGAACACGGCTCGTTGAAGGAGAGTAGATCCGGTACTCCGCAAGGTTCGATCCTGTCGCCGTTGCTCAGCAACGTCGCCCTCGCCGTCCTGGACGAGCACTTCGCCCAGGCGCCAGGAGGGCCAGCGTCTACACCTAACGAGCGAGCGAAGCGCCGTCGCCGCGGTCTGCCTAATTACCGGCTCTGCCGGTACGCGGACGACTGGGTGATTGCGGTTACTGGCACGAAGGAAGACGCCTACACCCTCAAGGAAGAGGCAGCACAGGTGCTCAGCAGAATGGGGCTGCACCTGTCAGAGGAGAAGACCCTAATCACCCACATCAATGAGGGCGTGGACTTCCTGGGGTGGCGCATCCAACGCCATCGCAAGAAGGGCACGGACCGATGGTACGTCTACACCTACCCAGCCAAGAAGGCACTTCACGCCGTCATGGCCAAGGTCAAGACGATCTGCCGACAGGTCAACACAAACCAACCATTGGACGAACTCCTACGCCGACTCAACTCGGTGTTGCGAGGTTGGACCATGTTCTTCCGGCCGGGGGTGTCTAGCGCTACCTTCCAATACCTGAGCGCCTACGCATGGCGTCGGGTCATCAAATGGATTCGTAGCAAGCACCGCCGAATGAACTGGAAGGAACTGCGTCGCCGTTACTGCGGTGGCGAATGGTGGCCCAGAGGGCAGGAACGGGATCTATTTGACCCGGCAAAGGTGCGCACTACGCGTTACCGCTACCGAGGATCACGAATTCCGTCCCCCTGGCCGCTGGCGATAGCATGAGGACCGGACGCGGGCCCGAACTGGGGCTTGTGGAGAGCCCGTTGCGTTGACGAGGCGCACGGCGGGTTCGGAAGGCGGTCCGGGGAAACGGGCTGGTCGAAAGGCCAGTACCGCGCCCCGGGCCGACCTTACAGACTCCACGGTGAGATAGACCACGTTCCGCCCGTCGAATACGAGACCAATCACTACAAGCAATCCGCGAAACTCCAGGTCACAACCATAATCTGAGATTTCTACCGAACCCGGGGCGGTTCACCCCGGCTCATGAGGCGTTCTGGTCCGCGGCCAAGCACGGCCTGGGCGAGAGCGAGGGGACCAAGGCCCTGGTTCACGTCCTGCTGCTGCACCGCCACCTGCAACACCGCGACGTGGTCGCCGGGATCCGAGCCGCCCTCGCGATCAACGTCTGCACCGCGGACGTGGTCGCGGTGGAGGCGCGCAAGGCCGCCGAGTCCGAGGGCCGCTCGCCGACCGTCACCACACCGCTGCCCGAACCGGTCACGCCGCCCGACCTGCAGCTGCCCAGCCTGACCGAACGCCGGGCCACCCGGCTGCCCGCTGACCAGCGTCCCCTGCCCGCCCTCGACCGCTGGGACCAACTGCTGCACCGTCCTGGAAGGGAAGCGCCATGACCGGCCCGCACCACGCCCTGACCGAACCCGCCTCCGACGCCGCGATCGACACCGCCTGCCGGGTGCTGCGGCTGCCGACCATGCGGGCGCAGTTCGCCGACACCGTCGCCCGCGCCGAACGCGAGCACCTGTCCTACCGCGGTTTCCTTGCCGAACTACTGATGGCCGAGTGCGAGGACCGCGACCGCCGCCGGTCGGAACGACGCATCCGCGCGGCCGGCTTTCCCCGCCAGAAGTGGCTGTCCGATTTCGACTACACCGCGAACGCGAGCGTCACCCCGGCTCTGATCAACAACCTCGCGACCTGTGAATGGGTCAAGAAGGGCGAGCCGCTCTGTCTGATCGGCGACTCCGGCACCGGCAAATCCCACCTGCTGATCGGCCTGGGAGCGGCCGCCGCGATGGGCGGCTTCCGGGTCCGCTACGTGCTCGCCGCGAAACTGGTCAACGAGCTGGTCGAGGCAGCCGACGACAAGCAGCTGACCAAGACCATCGCCCGCTACGGACGGGTCGACCTGCTCTGCATCGATGAACTCGGCTACCTCGAACTCGACCGTCGCGGAGCCGAGATGCTGTTCCAGGTTCTGACCGAACGCGAGGAGAAGAACAGCGTGGCCATCGCCTCGAACGAGTCGTTCGGAGGCTGGACGAAGACCTTCACCGACCCACGGCTCTGCGCGGCCATCGTCGACCGCCTCACCTTCAACGGCACGATCATCGAGACCGGCACCGAGTCCTACCGCCTTGCCCGGACCAAAGCCAGGCAGCAAGGTTCGGACAAATGATCCACTGTCATGTCGGCCGGATCCTCACCTGCCGCTCGAGGAAGCTGCCGCAGCACGCAGAGCTGCCGAAGCCGATCCCACGATCGCCTCGCCGTGGCCGAAGCACGCCACCTCCGCATCCAGCCGGCTCAAGGACCGCAAGGATTCCAGTGCACGAGAGCGGTCGGTGTTGAACACGCCGACCATGGTCTTGCCTCCCACGTTCGCTGCAGCGTCGCCCAGGAAGAGCACCCCGAAGGCCGGGAGATAAAACGCAGTGCTGCCCGGAGTATGACCCGGCGCAGCCACGACGCGAGCCCCGCCACCGAAGGGAAGCACATCTTGATCACCAACCTCATGGTCGACCGGCACCGGCGGTGCCGGTGGCAGCTTCGGCTTGCTCTCGAACAAGGAACGTTCCCAGTCCGGAGCATCCGTGAAGACCGGTGACGGAGCCGGTGACTCCCCACGGATCACCCCGGCGTCCAAACGGTGCGCGAACACTTCGATCCCACCCCACTCGGCGATCTCGGCAGCACCGCCGGCATGGTCCTCATGAAAGTGGGTGAGCACGATGCGCCGCAGGTCTCCGGGCTTCGAGCCGACGCTCAGGATGGCATCGGCGACTGCCCGGCCGACCCCCGCAACCCCAGAGTCGATCAACGTGAGCCCGTCCGCGTCACGCCACAGATACGCCTGCCCGACCTCGAAACGAAGCAGATGCAGTTCCGGCAACAGCTCAACGATCTCCATACGAACAACCTAGGCACCGTCGAAGCCGTGTACTCGCCGCTTCGCCTTCAGCAGATAACCGAAAGCGCGCTTGATGACTTGAGTTTCGTCGCGCAGCCACGCCAACCGGGGCCGGCACGGACCGGAACCCGGGGCCAGCCCAAGCCGGAACTCCACCCCTCCAGCCCTCGAACCGGGGCCAGTTCGGACCGGAAAAGTGGGGCCACTTCGGGGCTCTGGCGCAAGTTCCGTGATTCGGTTACGCCTTGTAGTTTTTGATCTCTGTGCGCGGGTTGGTGAGATCGCCCGGAAATCGCTCCTCGGACGGGTGAGACGGCGGAGATTCGGCCGTCATGAGCGAGATCATTTACGAGATGCGGGACCTGTTGTTCCCGCAGGTGCCCGGGGTTGAGGTCGTGGCCGTACGTACGGCGGGAACGACGGTGCGGGTGGAGGCCCGCTGCACGGCCACGGGCGGCGCGTGTCCGGGCTGCGATGGATGGTCGGAGCGTGTGCACAGTTCCTACCTGCGGTTTCCCGTCGATCTGCCGGTAGCAGGGCGAAGGGCGGAGATGGCGCTTCGGGTCCGCCGCTTCCTGTGCGCAAGCCCGGCGTGCGGACGGCGGACGTTCGTCGAGCAGATACCGGGCCTGACCCAGCGGCACGGCCGGGTCACCGAGCGGCTGCGGCAGATGCTGGGCACCATCGGTCTGGCCCTCGCCGGCCGGGCCGGTGCCCGGCTCGCCGAGCAGACCGGCATCATGACCAGCCGCAGCACCCTCCTGCGCCGGGTGATGGACCTGCCCGACCCCGCCCACGCCGAGCCCACGGCGGTGGGAGTGGACGACTTCGCCCTACGCCGCGGCCACGTCTATGGCACCGTGATCATCGACGCCGAGACTCACCAGGTCCTAGACCTGCTGCCCGAACGCGACGCGGACACCCTCGCCCTCTGGCTGAGGACGCACCCGGAGATCGAGGTACTGTGCCGCGACCGTGCCGGCGTCTATGCGGACGCCGCCACCACCGCGGCCCCGCAGGCTCTCCAAGTTGCCGACCGCTTTCACCTCTGGCAGAACCTCACCACCGCCGTGGAGAAGACCGTCGCCGCCCACCGCTCCTGCCTGCACGAATGCCCGCAGGAACCGGAAGAGCCCGAACCGGCATGGGAAACTCCCGCCAGCCCCGACACCGACGGCCCGGAGATCGACGGCCCGGAGACCGACGGCCCGGACGACACCGGCGAAGCGGCCGAGGCCCCGGCCGGACGGTTCGCGCAACGCGCCCGCGAACACCACGAACTCGTCCATGAGCTCCTCGGCCAGGGCATGGGCATCCGGCACATCGCCCGGCATCTCGGCTGGGGCCGGCACACCGTTCAGCGATACGCCCGCGCCGCTCGCTGGCAGGACATGGTCAAAGGCCGGAAACCCCGACGCCCCGGCAAACTCGCCCCTTACGTCTCCTACCTGGAACAACGCTGGGCAGAGACCGAGGGCCGCGTCACCGTGCTCGCTCTCCACCGGGAGATCACCGAACGCGGTTTCCACGGTTCGTACTCCACGGTCCGTGACTGGACCCGCCGCAACCTTCCCCAGACCGCGCGGCCCGCCCCCGCTCCGCCGCTGCCGTCCGTACGGGAGATCACCGGATGGCTCGTCCGCCACCCCGGAACACTGACAGAAGAGGAAGAACTGCTCCGCAAGAGCGCCTTGGCACACTGTCCCGAACTCCGCACCGCGGCAGAGCTGACCAGCTCTTTCGCAGAGATGCTCACCACGCTCGGCGGCGAGGACCTGCCCGACTGGATCACCGAGGCCGCCGCCTCGAAGCTGCCCGGCATCAGCACCTTCGCCACCGGCCTGAACAGCGACGTCGACGCCGTGACCGCAGGACTGACCACCGACTGGAACTCCGGCCCGGTCGAAGGCGCCGTCAACAGGATCAAGATGATCAAACGGCAGATGTTCGGCCGGGCCGGATTCGCTCTACTGCGGAAGAGGGTGCTTCTGGCCAGCTGACTACAGTCCCCCATAGGGTGACGGGGACGAGAGAAGATGCACCATGGATCCCCGAATACCCCGCCTGCGTCGCAAGCTGGCGGCGATCCCGTTCCAGCCACTGCGCAGCCACTCCTTCGGGGAAGAACAACACAAGTTCTTCTCCGGCCCGAAGCTGGCGGAAGCACGCGTCGCTGCGTTTGAGGCCGAGCACGACATCGTTCTCCCCCACGCCTATCGGCAGTTCCTCACGCACATCGGCGGCTCAGGCGCGGCACCGTTCTACGGCCTCATGCCACTGGAGCGGTGTTCCCTGCTGGTTATGGATCCGCCCGGAGAGCAAGGGACACCCCGAGGCTTCGGCTGCGTGGGACCCGAGCCACATGAACGCGACCTCTTCCTCCACATCATCGAAATGGGCTGCACCGATGTATGCGTGCTCGGGGTGACCGGTCCACTCACTGGCCGCGTCCTCGTTGGTAACAGCGACGGGTACTGGGGTCCCAACGTCTCTTCCGCCACCGACTTCCTCGACTGGTACGAACGCTGGCTCAACCACATGAGCGCTGGCCGCGACGACCGGGCCCTGGAACTGACCTCGCCTCGGCTTCGTGCCCATCCGAACCGGCATCGCATGGCTCCGAAGATCTGACTCTCCGTATCCGCTCCACGGAACTTGCGCCAGACCCCACTTCGGAGCGTTAATGCCATACTGCGCCCTGGAACACCACAGCGGCAGAGCGTCCTGCACCCGGACCCCGGGCCACGACGGGCCACACCGTGACTACTACAACGGCCGGACATCCATCACGGACGTACCCGGCACCCAGTGGTCCGAGTAGACGACCGTGCCCGGCGCAACACCGGTCGCGCCGGGCACGGGCTGGACTCCAGCGAACTCGTCTGACGGCGACGGACGAGGGTCAGCACTGGAGACGGGCGGTCGCCCCATCACCCCCGTTGGGGCGGCCGCTCGGCAACAAGAGCGGCGAGCGTGATCCAGCACGGGTCTATGTCGTGAGGCTGAGGGTATGGCTCCGAATCGAACACCCGTTCACCCGAACGGGTGATTACCTGCCGCGACCTGCTTTGTTAGACAGGTGATGCAGTCGACGTAGCCGCTCTGCGTCGGCCTCAGACGTGCCGGGCCACCAGGGCGGTGCCCCCCTCTTGGCGGTGTCCCGGCACACGACGGCCCCCGTTCCTCTCATGGGAGGAGCGGGGGCCGTTCGGTATGTCGGTCATGGCCGTGACCTGCCGAAACGGCAAGATCATTTAGGAGCTATTTAGGAGATCAACTCCGGCAGTGAGGGTGTAGTGAGATCGTAGGCGCCCTGTAGCCAGAGCGGAAGACGACAGAACGAGGAAGGCCCCGGATTCTCCCTGACCTGGGAGTTCCGGGGCCTTAGCCCTGATCAACCTGGTGCCCCCGGCAGGATTCGAACCTGCGACACCCGCTTTAGGAGAGCGGTGCTCTATCCCCTGAGCTACGAAGGCGGGGAACTGTCGACAAACGTGTCAAGAACGATGCCGCACACGGACACACCCGTTGACATGTTTGGGACAGGCTGGCGACCAGCCGATGAGGATCTGCTCGCCGACGCCAGTGTAGCGGGTGGCGTGCTCGGCGTACGGAGAGATGTGGCGCTGTCGGGGATCTTGTGTCGGTGCACTGGGGAGCAGGGGCTGGGCGTCCTGCCGGGGCATCGGGAGCGGATCAAATTGAGCGCTCGGGTTGTCGGCGGCGCAGAACCAGGACTCGAACGACGCCGAGACGGGTGATGGAGTTGGTGAGCCAGGCATAGCCGATGTAGATCAGCAGCGTTCCAGCAGGTTCCCTGGGCGCCGTATCCGGGACTCGCTTTCCCATACCCAGAGTGACGGCGTGGGGGTGCGGTTCGCGGTGCGTACGGTCTGAATGCCTCCTCGCACCTCTCCCGAACGCTTGACGTAGGCCGGGCCGCCCACCTCGGACGCATCACGATTCGTGATCGGTGCCAGCGCGGATTGCGTCTTGGACGGCTTCTGACCTGGTGCTGGACTGGATGCACGACGCCCTCCCCGGCCCAGTGGCCCGGGGCCGTGCTTCATCAGTCCGACCTCAATCATCCGGAGAACGTGATGCCTCTCATCCACGTGCAGCAGACCCCTGGTAAGACCGCCGAGCAGAAGGCCGAACTGGTCCGTGAGCTGACCGACGCTTACGTCAAGGCCACTGGAAGCAAGCCGGAGAGCGTGTGGGTGACCGTGCAGGAGATCGCCACTGACAGCTGGTCGATCGCCGGCGACACGCTGGCCGCCCGTGCCGCCAAGCGCTGACCTGCTGGCTGTCTCAAGAACCTGAAAGAACCTGAGAACCGCGGATTGCGGGCTGCCCGCTTCCCCAACGCCGTTACCGGGCTGGGAAATTCCACCGTACCGGCCTGGAAACGTACCCCCGCTCTCGGCCACGCTGACGGCCTCCACCCCGCATCGGAAGAGGAGGTGCGGAGCTGCCGTGGGCGACGTGCTTGGCACCACTGAACTGTCCTTTGGCGCCGCAACCGATTCCGTTGCCCCTTGGAGTTGTTGGTCGTGGGTCTGAGGCGCGGGTGGGCTGACCGGCGACCGTGGTCAGCTTTGCGGAGAACGCCTCGGGCAGCCGGGTTCTGGTCCGGGACTTGGGCCGGGTCGTGGTTCGGGTCCTGGAATGGTCCAGACGCTACAACTGCGGCGAGAACACCGCCCGGACGAGCCCGTCGAGGGCCTGCACACCATCGGTGAGACCGCCGGGCTCTACTCCAGCCACTATCGGGCCACTTCGGTGCTGCGGGCACAGACGTTCGGCCAGATGGCCGGAGTGGAGATCGCCCAGGCGCCGGTATCCGCCGGGTGAGACCACCACCGCCTCCTTCTTGATCAGGGAAGTTGCACGTGCCATGAAGACCGCATCAACACGGACGTCCTACGCGCTGTTGCTCGCCGTTCTGTGCTCGTTGAACGCCGGGGGCCTGTTCGCCTCCGACATCAATCTGCCGGGTGTGCCGGCCACCGCGCGCGCCTTTGACGCTCCGGTCGCGTCCGTGCAGTGGACGTTCAGCGCGTTCATGATCGGCATCGCGGTCTCACAGGCCGTCTACGGGCCGATCTCGGACGCGTACGGCCGCAAGCGGGTCATCGTCTGCGGGCTCGGTCTGTTCGCCGTGGCCTCCCTGGTGTGTGCGGTGGCGCCCACGATCGAGGTGTTCGGCGCAGGCCGACTTCTCCAGGCGCTGGGTGCCGGTTCGGGCATGGTGCTCGGAAGGGCCGTGATCAGCGACCTGTACGAGGAGCAGGACGCAGCCCGGATGTTCGCCACGGTCATGCCGATCGTCGGTGTCTCCCCGTCCGTCGCCCCGTTGGCCGGTGGCTATCTGACCACCTACGTCTCCTGGCGTGCGCCGTTCGTGGTCACTGCCCTGGTCGGTCTGGTGACGCTGCTCGTGATGGTCACCTCGATTCCCGAGAGCCTGCCGTCGGAACGACGCAGTAAGCATCTGGGCGCCACTCTCAAGGGCTATCCCATGCTGCTGACCCGGCCGCTGTTCTGGGCCTACACCGTCAACCTGGCAGTGGCATACGGAGGTTACTTCGGCTATCTGGCGGCCTCCCCCCTGGTCTTCGAGAAGATGGGTTTGGCCACCGAGACCATCAGCTACTGCTACATCACCGTCTCGGTAGCGTACGTCGCGGGCAACCTCACCTCGCGGACGCTGGTCCGCAAGCGACCCATCAACCAGCTTCTCTGGATGGGCCACGGGTTCTTCCTCGCCGGGGCGCTGATGATGCTGGGTCTGGGGCTGAGTGGCGTCGGCACGCCCTGGGGCCTGCTGGTACTGGTCTTCATGCCGGTGATGACCTTCGGCAACGGCTTCCTGCTGCCGCTGTCGATGAGCGCGGGGGTGACGACCTTCCGGTCGACCGCGGGCTCCGCATCCGGTCTGATGGGCGCGCTCCAACTGCTGGCCGCATCGCTGGGCATCTTCCTTTCCAGCCGGTTGCCCTCGGGCGACCTGTTCGCCCTGGGCTGGTTCGTAGTGGCCGCCGCGGTGGTCGGAATCTCTGCTTTCGCTTTGTTTCTTTCATGGGCAGTCCGGCAGGAGCGCATCACGGAAGAGTGGATCGAAGAAATTCAAGGCGACGGCGACCGGGTCGGCGATAGGGAAGGGGTTATCGCGGAGTAATGAGAACCGAACTTCGCGGCACCGGCCCCCGTTGGGGGCGCTGTTCCGTGGTGTGCGATGATTCCCCCGCGGCGATCCTGAAGGCGAAATAGTTTGCTAATGATCTATTGGGGCCGCTCTAAGGGTTATGGGGGGTTCTGTGGAACTGCGTCAGATCCAGTACTTCATTGCCGTCGCAGAGGAGTTGCATTTCGGTAGGGCGGCGGAGCGGCTGCACATAGGTCAGCCCGCGGTCAGTCAGCAGGTGCGCCGGCTGGAGCGGGAACTGCGCACCCAACTCTTCGACCGTTCCAGTCGTGCCGTCACTCTCACGCCGGCCGGTCGGGCCCTGCTGCCAGAGGGGCGCGAACTACTCAAGGCGCTGGACTGCTTCGTCGCCAAGGCCGAGCGGCTGGCCACACGGAACGAGGCCGCCTTTCGGGTCGGCATCAGCTCCGCCCTGGGGCAGCGGCTGGACGACTTCCTGGACGCGCTGCCCGACCCCGGCTCCGGCACCCGCTTCGAGTTCCAGACCCTCGATGCCCACACCCGCTTGGAGGAGGTGCGCGCGGGGCGGCTGGATGCGGCCTTCATTCGGGGTGTCGAAAACGCTCCTGGCCTGCGCTTCCTCACCCTGTGGTGCGACCCCCTGGTGGTCGCGCTGCCCGTCGTGCACCCGCTTGCCGAGCGTGACCGCCTAGATCTGGTCGATCTTGCCGGGCTGCCGTTGCGCATCGCCTCCCGCAGCGAGAACCCGGTGCTCTTCGACACCGTCGTCGCGGCGTGCCGGAAGGCGGGGTTCGAGCCAGCCCTGGGCCCACCCTTCACCGGACTCCAGGACACCCTCGCCGAGATCGGCGCAGGCGCCGCCGGTTGGACGCTGATGTACCCCACGGCCGCAGGCATGGTTTCCTCCCGTCGGATTGCGCTGCGCCCGCTCAATGGCGAGCCCATCACCATCCGCATGTTTCTCGCACTACGAGAAGACGCCGAGCCCGGGCGCCTGGAATTGCTTACCGCAACAAGTGCGAAAGTGCGCCGAAAAGTTGCGGAGGAGAATCGACAACTCGACTGATTGTCCGCTCGGCCTTATGCCTCTTCGGGGAGAGATGCCATGCGTTCTGTGGCAACGGGGTCCCCGCCTTCGTCTTGCCGGCCTGTTGTGCCGACCGAGGGGTTTCGAAGGCTGAACCGGGAGTTCGCCGACTGGGTGTCGCGGGATGCGTTGGAGATATCTTGTCCACATAGCCGCGTGCCTCTCGACCTTGGCCTTGACCTTACTCGCTGCGATGCGCGACGACGTCGGTGCGGGCCCGGTCTACCTGGCCGTTTCCCACGGCAGCATGCCGCCGAGCATGGTTTCCCAAGTGCCCACCGATGGCTGGGGCCGCGGAGTTGGTGGCCACGGGGCGGACCGCACCGCGTGCGCCCAGCACCGGTGTGGGGTGACGGCGGTCCCCTGTGCGGAGCCCGCACCGCCGCCCCTGAGGTTGTGGTCCGGCTGCCTCGGTGGACTGGACGTGTGGGGGTAGACCGGCGGTGATGGCCCACGGTGGGCCACGAGCCGCCGAGCAGGCGCTGAAGAGCGGCGACGACGGCATCCGGCCCCAGGAGGGTGGCGCTCCGGGCTGCCCCCGATCCTGCTCCAGGAGATCTTCACCGACCGGGCCGGTCCGACTCCGGTGGCCCGCCACGGCGCCGGAGCGGCGGTACGGCCTCGGGTAAGGTCGAGCAGGCACTGACCGGGCTTCCGCCGCGGCTGTCCAGCACCGCCAGTGCGTTTACGGCCACCGCCCGAAGCCAGTGGAAAGCAGGGTTCCCAGCGTGAGCAGGTACGGGTTTCTCGTCTCGCCTTCGCACAACCGCGTGTACGCCCAGTCTGCTCCTGCCCTTGCCATGGCGGAACTCGCTGTCTTCGGCGAGAGGGCCGTCGGCGGCAATGTCCGGGACGTCGAGATCACCGAGATCGGTGGGGTCCCCTACGTCACCTTCACGGCCGATGCGCTGTCGGAGACCGACATCCGTCTGTTGTCGAACATGTCGTCCGTGTACGCGTTGTTCGCCGTGGAATCCGACCTGCTGCGGCCGGTGGCCAAGCGCCCGCTCGACCTCTTCAGCAGCGATCTGCTCACCATCCAGAAATACGCAGGGAAGACCAACGAGGACTTCACCAAGCTGCTGGTGAACGTGACCGCCCTGGCGACGGATGCGCCGGCCGACCTGCTGACGGGCGGCATGCGGCTCTTCGACCCGATGTGCGGCCGGGGTACCACGCTCAACCAGGCGGTCATGTACGGCATGGACGCGTCCGGCCTGGATACTGACGCGAAGGACTTCGAGGCCTACTCGGCGTTTTTCCGGACCTGGCTCAAGAACAACCGGCTCAAGCACAAGGCGGAGGTCGGGCCCGTCCGCCGCCAGAAAGCGACCCTGGGACGACGGTTGCAGGTCAGCCTGGGGGCTTCCAAGGAGCAGTACCGGGAGGGCAGCACCATCGATGTCACGGTGGTGAACGCCGACACGCTCAAGAGCGGCGACTTCTTCCGCCGCGGTGAGTTCGACCTGATCGTCACCGACGCGCCCTATGGCGTCCAGCACGGCAGCCGCCCGCACGGTGGCGCGAACGCCGGCCGTCTCTCCCGCAGCCCCAGGGAACTTCTGGCCGCGGCCGTGCCCGTGTGGGAACCCCTGCTGCGGCGCGGCGGTGCCATCGGCATTTCCTGGAACACGTTGGTGGCCCGGCGGGAGGAACTGGCGGAGATCCTGGAGGCGGGCGGTTTCACGGTGCGTGACTCCGAGGCGTACCTGGGCTTCGTCCACCGCGTGGACCAGGCGATCAACCGCGACGTCATCGTGGCTACCAAGAACTGACTTCAGCAGCGCCCAAACCCCGGGGGACTGCCGGACCGGGTGCCCCGGGCTGGGCGACCAAGGGCATGCATGCGGCGGAGCACAGCGACCACCCTGCTGCCGCCCGGTGACGCGCCCTGCGGGGCGTGCGGCCCTGACGTGCCGTAGGCGCGGGCCGCATCCGGTCGGCCGCGGGCCCGTTCAGGTTCCCGTCGGCTCCGTACGGCCTGCCGTCCTGGCGGGCTACCCTCGGGTGATGCGCACCCTGTAGTTCCCGTCGGGCTCCGTGCCCAGCACCTGGATGGTGATGGCGTGGCGGGGGTCCTTGAAGGTCTCGCCGGTGGAGAACGGGGCGTCGGAGAGTTCCGCCTGCACGTTGGGGCTGTGGATGCAGCCGCCGCTGCCGCGATGGCTGTCGTAGACCGTGACCGGGCCGCGCCCGGTGTCCACCGAGGTGTCGACCAGGTAGATCAGGATGCCCGGTCGGCACACCGCCTCGTCGTTGCCGCCCCGTGTGCGCAGCTCCACCGCGTAGACGCTCCTGGAGTTGATCGGTACGAGGATCAGCTTGCCGCCGCCAGGCTTGTACAACGGCGTCAGTATGTATTCGACGCTTCCCGACGTCGCCACGCAGCCGACCTGGGAGCCGTCCAGCCACCCCAGTTTCCACTTGTGCCAGCCGAGCAGGTCGTTGTTGGCACCCCAGTCCTCGCTCATGATGTCCCAGTGCCCTACCGCCTCCCCGCCTTCCTGCGTGTACAGGTCGGGCAGGCCGAAGGTGTGGCCGTTCTCGTGCGGCAGGACGCGGTAGCCGGTGCGGGCGTAGGAGCCGGAGCCGTCGTCCTGGCGGGAGTAGACGAAGGAGGCGTTGGCGATCGGCACGCCGTCGGCGACTGGAGCCTCCCCGTTTCCGGCGAAGGTCACGGACAGCACCGTGTCCAGGGCGGAGGGGCCGGCGTTCGGGGTGACGAGCACGTTCAGTAGGTCGTAGGAGCTGAAGTCCACGTCCGGGTCGGCCGCGGCCACGATGTCCTGCACCAGCTGCCGGTAGCCGGGTTCGAAGGGTGCGCCGCGCTCTATGCCGTACGCCCTGAACGGCATCGGCATCCGCAGCCACGTGGTGATGGGGGTCTCGGGGCGGTAGTCGAGCCGGCCGTACGACGCGGTGCGGAACCATTTCTGGGTCTGCGGGAAGAACTCGTGGAAGCGGTCCATGGCGCTGCCCTGCCCGGGCGCGTCGGAGAAGTCGACCATCAGGGTCAGGGCGTGGACCGTGCCGGTGGAACGGGAGTAGCCGCCCGGGGTGGGGACGCCCTCGGTCATCTGGACGTTCAGGCCGCCGTGGAGCAGGCAGGGGACGAGGGCGGAGGAGCGGGCCAGCCCGATGGGCCCGGCGGTGGCGGGTGCGGTCGGATGCTCGGTACCGGCCGAGGTGCTGACGGTGAGGGTCAGGGCGGTCACCGCGGTGAGGGCGGCCAGACGACGTGGGCGTATGCGGCGGCGGGGGCTTGGATGTGCGGGGTGCGCGGAATGTATGAGGCGCAGTACGGGGTGTATGAGGCGCACCGGGCGTGTGCGGCGCTGGGGGCATATGCGGCGGCGGAGCGATGGCGGCTGCATGCATGGACCCTTCGCGTTCCACGGCAGCCGCCGGTCTCCGGCTGCACCCTTGCGCTCACCCTGTGGTGGCGGGGGTGGAGGGCGCGCGCTGGAGGAGGCCGACCGTGGGAATGCCGATGTGCAGGAGGGTGAATCCCGGCGGTCGGTGGGTGTGGCGCAGGTCACGTGAAGTCTTTTCGGGGGTGGGAAATAACCGGGGACGCTCTCCCCGTTTAGATCGGCGTCAGAGCGAAACGGGGACTCCATCCCCGGATCGCCCCCAACGTTCGGAGGAGGACGCCGTGTCGACCGCCACCGCCCCCATCCGGCGCAAGGTGACCCGGCCGCGCGCCGACGCCGTGCGCAACCGGGAGCGGATCGTCACCGCCGCCCGGGAGATGTTCGTCGAGTACGGCCCGGACGTGCCACTCGACGAGGTCGCCCGCCGGGCCGGCGTCGGCAACGCCACGGTGTACCGCAACTTCCCCGACCGTGAGGCCCTCGTTCGTGAGGTCGTCTGTTCCGTCATGGACCGGACGGCTGAGGCGGCCGAGAGGGCCCTCGCGGAGACCGGGGACGCCTTCGCTGCTCTGGAGCGCTTCGTGCACACTGCTGCCGACGAGCGGATCAGCGCGCTGTGCCCGATGATCTCCGGCGCCTTCGACCGCAATCACCCCGATCTGGAGGCCTCCCGGGAGCGCGTCGAGCGGCTCGTCGACGAGGTCATGGCCCGGGCCAGGGCGATGGGGCGGCTCCGCCCCGATGTCGGTGTCGGTGACCTGCTGATCGTCGTGGCCCAACTGAGCCGGCCCCCGGCCGGCACCGACTGCGGCCGCGGCGACCGATTCGTCCACCGCCATCTCCAGCTCTTTCTCGACGGCCTGCGGGCGCCCGCCCGCTCCGCCCTACCGGGCTCGGCTGTGACGGTTGAGGAACTGCGCATGTCCTGACCGGCCGGCCGGCCGTCCCGGACCCGTCGCCCCGTCCATCACCTCTCTTCGTCCCGGTTCCCCTTCGTCTCTTGCCCCTCCTCTGCCCTCTCCTCCGCCCCCTCCTTCACCTCCTCTCTTCCTCCTTCACCTCCTCTTCCTTCCCGTTCATCCTGCTCGCCGCGTTTGTCGTGTTCATCACGCTTCGTTCTCTTGCACCTTCCCGTGGCGATGCCCTGAACTCTCCGTTCCGAAGTCCAAAAGTGGGTACACCCGTGTCTGAACCAGCCCTCAAGGCTCCCGGCGCTGCCGTATCGAGCGGCGACGCCCATCGCTGGAAGGCGCTCGTCTTCATCGCGCTCGCCCAGCTGATGGTCGTCCTCGACGCCACCATCGTGAACATCGCCCTGCCCTCGGCCCAGCACGACCTGGGGATATCCGACGGCAACCGGCAGTGGGTCGTCACCGCCTACGCCCTCGCCTTCGGAGGTCTGCTGCTCTTCGGCGGCCGGATCGCCGACCTGTGGGGCCGTAGGCGCGCCTTCGTCCTGGGACTGGCCGGCTTCGCCGTCGCCTCCGCGCTTGGCGGTGCGGCCACCAACGGCCCGATGATGTTCGGTGCCCGCGCCCTCCAGGGCGTCTTCGGCGCGCTACTCGCGCCGGCCGCCCTGTCCCTGCTCGCCGTCATGTTCACGGACGCCAAGGAACGCGCCAAGGCGTTCGGCATCTACGGCGCCATCGCCGGCGGCGGCGGTGCTGTCGGCCTGATCCTGGGCGGATTCCTCACCGAGTACCTGGACTGGCGCTGGACCTTCTTCGTGAACGTCCCGTTCGCCATCGTCGCCGCGGCCGGTGCCTACTTCGTCATCCGTGAGCCGCAGGGCGGGCGCAACCGCTCCCCGCTCGACATCCCCGGCGTGGTCCTTTCCACCCTCGGCCTGGTCGCCCTCGTCTACGGCTTCACCCGTGCTGAGTCCGATGGCTGGGGCGACGCCGTCACCGTCGCGATGTTCGTCGCGTCCGCGGTGCTGCTGTTCGCGTTCGTGGTCGTCGAGTCCCGGATGAGGGCCCCGCTGCTGCCTCTGCGCGTGGTCAGGAACCGCAGCCGCGGTGGCATCTACCTGTCCCTCGGCCTCGCGATCATCGGCATGTTCGGACTGTTCCTCTTCCTGACCTACTACCTGCAGGTCGTGAAGGGCTACTTGCCGGTCAAGACCGGCTTCGCATTCCTGCCGATGGTGGTCGGCATGATCACCGGATCCACCCAGATCGGCGCCCGGCTGATGACCCGTGTCCGGGCCCGGTTGCTGATGGGTCCCGGCTTCCTGGTCGCCGGTCTCGGCATGCTGCTGCTGACCCAGCTGCAGATCGACTCCTCGTACGCCGCTCTGCTGTTGCCCGCGATGCTCCTGCTCGGCCTGGGCATGGGTTCGGCGTTCATGCCCGCCATGTCCCTGGCCACCCAGGGCGTCCAGCCCAAGGACGCCGGTGTCGCCTCTGCCATGGTCAACACCTCGCAGCAGGTGGGCGGTGCGATCGGCACGGCGCTGCTCAACACCATCGCCGCCTCCGCGAAGACGTCGTACATCAATGGCCATGCCGCCGGTGCGGTCACCAAGCCGCAGCAGCAGCTGATCCAGCTGCAGGGCATGGTGCACGGCTACAGCACCGCGATCTGGTTCGCCGTCGGCATCCTGGGGCTCGCGGCGCTGATCGCCTTCACCTTCGTCAATGCGGGCCGTCCGGGCTCCCTCCCGGTGGCCTCCGGCGAGGACGTGGAGGACGAGGTCAAGGTGCCGGTGGTGGCTCACTGACCACGCTCCGGCAGGAGCTCGCGGGGTCTGTCCAGGCCTGACCGGGGCCGGTGGGCCCGGTGGAGTCGGCGGGTGCAGGGGTGGGGGCGGACGCCAGGTGAGCGTGCGCCCGGTGAGGCCGGTGCTGGCAGCTCTGCCAGGACCCGTCAGCGCTCCGTGGACCCGGTGGACCTGGCAGGGGCTAGCGGAGCCAGGGTAGGTCTGCGCCCGTGTCGTTGGGCTGGAGGCCCTCGGCGACGATCGCCATGATCTCGCCGAGGGCCTCCTGCTGTTCGGGTGTGAGCCGGTCGAACAGTGCCTGGCGTACGGCGGTCACGTGGCCGGGTGCGGTGCCCCGCAGCACCTCGGCGCCCTCGTCGGTGAGCACCGCGAACTGGCCGCGCTTGTCGGAGGGGCAGTGTTCGCGGCGGACCCAGCCGTTCTCCTCCAGTCGGGCGATCGCGTGCGAGAGTCGGGAGCGGGTGATCTTCGACCGCATCGCCAGCTCCGTCATCCGCAGTCGGCGGCGCGGTGCCTCGGCGAGGCTCACGAGGAGGCCGTAGTAGATGTGCGGCATACCCGCGTCTCGCTGCAACTGCCGGTCCAAGTGGTCCTCAAGGAGGGTGGTGGCGTGCAGGTAGGCGCGCCAGACGCGCTGTTCGTCGTCGGTGAGCCAGCGGTGCCGCGTGGCGGGGTCCGGTGCCGTGTTCATGCGTCCCACTGTAAGAGGCGTCTCCTTGAATGTTGAACAAGTCGGTCGTATGCTCGACCTAAGAGCTTGAGAGTTAAAGCATTTCCGGGAGTCGCCGCCATGTCTGCTACCACACAGGGGAAGTCCGCTCCGGAGCACAAGCCCGATGTGCAGGAGAAGCCAGACATCAGGGAGGACGGCGGGGTGTGGGAGCGACCCTCGGTGCGGAAGGGGTCTGGGGGACTGGAGGGATCAGGGGAGCCAGAGGCCCTTGAGCGCATGCCCGCTCTGTATCTCAGCCACGGCGCCCCGCCGCTCGCCGACGATCCGGTCTGGCCCGGCCAGCTCGCCGCCTGGTCCGCCGGCCTGCCCCGCCCCAAGGCGATCCTCGTGGTCTCCGCCCACTGGGAGGAGGCCCCGCTCGCACTGGGTGCGGTCCAGACCGTCCCGCTCGTCTACGACTTCTGGGGCTTCCCCGAGCGCTACTACCGGGTCCGGTACGCCGCCCCCGGCGCCCCCGGGCTTGCCGAGTCCGTCCGCACGTTGGTGAGCGCCCCCGGCACCCCCGTCCAGGACATCTCCCATCGAGGCCTCGACCACGGAGCCTATGTCCCCCTCGCCGAGATGTATCCGGCCGCCGACGTCCCGGTCCTGCAGATATCCATGCCCACTCTCGACCCGGTGCGTCTGATGGACGTAGGACGAAAGCTCGCCCCCCTGCGGGACGAGGGTGTGCTGATCATCGGCTCCGGCTTCTTCACCCACAACCTCGCCGCGCTCCGGTCCGCGGGGCGCGGGGTACCCGACTGGTCCTCCGAGTTCGACGACTGGGGTAGGCGAGCCCTGGCGGACCGGGACTGGGACGCCCTCCTGGACTTCCTGAACAAGGCGCCCGCCGGCCGCTACGCCCACCCGCGCACCGAACACTTCGCCCCGCTCTTCGTCGCCATGGGCGCGGCGGAGGCCAGCGGTGAACTGGACGCGCAGAAGTCCGTGATCGACGGGTTCTGGATGGGCCTGGCGAAGCGGTCGGTGCAGTTCGGGTGATGGCCCGGTCCGGCTCCGGCTACGGCAGCTCCTTCTCGTACCGGACCACGTCCCAGTAGCGGCCGAACGTACGGTCCACCTCGCGATACGTGCCGGCGCGCCGGAAGTCGAGGCGTGTGTGCGCTCACCCGCAGAGCCCGTCGGTCGGGGCGATGCGCGTGCAGGCGCGGCGCAGGCCCTCGCCCGAGAGGGCCCTGGAAGAGGGTCGAGTGGAGCAGGGAACCGACGTCGCGCCGGGTGGTGGCCGCGGCGACGTATGCCGAGGTCTCCGCGGGCGTGGCGTACGCCGGCCCGGCGCGGTAAGGGCTGGATGTGGAGTACCCCAGAATCCGCTGTGAGTCCGCACCCGTGGCAACCATCAGGCGGTACGGGCCGTCTTCCGGTGTGGGAGGGCGGCCGAGGGCGGCGCTCCTCCGGAGTGAAGATCGCGGTATCTCATGCGATCGGCCTCTCGCGTACGTCATGGTTGTAGAGATCGGCAAGGGCGGGGAGTTCCCCCTCGGCTCCGGGCCTGACCTGCACCTCCATACCGTCTGACGGCAGCGGGACTCCTCGTGTGAGCGGGCAGGGTACTGCATGATCAGAAAAATTGAGGGGAGGGTTGGGAATTCTGTCCGGATTCCAGTCGTTGTTTCCATCGGATGCAGGGCACTCCGGGAGAGTCTCAGAGCCAGTCGCCGGGAGTGCCGAGCGTTCGTCAGGACCACCGCCAGCCCACCACCGCAAGGGAGCACGCATGGCAACCCGTGCCGTCGCCCGTCGTCAGTCCGCCTCCGGCGAGACGGTCGACTCGGCAAGCAGTGTTCGCGCTCATGGCGGCGAGATCGCCGACCGCGACCTGGTCGGCATGTACCTCGACGAGATCGCGCGTACGCCGTTGCTCGACGCCGCAAAGGAGGTCGAGCTGTCCCAGGCCATCGAGGCGGGTGTGTTCGCTCAGCAGGTCCTCGACGGATGTGAGGAGACCGGGGCGGACGCCACCCGCGAGGAACTGGAGGCGCTGGTCGCCGAGAGCGAGCGGGCCAAGGACGTCTTCATCCGTTCCAACCTCCGCCTGGTCGTCGCGGTCGCTCGGCGCTACCCGCGCAGTGGCCTGCCGCTGCTCGACCTGATCCAGGAGGGCAATGCAGGCCTGGTGCGCGCCGTCGAGAAGTTCGACTACCGCAAGGGGTTCAAGTTCTCGACGTACGCCACCTGGTGGATTCGGCAGGCCATCACCCGGTCCATCGCCGACCAGTCCCGCACGATCCGGCTCCCCGTCCACCTGGTGGAGGAGTTGGGCCGTATCCGCCGCGTGCAGCGTGAGTTCAACCGTGAGAACGGCCGCGATCCGGAGCCCACGGAGGTTGCCGCGGAGTTGGGCTCGACCCCGGAGCGCGTCACCGACGTGCTCGACTGGGCCCGCGACCCGGTCTCCCTGAACATGTCGGTGGACGACGAGGGCGAGACCCAGTTCGGCGACCTGCTGGAGGACACCTCGGCCGTCTCCCCCGAACAGTCCGTGCTGACCCTGCTCCGCAGCGAGGAACTGGACGACCTGATCGGCCGTCTGGACCAGCGCACGGCATCCATCATCAAGATGCGGTACGGCATCGAGGACGGCCGGGAGCGCACCCTGACCGAGGTCGGCAAGGAGCACGGACTGACGCGTGAGCGCATCCGCCAGATCGAGAAGCATGCGCTGCTCGAACTGAAGAAGCTGGCCCGCGACACCGGCTTCGACGCGGCGGCGTGACGGGCGTACGGCCCCCGTGCGGCGCGCACGCCCGGGGGCGAAAGACGGCGCAAACATGACGGGGTCCCGTCGCTTCAACTCTGTGGCTCGGGGGAACAACCCTTCCGGGCCCAGGAAGCGGGGCCCGGGGCGCACTCCCCACCGCAGCACGCGCACTGAACCAACCCACTAAGCCACACCACTGGCCGACCCCACGCGAGCCAGGTCCCGACGCACATCCCCCCCCGGCGGCGGGACCTTCCGGAGCCGGGCTCCGGCGCCTACCCCCCCAGGCGCCGGGGCCCGGCTTTCCTCTGCGCTCGGGAACACCGGCAACGCGATGCTGGAAGGGCGGCCCACCCCGTACCTGAACCCCGGGGTGAACCGCCGGATGGCAGATTCTGCCACAGAGGCATAGCCTGCCGAGATGAGCACCACCCCGCGCGCTTCCCAGGGCACGGCCCACCGGTCGTTTTCCGCCGCTGCGCCGGCCTCTCTCACTGAGCGGAGGAAAGCCGAGACCCGGATGGAGATCGCCCGGGCGGCGGCTGCCCTGTTCGCCCACCGAGGCCTGCGGGCGACCCGTGCCGAGGACATCGCCCGGGCCGCCGGCATCGCCCCCCGTACGTTTTACCGCTACTTCGCCACCAAGGAGGAGGCGGTGGCCCCGCTCTATGCGGCCGGTGCCCAGCGCTGGGCGGAAGCGGTCCGGGCGGCCCCGGCCAGCCTCACCGTCCCGGAGGCGCTGGAACACGCTGTCCACCACACGCTCACCCCGGGGTCAGGTGTCTCGGCGGCCTCCTGGGAATGGGCCCGTACCCTGATCCGCCTGGCCGAGACCAGCCCCGCCCTGCGCAAGGTTTGGGCGGAGGTGTGTCAGACGTCGGAGGGAGCACTGGCGGAGATCCTCGCAGCACGGCTGTCGTCCCCCGGAGCTGTCGGAGCTGTCGGAGCTGTCGGAGCTGCCGGGGCTGCCGGGGCCGGTGGAGTCGCCGGAAGCTCCGGGGGCGTTGGAACGACCGGGTCTTCTGGGGCAGCGGGACCTGCTGAGCCGGCCGGCGAAGGGGCCGACAACGTTGCCTCCCCGTCTGAGGCCCCCACCTCCGACCCCAGCGCCACGCCGGTCCTCGCACCCGCCGCCATCACCCCACACCTCCGATTCGCCGCGGCCGTGGCCGGCGCCGCCGTTCGCGTGGCTGTGGAGTGCTGGGCCGCAGCGACGTCCGCGCCCGTTGGACCGGACGGTCCTGCGGCGCTGGCGCTGCGGAACCTGCGTGCGCTGCGAGTCTTCGAGTGGAGTGGGGAAAACTAGTGCCGCAACAGGCGACTAGGCGGGGTCTGGGTGGTCAGCCCCGCCGCCCGACTCAACCGTCTGCCCAACTCCTTCGCACACGCGCCCAGTTCCTCGGGCTCGCACACCGTGAACTCATACCCTGTCAGTACCAGCCGCACTGTCAGCCACTCCATCGGATCGCCGGAGACACCACGCAGGACGCAACCGCCCTGCCCGTCGTCCTCGGGCACCCCGACCGACATCGGTACGCGCGCGGCAACCCGTTCTGCGGGCGCGGCGAACCGTACTTCGAATGCGTACGTCTCCTGTTGCCGGTGGAGGGACCGCCGTAGGTACTCCGTGGCACTCCCGGTCGGCAACTCCCGCGGTGCGAACCGGACTCCGGTCGCGAACGGCGCGCTCACCCGGTCCACCCGGAAGGTGCGCCAGTCCGCCCGGTCGAGGTCGTAGGCAACCAGGTACCACCGCCGTCCGGCCGACACCAGCCGATGTGGCTCGGTCAGGCGCCGGGACTCACTGCCGTCCTTGTCCCGGTAGGCGAACCTCAGCCGCTCCCGACCCGCCACCGTCGTGGCGATCACGATCAGCGTCTCCGGCGCGATGCTCGGCCCGTCCCCACTGGTCAGCGGCGTGGTAGCGGCCTGCAGCGCGGCCACCCGGTGACGCAGCCGGGCCGGCAGCACCTGCTCCAGCTTGGCCAGGGCCCGTACCGATGCCTCCTCCACGCCCTCCACGGCGTGTCCGGCACCGGCCCGCAGCCCCACCACTATGGCCACCGCCTCCTCGTCGTCCAGCACCAGTGGGGGCAGCGCCTTTCCCGCGACCAGCCGGTACCCGCCCTCCGGGCCCTTCGTGGCCTGCACCGGATAGCCGAGCTCGCGCAGCCTGTCGATGTCCCGCCGGATGGTGCGGCGGGACACTCCGAGTCGCTCGGCCAGCTTGCTGCCTGGCCATTCGCGCGGGGTCTGGAGCAAGGAGAGGAGCTGCAGGAGTCGGGCCGGAGTGTCCGTCGTCATACCTATGAGGATGCCGGACATCTAGGACATGGTCTGGCCTAAACGGACTCTACCTTCGAGGCATGAACGCGAACGACAGCGCCCTTGACACCCACCGCGACGGCAGCGGGCGAGCCCGCTGGTTTGCCCTCGCGATCGTGATGACCGCGGCCTTCATGGACCTCGTCGACGTGACGATCGTCAACATCGCCATCCCGTCCATCGAGCGGAGCGCCCACGCCTCCGTCAGCCAGATCCAGTGGATAACGGCCGGGTACGCCCTCGCCTTCGCCGCCGGGCTGATCACCGGTGGCCGGCTCGGCGACATCCACGGCCGCAAACGGCTGTTCCTCATCGGCGTCGGCGGGTTCACCTTCGCGTCCGCCCTGTGCGGTTTCGCTGGGAACCCGGAGATGCTGGTCGCCGCGCGCATTCTGCAGGGCGGTATGGCGGCGATGATGGTGCCGCAGGTGTTGTCGATCGTGCACGCCACCTTCCCGGCCCACGAACGAGGCAAGGTCTTCGGCCTGTTCGGCGCGGTCGTCGGCCTGGGCGCAGTCTCCGGTCCACTGCTCGGTGCGCTGCTGACGGAGTGGAACCTGTACGGGCTGGAGTGGCGGCCCATCTTCCTCATCAACCTGCCGGTCGGCCTCGTCGCCTGGCTGCTCGGCCGCCGCTTCATCACCGAGTCCCGAGCCCCGAAGGCACTCAAGCTGGACCTCGTCGGTGTCGCCCTGGTCTCCCTCGGGCTGCTGATGCTGCTCTACCCGCTCACCCGCGGTCGGGAACTGGACTGGCCGCTGTGGGGTTACGCCTCGATGGCCGGCGCCCTCGGCGTCTTCGGCCTGCTGGTCGCCCACGAGCGCCGCAAGGCTGCCCGGGACGGTTCTCCGCTGATCGAACTGCCGCTGTTCCGCGTCAAGAGCTTCGCCGCCGGCATCGCCGTGCAGACCGTCTTCGGTGTCGGGCTCGGCATCTTCTTCCTGGTGTGGACGCTGTACATGCAGACCGGCCTGGGCTGGAGCCCGCTACGGGCCGGGCTGACCGGGGTACCGTTCTCGATCGCGGTATCCACCGCGGCTGGTGTGTCGGTGCAGAAGCTGGTCCCCCGTTTCGGCCGGATGGTCCTTCAGGCGGGGGCGCTGATCATGGGCGGGGGCGTCCTCCTCTACCTGTGGGAGGCGCACCGCTACGGCCTTGCCATCGCCTCCTGGCAGATGGCTCTTCCGCTGGTCGTCATGGGCACCGGCATGGGGTTGATCGTCGCCCCGCTCACCGACGTGGTGCTCTCCGAGGTGCCCCGCGAGCACGCCGGTTCCGCTTCCGGGCTGATCAACACCGTGCAGCAGATGGGCAACGCGCTCGGGCTGGGCCTTGTGTCAGTGGTGTTCTTCGGGGAGATCGGCGACCGGTTGTCGCGGTCTCAGATCGGCCCGGCCTTCGTACACGCCTTCCAGCACGCGCTGGGGTGGGTCGCCGGGATCATGGGCGTGATCTTCCTGCTGATGTCCGCTCTGCCGAAGCGGCCGGCCCCACACCCGGAGGGGACGGACCCCTCCGTCGAGGAATCCTCGGTGGGCGAGCGGGAACACGAACTCGTGCACTGAGGGTCGCCCGACGCACGGTACGAGGGACGGAGGGTTCGGTATTCGATGGTCCGTACCGAACCCTCCGTCCCCAACCCACGGTCCCGCTTCGCCTCACCCTGTGCCCTCCGCCATGGGCGTTCCCCGTCTTTCCTCCAGCTCTCCGCCCGTTGCTGACCGGTTGCCCCGCCCCGTCCCGGCTGCCATCCCCGCTTGCTACGCCTGCTGCTGTCCCTGCCGTGCCGCGCGCCGCTCCATGGCATCCCGGGCCGCATCCTCAGATATGTACACCTCGCACATGTGCCGCCCGTCGGGAGTCGCCGTGTGCTCGACCTCCCACAGCGAGACCTCGCTGCCGTCCGGCAGCAGGAACGCGTGCTCGTACAACGCGTAGTTCAGCCCGGTCCGCCCGGCTCGCCCCGGCCGCCCGAACGCCTGTGTGATCTCGTGCGCGACCGCGGTCGCAAGTAACGCCGCCGCCTCCACGTCCGGCCGGTCGGGGTTCTCCGCCCGGCGCAGCAGGCGGCGCGCGTGATCCGCCGAGTTGTCGGAGGCGAATACGTGGCGGGGTTCGGGAATCGCCCACAGTCGTATCAGCGTGGGGAGTTCGAAGTCGGGTGTGTCCGGTGGCAGTCCGAGTCGCGCCGTGGCGGCTTGCAGTTCTTCCTCGTCCACGTACACCTCGTGTTCCGGGGCGCCACCCGGAGTGGGGTTGCGAACCAGCTCCCACAACGTGACCGCGGAGCCGTCGGCGAGCAGCCAGGTGTGCCGGTGGGTCTCCCGGCGCAGTCCCGCGCTGTGGTGCGCGGAGTGCAGGGAACTGTTGTGCGCCAGCGCACAGTCGAGGCTCCGTATCACCTCATCGGGCAGCTCGAAGGAGTTCAGGGCACGGCCGAGGAGTCGCCCGAGGTGCTCCTCCGGAGACTCGGGCGACTCGGCTGATTCGTACGCTGCCGTCTCGTACGGAAGGCTCAAGACATCTCCCGGCGTTGCTGCATGTCACCTTGTGGGTGCATACCGTAGCCCTTTGGTCGGACATCATGTCCGGGAACCGAGAAAACGTGCGCTGGGAAAACGTGCGGGCCGCGCGGAGAGTTCCCGCGCGGCCTGACGTGCCGCCAAAAGCCGCAGCTCAGATCGCGCTTCCGGCGGTCCAGGCGCTCCAGGACATGTTCCAGCCGTTGAGACCGTTGTCCGGCGCCACCGTGGTGTCGTGGGAATTCTTCACGATCACGACGTCCCCGACGAGCGAGTTGTCGAAGAACCACTTGGCCGATGTGGCACCCTGCGCGCCCTGTACGTCAGCGAGTCCGATGCAGCCATGGCTGGTTCCCTGCCGACCGAAGGGCGGGTTGCCCTTGTTGTACCAGTAGTTTCCGTGGATGAACGTCCCCGATGACGTCAGTTGCATCGCGTGCGGCACGTCCGGGATGTCGTACTCCCCGCCGAAGCCGACCGTCGACCCGTTCATGCGGGTCTGCACGGACTTCTCGGAGATCACCATCTGTCCGTTGTACGTGGCGTGCTGCGGGCTGCCCGCGGAGATCGGCACAGACTTGATCGTCTTGCTGTCCCGCACCACCGTCATCATCTGTGTGCCGGCGTCGACCGTGGAGATCTGCGACCGCCCGATGGTGAGGGAGACGGTCTTCTTCTGGACCCCGTACACGCCCTTGGCGCCCTGGACGCCGTCCAAGTCGATCTCCACAGTGATCTTGGATCCGGTCTTCCAGTACTCCGGCGGTCGGAAGTCCAGCCGCCGATCACCGAACCAGTGCCCGACCACCTGCTGACCGCTGTTGGAGTCGACCGTGATGTGCGATTGCACGGCCTTCTTGTCGGTGATCGACTTGTCGAAGATGAACGACACGGGCATGCCCACCCCGACGGTCGTGCCGTTGTCCGGTGTATAGGTACCGATGAAACTCCTCGCCGAGGAGACCGTGGTGAAGATGGAGTTGGCCGCCGAGGCACGCCCTTGGGCGTCCCTCGCCGTCGCGCTTATCTCGTACTTCGTCCCCCGCTCCAGTTGATGCTTCGGTTTCCAACTGCTGCCGTCGGCGGATATCGCCCCCTGCACGACCTGTCCCGACTCCGCCGCGGTCATCTTCACGTCGGTCAGCCTCCCGCTGCTGACCTTCACCCCGGTCGCGTTGATGGATGCGTCCATCGAGCCGTCCTTGGCCGAGATCACGACCTTCGCGGTCGACGTCTTGGGGGAGCCCTTGCTGCCCTTGTTGTCGTCGCCGGTGGCGTTGGCGCTGCCACCGCAAGCGGTCAGGGCGAGGGCACCGACCATCAGGGCGGCACAGGCCCCCAGTGCGCGCCGCGCTGCAATGTCCGGCGTTGTCACGGGCTGCTCCAGGTTCGTGCGATGTGCGTGATCCGTTCCAGGTGTGAAGAAGGAGGGCATCGGAACCCGGCTGGGTTCCCTCAAGCGTCGGCGAACGCCATCGCGTGACAGAACCGCGACAATGCGACGTCACTGGGACCTCGCCCCACTCCCTCCCACCCCGCCCCACTCCCTCCCACACCTGTCCCGCCCTCACCTCTTTCCGTACAACTCCTGGTAGGACGGCCACACTCCTCCAGGCCCTTCGACCGGCTCGGCGGCGCGCACGGCCCGTACGATTGCGCGCGTCACGAGATCCGCGCCGGCGGTGAGAATGTCGTTGAGCGCCAAGAGGTGCGTGCCGAGCGGGCGGGCTCCGGTCGCTAGCGCGAACACCGTGTCCCCGTCGTGCAGGAGGTGCACCGGACGTACGGCGCGCGCGATTCCGTCGTGCGCGGTGCCCGCCAGCTTCTGCGCCTGTGCCTTGGAGAGATCCGCGTCGGTCGCGACCACCGCCAGCGTCGTGTTGAGTGACGGCGGTGCATGGCCAGCGGCGATCTCGTCCAGACGCCGGAGTGCCGCTTCGTGCACGCGCCCCTCAGGATATTCGGCCCGCCCTTGGAACAGCTCCCCGTACAGCACGCCCGTTTGCGGGTCCACCACCGACCCGGCCGCATTGGCCACGACCAACGCGGCCACGGTGATCCCCGAGTCGAGCACCGCGCTCGCAGTGCCCACTCCGCCCTTGAGCTGCCCCGCCACCGCACCTGTGCCTGCGCCGACGCACCCCTCCGGCACACGGGCGCCCAGCGCAGCGGTTGCCGCGGCCTCCACCGCGGCGCGCCCCGTCCGGGCATCCGGGCGTGCGCGGAAGTTCCCTCCGCGCCCCAGGTCGAAGACGCACGCTGCGGGTACCACCGGCACCACATGTGCTGGGTCCGCCCCCACTTGTACGCCGCGCCGTTGTTCCTCAAGCCAGGCGAGCACGCCGGACGCTGTGTCGAGTCCGTACGCGCTGCCTCCGGTCAGTACGACTGCGTCGATCCTCTGCACCAGGTTGCGCGGGTCGAGCGCGTCGGTCTCCTTGGTGCCGGGGCCACCACCGCGCACGTCCACGGCGGCGACGGCCCCGCTTTCGGGGGCGAGCACGACCGTGGTGCCGGTGAGCCAGCCGTCCGTGTTGCGTGTGGCGTGCCCCACCCGGATCCCCGCAACGTCCGTCAATGCATCAACTGTCATGGGGGCAGTCTGTCCCGTACCGGGACGCCGTACCGGGACCCGAAGGTGTCCGAGGGCTCAGTCGGTCGGCAGGGCTGCGCTCGCCTCACGCCGTCGGCCGACCAGGTGTGCCGTCAGCGTCACGCCCGTCGCCACCGCGGTCGAGCACACCAATCCCGCCACGAGTACCGCCCAGTCACCCAGGAAGGTGCAACTGATCACCAGGAGAGCCGTGACCGGCAGCGTCAGCTGCTGGGTGATGCCGATCTTGAAGTGCCGTGAGTGCAGTGCCCAGACGGCCAGCAGATACAGCGCCGTGGGCAGGGTCACGGCTGCCGAGGCGGACAGCATGGAGACGTCTGTCGTGCCGACCGCTTGTTCCACCGCCACTTCCAGGCCGGCGCCGATCGCCGCGGCGGAGGAGAAGATCAGGTAATGGCCGTAACCCCACAGGAACGCCTGCCCGTTGGAGCGCAGATGGCCGTGGATGGGGACGCCGAAATAGATCCACCAGGCGGAGAACACGATCAACAAACCGCCCGCCGCGATGGGCAGCAGCTCGCCCAGCGCGCCGTGCTCGTCCACGGCAGACTTCACGGCGACCGTGGACGCGGCGATCGTCTCCCCGAGCACGATGATGGTGAACAGGCCGTACCGCTCGGCGATGTGGTGCGGATGCCAAGCGGTCTGGCAGGCCTTCTCCGCGTACACCGGTACGCACAGTTCTGCGACCGCCATCACCAGGAACACCCAGGGGTGTGTCGGCTCGGGCAGCAGTACCAGTCCCAGCCAGCCGACCTGGCACAGCAGTACACCGAAGGCGTACCTGAGCGCCATGGTCCTTTCCGCACCCACGGCCGAATTCGCGGCTCTCAGCCACTGTGCGGCCATCGCCAGCCGCATGATCAGATAGCCGAGCCAGACCACCAGGTAGTCGTGCTGCTGGAAGGCCTGGGAGATGCCGGCGGCCAGGAGCAGGACTCCGGCGATCTGCACGAGGGTGACCACCCGGTAGAGCGCGTCGTCGTTGTCGTACGCCGAGGCGAACCAGGTGAAGTTCATCCAGGCCCACCAGATCGCGAAGAACAGCATCGCGTAGTTGAGGATTCCGTTGCCCGCGTGCCCTTGGGTGACAGCGTGTACCAGTTGTGCGCCCGCCTGCGCGACGGCCACCACGAAGCACAGGTCGAAGAAGAGCTCTAGCGGGGAGGCGACGCGGTGCGACTCGTCGCGCCCGCGTGCGGTGAGCCGCCGCAAGGGGCCAGCAGGCTGTGGCGCGCCCGCGGGGGCGGGCATCGGAACGGAACTTGACGTCATAGCTCCCAGAACAACAGAAAACCGGCCCCAACATCGTGTGTACACATTCACAAGCGGCTGAGTGGGTGCTGCCCCGGTAATGCCTCGGGCCCAACGTCGGGTGCCGTGTCGGGTGCCGTGCCGGGTGGAATTTCCGGCGTGGAGGCCCCTTGCTTGGCCCAGGCTCACGAGAGTCGGGCCCGTCGGGTGCGGGACCGTACCCTTGTGGCATGAGTACTGGCCCCGAACCCGAGTCGCGAGCCCCGAAGCCGATCCTGGTCTTCGACGATCCGTTGGACCAACAGTCCTCGGATGACACCGATCGTGGGTGGGGCGAGCGCGCGGACGGTGACGGTGTCGCCGACCTGAAGCGTTTCCTCGACGAGAAGCCGCCCCACCACCTCTGAGTCGCCCGCGGGAGCGCCGTCAGCGCTCGGCATACTCCGGTCCACGCTGTGTGACCAGTGTGTCGCGGATCTCCTTGAGTACCTCCAGCTCGGTCACCTCGGTCACCTCGATGACCTCCTTCGTGTCCTCCTGGTCCGCCTTGCGGGCCGCCTGCCGGGCCAGGTACTTCGACATCGGCAGGACCATCAGGAAGTACACCACCGCCGCGGTGAAGACGAAAGTGAGGGTCGAACCGAGGACGGAGCCCCACAGGATCGCCACACCGCTCTTGACCGTGCCGTCCGCGCCCACCGCGCACGGGCCCTTCAGGCAGAAGCTGTAGTGGTCCAGGTTCTGTGTGCCGATCGCCCCGACCAGCGGGTTGATGACTCCCTTGACCAGCGAGCTGACGATGTTGGTGAAGGCCGCGCCGATCACCACCGCGATTGCCAGATCGACGACGTTGCCACGCATCAGGAAGGCCTTGAAGCCCTGCCAGACGTTCGGTTCCTTCTTCGTGCTCACCTCGGGGACTCTCCTCGCATGCACAGGCTGTGGAATGAAACGCTCCGCAACCTACGTCACAGTGCGGCCGTCGTGTCCAATTCCGTAGCTCGATCGAGCGACTTGACAGCAAGCCTCCGAGAAACAGTGCGAGTCCGTTCAGCACAGCGTCACCGCCAGTGGTGTTGTGGCGCTAGCACCGACCAGCCGTGCAGCCGTGGTGCGCGGCGCAGACAGTACGACCAGAGCCCCGGATTCGACCGTGTCTCCCTGCGGCTCCGGCACCTTGGTCACTCGCACATCCCGCGCGAGTACGAGAGGGGCGTGGCCGGCCGATGGGTCCGTCGCCGCGATCACGTCGACGCGGTCACCGGCCCGTAGGAGCCGGACGGTGGCGGCATCGGCGATTCGTACGGGTGCAGCCACCACGTCCGTCGCCGCCCGCTGTCGTGCGGGTTTGGCGACCGGGTGTCCGCGGTTCGGCTTTGGGTGGTGTGGCGTCGTCGTGGCCTGTGGCCCTGCAGCCACGAGCAAGGCGGCCGTCACTGCCAGGCCGGCCGCTACGACCCGCCTGCGGTGGCCCACGAGCTGTTGCCATTGATACCGCCTGCCGCGCACACGTACCGGAGCGAACGGTGGGACCTCGCAGGTCGCGGGTGCGTCCGTGCCCAGCGGGCGCGGGACGTGGAGGGGAGGTGGGGAAGGGGCGTGAGCGGATGGGGCAGAGAGGAGAAGGGGAGGCCGGGACGATGAGGGCGAAAGCATGACGATCACCGCTTGCGACGAGGAATTCGGCTGGCGATGCCACGATGACGCCTTGCGCCGATTACCGCCGCAGCTGGTGGATCACGGATGGATTGTGGACAACGCGCCTACTCGAACGGGAAATTCCGCTTGCTGGGGTGTCCCAGCCCCTCTCGCTTGGGTGTCCCCAGTCCCTGGAGCCCCATCGAGCCCCACCTCCCAGCGCTAGCCCGCTAGTCCGTTGCCCCCCCGGCCCTTGGCCCAGTCACCGTCCTCGACCCTGCTACGGCATCTCGAAGCCCGGATCCATTCCGCCGAGTCCAGCCCTGCACAGGCACTCCCGTGACCTGGTCTCCGGCAGTGCTGCTACCGCGCCGAACAGCACGCCACGCAGCCGGTCCACATTGGCCGCGAAGACGCGTAGCACCTCTTCGTGCGACACGCCCTCACCGGTCTCGGCGCCCGCGTCGAGGTCGGTGACGAGCGTCAGCGACGTGTAGCACAACTCGAGTTCCCGGGCGAGCGCCGCTTCGGGGTGGCCGGTCATGCCCACGACCGACCAGCCCTGCGCCTGGTGCCACAGGGATTCGGCACGGGTGGAGAAGCGCGGCCCCTCGACCACGACCAGCGTGCCGCCGTCCACCGGCTCCCAGTCCCGTCCGCGCGCCGCCTTCAGCGCGGCGGCCCGGCCGGCGGGGCAGTAGGGGTCGGCCAGGGATACGTGCACCACGTTCGGAACCGTGCCGTCGGGCAGCGGCAGTCCGTCGAAGTAGGTCTGTGCCCTGGACTTCGTGCGGTCCACCAGCTGGTCCGGAATCAGCAACGTGCCCGGGCCGTATTCCGGGCGCAGCCCGCCCACCGCGCACGGGCCGAGGACCTGCCGGACGCCCAGCGAGCGCAGCGCCCACAGGTTGGCGCGGTAGTTGATGCGGTGCGGCGGCAGGTGGTGGCCGCGACCGTGCCGGGGCAGGAAGGCGACCCGTCGGCCGGCGATCTCGCCGAGGAAGAGGGAGTCGCTGGGCGGCCCGTAGGGGGTGTCCACCTCGACCTCGGTCACGTCGTTGAGGAACGAGTAGAAGCCCGAGCCACCGATTACGCCGATCTCTGCGTTCGCCATGGCCTGCACCCTAGCTGCCCGCCGGACCTGCGGGGAGTTGGTCCGAAACCTGTGGGGACGGACGCCGGGGTCTGCTCACACGGGACCCGCCAGGGGTTGGTCCGGGGAGCACGCCGACGGCTCTGCCGTCGTCCGACGGCAGAGCCCGGGGCGGGAGGTCTCAGGCTGCGGAGCTGCTCGTGGAGCTCGACGAGGAGGCCGTCGACGAGGAAGCCGCAGACGACGAGGTCGTCGACGAGGAAGCCGTCGACGAGGGCGTCTTCGACTCGGACGACGACGAACCCGACTTCGACGCCGGGCTGCTGCTCGACGTGGAGCCGCGTGAGTCGTTGCGGTAGAAGCCGGAGCCCTTGAAGACAATGCCGACCGCGGAGAACACCTTCTTCAGGCGGCCGTTACAGCCGGGGCACTCGGTCAGGGCGTCGTCGGTGAACTTCTGCACCGCCTCAAGGCCCTCGCCGCACTCGGTGCACTGGTACTGGTAGGTCGGCACTGTGTTCCTCCTGGCACTCTCACTCAATGAGTGCTAACGACGGTCCATAGTGACGTATTCCCGGGGATCAGTCCACCGTGACCGGCACTCGGTGACCGACGCCACGTGCAACCATACGGTTGCGCTGCTGCGGGACCAGCAGGGAACGCAGCGACACCAGCGTCACCAGGGCGAGCACGGTGCCGCCCATGGGAACCAGGAATCCCGCGCCGTCCCAGAGGCGGTCCTCCAGCTGGCCCGCGACGGTGACCGCGGTCGCCTGCCCCAGTGCCACCGCGCCGGTCAGCCAGGTGAAGGCCTCGGTGCGGGCGGCGGCCGGGACCAGGGCTTCGACCAGCGTGTAGCCGGTGATCAGCGCCGGGGCGATGCACATGCCGACCAGCAGACCGAGCCCGGCGAGGAGCAGTACGGAGTGCGCCGTCCACAGCGCGGACGCGGTCAGCGCGAGCGCCGTGTAACCGAGGACCAGGCGCCGTTGCGGTGCGACCTTCCAGGCGATCGCGCCACAGGCGATGCCGGACAGCATGTTGCCGGCGGCGAAGACGCCGTACAGGACGCCGTTCAGGCCGGGCTCGCCGATGGACTCGGTGAAGGCCGCCAGCGCCACCTGCATGCCCCCGAAGACGGAGCCGATGCCGAGGAAAGTCACGACCAGTACGCGCACGCCGGGGACGCGCAGAGCCGAGGCGTGCTGCACGCGTGCAGCCCCGCTGCTGGAGTCCACCGGCGGCTGCGTGCCCTTCTGCGCGGCGAACAGCAGGCCGCCGAACAAGGTCAGCCCGGCTTCCGTGACCAGGCCCGCTGCCGGGGTCACCGTCGTGCACAGAGCCGTGGCCAGCAACGGGCCGAAGACGAAGGTCAGCTCATCGGTGACCGACTCGAATGCCGCCGCGGTGGTCATCAGGGGCGAGCCGTACAGCTTCACACCCCAGCGCGCCCGCACCATCGGGCTGACCTGCGGGACTGAGGCGCCGGTCGGGACAGCCGCCAGGAACAGCGCCCACAGGGGCGCGTGCGCCAGCGCGAGCGCCGTCAGGGACACTCCGGCGAGTGTGTGCACCAGAACACCCGGGATCAGCACGGCGCGCTGGCCGTGGCGGTCGGCGAGGCGACCGCTATAGGGCGCGAACAGCGCCATGGAGACTCCGGTGGCGGCCGCGGTGGCGCCCGCGGCGCCGTACGAGCCGGTGGTGTGCTGCACGAGCAGCACGATGGAGATCGTGAGCATCGCGAACGGCTGACGGGCCGCGAAGCCAGGGAGCAGGAACGTCCAGGCGCCGCGGGTGCGCAGCAACTGCCCGTATCCCGAGTGGGACGATGCCGGGGAGGTCTTCTCCGGTGCGGTGGTGACCGTGGATCCCACGGCCCGTGCCTTTCTGCCGCCTGGTAGCGCGGGTTCCGTCGAGGAACACGGGCGCCGAGAGCTGTCCTCTTGCGCGGACTGCGGTAGATGCCGGCGCCCACTGCGGGTGGGGAGCGACCCGGCCGCCATACGGTCGCGCCAGCTCTGCGTCAGGCAGAGTTGGTTCGATCAGGGTGCGCCTTCATCGTACAGGGACCAGGGCGTCGTACACCTGTGAAAGCGGACACCATAAACCTGGTCACCTGCGATTTCCGGGGGTGTGAACGGTACGAAACATCCCTTTAACGCGGGCTGTCCGGTCAGCCCGAACTGCTCGGCCCGTCGGTGCCCAACCAACTGGCCAGCTTTCCTCCGTGGGCCACCGCCCGCAGCCGGCGTTCTGTCGCGTCGCGAACCGGGTCGGTGGCGACGACCAGCAATTCGTCGCCTCGCCGCAGCACCGTCGTGGGCAGCGGAACAAACGATTTTCCTTCGCGGACGACGAGGGTGACGGCGGCGCCGGGCGGCAGCCGCAACTCGTTCACCTCCACACCGTGCATCCGTGAGCCCTCGGGGACCGAGACGGACAGCAGGTGTCCGCGCAGCCGCTCCAAGGGTGCCGACTCGATACCGAGGTCGGAGGCCTCACCCTGCTCGCCCAGGCGCAGTCTGCGCGCCAGCCAGGGCAAGGTCGGTCCCTGGATGAGGGTGTAGACGACGACCAGCACGAAGACGATGTTGAAGATGCGGCGGCTTCCGACCACGCCGTTCACCATCGGGATGGTGGCCAGGATGATGGGCACAGCGCCCCGCAGGCCCGCCCACGACATCAGCGTCTGCTCCTGCCATGGCACCCGGAACGGCGCCAGGCTGAGCACCACGCTCAGCGGGCGGGCCACCATGGTGAGGGCCAGTCCGATGACGAGTGCGGGCCAGATGTCGTCACCCAGCTCGTGCGGGGTGACCAGCAGGCCGAGTACGACGAACATGCCGATCTGGGCGATCCAGCCGAGCCCCTCGGCGAAGCCGCGGGTGGCGGGCCAGTGGGGGAGCTTGGCATTGCCGAGCGTCATCGAGGCGAGGTAGACGGCCAGGAAGCCGCTGCCGTGCGCCAGGGCACCGGCGGCGTACGCCGCGACGGCGATCGCCATCACGGCGATCGGGTAGAGGCCGGAGGCGGGCAGGGCTACCCGCTTGAGCCCGAGGGAGCCCAGCCAACCGACCGCGAGCCCTATGGCAGCGCCGACGGCCAGCTCCAGGGCTATCTTGCCCAGCAGGGCGTACCAGTGCTCGACCGGGCCGGCCGTGGAGAAGGCGACGACCAGGATGACCACCGGGGCGTCGTTGAAGCCGGACTCCGCCTCCAGCGTCCCCGTCACGCGCGCGGGGAGGGGGACTCTGCGCAGCACGGAGAAGACCGCCGCCGCGTCCGTGGACGACACCACCGCGCCGATGATGAGCGCCTGCCGCCACTCCAGCCCGACCAGGTAGTGCGCCGCGGCGGCGGTGACACCGACACTGACGGCGACACCGGCCGTCGCCAGGACCGAGGCGGACGGCAAGACCGGTCGGATCTCCTTCCACTTCGTGCCGAGGCCGCCCTCGGCGAGGATCACGACCAGGGCCGCGTATCCCATGACCTGGGTCACCGCGGCGCTGTTGAAGTGGATGCCGCCGATCCCGTCTTGGCCCATGAGGACGCCGATCCCCAGGTACACGAGCAGGCTGGGGAGCCCGCTGCGGGAGGAGATCCGGACGGCCACGACAGCGACCAACAGGACGACGGAGCAGACGAGCAGGAGCTGGTTGAGGTGGTGAACGGTCAGCGGCGGTACCTTCCCTGAGTTCTTCGGTTACTTCATTACCTTACCTAACTCTTGACGCTTTCTTGACGTTCCCCAGGGCAAGATCGAACGTCCGTGTGTGCTGGTTCCCGACTCCGCGTCAAGCGGGACAGGGCCCTGCGCCTATGGTTGCTCCAACGCTCATTCAAAGTCACAGCCCGACCTGCCGCTCGCGTTAGGACAGCAAGGACAGCGATGCCCCCCAACACCACCGCCACAACGGGTGACAAGCCCGCAAAGTCCGGCAGGAAGAAGGGGCGCAAAGCCCGACTGATCGTGCTGGTACTGGTCCTGGCCGTCATAGGCGGCATCGCCTTCGGGGCGTATTGGTCGATCAGCACCGTTCGCGCGTCCTTCCCGCAGACCACGGGGTCGATCACGCTCGACGGCCTGTCCGGGCCGGTCGACGTCAAGCGGGACGGCAACGGCATCCCGCAGATCTACGCCTCCTCCGACGAGGACCTGTTCATGGCGCAGGGATACGTCCAGGCGCAGGACCGGTTCTGGCAGATGGACGTGCGCCGCCACATGACCTCCGGGCGCCTGTCGGAGATGTTCGGGAAGGGGCAGGTCAAGAACGACGAGTTCCTGCGCACCCTCGGCTGGGACCGGATCGCCAAGCAGGAATACGACACCAAGCTGTCGGCCTCCACGAAGAAGTACCTCCAGGCCTACGCCAAGGGGGTCAACGCCTACCTGCAGGGCAAGGACGGCAAGTCGATCTCCCTGGAGTACGCCGCCCTGGGCCTCACCAACGACTACAAGCCGCAGAAGTGGACCCCGGTCGACTCCATCTCCTGGCTGAAGGCGATGGCCTGGGACCTGCGCGGCAACATGCAGGACGAGATCGACCGCGCCCTGATGACCAGCCGTCTCGGCCCGAAGCAGATCCAGGACCTCTACCCGGAGTACCCCTACGGCCGTAACAAGCCAATCGTGCAGGAAGGCCAGTACAGCGAGCTGACCAAGACGTTCCGGCAGAGCGGCGTCTCAGGCACCTCTCAGGACACCACCGGTACCACCGGCACGGCGGGCACCACGGGTGCTCCGGGCATCGCAGGCACCTCCCAGGGCACGGGCGGCACCACTGGCACCACCAGCACCACCGGTACGGCGGGCACCACGGGCACGGCGGGCACCACGGGCGCGACCGGTACGGCGGGTTCCCCTGCCTCGGGTGCGACCGGTTCGGCGCTCCAGAGCCAGCTGGAGGGCCTCTACAAGGTTCTCGACAACGTCCCGACGGCCGTCGGCGTCAACGGCCACGGCATCGGCTCCAACTCCTGGGTCGTCTCCGGGAAGTACACGATCACCCACAAGCCCCTGCTCGCCAACGACCCCCACCTGTCGCCGTCGCTGCCGTCCGTCTGGTACCAGATGGGCCTGCACTGCCGGACCGTCTCCAGCAAGTGCCAGTACGACGTCACCGGCTACACCTTTGCCGGCATGCCCGGTGTGATCATCGGTCATAACGCGAAGATCGCCTGGGGAATGACCAACTCCGGAGTCGACGTCACCGACCTCTACCTGGAGAAGGTGAGTGCGAACGGCTACCTGTACAACGGCAAGGTCCGGCCGTTCAAGACCCGTGAGGAGACCATCAAGGTCGCCGACGGGGCCTCCAAGACCATCGTCGTGCGTCAGACCCAGGACGGCATGCCGCTGCTGTCCGACCGCGACGACGAACTCGTCCAGGTCGGCAAGAAGGCCACCGTCGACACGGCAGCGCCCGACCGCGGTGACGGCTACGGCATCGCCCTGCGGTGGACCGCGCTCGACCCGGGCACCACCATGGACGCCGTCTTCGCCATCGACAGGGCGGCGGACTGGAACGACTTCCGTGCCGCGGCAGCCCTGTTCGACGTGCCCTCACAGAACCTGATCTACGCCGACACCGACAACAACATCGGCTACACACTGCCCGGCAGGATTCCCACCCGCTCCTCCGCGGACGACGGCTCCGTCCCGGCACCGGGCTGGGACGCGAAGTACCGCTGGACCGGCTTCATCAAGCAGGACGAGCTGCCCTACGAGTACAACCCCAAGCGCGGTTACATCGTCACCGCCAACCAGGCCGTGATCGACAAGGACAAGTACCCGTACACCCTCACCACCGACTGGGGCTACGGTGCCCGCAGCCAGCGCATCACCGACCTGATCGAGTCCAAGATCAAGGACGGCGGCAAGATCTCCACCAACGACATGCGGCAGATGCAGTTGGACAACAGCAACGAGATGGCCAAGCTCCTGGTGCCCAAGTTGCTGAAGATCAACCTGTCCGACCCGGACGTGCGCCAGGCGCAGAAGCTGCTGGAGGGCTGGGACTACACCCAGGACGCCGACTCTGCAGCGGCCGCGTACTTCAACGCCGTCTGGCGCAACATCCTCAAGCTCGCCTTCGGCAACAAGCTGCCCAAGGAACTGCGCGTCAAGGGACAGTGCCTGTGGGTCGACAAGATCGACAGCACCGGCCCGGTGGACGACAACACCAAGGTCCGCGAGTGCGGGGAGCGGGACGCCGACCAGGCGCAGCCGGACGGTGGCGACCGCTGGTTCGAGGTCGTGCGCATCCTGATGGACAAGCCGAACAGCGACTGGTGGAAGACCCCCAAGTCGGGTACTCGCCCTGCCGCGCACAACCGCGACCAGCTCTTCGCCCGGGCCATGATCGACGCCCGCTGGGAGCTGACGGCGAAGCTCGGCAAGGACATCGACACCTGGAGCTGGGGCCGGCTGCACCGTCTGTTCCTGAAGAACCGGACACTCGGCACCGAGGGCCCGGGGGCCCTGCAGTACGTCCTCAACCGCGGCCCCTGGAAGCTCAGCGGCGGTGAGGCGGCGGTCAACGCGACCGGCTGGAACGCGGCCGGCGGTTACAACATCATCTGGGTGCCGTCGATGCGGATGGTCGTGAACCTCGCCGATCTCGACAAGTCCAAGTGGATCAACCTAACCGGCGCTTCCGGGCACGCCTTCAGCGCGCACTACACGGACCAGACGGGCAGGTGGGCCAAGGGGGAGCTGCTGCCCTGGTCGTTCTCGGCCAAGGCGGTCGACGGGAGCACGAGTGACACGCTCGTCCTCAAGCCGTAGCTGTAGCCGAGCCGCAGGCGCGAGCCTCTGAGGGCTGAGGCGCCGAGGCACACCGAAGAGAACGGCCCTTCCACGCGCGTGGAAGGGCCGTTCTCTTCGGTGGACGGATGCCGGCTCAGGTGCTCGGGAACCGGTGCACGCCGGAGGGCGTGACCACGGCGTGCACCGGTTTGTCGTGCCCCTTGGCCGGAACCCGAGCGACGACCTCCGTGTCGTACAGCAGCACCACGAGCCGGGGTCGGGCGCCCGACCGTTCCAGGCGGGCCAGAACTCGGTCGTAGGAGCCGCCGCCGCGCCCCAGGCGCATCCCGCGTGCGTCGACCGCGAGTCCGGGTAGCAGCACGGCGTCCGCGCCGGTCACGGCGGCCGGGCCGAGATGCTCGCCGGAGGGCTCGAACAGTTCCATCTTGCCGCTGTGTTGGACCCGGGCGAGGGAACCCGGGCCGGCGTACTCGCCCCAGTCCAGGTCGTTGTCGGGCAGCAGCACGGGAAGCAGGACGCGTACGCCCCGGGCGTGCAGCGCCTCCAACAGCGGGCGGGTGCCGGGCTCGCTACCCACGGAGACGTACGCCGCCACCGTGTGCGCGTCCGCCAGTTCGGGTAGGTCCAAGGAGCGCTCCGCCAGCGTGCGGCCCGCCTCGCGGACGTCATCCTCCGTCAATCTGTTCCTCACCACGAGGAGCTCCCGCCGCAACATTCGTTTGTCAGGCTCGCCCGTGTGTCCGACGTGTTCCACTGGTCGTTCGCGCACCCTTCTTATGTGGTCATGTCTCAATGCGGTCATATCAGGGTCAACCTGCTGGAAACGCAGATTCCCAGCAAAGGCACCGGATAGGGTTGCGGGCATGACTCAGTCGCACCCCAGGATCAGCAAGGCTGTCATTCCCGCGGCGGGCCTCGGCACCCGGTTCCTGCCGGCCACCAAAGCCACTCCCAAGGAGATGCTTCCGGTCGTCGACAAGCCGGCTATCCAGTACGTGGTCGAGGAGGCCGTGTCAGCGGGGCTCGACGACGTACTCATGATCACCGGGCGCAACAAACGCCCCCTCGAAGACCACTTCGACCGCAATTACGAGCTGGAATCGGCCCTTGAGAAGAAGGGCGACGGCGAACGGCTCGCGAAGGTGCGGCAGTCCAGCGACCTGGCCACCATGCACTACGTCCGTCAGGGCGACCCCAGGGGGCTCGGGCACGCGGTGCTGTGCGCCGCCCCACACGTCGGCCAGGAGCCCTTCGCCGTACTCCTGGGCGACGACCTGATCGATCCGCGGGACCCGCTGCTCAGGCGCATGATCGACGTCCAGGAGCAGCACGGTGGCAGTGTGATCGCGCTCATGGAGGTCGCGCCCGAGCAGGTCCACCTCTACGGCTGCGCGGCCGTGGAGCCCACCGTCGAAGGCGACGTCGTGAAGGTGACCGGCCTGGTCGAGAAGCCGGACCCGGCGGACGCCCCGTCGAACTACGCGGTCATCGGCCGCTACGTCCTCGATCCGCACATCTTCGGCATACTGCGCAAGACCGAGCCGGGCCGCGGCGGAGAGATCCAGCTCACCGACGCCCTCCAGCAGCTCGCCCAGGACGAGAAGGTCGGCGGCCCGGTGCACGGTGTCGTCTTCAAGGGGCGCCGCTACGACACCGGGGACCGTGGCGACTATCTGCGTGCCATTGTCAGACTGGCGTGCGAACGTGAAGACCTGGGCCCGGACTTCCGGACCTGGCTTCGCAGCTACGTAGCCGAGGAGATGTAGCGATCTTGAGCAGCGCCGCGACCCGCCCCGCCGACCCGGATCACCTGTGGTCGGTGGACGAGCACCTGGAGGACATCCTCTCGACCGTTCGTCCCCTCGAACCCATCGAGCTGCAACTGCTCGACGCCCAGGGCTGTGTCCTGGTCGACGACGTCGTCGTACCGGTTTCCCTGCCGCCGTTCGACAACAGCTCGATGGACGGGTACGCGGTGCGGGTCACGGACGTCGCGGGCGCCAGTGAGGAGTTCCCGGCTGTCCTGGAGGTCGTCGGGGACGTCGCGGCGGGCGCGGCCGAACCGGTCCGGGTTGGTCCCGGCCAAGCCGCCCGCATCATGACCGGCGCCCCGCTGCCGCCCGGCGCCGAGGCCGTGGTCCCCGTCGAGTGGACCGACGGCGGGCTCGGCGCCGGCCCGGCGAACGGCATGCGGGCGCGCAGCCTGGCCCCCGAGGGCGCCGAGGGGCAGGTGTCGGTGTACCACCCCGTCGAGGCGCGCGCGCATGTGCGTGCCGAGGGCAGCGACGTGAAGGCCGGCGATCGCGCCCTGGAAGCCGGCACGATCCTCGGCCCGCCGCAGATCGCCCTCCTCGCGGCGATCGGTCGCGGCACGGTGCGTGTCCGTCCGCGTCCGCGCGTGGTCGTCATGTCCACCGGAAGCGAGCTCGTCCAACCCGGCGAGGAGCTGGCCACCGGCCGGATCTACGACTCCAACAGCTTCGCCCTCACCGCGGCCGCGCGGGACGCCGGCGCCATCGGCTACCGGGTGGGTGCCGTCGCCGACGACGCGGAGACGCTCCGCTCCACCATCGAGGACCAGCTCATCCGCGCCGACCTGCTCGTGACCACCGGCGGAGTGAGCGTCGGCGCGTACGACGTCGTCAAGGAGGCACTCGCCTACACCGGTGACGCGGACGAGGCGGGCGGCGGCGTCGAGTTCCGCAAGCTCGCCATGCAGCCCGGCAAGCCGCAGGGCTTCGGCACCATCGGCCCCGACTTCACGCCCCTGCTGGCCCTGCCCGGCAACCCGGTGTCGTCGTACGTTTCCTTCGAACTGTTCGCCCGCCCTGCCATCCGCGCCCTGATGGGTCTCAAGGACGTCCACCGACCCCGCACGCGGGCGGTCCTGCGGGCGGACCAGGTGCTCCGCTCCCCCGAGGGGCGCCGCCAGTTCCTGCGTGGCACCTACACGGACGGAGAGGTGACCCCGGTGGGTGGGGCCGGCTCCCACCTGGTCGCGGCGTTGGCCCACGCCGACGCCCTGATCGTCGTGCCCGAGGACGTGGACGTGGTGGAGCCCGGCACCGAGGTGGAGGTAGTGCTGCTCGGCTAGGTACCCGCGCACGCCCGTCCGCGGGCGGGGGTCCTGGTCCGCGGTGCGCGCCGGCTTGGCGGTACCGTGTCGCGCACAACAGGCCCGTGCACCGCACGGTGCCGGGCTCGGACCGGGAGCGCCGCACCATGAGTACGCAGGATGGACTGACGCACATCGACGAGGCGGGCGCCGCCCGCATGGTGGATGTGTCCGGCAAGGACGTGACCGCACGCACCGCCCGCGCCAGCGGCCGCGTCCTGGTCGCACCCCGCGTGGTCGAGTTGTTGCGTGGTGAGGGGGTCCCGAAGGGAGACGCCCTGGCCACTGCGCGTATCGCGGGCATCATGGGGGCCAAGCGCACCCCGGACCTGATCCCGCTGTGCCACCCGCTGTCGCTGTCCGGTGTGAAACTGGATCTGTCGGTCGCGGACGACGCTGTGGAGATCTCGGCCACCGTGAAGACGACGGACCGTACGGGCGTCGAGATGGAGGCCCTCACCGCGGTGACGGTCGCCGCCCTCACCGTGATCGACATGGTCAAGGCCGTCGACAAGGGAGCGGTCATCACGGACGTACGGGTGGAGGAGAAGACGGGCGGCAAGTCGGGTGACTGGAGCCGGGCATGACCTATCGTGCACTGGTGGTCACCGCCTCCAACAGGGCCGCTGCGGGTGTCTATGAGGACAAGGGCGGTCCGCTGGTCGCCGACCGCCTGAAGGGCTTCGGTTTCCACGTCGACGGTCCCCGGGTCGTCCCGGACGGGGACCCCGTGGAGGCGGCCCTGCGCGCGGGTGTACAGGCTGGCTACGACGCCATCGTCACCACCGGTGGTACCGGGATCTCCCCCACCGACCGCACGCCTGAGGCGACCCGCGCGGTGATCGACCATGAGGTGCCGGGCATCGCGGAGGCTATCCGGGCGTTCGGGCGGGAGAAGGTGCCGACGTCCGCGCTGTCCCGGGGCCTGGCCGGGGTCGCGGGGAGCACCCTGATCGTCAACCTGCCAGGCTCCACCGGCGGGGTGAAGGACGGCCTCGCCGTACTGGAGCCCCTGCTGATCCACGCCGTCGATCAGGTCCGCGGCGGCGACCACCCCAGACCCAGCAGCGGGGGTGCGAGCTGAACAGCCCTTCCTGGCCGGTCGTGCTGGTGGACGGCGATGTCGTCCTCCGGCCGATACGGCTGCGCGACCAACGGGCCTGGCGCGAGGTGAACCGGCGCAACCGGGACTGGCTGCGCCCCTGGGAGGCGACCATCCCGCCGCCTACGCCGAGCGGGCCGATCACGCATCGGCCGACCTACCGGCAGATGGTCCGGCATCTGCGCTCCGAGGCCGGCGCGGGCCGGATGCTGCCGTTCGTCATCGAGTACCAGGGGCAGCTGGTAGGGCAATTGACGGTCGCCGGCATCACCTGGGGGTCGATGTGCTCGGCGCACATCGGCTACTGGGTGGACGAGGCGGTGGCCGGGCGCGGGGTGACGCCGACGGCCGTCGCCCTCGTGGTGGACCACTGTTTCCGCACGGTGGGGCTGCACCGCATCGAGGTCTGCATTCGCCCCGAGAACCGGCCGAGCCGCCGGGTCGTGGAGAAACTCGGATTCCGTGAGGAGGGGCTCCGCCGGCGCTTTCTGCACATCGACGGAGCCTGGCGTGATCACCTCGTCTTCGCGCTCACTGCGGACGAGGTGCCCGAAGGGTTGCTCGCACGCTGGCAGCGGGCACGATCCCGGCAGCGGAAGCACACCGAGCACGAGAGCGCCCAGGGGAATCCCCCCAGCCCCACAAATTGAATACATGTTCGAAATTGACCCGCTGATGATCACCTTGGTGCACTGAATTCACGGCTGCGGCGGTCCTGTGATCGCATCGATCGCAAAAAAAGCTGGAAATATCAGCCAGATCGTGCGACACACCGGCCCAATTGGCGGATGGCCTCACGCAAACCCCTCTACGGTGTGAGACGTGAGCAGCAGCGGCCTCATCTACGCAGTCATCGTCGGGGCTTGGGCCGCCTACTTGGTGCCGATGTGGCTCCGTAGGCAGGACGAGCTGAACGAGGCCCGTCCGACGGAACGCTTCAGCACCGCCATCCGGCTGCTGTCCGGACGGGCGGGCATGGAGCGCCGGTACGCCAAGGACCTGCGGGCGCGCTCCGCCCGCGAGGGGGAGCCGGATGCCGGCGACCCGGACGCCGTCACCGACTCGGTCGACGTCCGGGCCTTTGTCGTGCCTCCGACCCGCCGTCAGATCCGCACGGATGCGGCGTCGGAGGCGTCTTCGGGGACGGGGCAGGTGCCCGGACACGTCGTTCCACCGACGTCCAGGTCTACCTCGGCGCCCCCACAGCATTCCTCTGGCTCCCCCGTGTCCGCCTCCGGGTCCCCAGGCGCGCGGAAACAGGGGGAGCCGGAGCGGAGCACGCCCTCGGCGCGGGCGGCCGCAGCGCGCGCCCGGCGTTCCAAGGTGCTCGCGCGTCGAAGGCGTACCACGATGATGCTCTTCCTCGCCTTCACACTGGGCGCGATCGTCGCCGCTGTCGGGGGGCTCGCCTTTCTGTGGGCCCCGGCCGCCCCCGCCGCACTCCTCAGCGCCTACATCGCCCATCTGCGTTCTCAGGAGCGCCGTCGCTTCGCGTACCAGATGGATCGCCGGCGCGCCGAGGCGGCGGCCCAGCGACTGCGCGAGCGGGAACGTCCGCCGCGTCGGCGTGCCCCCCTTGACGCGGACCCCGGTCCGGACGATTCGGAGGAGGGCCCAGAGGCCGGAGCGGACACTGGTCTCTCCGCGCTCGCCGCGGACCGACGCGCCTTGGTCGAGCAGACCGACCACGCAGAGTGGGTCGACCAGCAGCGCGAGCGGCAGCGGCGGCCCGATCACGGGGAGAGTTGGGACCCGGTGCCGGTGCCGCTGCCGACGTACGTGACGGCGCCGGTCGCCCCGCGCGCCACCTCCGACGTGGACCTCGGGGCACCCGGTACATGGAGTTCGGCGCGTTCGAGCGCGCTCACGCCGGAACACGAAGCGGCTCAGGCGCCGGCGGGGGAGCCGGATACGCAACCGGAGACGGGAGAGGATGAGCAGGCGCCCGTGTCCACGGACAAGCCAGGGGGCGAACGCAGCGATGCCCGTCGTGCAGCCTCCGCCCGCAGGGCACGTGAGCGTGGGCGCACGCCCCTCTTCGACCAGTACGAGGACGGCGACCACCCGCGTGCGGCCAACGAGTGACCCGCTTACCCTCCTGCCGGGGATCTGCCCCTGACCAGTCGGGGAACGGATTTTTAAGCAGCCCGACGGGGATGCTAGAGTTTCACTCGTTGCAAGGGCCTGTGGCGCAGTCCGGTAGCGCACCTCGTTCGCATCGAGGGGGCCAGGGGTTCAAATCCCCTCAGGTCCACCCAAGTAACGACGTTCGAACCCCGATCCCGAAACGGATCGGGGTTCTTCGTTTCGGCCGGTAGGGGCCCGTGGGGGCGTTGAACCGGGTCTCGGGGCCGCGCCGGTTCGGGGGCGTGGTTCTGCGCCCGGGGGTGGCACTGGCGGCCCTCGCGGGCACGCCCCGTCGCCGTGCCGACCGTGCCCGTTTCGGGGCCGGTTTCCGGGACGGCAGCGATCTTGTTCTCACTCCTGGCGGAGCCGGGTGTAAGAAGGTGGGCGAAGGTTTCCGTCAGGTCCGCGCCGTGCACCTGGTCGTCGATGATCCAGAAGCGAGTGAACACGGCTTGGTTGAGCTGGCGGCGGACAGTAGGCGGAGCGCTGAGGTACAGCCGGTGTGCGTTGGCGCACAGCAGCAGCGCCTCTTCTACGACCGTCAGGACGGCTTCGATCTCGATGGAACAGCGGTCGATGATCTGCTGCACTCCGGCCAGTTCGCGCGTGATGCGCTCTTGCTCGGACTTCAGGAGGTCGAGCGGGATGGCGTCGGCGTAGCGCATCTCGACCAGCTTGAGCTGTGCGTTCTGTAGGTCTTTCTTCCTTTTCTCCTGTCGTGCGAGTTCTATGGCGTTGCTCTGTTGGCGCAGCACGAGTTCGACCATGACCTGTTCGCGGATGGCCGCGATGCGGGCCTCGGAGAGCTGTACGCGGCTCCAGTAGTCGGCCACGGACACTTCGGCGTCGGCGATGAGCACGGCCGACTGGGTGCACTGACGGTGTTTGGCTCGGCCGATGCAGTAGAAGTAGGGATAGACGGTGCCCCAACGGCCTTTGGCGTTGGTGACGCCGAGTCGTCCGCCGCACTGACCGCAGAAGATCGAACCCTTCAGGTAGTGCGGGTGCTTGTGCGTCTTTTCGCGAGACTCCATGCGTGCCCGGCGGACAGCCTGTACTTGCTCGAAGGTCTCGGTATCGATGAGCGCCGGGTGGCGGCCGTCGTACCAAACGCCCTCGAACTTCACATAGCCGATGTAGTAGCGGTTCACGAGCATCTTGTTGATGTGCTGGATGCTGACCGGCCGCGTCGGCCGCTTCCGTGTGGCGGGGATACGAAGCCCGCGATGCTCCAGTTCGGTGCAGAGCCGTTCCATGGTGTAGTCGCCTGACGCATACGCCCTGAACATCCACTGGATGAGCGGCGCGCGCTCCGGGTCGACGGCGACGGTGCGAACCTCGCGGCCGTCCACTTTGGTGCGGACGTTGAGGTAGCCGAGCGGTGCAAGACCAGGCGTACCACCAGACTTTGCCTTCTGGCGCATACCCTTCTTCGCTTCCATTGCGAGGTTGGAAGAGTAGAACTCGGCGATGGTCGCCATGATCCCGTGCAGCAGCTTGCCCGAGGGTGTCTCGTCGATGTTCTCGGTCGAGGACACCAGCTGCGCCCCGGCCTGACGGATGGCGATGTTGATCGCTACGTCGTCTTCGCGAGAGCGGGCCAGACGGTCCACCTTATGCACGATGACGTAGCTGATGCTGCCCAGCTCGCGGACGAACTCCAGCATGGTTTGCAACTCGGGGCGGTCGGCGGTCTTCGCTGACTCGCCTCTGTCCATGAACTCCGCCACGACGACCGCGCCGAGCCGTTCGGCCGTGCGCTGGTTGGCCTCTCGTTGGGCCGGGATGGAGTATCCCTCTTCGTCGAAGTCGGTGTCGGCTTGCGCCGACGTGGAGACGCGGAGGTAGCTGACGGCGAGTTTCACGCCGTCTGGTGGATTCTGGAGAGTGAAGCCGTCGAGGACTTCGGTGAGTATGCGCATAGCGCTGCCTCTCTATGGTCGATGAGCGGGGATTGAGCGAGTGCATGACCGGCTCCTTGAGGTTGCAGGAATAGGGAGGGAGCGCACTTAGTCCACGGGAGGGCTGCGACCGCTCCTTTGAGGTTGGTAACTCATGCCGCCCTCCGATCTGCGTCTTCTTCTGACGGCGAGTTGACGGCTAAATAGACGGCAACGCAGCCGAGCTTCCACTCAATAGTGCGTGCTTGCATGACCTGATCTATAGAGGCGAGCTGTTCGTGTAAGGGGGCTTGGATGGGCCTGAAGAGCCTTGTGTCCCCAGTTCGAGTCTGGGAGGAGCCACCAGAGAGAACTTCACCGATTCGGTGGAGTTTTTTCTTGTTTGACGGCTGTTCCTGACGGCAACGCGTACGGTCATGCGCTGCCTGCGCGAGTAGCGCGGTCTCAACCTTTTCAAGTGCGGAGCGTTTGCTGTTCATGTCCGTGTGCTCGTATATGCCTGTAGTCCTCACGTCGCCGTGACCAAGGATTGCTTGAATGTCGCGGTCATGAACGTTCAATTTTTTCTGTGTCGTTGCGTTGGTGTGCCGCATTCCATGGACGGTGATGCGGCGAAGCCCGTAGCGCTCACAGATTCTCAAGAATGAACGGTAAAGGTTTCTGGACTCCATAGGGCGTCCCGACCTTGTAGTGAAGACGAGCTCGTCGTGATTCCCTGTTCCTTGCCAATTGTCGCCTGCCAGCAGGCGGGCAGCTTCTTGCTCGTGCTTATGCGCCAACAATTTATCTGCAACAGTCGTGAGTAGGGGTTCATCGCGGACACTAGTGTCAGTCTTCAGATCCACTTGTTGCAGAACGCCGTTGATACGTTGTACCTGTTGCCGTATGTGCAGTACGCCGTCGGCGAAGTTGACGTCGCGCCATCTGATGCCAAGCACTTCACCACGCCGAAGACCGTACATAACTAACAGTAGAAATGCTGGATAGAGCGGATCAGGCCTCGATGCTTCTAGGAATCGCGCTGCCTCCTCGGTAGTCCAGTGTTCCGCCTCCTTGGGCTTGTACTTCGGCATCTGAACCAGCCGAGCAACGTTGCGCGTTATTAGCTCCTGCCGCATCGCGTATGTAAGTGCAGCGCTCAGAACCTTACGCGCTTGGTGAATCGTTGCGGTGGTAGTGCCATCGTCAGCAAGTTGGTTAATGAACGACTGAACAGTGTGTATCGATAGCTGCGTCAGCTTGTAGTGTCCAAGACCGGGTTTCAGGTGCAGTCGGACAATGGATTCATGCCGGCGGAGGGTTAGCGGGCGGCGTTTTGCAGTCGAAAGCCAATGGTCGAGGTACTGGTCGAGTCTCCACGATTCATCGGGCAGTGCCGCCCCTTTGAGTACTTGTGCGGTGACTAGAGTCAGCTTCTCTTGGGCCTCCATCTTTGTAGTGCCGTACACACGCACACGTTTGGACCGTCCGCTAACAGTGGGGAGGTACTTAGCGCCCTCCCAGCGTCCATCCTTGCGCTTGTAGATGCTCCCTTCGCCGTTTGCGTTACGCCGAGCCATTACGCGGTTGCCTCCAATTTAAGCTTCTCGATCAGCTCGCGTATGGCGCTGCGAGGAATCAGGCGGCGGCTGCGAATCTTGATGCTCGCCAGTTGTCGAGAGTGGATAAATTGGTAGAGCGTCCACTTACTCACACGCAACTCGGCGCATGCCTCGGCCACGGTCAATAGGTCGTCGGCGGCATCGGAAGCCGTGCGGAAGTAGATTTTTGTTAGGTCTTCTGTCATAAGCATCCCTCCTTTTACGTTAGTGGGCAGAGATCGGGCTGCGCCCCCGGAGCCTTCCGAAAGTAATCGCGCACGGGCTGGCTCAACTCCCGTAGGTTCATGTGCCGGTCGGCTGGATCGACAAGGCGCAAGTCTCGAAGACGTCTCGCCATGGCAACCTCGGAGACGTTGAACAGCGCTGCGAGCGCTGCCGCTTCTTGGACACCGCTCGCCCAATGTCGCTTGACCCAGTTACGCGGCATGAGTAGGCAGGCCGCGAAATAATCACAAATCTGCTCTGCGATGCGGTAGCGATCCTCGTCGGTTGAGCCCATACGGCTGTAAATCTCCTTGATGAATGGATGGTCGAGCACATGCTTGAACTCGTGGCCGAGCGTGAAGCGGCGACGAGTGCCGCTGTCGTCCTGATTCACTACAACGAGCCAGCGTCCACGACTCCATTGCGAGAATCCAGAGATCCCGCCTAGCCGTCGCCTAGGCTCAACTTTGACTTCAACCCGTGGCAGCTCCGAGATAAGCCCGACGTCCACGGCCGGCTCACGCTGTCCGAGTAGCTCAAGCAGGAGTATTGCCTGCCGTTCGGCAACGCCTCTTGCTTCGCGCAACGTCAACGGACGTAGCGGCATAAGCCCCCGAACTTGTCGAATGATAGATGTATTCATACGTAGTCTCCTTTCTACTGGTCGGGCGTGTCACCGTCGTACTTCTCGATGATTTCTTGAATCTCCTCGGCGGCTTGACGCAGTGCTTCGCCGCGGAGTCCCATTTTTGCCCTGAGGTAGGGGGCGATGTCTGGGAGTCCTTTTGGCGGTGTTACGCCGATGTAGGCGAAGGCGTCGTTCTCGTCCAGCTCCAGTGTTCTCACGAGTTGCTGGACATGTTCGGCCGACGGGCTATCCACCTGATTATTTAGTAGCCGTCTAATCGTCATGATATTGACGCCGCTTGCCGCTTCGAGTTGCCGTAGGCTTAGCCCGGATATTTGTCGTCCCTGCTCCAAGTATTGGCCCAGGGTGGTTGGTTTTTTGGATTCCTCCATTTAGTTGTTCCCCCTATGAAATTAACTATAAACGAAGTGTGTTGATTTCGACACGGTGGAATTTACAACGCTTATGGTTATTTCCCTGGGTCATCTGGTAGCGTGCGAAGTAGCCGCAGTATGTGACTAGTCTTTTCCGTGCTGACATGCAGGTGCTTCCGCAACTCGTCGCGCGTGATCGGCTTGCCGTGCTCTGTCCGGTACGCGGCGTCGGCGGCGCGGGCCGCCTCAAGCAACTCGTCCTCACCGGCGTCGGCCTTGTCCCCGTGCTCGTGCAGCTCCGTACCGGGTGGCACGGCTTCGTCCTGCTCGTCCTCGTCGTCCTGGCTGCGTAGGACGGCCAAGTGCGACAGCAGACCGAGGACGGCAGGCGGGACGGCACCGACCACCACGACGATCGGCCACGTCACCGTGAGCACCTTGGCCGCGATCAGGTGCCAAGCGGCATTACCGACCAGCGACAGCCCGATGGCCCCAATCGCGTTCCAGCGGGCGAAGTGGCGTGCTCGCTCGGAGCGCGTCACACCAGACAGCCACACTCGCGTAGCAGTCGTCGCATACGCATCTATGGTGCAGGGAAGCAGCGGCGACAGAGCCTCCGGCCATCCAGTCGCAGCAGCGAGAGCGCGCAGACCGGAGAAGCTACTGACGGCCGCTGAACACGCGGTGACGGCCATGCCCGCCACCACCCACCAGTCGCGCGGCTGGGCCCTACTCATAGTCGGCCTCGCTCAACTCCGCACTCAGCAAGCCGATCGCTTCGTCATGCAGCGCCACGACGAACAACTCGTCGGCGGGCGCGGGCATCCGCGCGACGACGTTGGCCATGACCTCGCCTCGGGCCTCGGTCGGCACCGTCACCAGCACGCGGGGCACAACGTCGGCGGGGCCGAGCTGTCCTTGCCCTACGAAGTCGGTGTACGCCAGGAACTTCCCGCGCAGCGTCGGCACAGCCTCGGTGGCAAGGTCGACTTCTACCCACCAGTGGTCGGTGATGCCGTCTGCGGAGATCGACAGGTAGGCGTCGGGTTTCATCCAGCCGCCATCCCCGTTGGGCCACCAGGAGGCGGGCTCGGCCCGAAATTCGTCCACTGTGAAGCCGTCAGCCGCTGAGCGCTCAACGAGCTGCACGTACAGCTCGCTTGTGGCCACGGTGTGGGCTACGAACCGCTCGCCGATCGGCGCAGGCCGGCGAATCCGCTCCTCGCCCTGCGACAGGTTGCGACGGAGCCGTAGCAGCCGTTCCCCGGCGACGTCGAGCGCGTAGGTCAGCTTGGCCGAACCGCGGAGGCTGCCCCCGATACGACGAGTCAGAGGCATGAGCACCTGGGCGTCGACCAACCGCTTGAGCACCCGCCAACGGACGACCGATCGGCTCTTGCCGGTCAGCTCGGCGAAGTGCAGGCGCTCCAGCTGAAGGCCAGTCGCCAGCCGCAGCCGGTTGACCGTTCCCATGATCTGCCACTCGCGCTCGCTCAGCGTTTCGGCAAGCGCCAGGACGCGCGCCGTACCGATCCGGCTGCCGCGCGGGGCTCGTGCGGTAGTCATACCTCGTCCTCCAGGAGGACGAGGTGTTTCGCTGGCGGTAGAGAGCGAAAACGGGCTGTTGACCGGGAGGGAAGAGAAACGAGGTGGGCAGCGAAGCCAACAGCGAGACCAACACCCCTCCGCGCTTCTTGAAGCGGTGTCGCCATAGCCCAGTTGGCAGCCATCACGACGCGTCTCCTCGTCGCGTGCGGCCGAACTTGCCCGCAGCTGGCGCTTCGATACGAGCCTTGAGCGCAGCCTCTACGCCAACCCGGACGCTGCCGTAGTGCTCGCGGCTGCGTTCGGCGAGTGCGGCAGGGTCACGTAGTGGTTCGTCGAGCGGCCTGGTGATGCCGGTCGTTGGGGGCCGGGTCTCTCCGTGGACACTGGGCCGCATGGCGATCTCGTGTACCGGCAGCCCCATGAGGTCGGCAGCAGTCAGCGCCGGAGCGAAGCGCCGTTCCAAGGTGCGCGCGTCGTCGTAGTCGAGCTGGAAGACGACTTGCGAGCGAGCGGTGCCAAGCACCGCTGTACGGACGTCGCGGGGTAGCTGGTCGAGGTACTGGTGCGCCAAGACCAGGCCGAGGCCGAGGGCACGTGCCTGCGACAGCATCTCGGCTAGTTCGCCGTCCGAGCCTAGCCTCACCACATCCTGAAATTCGTCTGTGTAGCACCATGTAGGGCGGCGCTTCTCGGCGGGAACGGCGGCGCGGGCAAGTGTCGTCATCCAGAGTCCGGACATAAGGAGCGAGCCGAGGAGGTGTGCGGTCTCGGTGCCGACTGTGCCCTTGCTGAGGGCGACCAGGACGATGCGGCGCTTCGTGAAGATGTCCGTCAGGTCGATGCCGGTGCTCTGGCCGAGCATGAGCCGAAGGGGCGTACGGGTGGTCAGGCTGCGCAGCTTGTTGAGGCTGGGGCCGATGACTTGCGCGCGTTCGCCTTCGCTCATGCGCTCGTAGGCCGACCAGAAGCTTCGTACCGAGTCCGGGACGCCGGCCTGGCTCAGCACGAACCTGCGGAAGGTCGGATTGAGCAGCAGCTCGGGAACCTCGACCAGGGTGAAGGCCGAGCCGTCCATTGCTCGCGTGTGAGTGAGCGTCAGTAGGCACGTACGCAAGACGTCGGAGGTCCTGGGCCCCCAAGACGATCGCCACAGCTCTGAGAACACATGCACGACGTGATCGACGACCAACTCGCGTTCGTGCTCGCTCTGTCCTACCTGGAGGACGTTGAAGCCTACGGGGCAGTCGGTAGCGGACGGGTCGAGGACGATGACGTCCTCCGTCCTGTCTTCGGGTACGCGGGCCAAGACATCAGCTACAAGATCACTCTTGGGGTCGACGAGCACCAGGCCGTCACCCCGCTCGATGTCCTGTAGAGCCAAATTGCAGATGAGAGTTGACTTGCCGACCCCGGTAGGGCCAAGGAGGTGGAGGTGCCGCAGTCGGTCTTCCGTCCGCAAGGTCAGAAGCTGGTTGCTGGAGCCAGGGAAGTTGCTTTCCGCGAGCACCAGCCCGGAGCGCGCCATGTCCTGTGGGGGCGGTAGCTGGCGTGCCCGGCCAAGCTCCAGGCCGGGAAGATGATGGGTGCCGAGAGGAATGCCGAGCAGCCCGGTGACTTCCTCGGTGTTGAGGCGCATCTGCCAGACCGTCAGCGGAACCGCACGCCTATAGAGGCGCTCCGTCACGGTGGACAGCGACAGCATCCGCGGTACGACCGAGACGCCGGGAGCGTCCAGCATCTTGTAGGCGTTGGTGACGCGGCTCAGCAGGTTGCCTGCACGAGGCCGGGTGCCCGCCGATACCGCGACGCGAGCCACGGCGTTGAAGAGCGGTGCGGCGTTCTTCGCTCGTATGGCACGGGCCAGCTCGGCTGGGTCGTCCTTGCTCGGCGAGAAGGCGCGACCGCCCGAGAGGAGCCACTGCACGTGCACCACTTCGTCGCCGGAGAGAGGGAACAGCCCCGACAACAGTGCCGTGATGGTGGACTCGGCACGGTCGGACGCCAAGGGGCGCTGCAAGTTGCTGAGCTTGAACTCATGCGCCGCCAGAACCGCCGGCCTCGCATCGAGATAGTCAGGCGCTTCCTCGGCTCGAACACCGGGGAGGGCGGAGCGCAGCCGTGCGAGAGTGCTGGTCTCGTGTGACCGCGACACGATCAGGTAGAAGCCGATGCCGCGCCGGGTGGCTTCGATCTCGAATCCGACTGGCCAGTGTTGAGAGTCGGCGGCCACGCTGCCGAGCCAGTTGCTTACCTGCTCGGCCGTGAGGCCACTTGGCAACCGCAATTGATACGCCACGAGGCGACGACGCCACGAAAGGGCGTTGGCCCAGCGTCCGCCGAGGATGAGCGCCAGCACCGTGAGGCCGCCAGCGGCGATGAGGACGACCAGCGTCATGATGCACGCTCCTGCTCCACAGCGGCGGGCTGGTCATGTTCGGCGGTGTTCTTGTCGGTGCTCGTCTTGAGACGGTGCATGGCGAACGCGATGAGGGCCTCGGCGAAGCGCGCGACGTCCAGCTCAGGGCGACGCTCGCCGACGATACGAATTTTCTTGCGAGGTTTGTTCATGGGGAGCCTTTCCGTTGGGTTGGTGGGTGCGGCGGCCCGCGCCAGTCGTGGGGCTGACGCGAGCGGCCGAGTCTGCGAAAAACACGGATGCGCTCCCTTCTGTTAGTTATTGAGCTGATCGCGGCTGGAGTCGAGCCGTAGAAATTACAGCTCCGCTCCTGGCCAGAGAGGTTGGCTGTCGATTCCGCAGCGGTCGCGAGGGTCGTTCAGCGACGCCGGAAACCCCGGAAGACGATCCAGTACACAGCGCCGAGCACGATGAGGACGACCACGGCCGGAACGAGTGGCGCAAGCAGCCAGTACGCCGCGCGTGCAACGCCCGCTACCAGTAGCACGAGGAGCAGTGCGCCGAGTATCCGGCCCAGCACGGGGCCGAACTTGCCTGGTTCCATTTCAAACCTCCTTCCGAGAGCTACAGGGAGACGTCGGAGTCGACTTGGTTGCCCCACACGTCCCAGCCCGGCTGCCTGCGCCTGGCGAACAGCTCCAAGTACGGGTCGGGAGAGCAGCGCTGGATAATCGCGTACTGCTCTTCGGGCTTGTGGCTGTGTTCCTGCCTCGGAGCAACAAACCACGTGGCCTGTGACCGGAACAGCACTGGTGCCGACCCTCGGACGCCGAACAAGAGTTGCTCTGTCTGGTTGCGTAGGTAGATACCTAGACCAGCGGTGCGCCCGTATTTGACCCAGGTGAGGCAGCTTCGGTACGCAAACCCCCACGCCTCCATGACCTCAATGCCCTCGTCCAGGTTCGAGTTCGTCACCCACAGCCAGAGATGGGCGTCGTCGGCCGCCAATGGACTGACTTTCAGACGACAGATGTCCTCAGTCGCCATGAGCGGGTAGTACCGAGCTGCTCCGCGGTTGCCGACCTGATTGGTGCGCCATGGAGGGTCGGCGAGGATGGTGCGGTACTTGGCGGGGGACGGGCGCTGAGGTGCGCCCGTCCCGTTCTCGCTTACCGCCATGTGCCGCTCTCGTCGGCTGATTCCCGGTCGAGTGCCCGCAGTTCCTCCAACAACCGCCGGCGCGTGGCCCGTCGTTGGGCTCGTTGCTCGGGATCTGAGCGGCGGAGCTGCCGCCAGCTCTTCATGATGGCGAGGTAGCGCCGACGCTGTTCGGCTCGGGCCTGGCGGAGCTTGCTCATGGAGCGCTCCCCGCATCGGCCTGCCCGAGTTCATCCATCGCCCTGGCCGCCTCCTGGTAGCGCTCCTCAAGCTTGCACAAGGCGCGCTTCTGTTGGGCCTTCACCTGATGCGACGCCCACCAGAGCTGGATGAGCTTGGCTATCACGACGCCCCAGACGAATACAAACACACCCAGGAAGCCGATCGTCAGGATCAGTCCCAAGTTCTGCTCGATGAATCGCTCCACTGCATACGCCAGCCAGAACAGGCCGTAGATCACGCAGTAGGCGATGGCCACCGGTATAGCGATGGCGATGAGGATGGCGAGGATGGAGAAGAAGAGCGCGATGCAGCCCTCGATGATCTCGTCCATTAGATCCCCCTGTACATAGTGCTCTGGATTCGCTGGGCTTCGAGAACGAAGCTGATCTCCAGCTGTTCGAGCAGCGGCCCGACCGTCGGGTTGTTGGCCGTCAGGAGCTGGCGACGCACATCGAGCATCTGCGTGTAGCTCATGGCCTGCCCGTTGAACTCGGCGAGGCCGTCCAGCTTGAGTTGTGCCTTCTTGATGTCGCGCCGAGTGCGCGCGATCTCTCCATTGCCGAAGGGAAGTAGTTCGCCCATTTGATGACTCCAGTTGTGGTTGGTGCTGCTGGTGGGGTTAGGGCTCCCCGGCTTCTGTCGCCTCGACTTCGAAGACAAGGGCGCGGACACCAAGCAGTCGCTGCGGTGCCGTCGTGATGAGCCAGGGCAATTTCCGTGATCAGGCCGCCGCTTGGGCGACGTCCAAGGCGGCCGGTTTCTCGTCGATGAGGTGGCCGAAGTTGACGATGTCGGACACGTCATCCGCGCTCGTACCTGACGAGGATGCTCATCTCGGTGCTCCCCACCTTCCGTTGACGGATGCGCTGAGTGGATCGCGCAGATCAACGTTCGGTCGGCGGAGGCACCGTGGTACATGCAGCCGACGTGCAAGTTCGAGATTGCACGTCAGCTGCATGTGAT